>JAJXZJ010000039.1 GCA_021780105.1 bacterium
GCCACCACCGACAAGACTTACGACTCCTATTACACCACCGAGACCTGGACCTGGCCGGCGGATGATTGGCCGCCGAACCAGGGCGGGACCTACAGTCTCTATAACTCCCTCACCCAAACGACCACGACCGACATTTGGGGGTCGCCCTATGATTGGTATCTGGTCCCCTTTGAATCCTGCGCGGTCACCTCGCATTGGGAGCAGAACGACAACGGGACCGAGAAGAGCGACACCTACTCCCGTGTCGCCCAGACCCAGCTCTACCTGCGCACGGGGGGCAAGGCGCTGCCCGGCCGGCGCAACCTGATCGTGCTGGCGGCCTCGGCCGGCTATGTGACCGACGCGAAATGGCATCCGGGAGGCCCGCAGGGCAGTCCGCCACCGGAACTGGCCCTGGCGCCGCAACGGATGACGATTCAGGGCCAAAGTGTGGGGACCGATGGCTACCGGTATCTGGCCCTGCCCGACGGCGCGGAAGTGGACATCACCCCCACTATCGCCGGCTGCGACTTCTATACGTTTGACGTTAACCCGACCAAACACAAATTGCTTATTCAAGCCAACGGCACACAACTGCAACCGGATGAATTGATTCCCGAGGCGGAGCACGCAATAGGGGAGAAGATCAATCTCTCCGCGGTGTTCGATCCGCCGCTGCCAGAGGAACCATCAAAGACAGTTCAGTGGGTTTTAGACCCACAATACATAAACGCTTACGACACATGGATACCGGATCCTGAAAATGGCGATAAAGCAGGGGATGAAAGTGATTATGATATTGCATCGGGACTAACCAACTTCAGGGTTGACTCTGGACGGTTACAAACGGAGAATACGTATGCTTGGTGGCTCTCTGGAAGCGTCACGAGCTATGAATGGAAACGCCTTTATGTCGGCATGACTCTGGTGTTTCCCGATGGTCAGGTAGTTTTCGTGTCGGGACGCGGCGTGCTGGGGATGCACCTGCCGACCGTCCATTGGGATAGCAGCGGATACGTGCCAGGGGTTGTTAATGGGTACGCGGAATTGGGTTATATCGTTGAAACGGGAATAGGCGACTTTTGGCAAAATACACTGCTGTCCGGTTAAGAACGGAGCCAAAGTAAACGGGATCCCTGAAAACACAGGACGAACATGAGGTCGGCGAGTGCTCACGATTTGAACTCGATTGGGCGATTCTGCCCAGCAGGGGTATCCGGTTAAGCGGTGACTCCGGCGCGATCGTGGATGCAGCCTTTTTCCACTATCTACTGGTAAAAGGCGGATTGACATATGCGGAGACCAATGGAACCCCTCAGAGTATGTGGGATTGGGAAAAGACCCCAGACGGTCGCGCCTGGGTGAACCGGGACTACAGAGTGGAAGGCATTGATAAATGCATGCCTAAGCATTCTGAGTAGCTTCCAACTCGCTGGCCACTTTTGTATGCCCTCTTTTGGGACAGCCGTCCGGCTCTCTGGGCAGCTACGAACCCAACGGCGCGTTCTGGTATAACTGGACCGGCGGGGCGGACTACTACTGCATGATCGGGAATAACTGGCAAAGCCCGGGAATCAATTACGACAGTGTCCGGGCCTTCCAATTGCCCCATGCGGGGCCGGTGTTTGTGGGCGGGCTGGCCTCGGATGGCAACACCGGCTGCAGCTCGACCGACGGCCGGCAGGTGCGTCTCCTCCAGAACAGCAACTCGCTGACGCCGTGGGTCGCCGTGCCCTACAACACGTTCAATATCCCCGCCCAGGCCGCCACGGTGGCGCAGTCTGGCGATCTAAGAATATGCCAAAGGTCATGCCTGACATGAAACCCGACCAATCCGCCGGCCAGTTTTGTATGTACCAAGTCAGTAGCCGTTGAAGCGTGGTTCTGGAAGAGGGCGGTCCTCACTACTGACACAGATGAGGTGGGCGGTTTCATGTCACAGCACCGTGACCGGCCGGCTGCCTTTGTCGAGCGCCCCGCGCGTCACGCCAAGTTGATGACACAGTTTCAATTCGCGCCACAGTTCCGTGCCGGTGATTTCGCCGCGCAGCAATCGCTGGTACATCCCGATGGTGCGCGCTACGGTGTCCGGCGGTTCGTCCAGAAACTCCACGCGGAAATGCCGCGCGCCCAGGGCGAGCAGCCGCGCCACGTATTCCGCACCGGTCTGCGCCAGCGCGTTGAACACCGTGTTGCGACAGCCGGCGTCCGCCTTCACCGGATGCTCGGCGCCCACGCGATCCCGCAGTCGCAGCGTGCGATGGTCGCACGGCCGGCCGCAGTTGGTGTAGTCCGTGCCGTTCGATAGGAACGCGCAGAACACGCAATGCTCCATGTGAAACATCGGCATGTGCTGGTGAATCGTGATCTCGAACCAGGCCGGCGGCGTGCCCGTAAGCAGCGCCTCCAGTTGCGCGTTGTTCAAATCGTAGGAAGCCGTCAGTCTTTCAAGGCCGAACCACTTCAAAAAATACTCTGCCGTGAGCGGGTTCGCGACATTCAACGAGTAATCCCCGATGCAGCGTGCGCCGACGAAGTATTTTAGATGATCAAAATTCCGCACCAGATAACCGTCGGCTCCGCAGGACTGGACCTGCTTCAAAATCCACTCTTCTCCGGGTTTGGTGATGCGCGCCGGCGCCACCCAGATGGTTCGACGAGACCTAGAGGTTGCAAGTTGAGAGGCGCCCCGCGCTGCGCGAAACCTTGCCACGGCTTCCCGGTATTTCTTCGGGTCCTCAAACTCGCAGTAAACCGTCCGCACGCCGCTCTTCAACGCCGCATCGAGCTGCGTGAGGTCACGCACCAGCACGATCAACTCCGGCTCCGCCACGGTGGGCCAATCCTTTGTCACAGGATGAACGGCCGTGGCCTCATTCAGTGTCCAGCGTTTAGGCTGCGACCGCATCGTTTCTAATTCTGCCACGGCCTCGCGGCGTAGGCGGTTGAGTTCGCTGACCGGCAAAAGCACGTCGCCGGTCAGACAACTTGTGAAGCCGGCCAAAGTGAATGGCGTGCCGCCCAGCCGGCCGAGCTGCTCGCGCAACCGTTCAGTCGTGAGTGGCCGGTTCGTGGCCGCCATCAGCGCCATCGCCGATTCGAGCTTCACCACATTGCCCAACTCATCCCGCGCCGTCAGTTCAAGCGGCGTGCCGACCGTGCCGCGAACTTCCATGTCAATCGGCCGCTGAAATCGTGGCGTGTCGCCGGCAAAACTCTGCCGCAGCCTGCGGTCGAGTTCCGGGTCGCTCGTCTTCCAAAGCCTGTCACCGGCATGAACGCGGCCGAAATGAATGTCGTCTCGCCCGAACCACAGTTCCACCGCGGTACTGGTGGAAGCGTTGGATTTCAGAGTTCGAATTTCATAGACGCGGCCGCCCTCCTCGGCTTCGTCCGGCCGGCCGGCGTCGAACACGACGCCGTCGCCCGGCTTGAGCGGGGCGGCCAGCCCGACAACGACCGAATCGCGCCGGACCTCCGCCACTTCGCCGAGAAACACCCCGCGCTTCTTGCCGAAACGGCCGTGAACCAGCGCCTGGTTGTTGACGCCGCGCAGCCAGCCGGTGAACAAGCCGCGCGAGAAGGACATTTCCATTTCGTATTGATCGCCGTTGCCGCGGATGAGAGCAGGTTTGTTGTGACTTCCCCGATTTGGAGCGTGCGTCCCCTCACGCTGGCTGCAAGAGAGTTTGTCAATGGCCTGCCGATAGATCCGGGTGATGTTCGCCACGTATTCCGGCGATTTCAGCCGGCCTTCGATCTTGAGCGACGCCACACCAAGGCGGGCCAGTTCCGGCACCAACTCCAATCCGGCCAAATCCTGCGGACTGAGCAGATACCGGCGGTCGCCCAACGGCACGGTCCGGCCGTCGGCGATGAGTTCGTAAGGCAGCCGGCAGGCCTGCGCGCATTCGCCGCGGTTCGCCGAACGGCCGCCAAGAGATTCGCTTGTGAGGCACTGGCCGGAATAAGCCACACACAACGCACCGTGAACAAAGACTTCAAGGGGAAGATGAGGGTTGAGGGTTGATGGTTGAGATGAGGTGCTGCCAATTGAGGACTGAATGAGGCCGATTTCCTTGAGCGAGCATTCGCGGGCCAGCACGACGAGCTGGCAGCCGAGTTCGCGCGCAAATTCCACGCCGGCCGCGCTGGTGATGGTCATTTGCGTCGAGGCGTGGATCGGAAAGTCCGGCGAAAGCCGGCGGATCAACCGGCAGATGCCGACATCCTGAACGATTGCGGCATCCACGCCGGCCGCGATGCTGGCGCGAAGAAACCGCTCCGCCTCGGCCAGTTCATCGGTGAAGACGAGTGTGTTGAACGAGAGATAGCCGCGCACGCCGCGGCGATGCAGGAACGCCATCAATCGCGGGAGGTCGGCCCCGGTGAAATTGGCCGCGCGCATCCGGGCGTTGAAACGGTCGAGGCCGAAATAGATCGCATCGGCGCCGTTTTCCACGGCCGCCTTCGCGCACTCCCAGTCGCCGGCCGGCGCCAGCAGCTCCGGTGGTTTGATGTGTCCCGCACTCACGCCGCCAGCTTACCGCGCCCGCCCGGTTCCCGCACGTTCTCATTGGCGCGCTTGCGCTTTGGGCCGATTTGGGGATCATGAGTCGCTGATGAAGCCTTGGCATTTCATTGGGATGGGATTTGCCGCCCTGGCCGTTGGCGCGGCACAATCTGATCCTCCGTATCCCCGCAGCGAGGCGGTCCCGGGCATCGAGTTTCATCAGGAAACCCTTGTGCGTCAGGCGCCCGGCAGTGACATCTGGGCCTGCACGAGCGATACGAATGGGACGGTTTATGCGGCGTGGGGCGATGGCGGCGGGTTCGGTGGAAAGGACAGTCAGGGCCGGGTTTCGATTGGCGTGGCCAGAATCACCGGCGTGCCGCCGCACTGGAAAGGCGAGAACCTCTGGGGCGGCGAGGCGCCGGTTTCGCATCAGCCGCCGGCGGTGGGCAAGGGCACGCTCATTGTCGTGAGTGGCCAGCTTTACCTGTATATCAGCGAGCAGGGCGCCTGGGATCGGTGTCGCTTGTGGAAGTCGCCGGACAAAGGGCTGACCTGGCAGGACCGGGGGTGGATTTTCCCGCTTTCCCACAAGGCGTTCGCGTTTCCCGGACTCGTCCAGTTTGGCCCGCGGCCGGATTCGCCGGCAGACGGTTACGTGTATGGGTTTTCGGACAACGATCCCCGCCGGAACACGGACAAGCGGTTGTATCTCTTCCGTGTGCGAGCGGACCGGATGGAGAACCTTGCGGCGTATGAGTTTTTCTCGGGAACCGTCCAGACGCCGCAGTGGTCGCACAACCTGGCGGACCGAACGCCGGTTTTCCGCAACCCGGCGGGAATCAGTTGGGGGACCACCTGTGCCTATCATGCCGCGACCGGACGGTATTTGCTAAGCGTGACCACTCACGAGGACCGCGGCGACTGGGGCCTGTATGAAAGCCGGCACTTATGGGGTCCGTGGCGGACAGTGGCTTATGGAAATGATCTTCCCCAATGGACCTACTCGCCGGTGGAGAAGAACCGCCCGGCTTACCTGCACACGTTTCCGGTCAGTTGGATGGGCGCGGATGGGAAGACGCTCTGGTGTGTATTTGACCGCGGAGATCATTTCAACCTCGCCCGCTGCACGTTGCGCATCCGGGCCGGAAAGTGAAACCGGGCCATTCTGAGAATGGCTGAAGCAGGCAGCGTTTTCCGGCTTGATTTGCCGGGCCGGGAGAACCAGCCTCCGGCCATGACAATCACCTCTTGCTTCCGGCTGGCGCTGGCCGCCGCTTGGGTGTCACAGGCCGTCGTGGGTGCGACCGCGGGGGAGTTTGAACCGCTGTTCAACGGCAAAAATCTGGCGGGCTGGCACGTCAGCGCACTGACCGGCCACAGCGCCGCCAGCCGTCACAAGTCCGGCGGCAGGTGGGTGGTCGAGAAAGGCATGATCGTCGGCAGCCAGGACATTCCCGGCAATGGCGGCATTTTGCTCACCGACGCCAAGTTCAGCGACTTCGAGATCGCGCTGGAAATGAACAATGATTTCGGGCCGGACAGCGGGTTGTTCCTGCGGAGCACTGAAGACGGCACGGCCTATCAGGCGATGATTGACTATCATGCGAACGGCAACCTCATGGGCATTTACGGCGAGGGCGGGCTGGGGGGAAAACCCAGCGTGATGAACTTCCGCTTCACGGACAAAGTCACGGTGATCACGCCGGTGGCTGATTCGCCCACGCCACTGCCGGTATTGCCGCCGGCATGGCCGTTTTTCTGGCGCCACGGGCAGTGGAACGAATTGCGTGCCCGGATCGTCGGCAACCCTCCGCACATCACCACCTGGATCAACGGCGTGAAATTCATGGACTGGACCGAGTCGGAAAAACGACACCCGGACACCGGCAGCATCGGGCTTCAAGTCCACGGCGGCGGCGATTTCACGAAACAGTTCGTGCGGTATCGCAATATCCGCATCAAACGGCTCGACGCGGCGGACAAGTAGCCGGCGCCGCGCGCAACGGAGTTTCCACGAAGCCGGCTACGGGCGGCCGACGCAGTAGAGTTTGCGGTTCGTGCGAATGAAAAGCCGGCCCTGCGCAATCGCGATGCTGGACCGGATGCGGTCGTCGCCCTCGTCGCCCATTGGAATTTGCTGGAGAATTTTGCCGTCGGTCGCGCTCACCACCGCCACATCGCCGCGGAAGTTGAGCAGGTAAATTTTCCCGTCGGCACCGATGGGCGAGGCCTCGTATTTCGCCATTCCTGGCGTGCTGATGCTCCATTTCACCTGGCCGTTGGCCGGGGCAATCCGGGTGAGGCATTTTTTGAGGTCGCTCAGGACAAAGAAATCGCCCAGGTAAAACAACGGCGTGGGCACGTCGGTGGTGGTCTGCCGGTCTTGTTCCGTGGACCACGCGATGGCCGAGTTGGTGAGCGCGCCGGAGCCGCCGGCCTTGATCGCGAACACCGCCGAACCTTTCGGCCCGCAGGCCAGGACGACTCCGCCGCCGGCCACCGGCGAAGGCACGAGCCGCCAGTGGCCGATGTGACGCGGATTCCACGTGCCCCAGCGCCAGAGTTCGCGCCCCGTGTCGGGATCGTGGCCGGTGAGGCAATCGCCACCCACGATCAGCAGCTCGCGGCGTCCGCGGAACTCGAACGGAATCGGCGTCGAGTAGGCCTCGTGCGACTCCGCCACGGCGTCGCTCGGCCGGACCTGTTTCCAGAGCGTCCGGCCGGTGGCGGGATCGAGCGCCAGCAGGAAGGAGTCAATCGGGCCGTCTGCGCGGCCGCGGCCGTTCACCGGCTCGTTGCGTTGCAGCACCTGAATGTAAAGCCGGCCGCCGTAGAGCATCGGGCTGCTGCTGTAGGTCCACTGGTAGGCGAAGTCGCCGAAATCCTTCTGGAGATTCCGCGACCACAGCTCCTGGCCGGCGACATCAAAGGCCGCGAGGTCGCCGGTGCCGTAGAAGAAAATCACGGTCTTGCCATCCGTGACCGGCGAGGGCGAGGCGTAGTTGCTCATCTCATCCTTGCGGTAGCCGTCGGCGATCTTGCGCGTCCACTCCGAGCGGCCGGAAACGAGGTCGAACGCGAAGGCCTGCAGCGATTGGGTGGCAATCTCGGTCGAGGAGACGAAGACGGTGTGGTTCCAAATGACCGGCGTCGCCCCGGACGGGCCGGGAAGCTCGGCCACCCAGCGGACATTCTCCGTCTTCGTCCAGGCTGGCGGCAGGTTGGTTTCGGAGGTGGAGCCGTTAAACCACGGACCGCGCCAGTTGGCCCAATTTTCCGCCGTGGCATTGAGCGCCAGGGCGACGCCCAAAGCGATTCCCGACGGAAGGCAATTAGTGATTTTCATTTCCGTTTCAAATGCTGCGCGGGTTGTTTCATGGCGGGACACGATGCCGCCGGCAAGTCTTTTCGGCGCGCCAGGCGCATTTAACCCGACGAAATTTGATTGGCGTTTGTGGCAGCCGGGATCAAGAATGCCCGTGAACGGGTTAAAACCCGGTCACGAACATGAAAATTATTGAGCGTTTGCTCGAGTTGCAGGAACTCGAAATGGGACCGAAGGCCGAGTCGCCGGAAGCTCGACAGTCGGCTGAAGTCATCCGCAAGGAGATTCCGGAGCCAGTGCTGGGACATTACGACCGGTTGAAGGCGCGGGGCAAGAAAGGCGTGGCGCTGGTGCGCCACGGCGTTTGCTCCGGTTGTCAGATGAAGCTCGCGTCCGGCGTTTACGCGGCGCTGCTGCGGGACGAGGACATTGCCATGTGCGACACGTGCGCCCGCTATCTGCTGCCGGCGCCTGAACCTCCGCCCGCGCCCACGCCGCCGCCGGAGCCGGTCAAGAAGCCGGCCGCCAGGCGCGGACGGCGCAAGGCGGCGCCGGAAGCCCCGGCGTGAACGCACGGACGCGGTGCTGACCTTGGTGCCGCATTTCGGCAGGAACTCCGCACCGGAGCCTGAGGGCGCAGGCCGGCTCCGGCGTTCCCGGCCTTGTCATTTGGGAGCACAGCTCCTCCGCCTGGCCTGGCTCGGCCTGCCCGTTTTGGCCGCATGGTTCGCGGGAGCGGCGTCGCGGCCGGCGGTTGTTTATACGGGCATGTGCGATGCCTCCGCGGCCGCCGCGCTGGACACGAATCATTTCATCGTGGCGAGCGACGAGGACAGCCGGCTGCGCATTTACCGCGCTGACCGCAGCGGTCCGCCGGTTCGCGAGGTGGACTTGACGGGCTTCCTGGAGGTGGATCCGCGTTCGCCGGAGACGGACCTGGAGGCGGCGACCCGCGTGGGCGACCGCGTTTACTGGCTGTCGTCGCACGGGCGCAACGCGCGCGGAAAATTCCGCGAGAGCCGTGACCGTTTCTTTGCGACAAAGGTGGTCACGTGCGCCGGCGAGGTGACGGTGGTACCGGAGGGCAAACCTTACACGGAACTGTTGTTTGACCTTGTGACCGCGCCAACGCTGGCCCGCTACGATTTCGCGGACGCTGCGGGCCGGGCACCCAAGACTCCCGGCGCACTGAACATCGAGGGCGTCTGCGCCATGCCGGATGGGCGGTTGCTGATCGGTTTTCGCAATCCCATTCCCCACGGCCGCGCCTTGTTGGTGCCGCTGGCGAATCCGGCAGAAGTCATCACCGGCGCCCGCGCCCGGCTCGGCCAGCCGGTCGAACTGAACCTGGGTGGTTTGGGTGTCCGCGATCTGGCGTTTGCGGCCGGTCAATACCTGATCATCGGCGGACCGGCGGGCAGCGGCGGGCGGTCGCACTTGTTTTTTTGGGGCGGCCCCGGCACGAAGCCGCGGCGCGTGGTACATGCGCAACTCCGCGGTTTGAACCCCGAAGCCATCATCCGCTACCCGCAACGGGGCTGGCAACGCGTGCAGTTGCTGAGCGACGACGGCTTGCGGTTGGTGCAGGGCCAGCCATGCAAAAGTCTGCCCGATCCGCGCCGGCGGTCGTTCCGCAGCGTGTGGGTGGAATTCGCCGGGCCGTGACGCGCGTCGGCGGCTGCGGGTCGGGTGAATAATCTTGACGGTCAAGGGCTTGGCCTCTTAGGGTCAGCGCGTGCTAGGCACATTTCATGTGGGCGCAACTTAAAGGCCTGTTTTCCAACGACATTGGAATTGACCTGGGGACCGCAAATTCCCTCGTCTATGTGCGTGATCAGGGCATTGTATTGCGCGAACCCTCGGTGGTGGCCATTCAGGCCGGGACGAACAACGTTCTGGCGGTGGGCGAGGAGGCCAAGCGCATGCTTGGCCGCACGCCCGGCAACATCGTGGCCATCCGCCCGATGAAGGACGGCGTGATTGCTGACTTTGACGTCACCGGAGCGATGCTCCGGCACTTCATCCAACGGGTCCATCACCGCAAACTCATCGCGCCACGCGTTGTCGTGGCTGTGCCTTCCGGCATCACCGAGGTCGAACGGCGGGCTGTGAAGGATTCGGTCACCCATGCCGGCGCGCGCGAGGTTTACCTGATTGAACAGCCCATGGCCTCGGCCATCGGCGTCGGCCTGCCCGTGCATGAGCCGGCCGGCAACATGATCGTGGACATCGGCGGCGGCACCTGCGAAATGGCGATCATCTCGCTCGCGGGCATCGTCTTCAGCCGCAGTCTCCGCGTGGGCGGGGACGAGTTTGACGAGACGATCGTGGCCTACATGAAACGCGCCCATAACTTGATGATTGGCGAACGCACCGCGGAGGAAATTAAAATCAAAATCGGCTCCGCCTATCCTCTCGAGCAGGAACTGACCATGGACGTGAAAGGCCGCGATCTGAGCACCGGCCTGCCGAAAACGATCAACGTCCGCTCCGAGGAGATCCGGGAAGCCTTGAAGGAGCCTCTGTCCAGCATTTTGGAAGCCATTCGCATCACCCTCGAACGCTGCCCGCCCGAACTTTCCGCTGACCTTGTGGATCGCGGCATTGTGATGGCTGGCGGCGGCGCGCTCTTGCGCGGCATTGACCGCCTCGTGGCGGAGGAAACCTATCTGCCCGTTCACATCGCCGACGACCCGCTGACCGCGGTGGCCGAAGGCACGGGCCGGGTGTTGCAGGAACTCCAATTTCTCAAACGAGTGGCCTCTTCCTCGACTTGATTCCCTCCCGCCAGCCCGCTGGTGTGCGTTCGCCCCGTGCCCAAATGACGGGGTTGACGAATGTTGAATAGGCCGCATCACGTCGCCTGGACGGTGGTTGTGCTGTTGACGGTGGTTCTGTTGAACCTGCCTGAACGCGCTGCCGGCCATGCGAAGTTTGCCATCAGCACCCTCTTTCTGCCGCTCTTCGGCCTCGTTGGTTCGGGGCAGACCTTGGTGGAACAGGGGGGCGCCACGCTGGCCACCCGCCGCAGTCTGCTGCAGGAGCTCGACCGGCTCCGTCGGGAGAACCAGCAACTCCAACTGCAAGCCTTGCAGGGCGCGGCGGCGCTCCGCGAAAATGACCGGCTCCGGCAGCTTCTCGGCTGGCGCACCCAGACACGCTGGCACACCCAGGCGGCCAGAGTCATTGCCCGCGACCCGGAAAACTGGTGGCGCATGGTGCTGATTGATCGCGGCAGCCGCGACGGCCTCCGGCCCAACCTGCCTGTGTTCACGCCGGATGGGTTGATCGGCCGGGTCACGGACGTCGGTTTCAGCACGGCGCAGGTCGTGTTTGTGGGGGATCCCAAATGTCGCGTCGCGGTCGTCGTCCGCGAAACCGGCGAGCAGGGCGTGATCACCGCGCCGTCCGCCGGCGTGCTGGACCACCGGCTCGTGGACCTGACGCATCTGCCGCGGAACAGCGCGCTGAAACCGGGCCAGACCGTGTTCACGAGCGGACTGGGCGGCGTCTTTCCGGCCGGCCTTCCCGTGGGTTCCGTGGTGGATTCGCGCACGGTGGGCTACGGCCTCTCCACCGAGGCGCGGGTGAATTTGTTCGCCGACACCAGCCGGCTGGCCGAGTTGCTGGTGCTGCTGCCGTGAACTGGCTGCGCGTCATGTTGCTGTTGCTGCTCGCGTTCGTGGGGGTGTTTGCGCAGGCGACGGTTGAGCTGCCGCGGCGCTGGCTCGGCGCGCAATTCAGCGTGCTGCCGGCGGTGGTGGTGTGCGCCGCGGTCAGCGCCGACATCACCACGGTGACGCTCGTGGCGGTCGTGGGCGGCTTGTGGCTGGACGCGTTGTCCGCGAATCCGCTGGGCGTGAGCATGCTGCCGCTGTTTCTCGTCGGTTTTCTGCTGAACCGCTGGCAGGACCTGGTGCTGCGGGAGATCGCCTACGCGCAAAGCGTGCTGGGCTTGCTGGCGACGGTCGGGGTGACGCTGATGAAACTGGTGTTGCTGCTCACGCTTGGCGAACACCCGCTGCTGGGCTGGGGCGTGCTCTGGCAACTCCTCGTTGTCGGCGCCGGTGGTGCCGTGCTCACGCCGCTGGCATGTCGGTTCGTGGAGGCGTTGACCGGCCTCTTCGCGTATCTGCCGGAGCCCAGCTCCGCATTCCGCACGGACCGGGAAATCAAGCGCGGTCGCACCTGATCATGCTCATCCTCGACCAACTCCGCAGAGGCGACCGGTGCTTGCAGGCGCTCGCCGTGGTGGTGTTTGCCGGCCTGCTGCTGCTGCTGGGCGGGTTGTGGTATGTGCAGGTGGTCAGTGCAAAACGCTATCAGGCCAGTCTGAAAAACCAGACCTTCCGCACCGTGCGCATTCCCGCCGTGCGGGGAAAAATTCTCGATCGCAACGGATTGGTGCTCGCCGAAAACCGGCCGAGCTACGACCTCGACCTTTACCTCGACGAATTGCGTCCGCAGTTCGAGCGGGAATTCACCCGCCAGCGTGCCGGTCGCCGCTTGAGCCGCGCGCAGCGCGACCAGCTTGCCGCCGCCGTGCGCTACGCGGTCGCGAGCAACACCGTCCAGCGTGTGGCGGCGCTGATCCAGACGCCGATTTCGCTCAACGAGCGCGATTTCAACCGGCACCACCGGGACTGGCCCTACCGGCCGCTGCCGGTGTTGGAGAATCTGTCCACCGCCCAGGTGGCGCGCTTTCTGGAGGAGACACCCGGCGTGCCGGGCATTGACCTCGAGGTGGAGCCGATTCGCTACTACCCGCACGGCCCGGTGGTGGCGCACGTCCTCGGCTACCTCACGCGGGATGACCAGGTCCACGACGACGACGAGGGCGGTTTCAGCTACAGCCTGCCCAGCTACAACGGCGCCGTGGGCCTCGAATACGCCTTCGACACGCAACTCGCCGGCACGCCCGGCGTGAAGTCCATCGTCGTCAACAGCCTGTCTTACCGCGAATCCGAGACGGTCTGGCAAAGCGCCGAGCCGGGGCAGAACGTCGTGCTCGCGCTGGACCTGCCGTTGCAGCAGGCCGCCTATGACGCGCTGCGGTCGGTGGGCGCCGGCGTGCGCGGCGCCGCCGTGGTGATGGACGCCGCGGACGGTGACGTGCTCGCGCTGGTTTCCTGCCCGGCCTACGACCCGAACGAATTCGTGACCGGCGTCTCCGCGGCCCGCTGGGCGGTGCTCAACGACCCGCGGCAGCGGCCCATGTTCAACCGCGCCACGCAAGGCGCCTACAATCCCGGCTCGACGTTCAAAATCATCACCGCGCTCGCCTGCCTCGAATCGGGATTGAACCCGGACCAGACGTATCGCGTCGAGCCCGACCCGCAAAATCCTGCGAAAGGCTGCGTCTTCATCGGCCGCCGGAAGATCAAGGACACGGCGCCGCCCGGGGACTACGATCTGGTCCACGCCTTCAAGCGATCGAGCAATTCTTATTTCATCCATCAGGGTTTGCTGGCGGGCCGGGCCCGCATTCTCGAAATGGGCAAACGGTTCTTCCTGGGCGAAAAGATCGGCCTGCCCACCCGCCAGGAGGCGAAGGGATATTTCCCGCCGGAGGAAGAGGTCATCGGCGTCTGGAACGCGGGCAATCTCGCCGACGTGTGCATCGGCCAGGAAATCACCGCCACGCCGCTGCAAATGGCGGTGGTCACCGCGGCCGTGGCCAACGGCGGCACGGTGTTTGCGCCGCGCCTGGTGCTGCGCGTGGAGCCGGCGGAGCCGGACCTGGGCGACAACCTGACCAACCGCTTCGCGCCGCGCGCGCGCCGGCAGACCGGCGTGTCGCCGGGATTCCTGCAATTGATCCGCAACGCCATGCTGGCCGACACCGAGGAGGAGGGCGGCACCGGCTACGCGGCCTTCCAGCACCGGGACCGCGCGACCGGGCACATGACGCCGTGGATTCCGGGCTTTCGCGTGGGCGGCAAAACCGGCACGGCGGAAATCAAGGAAGGCGGCCGCGTCGTGGACAAGGTGACGTGGTTCGTCGCGTTCGGACCCTTTGAAAGCCCGCGCTACGCCGTGGTGGTGATGGTGGAGAGCGGCGGTTCGGGCGGCGGCACCTGCGCGCCGGTGGCCCGCCAGATTTTTCAGGCCATTGCCAAACGCATCCAGGGCAACCGTCCGCCGCCCAACATGCACCTCGCGAGGACGGACTGACATGTTCGATGTCCCGCTCAAACAACGGCAGCCGGGGGTGGATTGGCCCATCATCGTGGCGGTCCTGGGCTTGATGGTCATCGGCGCGCTGTTCATCGCCAGCGCCACCCTCGCGCGGGACGAGGCGGCGAACGTGTCCTGGTTCCGGCAGGAGCACTTCAAACAAGTGCTGTGGTATGGCGTTGGCGTGATGCTGGCAGCCGGCGCCTGCGTGCTGGATTACCGCCGGCTGGCCCGGTGGGCGATGGTCGCCTACTGGCTTAACGTGGTGCTGCTGGTGCTGGTGCTGGTGCCCCACGTGGGCACCACGCACGGCTGGGGCGCGCGGCGGTGGATTGATTTCGGGCCGTTCCAGTTTCAACCCTCCGAATTTGCCAAGCTGGCCTTCATTCTGATGCTGGCCAACTACCTCAGCCGGCCGCCGTCGGAGTTGCAGCAAGTCGGCCTGTTCCTCAAGTCGGTGGGCATGGCGATCCTGCCGTTCCTGCTGATTTTGAAGGAGCCGGACCTGGGCTCGGCGCTCGTGTTTCTGCCGGTGGGGCTGGTGATGATGTTCGTCGCCGGCGTGCCGGCCCGCCGCATCTGGCAGTTTCTTGGGGCACTGGGGCTGATCGCCGCGCTGCTGGTGGCGGACGTGCTGTTCGCGCCGCCGAACTGGCCGAAGCCGAAGGTCGAGCCTTACCAGCGCCGGCGGCTCATGGTGTATTTCGGTGTGGATTTCGTTCCGCCGCAGGCCACGGAGGCGGAACGCCAGCGCGCGCTCAAGGAATACCGCGACGCGTCGCATAATGTGGAGCAGGCGCTGATCTCGGTCGGTTCCGGCGGGCTGACCGGCAAGGGCTGGCGCCAGGGCACGCAGAACGCCCTCGGCTACCTGCCGCGCGCCGTGGCGCACAACGACTTCATCTTCTCGGTGATCGCCGAGGAGAGCGGATTCGTGGGCAGCGTGATCGTGCTCACGCTCTATTCCGTGATCCTGTTCAGCGGGATTAGAATCGCCGGCCAGGCGCGCGACCGCCTGGGCCGATTGCTGGCTGTAGGGGTGGTGACCCTTCTCTTCAGCCACGTCTTCATCAACATTGGCATGAACATTCGCTTGATGCCGGTGACGGGCATACCCCTGCCGCTGCTCAGTTACGGCGGAACCTCAGTGCTGTGCTCCCTGGTCGCCATCGGCCTTCTGCAAAACGTGTATCTCTATCGTCGTAGTTAACAACCCCTATGAGTGAACGAAATTACAGCCGTCGCCGCCGGAGCGGACAGCATTTCCGGCCCGGCAAACCGGCCTCCTTCAAACCCGAGCGCGCCGCCGTCGAGGCCCGTGCCGTGGCCCTCGGGGAAAAAGACACGGAAGACAACATCTTCGATCTGCGCCGCCACGAAGCCGAGGTGCGCCGCGCGGAAAATCTCGCGGCCGGCCTGCCCGAGGATGCGCCCACCGCGTCGGTTCCCGCCGGCCTGGCCGACGGCCGCCGCCGGCGCGATTACCGCCAGCCCCACCTCGACACCCCCGAGCAGGTCGAGGAAGAGCCGGAGTTTCAACCGGTGGCCGTCGTCACCAAGCCGCAGGGCATCGTGCAAAGTCTCCGCTCCGCCGCGGAGAAGGTGATCAAGCGCGTCCAGCGCCTTATCAAACCGGTGGAGCGTTCCGACAAGGAAATCATCATCAACGCGGAATCGCTGGAAACCCGCGTCGGCGTGCTCGAAAAAGGCCGGTTGGAGGAGTTCACCATCGAACGCACCGAGGACGAACGGCTGGTGGGCAGCATTTACAAGGGCAAGGTCCGCAACCTGGAGGACGGGCTGAAGGCCGCCTTTGTGGACATCAGTTTCGAGAAGAACGCCTTCCTGCACTACTGGGACATCGTGCCCAACGGCTTCGACAGCGGCATCGAGCTGGTCGAGCGCGAGGACAAGCGCCCGCGCGAGAGGCCCCGCATCACCCAGCGGGACATCCCGCGGCTTTACCCGACCGGCAGCGAGATCATCGTGCAGGTGACCAAGGGGCCGATCGGCACCAAAGGGCCGCGCGTGACGACGAATCTGGCGATTCCCGGCCGGTTCCTCGTGTTGCTGCCGAACTCCGACCAGTGTGGCGTTTCGCGCAAAATCGAGAATCACGAGGAGCGCCAGCGGCTCAAGCAGATTGTCCGCAAACTCAAGATTCCGGAGGGCATGGGCGTCATCATCCGCACGGCCGGCGAAGACCAGAAGGCCCGCTATTTCGTCCGCGACCTTGCCCTTCTGCTGGAGGAGTGGAAAATCGTGCAGGAGAAGATCGCCAAGCAGCCGGCGCCCTGCTGTGTTTATCAGGAGCCGGACCTGGTGGAGCGCACGGTGCGGGACTTCCTCACGGAGGATGTCGAGCGGATCGTCGTGGACCACGCGGCGCAGTTCGACCGCATCAAGGACATGATCGGCCGGGTGTCGCCGCGTTCCGCCGGCAAGGTGCAGCTTTACAGCGAAGCGCAGCCGGTCTTTGACCGCTTCAACATCACCCGGCAGTTGGAGACGACGTTCTCGCGTCAGGTTCCGTTGAAGAGCGGTGGTTACCTGGTGGTGGACGAGACCGAGGCGTTGGTGGCCATTGACGTGAACACCGGCCGTCACAAGGGGAACAAGGACGCCGACAACACCATCCTCAAGGTGAATCTCGAGGCGGCCGATGAAATCTGCCGCCAGCTTCGCCTCCGCAACATGGGCGGCCTCATCGTGCTCGATTTCATTGACATGAAGTCCCACCGCGACCGCCAGCAGGTTCACCAGCGGATGAAGCTGAATTTGAAGCGCGATCGCGCCAAGACGCACATCCTGCCGATTTCGCAGCTCGGCCTGATGGAGATGACCCGGCAACGCCACACGGAGAGTGTCCGCGAAGCCGTCTATGACGACTGCCCGTATTGCAAGGGCCGCGGCAAGGTGAAGAGCGCCGTCACCATGAGCGTGGAAATCCAGCGCAAGCTGGCGGAAATCCTCAAGAAGCGCCAGCGCGACGAGTCCGATTTCCAGCTCCGCATCGTGGTCAGCCCGACCGTGCTCGAACGCCTCCGCACCGAGGACGAGAAGCTCATCATCGAAATGGAGAAGAAATACTTTGGCAAACTCTCCTTCCGGCCGGACCCGCAGTGCCACGCCGAACAGTTCAAGATCGTCAACGTGCTGACCGAGGAGGAGCTTGCCTCCGTCGGTGGTTGAACGCCGCTCGCAATTGCCGGCGCCTCGCGGTCCACGCGGGGCGCCTTTTTTTCGTTGGCCGGCGAAGCCCGGCCCCTCTGGCCGCGGATGTCGTGGCTGCGCTGGGCGCCGCCCGACGGTTTACACCCAGGCCTTGCGCACCAGCCAGGTCTTGATGAGCTGCGTCAGACCCACGTAACACACGAGCGTCAACGCCAGCAGCGGCCAGAACTGCCACGGCAGCGGCACGAAACCCAGATACTGCGCCAGCGGCGAAAACGGCAGGAAGGCTCCGATGCCCATGATGGCAATGGTCGTCATGGTCAGTTGCCAGCTCGCCCGCGACTGGATGAACGGAATCTGGTTCGTGCGGATGACGTGGACGATGAGCGTCTGTGTCATGAGCGATTCCACGAACCAGCCGGTACTGAACAGCGCGGCGGCGTAGGTGTGGTCCGAATCAACTGGGTTGGCAAACCGCCTGGCCAGCTCCGGCAGCGCCGGGACCAGGTCGAGGTTGCTGCATTTGAAGTAAAACCACATCAACGCGTAGGTCGTGTAGTCGAAAATGGAACTGATCGGCCCGATACAAATAATGAACTTGGCAATCTCGCCCATCGCCCATGGACGTGGCTTGGAAATGATGGCCGAACCGACATTGTCGGTGGGAATCGGCACCTGCGAAAAGTCGTAAAGCAGGTTGTTGGTCAGCACCTGGATCGGCTGCATCGGCAGAAACTTCAGCCACGCGCTCGCGCCGAGCACGCTGAACATGTTGCCGAAGTTGGAGCTGGCGCCCATGCGGATGTATTTCAAAATGTTGACGAACACTTTGCGGCCTTCGAGCACGCCTTCTTCCAGCACCATCAGATCCTTCTCCAGCAGGATCATGTCGGCGGATTCCTTGGCGATGTCCACGGCGTTGTCCACCGATAACCCCACGTCGGCGGCGCGCAATGCCGGCGCGTCGTTGATGCCGTCGCCCATGAAGCCGACGACGTGCTTGTTGCGTTGCAGCGCCTGCACGACGCGTTTCTTGTGCGCCGGGGAGAGACGCGCGAACACGTCCGTGGTCTCCACCTCCTTGGCGAGCTGCTCGTCGGTCAGATTTTCCACCTGGCTGCCGAGCAGGATTTTTTCGGCTTGAATGCCGACTTCGCTGCACACCTTGCGGGTGACGAGGTCGTTGTCGCCGGTGAGCACCTTCACGGTGACGCCATTTTGCCGCAGCGCGGTGATGGCCTTGGCGGCGGAATCCTTCGGCGGATCGAGGAAGGCGAGGTAGCCGGTCAGGACGAGTCCGCTTTCGTCGGCCTTGGTGAAGGAGGTCTGCGCGCCGAGCGTTTTCGTGGCGACGGCGAGCACGCGGAATCCGTCCTCGCTCAACTCATTCACCTGCTGCACCAGGTCGCCAACGAGGATCGGCTCCATCGGCAGGATTTCGCCGTCGCTTTCGAAGTGCGAACATTTGGCGAACACCGCTTCCGGCGCACCCTTGGTGAGCAACTGGCGCTCGCCGTTCGGCAGCTCGATGGCCACGGACATCATGCGGCGCGAAAAGTCGAACGGGATTTCATCCACCATCTTGTATTTGTCGATGCCCAGCTCGCCGTGCAGTTGCTTGTATTTCAGCACGGCGCGGTCGAGCACGTTCTTCAGGCCGGTCTGGAAATGGCTGATGAGATACGCGTCGCGCAGCACGGCCTCACTCTCGTTTTTGAACACGTCGCAGTGCAGTTCGAGGATGACGTGGTCAATGGTGAGGGTGCCGGTCTTGTCCGTGCAGAGCACGTCCATCGCGCCGAAGTTCTGGATGGAGTTGAGTTTTTTGACGATCACCTTTTTCTTCGACATCGCCAGCGCGCCCTTCGAGAGACAGACGGAAACGATCATCGGCAGCATTTCCGGCGTGAGGCCGACGGCCACGGCCATCGCGAAGAAAAACGCGTCCTTCCAATTGTGCTTCATGAAGCCGTTGATGAAAAATACCATCGGCACCATCACCAGCATGAACGTGAGCATCAGCCAGACGAATTTCTTCACGCCCTTGTCGAACGCGGTTTCGACCTGCTGGCCGGCCAGGCTGCTGGCCATTTTGCCAAAATAGGTCTGGGCGCCGGTGGCAAGGATCACCGCCGTGGCCGCACCGCTTTCCACGCTGGTGCCGAGAAAACAGAGGTTCGTGCGCTCGATGGAGGAGACGCTGGCGCGGGTATCGCGCGCGTCATGTTTTTCCACGGGCAGGGATTCGCCGGTGAGCGTGGCCTGGATGATGAACAAGTCTTTCGCCACCAGCAGCCGCACGTCGCCGGGGATCATGTCGCCGGCGGACAGCTTCACCACGTCGCCGGGGACGAGTTGTCGCAGCGGAATTTCCTTCTGCTGCCCTTCGCGCACCACGGTGGCGGTGACCTTGATCATCGCCTTGAGTTTCGCCGCCGCATTGTTGGCCTTCGTCTCCTGCACGAAGCGCAGCGTTACGCCGAGGACCACCATGATCAGCATCAACGTCCCGCCAGGAACATCGTGGGTGGCATACGACAGGATGGACAGAACGGTCAGCAGAATCACCAGCGGGTTGCGGACGGCGACCCACAGCCGGTGCAGCCACTCGTGCCGGCTTTCCTGGCCGACCTCGTTGGGTCCGTGTTGCTCCAGCCGCGCCGCTGCCTCTTCTTCGGTCAGGCCGGTGGCCGACGTGCCCAGTCGCTGCAGCACGTCGGCGATTTCCTTCGTCGCCGCGTCGTGAATGGGATCGGTCGCACGATTGGCTGTTGAATCCATCAAACTAGGCATAAGGCAATGGGCTATCCGGGCGTCAGCCGGCCGCTACGCTGTCCGGTCCCAAGCCTCGCGTCCACCCCAAAGTTGTTGTCGCAATGGAATCCTCGCCACCGGCCGACAATGCTCCGCGCGGAGGCCGCGTTTGCCGCTTCGTTCAGGCATAGACGCGGATCTCGTAAACCCGCGCGATGGCGTCGCCGTTCGTGGCCTGGATCTGCAGGCGCAACGCTTGCGCGTTCACCGGCGCAAAGGTATGTCGCACCAGGCGCTGATGATTGCCGCGCCCGCGGGCCAGCTCACGCCAGCCGCCGTCCGCCGCCGGCCGGTAGCTCAGCGTGTAGTCGCGCACCGTCTCCGGCTGCGGCCCGCGGATGATCTGGCGGTTCGTCGCGTCCGACGCCGAAAGCGTCAGTTCCCGGTGAAACCCGGTGTCGAACGTGAGCTGCACTTGAGCAATCCGCTGGGGCTTCACCCAGGCCAGCTCCAGCCACGGCTCGCCGTCGTCGAACCTGGCTCCCCACCGGTGCGTCCAGTCGCCTCCCATGTCCCGCACAAAACCGTCAATGACGAATTCGGGTCGCGAGAGGTCGTGCGCGCTGGAAGCGGTGACTTTGGCCTGGCGCGCAAGGTCGAGTGGATCCTCGTTGCGGCGGCTCTTCAGCGTCTGGTCGTCGCGGAGCAGCGTTTGCTGGAGTTCGCGCAGGCGGGCCTTGTCTTCGTAAAGCTGGCGCGGCTTCAGGCCATCTCGGATGCACAGCGCGGCCGCCGTGCCCACAGCCTGGCCGATCACCGAGCAGGTGGCCATCACGCGCGTGGAACTGAAGGCCACGTGGCTGGCGCCGATGTTCCGGCCGGCCATCCAGAGATTGCCAAGGCTGCGACTGTGCAGGCACCGCAGCGGGATGCTGTAAACCTCGGGCAACGGCACCGAACGAAACGGCCGCTCCGTCCACGCGTCGAAGCCCGACGGTGGATGATCGTCCATCGGCCAGCCGCCGATCGCCACCGCGTCCTCCGGTTCGCCATGCCTGCCTTCGAGGTCGGCCTGCGTGAGCACGTAATCGCCCACGATCCGGCGGCTCTCGCGCTTGCCGGGAATGAAGCCGATCCAGTCCATGCCCCAGTTCGCGCTGTCGGGCTTGTCGCCGGAGTTTTTGATGTAGTCCCAAACGCCCAGCACGATCGAGAGCAGCTCAAACCGGATACGCTCGTTGTCGCGAATCGAGTTCATCTGCCCGCCCCATTCGATCCACCAATAGCCGTATTCCCACGTCGAAATGCCGCGGAACTTGAGCGTCTCCTTCGTGACTTTGCGGGCCCAGACCGGCGGCGTGAAGGGGATGGGCCGGCCATGATCGCGCGCTGTGAAAAGAATGCTGCTGCCCTGCGTGTGATGGTCAGCCTTGTCGTAGGCCAGCGATTCGCCGAACTCGCTCTTCGCCTCGCGGCCTTGCCGCATTTCCGCGCCCGCCTCGAGCGCCAGGCGGCAATCGCCGGTGCAATCCAGGAACTGCCGCGCGGTGATCCGATACAGGTGTTCGGTTTTGTCGCAGCGGGCAAGCACGCGCTGGATCAAACCATTCTTCGTCTCCGCGGCGAAGAGCGTGGTGTCGAGCAGCAAGGTGACGTTCGGCTCGCGCTTGACCTTGTCGTAAAGCAGCAGGTCCCAAAGCTCGAAGCTGCGGTGCGGATTGTTGACCGCGTCGTCGAGGCGGAATTCCTCGATCAACCCACCCTCACGCCAGCCCGGCCGAGCGCCGTGGCAATTGGCGCCGACGATGTGCATCTTCACCTCGCTGCTGGCGTTGCCGCCGAGTCGCGAGCGGTCCTGCACGAGCACCACCTTCGCCCCATGCCGCGCCGCAGCCACCGCCGCACACACGCCCGCCATGCCGCCGCCGGCCACGAAGACATCGCAGTCCAGGTCCACCAGCTCCATGTGCGGCTCGCCGGCGAAACGGCTGCCGTCCGGGGTCGTGGGCGCGATGCGCTCAAATTCGCCGGCAATGGCGTCGTGCGAAGGCGGTTCAGCCGCAGGGCCATCGGCCTTCACCAACACCGAGTAGCCGGCCAACCCGCCGGTCAGGGAGAGAAAATCGCGTCGCTTCATGCTGGCTAAGGTTTCTTCGCTGCCGACTGGTCCGTCGCTGTGGCCCAACTCAACCGCTCCGCCACGCCGGGCAATTGGGGGAACGGCGCGTGCGGCTCGGTTTGATACCAGTAGGCCACGCTGTAATAATCATTCCCGCTGCGGAAGGGCGGCACGCCGTTGCCCTGTTCGATTTGAAACCGGATGGATTTGCGGAAGGTCACCGGGTCCGGCACATGCCAGCGATAAGCGGTGGTAAACGGCTCTTCCAGCAGCGGCACGCCGAAATACGGAAAACACCCCGCGCGCAGGCCGTAAGACTCGCAGAAGTAGTCTTCCGAGCCGGTCCCGTGCATCGCCTCCTGACCGTCAATGAACACGATCTCATCGCCTTCGCCCCACCAGCCGCCGTCGTTGTTTTTCACGCTCAACAGGCAGCCGATCAGGTGCCCGCAGCCGCGCGCCTCCAGAATCGTGTAAGGCCCGGCGGGCGGCGGCGTTCCCTGCCGGTATTGCGCGTGGAAGTAACCCTGGTTACGCGGCGCGTGGCGGTAACTCCGGTAGTTCACTTCGAACCAGTGCCGGCTCGGTTCCTTGCCCTCGTTGGTGATGGTGATTCGCGCCGAGCGCGCGAACGGCATCGGAATGTAGCAATTTCGCGCCGCGCCCATCGCCGCCGCGTTGGTCGCGCCACCGGGTTGCTGGTCAATGCACAGCAACGCGGAGGCGAACTTCTCCGTGAACCCGAAGCCGACGCCGAAGAAATCCCCCACGGGCACCTCCACGCTCGGCGTCGTCTCGCCGTCCCAAAACATCCGGAGGACGTGGAGTTGGAGATGATGCGGCTCGCGGCTGGTGATGTTGTCGCGGAAATGCACGATGCAGCCCGGCCCGTGAATGTCTGCTAGCACGAGCGTTCCGCCCGGCGGCAGATCGCGCCAGTCGGCGTTGCCGCCCGTCGGGTCGGCGGACGTAATCCGGTGCGACGTGAAATCGTGCAACGCCGGCAGGCTGGCCGCCAAATCCTCCTGCGAGAAAACGGGGTACACGCCAAGTAGCAACGCGCAACCGAAGGCAGTGATGTTCATGCCGGGCAGTGTGCCGTCACCGGCAAGGGGTGACAAGGCTGCGCGAAAGCATCTTCGTTTTGGCATTCTCGCGTTGCCTCGTTGTGGCAGCGCGCCATGCGCCGTCGACGCTTGCGCTTGACGGTTCGCGCGCTGTGGCTCTGAATCCCGGCATGACCACAACGCGTTTTGAGATTTCCCGCCGCTCGTTCCTGCAACACTGCGCTGCCACCGCCGCTGCCGCCGGGTTGCCGGCGTGGTTTGTCGAGCGCGACCTCTCCGCCGCCGAGCCGTCGCGCCGGCCGCTCGGCCCGAACGACCGTGCCGCCATCGCGCTCGTTGGTTGCGGGGGCATGGGCCGCGGCGACGCCGGGAACGCCCAGCGCTTCGGCGACATTGTGGCCGTGTGCGACGTGGACGCCAACCACGCCGCCGCCGCCGCGAAGCAGTTCACCAAGGGTGGCAAGACGCCGGCGCAGTTCGGCGATTTCCGCAAGCTGCTGGAACGCGACGACGTGCAGGTGATCATTCAGGCGTGTCCGGACCATTGGCACACGCTGGTCAATCTCGCCGCGATCAAGGCCGGCAAGGACGTGTATGGCGAGAAGCCGCTCACGCTGACGATTGACGAGGGCAGGCGGATGGTGAAGACCGTCCGCGAAGCGAAGGCCGTGTTTCAGACCGGCACGCAACAGCGGAGCGACAACCGTTTCCGGCTCGCGTGCGAACTGGTTCGCAACGGCCGTCTCGGCAAGCTGCAACAGGTGACGGTGTTTCTGCCGGCGGGGTTGCGCGGCGGGCCGTTTGCAAGTTCGCCGGTGCCCGCGGAGTTGAACTGGGATTTCTGGCTCGGCCAGGCGCCGAAGGTGGATTACGTGAAGGAACGCTGTCACACGACGTTCCGCTATTGGTTTGATTATTCCGGCGGCACGATGACCGACTGGGGCGCACACCACAATGACATCGCCCGCTGGGCCATCGGCCTCGAAGGTCCGAGCGGGATCGAGGGCAAGGTGCTCGCTGAGCCGGTGCCCGGCGGCTACACGGCGTTCAGCGAATATGAAGTCACGTTCACGTGGGCCAATGGCGTCCGGCATGTCGCCAAGACCACGAAGGACGACAACATTTTCGGCGGCATCGTGAACCAGAACGGCCAGCGCAACGGCATCAAGTTCGAGGGCACCGACGGCTGGATTTGGGTGACACGCGGCGACATCGAGGCGAGCAAGGATGAACTCCTCACCACGCCGTTGCCGGACGGTGGCATTCGGCTCGAACACAGCGCCGATCACATGGGCAACTTCTTCGCCTGCGTCCGCTCACGCCAGGATCCCATCGCCCGTGTCGAAGTCGGCCACCGGTCGGCGTCGCTTTGCCATCTCGCAGCCATTTCCCTGCGCCTGCGCCGGAAACTGCAATGGGACGCGGACCAGGAAGCATTCGTCGGCGACGGCGCCACGGAAGCGAACGCAATGGTCGCGCGCGACATGCGGCCGCCTTACGACTACTCGTTCATCGGCTGAGGTCGTGGCCGGTTCGGACGATGGTTCAAGGCCGGGGCAAGGGGATGCCATCTTTTGCCAACGGCCCGTCACTTTTTCGGTAACGAATTTGCGGTTTTGCTTCTGAGGCGGGTGTATGCACAATACCGCACCATGTTCGTCCGGTCGAAGCTGCCGGAAACGCGCCGCGACGCCACGCCACCGGGACGGCGGCGCCGGCTTCATCACTGAGAGGTTGCCATGACCGCTTCCATCTTCGCGATGCTGGGCCTCAGCGGTGGTGAGTTGATCATTATTCTGCTCGTCGGGCTGTTTTCCTTCGTGCTGTTGCCGGCGTCGCTCGTCATCGGCGTGATCTCCCTCATCCGGTTTCTGGAGAAACGAGGCGGCAAACCACCGCCGCCGGCTGCGCCACCACCCCCCGCGGCGCCTGCCACGCCGCCGAAATGTCCGCAATGCGGCACGCCGTTGCCCGCCGGCACGCTGGGCGGGCTTTGTCCGGCCTGCCTGTTGCGACACGGCGTCACCGACACCGCCACGCAGTCGGAGGGCAAACCGCCCGCGCCGCTGCCCGTGGCCGAGGTTGCCGCGCTGTTCCCGCAGCTCGAAATCCTGGAACTCATCGGACAGGGCGGCATGGGGGCGGTTTACAAGGCCCGCCAGCCGGCGCTCGACCGCGTGGTGGCGTTGAAGCTGCTGCCGGCGCGGACGACCGCCGATCCCGGTTTCGCCGAGCGGTTCAACCGTGAGGCCCGCGCGCTGGCGCGGCTGAGCCACCCGCACATCGTCGGCATTTACGACTTCGGCGTCGCCGGCGGGATGAACTATTTCCTGATGGAATTCGTGGACGGCGTGAACCTGCGCCAGCTTCAGCGCTCCGGCCGCATGTCGCCGCGCGAGGCGCTCCAGATCGTGCCGCAGATTTGCGACGCGCTCCAATACGCGCACGACGAGGGCATCGTCCACCGCGACATCAAGCCGGAGAACGTGCTTGTGGACCGCAAAGGCCGCGTGAAAATCGCGGACTTTGGCCTGGCGAGAATTCTCGGCGGCGAGACGCCGGACTTCCGCCTCACCGGCGAAGGGCAGGTGATGGGCACGCCGCATTACATGGCGCCGGAGCAGGTGGAACATCCGTTGACGGTGGACCATCGCGCCGACATTTACGCGCTGGGCGTGGTGTTTTACGAGATGCTCACCGGCGAACTGCCGCTGGGCAAGTTCCCGCCGCCCTCGCACAAAGTGCAGGTGGACGTGCGGCTGGACGAGGTCGTCCTGCACGCGCTGGAGAAGGAACCGGAGCGTCGCTACCAGTACGCCAGCGAGGTGAAGACCGCGGTGGAAGGCGTGGCCACCGCACCTTCCGCACCGCAACCTCCGCCATTTCCTCCCCTCTCTGGCGGTGAGAGTCACCGGCAGACCGTTTGGCCAACGGGTTCCGACCTCCGCTCGCGGTATGCCCTCGTAGCCCTCGGTCTGTTCCTGGCGGGAACCTTCGGCACCTTGCTGCTGATGACACTGTCGCCCCGCCACGATATGGCGCTGGTCTTTGGCGGTCTTGCGCTGGCGATGGCCTTGGTTTTTGGCCTCTTGAGTTGGCGGGAACGCCTGGGCAAAGGCGTGGTGATTGCCACGGCGCTCGTCCTCGTCGGTTGCGCGATCACGGTTGCCATCCTTACGACGGGGTTCTTACTCGCCCGAGATCGGCGAGCGGTCCGGGAATCGCTCGTGCGAGAGCAAGTCATGGCGGAACAACGAAGGGCGGAAGTGACCGCGCGTTTGCGCGCTGGTATTGGCAAAGAGTCAAGCTTCGGCCCGGTGATGGAGCGGGTGATGCAAGCGCGGGGAACCGGGACCAATTCGTTCCTGAATCTGGAAACCGGCCAGTTGCTCACGCCGCCGCCGGAAGTCGTCACTTCGCTGGCAGCCAGCCAACCGGGCGACGACGTGGAACGCTTCTGGCAAGGGCTGGATATTCTGGAAAACACGCGGCCCTCCCGCTACGTGGCCTGGCTGCGCGACAGCGGCGCCGACCTCATGTTCAACGGGCGCGGGCAGATCATCGCGTTTGACGGAAGTTTTGCCGTTGCCCACGGAGAACATGCGACCAACTGGGATGACTGGTCGGGCCTGTCGCCGGCGATGACGCGCGCCGCGTTGAAGGCGATCGAAGGCGCGATGCGAAACTCACAAAGCGGCGCCACCACCGTCACCCTGATGACGAATGCGAGTCATTACAGTTATACCTCGGCGATGAAACTGGGGTCGCGGCACGGTGGCTTGTCGGCCAACCTGCTCACGCGCGAACAGTCCGTGACCTGGTTTTTCAAGACGCGTCAAGGCCACGAAGGCATTTTGCAAATCACCGGCTTCACTGACAGCCCGCCGGGCGTGAGGGTCCGCTACAAGCTCATCAAAGCGGGTCAACTGGTGGCGTCCGACGCGCCGGCTTCGTCCGTCCGCGCCTGGTGCTCGACCGATCCTTACGTTGCGCCGGATTTCTATGGCTATTTCCCCGATGACGCCGAAGGCGGTCGCAAGCTGGACGACTTGATGAAGAATCCCAACACGCAACCGCGTTCCGATACCGAAATTCTTCAGACAGTGCGCGCCGGGTTGCGCCGTACACACGAACATCCGCTGAACATCCTGCGCTGGATTGGAAACAGCTACATCTGGGGCGTCCAGCCGCAAAGCCCGGACGCCATCGAACTCATGTATCACGCGACGGCGTGCCCGGATGAGCAGAAGATGGTCCGGCACTGGGCGGTCTATTTCGGCCTGTCGGTGGTCCAGCCCAAGCCCCCGGCCGTGCTGCATGCACTGGCCGACCTCTGCATGAGAGTGGACGATCCAAACGACTTGGACCGCGTGGCGTGGGGCGTGAAGTCGCAGTCAGCCGAGTTCCTCTCATTTGTGAAACCTTACCAGGAAGCGACGAACCCGGCCGACCGCGAGAAGGCCCGCCTCGTCACCGAAATCATCGCCGGCCGGACGAATGCCTTCGAATGGGCGGCGGCGCGCGCCAAGGAGCGGGCGCAGCGGCTGTTCACCGGCGAGTTGCCGGACATCCGAAGCAAACTGACCGCGGGAACATCGGCGGAGAGGCTGGCGACCCTGCAACACGTCGCCAAGGAGAGCATCACCAGCATCATGGATGATACCTTCATCGCGGCTTATGCCCATGGCGCGGAGGACGCCGATCCACGGGTGCGGCGCGAAGTCGCCTGGCAGGCGAGCAATAACTGGATTTGGTCGGCCAAGGCTGCCAATCCCGAGGCGGTCGCGCTGATGCTGCGGTTGTCGCACGACGCCGATGCCCGCGTGGCCTACAACGCCATGTATTACGGCCTGTCCACGGCGCGGCCCAAGGACGAGGCGGTCGTCCGGCGGTTGCTCGAAATGGCCCTGACGAGTTCCGATCCGAACGTGACCCAGCGGGTTTGGTGGGGCCTGCGCGAAGACCGCGCAGCCACCCTGAAAGTGCTGGAGGAATTCAAAGCCAGTGCGGATGCGACAATGGCTGAAGCCGCGCGGCGGGCCTACACCGGTCTGACGCAAACCTCAACGGCGCCCAAGTGAAGCGAACACGGCCGGTCTTTCCCACGCTGTTCCCGCCGGGCGGCGCGCTCCACGGCGTGCTGGACGTTGCCCGGTGAAGGAGGGATAACATCGCGCGAACAAAATGCAGCGATTGGCCCGGTTTTTGTTCTCCGCGCGAATCCGCACGCTGGGAGCCGGCGTCGGATTGCTATTGTTGTGTTCTTGTGCCAGCGGGCCAGGCCGGGCTACCGGCGAGCTAACTCATCCCCAACTGCCTCCGGAGGTTTCCATCAATCGCGGGGCAGGGCGGGACGACTGGCTGTTTGTCACGCTCCGGTTGGAGGACGGCGAGAAGCAGTTGTTTATCGTGGACACCGGGGCGCCGTTTACGCTCCTGGATCGGTCGCTGGAGCCACGCTTGGGAAAGCGTCTCGGCAGAAAGAAAGTCCACTCGTTCTACGGCGTGATGCACGGCAACGTTTTTGCCGCGCCGAAGTTGTTTTTGGGCGACACCGCGCTGGTCACGGGCCGCCGCGTGGTGACCGTGGACCTCGGCCGCGACATCCCGTATCCCAGTCGTCCGCTGATGGGCATCCTGGGCATGGATTGCTTGAAGCATTACTGCCTGCAACTGGATTTCGCCTCGGAAAAACTGCGGTTCCTCGATCCCAATCGAATGGCGCCAGCGGAATTGGGCAAGGCCTACCTGCTTGGACATCCGTGGTTCACGGCCTGTATCACCGCTCACATCACGCCGGCCGGCATCGAAGGCGCGAAATCACTGATTGACACCGGCGCCATCGGCGATGGTTCGTTGAAGCCGGGGCTGTTGCGACGCGAACTGCGCGAACACAAGGCAGTTCTAACCAATGACGTGGCGTGGTTTCCCAAGGCCGATGTCGGCGGCGTGAGGTACACGAACCTGTTTTTGGACAAGGCGAAACGGTATTCAATATGGTTCGGCCAGAACCTCACCGGCCTGCAGTTTCTGGCGCGACACCTGGTGACCTTCGATTTTCCCCGCGGGGTCATGTATCTGCGGCCGGAGAGCGTCGGGTCTCTCAACGATGACGCCGACGCCACGAACGCGCCGGGACCTACCGTGGCTTGGTGGTCGGCTGCGGATTCGCCGGCGCCGACGAACGCCGCGTCGCTGGCGGATCGCATCCTCTCCGCGCCGAATCTTTACCCTGGTGACGCGGTCCCCGAATTGGTCTGGGGCGTGTTTCTCCACCCGATATTTCGGCCGTTGCGGATTCCGGTCGGGTCGCCGCCGGCGCGGCTGAGCGCACTGCAATTGCCGCCGGCCGATTACCACGAGCGGGTCATTGCCAAGACGGGGCAACACGCGGGCAAGACGAACCTGACCGTGAGTCTCGTTTCCCAAGGCAAGGGACCACCAACGCCGCTGGCGTCGCGGGGAACCGTGGTTTTGCTGCACGGCTACAACAGCCAGAAGGAATTCATGAGCTTCTGGGCCTACCTCCTTGCCCAGGCCGGCTACCGCGCTGTCCTGGTGGACCTCCGCGGTCATGGTCAGTCCACCGGCCAGGCGTTTACCTATGGCCGGGACGAAACCGCGGACCTGTCGCAGGTGCTGGATTTTCTGACGCAACGACAGCTTTGCGCGGGAACCGTGGGTGTGTTGGGCGTGGGCTTTGGGGCCGATGTCGCGCTGCAATGGGCGGCGCGGGATGCCCGCGTGAGTGCGGTGGTGGCCATCGCGCCGCACGACGAACCAGAACCGGCCTTCGCACGGATCGTCAAGGCGACGCACGCGCCCATTTCACCGGCGCTTCTGCGCGGTGCCCTGGCTTTGGTAGCAAGGCGGCTGAACCTCCGTTGGGCGGACTTGTCGAGTGCCGCCGCCGTGCGCCAGCTCGGCCGGCCGGTCTTGTTTGTCGCTGGAAACGAGGACGCCATCAGCCCGGTCAAGGAAGTGAAATCACTCGAACAGGCCGCGCCAACCGGATCACGAATCCTGGTGGTTCCCGGAGCGAACACGATGGCGGTTGGCAATTCCTTCGCGAATCTGTCAGCACCGGTGAAAGCGTGGTTTCGCGAGCATTTGGACGCACCCGGTGCCGGAGGTTTGGCTGCCGTGAACCACGGTCAAATGCAAAACCCGTAACTTGACCTCCGCGAACTCAAACCAAAAATCCAAACCACCGGCGGATTACTTTGCCACGACGCGCTGGACGGTGGTGCTCGCGGCCGGCCGGTGTCGCACGCCGCAGGCGGACGTGGCGCTGGAGGAGCTTTGCCGCAGTTATTGGTATCCGCTCTATGCCTACGTTCGCCGGCAGGGCCATGCGAAGGAGGACGCCGAGGATCTGGTGCAGGGTTTCTTCGCCCGGTTTCTGGCGAAGAATTACCTCGACGGCCTCGACGCCGAGCGCGGCCGGTTTCGCGCCTTCCTGCTCGCCGCGCTGAAACACTACCTGGCGAATGAGCACGACCGCGCGCTCCGCCAGAAACGCGGTGGCGGCGCTGTTCCACTTTCACTCGACTGGGCCGGCGCCGACACGCGCTACCGCATCGAGCCGCCGGACCTGTTCAGCCCGGACAAACTCTTCGACCGCGAATGGGCGCTGGCGTTGCTGGAACGCGTGATCGTTCGTTTGCGCGACGAGTGCGCCGCCGACGGCAAGGCGCGGCTGTTCGCGTGCCTCAAACCGTTTCTGAGCGTGGACCAGGCGGCGATCCCTTATGACCAGCCCGCGGCCGAACTGGGGCTGAACGAAGGCGCGGTGCGGGTGGCCGTGCATCGGTTGCGCCGGCGCTATCGCGAATTACTGCGGAACGAAATTGCGCAAACGCTCGCCGATCCCGCGCAGGTGCGGGAGGAATTGCAGGCGCTCTTCGCCGCGTTTGGCTGACGGCCGGATTCGCGTCCGGCCGCCGGTGTTAATTTTCTTGTCCGGTTTCCCCGGCCGGCGGCATCTAGGGGATGAAATGAGCGAAGACCGCCAGTGGCTTGCCGAATTTGCGCGGACCGGCTCCGAAGCTGCGTTCCGGCAGATCGCCGGCCGCCATCTGCCGCTGGTCTATTCCGCCGCGTTGCGGATGGTCAACGGTGACGCCGCGCAGGCGCAGGACATCGCCCAGCTCGTCTTCACGAACCTCGCCCGCCGCGCGCGTTCCCTCCCGCCGGACGTGATCCTCGCCGGCTGGCTGCACCGGGACACCCGCTTCACCGCGCTGGAATGGCTGCGCCAGGAGCGGCGTCGCGTTCAGCGGGAACAACAGGCCGCCGCCATGAACGCCTTGGAATCCGCCGGGCCGGACGCCGACTGGTCCCATCTCCGTCCGGTGCTCGATGAAGTGCTCGACGAACTGGACGACCCCGACCGCCACGCTCTGCTGCTGCGTTTCTGCCAGCAACGCAGCTTCGCCGAGGTCGGCGCCGCGCTCGCCCTTAGCGACGACGCGGCCCGCAAGCGCGTGGACCGCGCGCTCGACCGCCTCCGCGGCGCGTTGGCGCGGCGTGGCGTGACGTCCACCGCCGCGGGTCTTGCCGTCCTGCTCGGCGCCCATGCCGTCGTGAACGTGCCCAGCGCCCTCGCGGCCACCGTGGCTGCCGTTTCCCTTGCTGGCACCGCTGCGGCTGGCGGAGTTGGCGCTCAACTGATTCAACTTATGACAGCCGCCAAACTCAAACTCGTCGCCGCCGCCGTGATTGCCACCGCCGTGGGCACGCCGCTGGTGCTGCAACACCGCGCCAACGAAACCTTGCTCGCCGAGAACGCGGCTCTGCGCCGACAAACCGCCCAACTGGACAAACTCCGCGCCGACAACGAGCGGTTGACCGCGCAGTTGGAAGCCGACGCCGCCCGCCCATCAGCCGAACACGAGGAGCTGATGCGGCTGCGAGGCCAAGTGGGCGTGCTTCGACAGCAGCTTGCCGAGGTGGCCCAGACCAAACCGGCAGCGCCCACGGCGTCTGAAGGTGCAAGTAGCAATGCAAGCACCTACATGCCTTCAACCAACTGGACCAATCTCGGATTCAATACGGCGCATGATGCCACGATTTCATTTCTTTGGGCTTTGCGAAGTGGTAATGACAGTGTTTACAAAGCCGCCTTTGGAAAAACGAACGCGGATTTCGCTTTTCCCATTGCATGGGCCAATGCGTTGGCGGCAGTCAAAGGGAGTCAGGTTTCGCAAGTGTACGAGTCCCCCGATGGGACGCCAACAGTCTCAGTAGTCAGTGAGTTGGACAATGGTGAGACTGCAAATACTTGGCTCCAATTCAGCCAAACCAATGGGATTTGGTTGATTCACGGATTCACAGGCTATCCGATCGTTGTCCAACAAAGTGGCCAGTGAGGCGCTCTGTGGCGGCTTGGATGCCGTTGGTGCTTGCGGCTCCAAACTTGGTGCACCGTTCGGTCATTTCTCAGCTTTCCCCAACCATCCTGGCCAGAGTGGCGACACCACGATTCCAAATAAGCAATTCACCTCGGAAGATTTCGTGATGAGTCGGACAAATCACGGAGGTCCAAAATGATCCACGGAGCCAGCCATTGGTCAAACTCCCCGGTGCGCAACACCGACACGCCTTACGGCACCATGCAGCAGGCCAGGCCGCTCTGGGGATCGGGAGCGCAGCCGCACCCAGCGCTTCTTGCCGCCTGACGGTCTGAAATCGTTACGGGTGACCTGGCCTTTGCGACGCGTGGCTTCAAATTAGGAGCTTATTTCCGGCATCATTCGACACGGCGGATGTTGGTGAACGAGGTCGTTGTTCAGACCGCGGATGGTTGACAGTCGTTGGTGACGGTCGCGGGCCGGGCCGGTCGTGTCGTTTTGTGAAGATTCGATTGCATTCCGCCGCGGTCCTGAGAATTCTGCGTGTCGTATGGCAGACACGAACACCACCCCGGCGGCAGTCGGCGGCAAATCGCAGCGGCCCTGCCCGGCCACGCACGGTTTCATCTCGCCCGCGGACTGCGGCGCGCGGCGCGGCAGCCAGCTCGATTGCCCGGCGGATTGCGCGTTTTTTCCCTTCGGCATCGCCGGCGGCGACGAGTTGTGGGTGAAGACGGATTCCGCGTGGATGAAGAAGGCGGTGGACTACATCGTCGCCCGCGTGACGCGGCCGGTTTTTGAAAAGCGGCTCAAGGCGCTCACGCTGCCGATGGGTTCGCGCGAGCTGGACCTGCACTGCGCGCTCTACCACGCCATCCAGCTTTTCCTGTTCATTGACCGTGACGCCGCCGGCCGCACGCTGGCCGACCGCTGGGAAGCGGAGGCGTGGACGGGGTTGAACAACGACGAACGCGTGATGCTGCGATATCGCCGCGCGGCACTGCCCACGGTCGTTGAAGTCCAGGAAACCGTGCCCGGCGTGGGACTGCGCAGCCTGGATCTGCTGGAGCCGGCGGCCGAACCGTTCGTGCTGCTGGACCGTGGCGCGTCGCAGTCGGTGGTCCGGTTCACGCGCATCCTGACGTGGCTGGTGCGCCTGCCCCACGCCGCGCGGCTGGCGCCGACGGCCATCGAGGTGCAACCGACGATCTGGTCGGCGTGGCGCGCCGAGGTGCAACGGCAGTTCGAGGAAGCGGTCAAGACGCGGCCGGAACTGACGCTGAAACGATTTCTCGCGGAAGATCCGGTCAGCGCCGCCCGGCTGGTCGGTAGATTGAATTCGCTTCACCGGTTGGAAATGCTGGATGCCTACGACCTCAATCAGTGCATGGCGGTTTACCGGCTGAACGGCGCGAGCTACCAGCAGGTGGAGACGGTGCTGCGCGGCATCAGCGATTTCACGCCGCAGGACGTGAAGGTCCCGCCCAACGAGCCGGAGCCGGTGGCCGCGTTCACCTGGCATCAACCCGCCGAGGCCGCCGTGCCGGCCGCGACCGGTGCGCCGCCGGCGAACAACACCCTCGGCCTGGTGCGGCTTTTCGAGGACGCGCTGGTGGTGGACACGACGTCGCGGCGCAAACACGCGCTGGCCCGCCAGCTCGTGGAAAAACATTTCAACGCGCTCGTCGCCTTCGAGCGTGAAAGCATGGCGGACCTGGACCAGGTGATGCGCGCCCGGCGGGCACGGGAACAGACGTTGTCGCAGGCCGAGGCGGTGGTGTATGGCCGGCCAACCACCGTGCCTGCGCCGACCGGTGACGTTGCCTCTGCCCAGGCCGAACGCCGGCGCCAGATCGAGGCGGCACATGCCGATCGTTACCGCGCCTTTCTCGACGAAGCGCAACCGGCGCTGGACGGCGTCAGTCCGCGCGCGGCGGCGGCCAGGCCGGAGTTGCGCCCCAAACTGGTTGAACTGATGAAAAGCCACCTTCAGCGGCTCGCCCGCCAGAACCGTGACGAGGGCCTGGCGTTGAGTCTGGATCCGGTGCTGGACGAGCTGGCGCTGGCCGAATTGAAATGAGCCATGACCCCGCGCTGCCCGCCCCGCCCGGCACTGGCGGCGAGGCGGCGAGTGCCCGGCCCGCCCCGGCAACGGACGCGCGCCGGCCACAGGGTGTCACCATCGTCACCGACCCGCGTTGCGCCGGCTATCATCACGCCGGTCATCCGGAGCATCCGGCGCGCGTCACCCGGACCGTGGAACGGCTCAAGGCGCAAAACGTGCTGCCGGTGAAGTGGGCCGAGCCGCTGGCGGCGACGCCGGACCAACTGCTGCGGGCGCATTCCGCCGCGTTGTTGGAGCGCCTCAAGCTGCCGCGCGATTTCGACGCGGACACGCCGGCTCATCCGGAGATGCGGGCGCACGCCGAGCGCGGTGTCGGCGGCGCGTTGCGCGCGTTGCAGGCCGCGGGCGCGGGGGAGGTCGCCTTGAGCCTGCTCCGGCCGCCGGGGCACCACGCCACGCACGACCGCGCGATGGGTTTTTGCTACCTCAATTCGGTCGCCATCGCTGCGCTGGAGGCGTTGGCGCAGGACAGCAACCGCGTCGCGGTGTTTGATTTCGACACCCACCACGGCAACGGCACGGAAGAAATTCTCCTCGGCCGGCCGCGCTGCGCCTTCTTCTCCGTCCACCAGTTTCCCTCGTATCCGCACACCGGCGACACCTCGCAGCAAAACGCCTTCAACTATCCCGTCCGGCCGCACGCTACCCGCGAGGAATACCGCGCCGCGCTGGCCGCGGGCCTGGCGGAGCTGCAACGCTTCGCGCCGGCCGTTGTCGGCGTCTCCGCCGGCTTCGACGCCTTCCGCGGCGATCCGGTGGGCGAAGGCATGTTGGAAGTGGAGGATTACCACTGGCTGGGCGCATCGTTCCGGGCGCTGGGCGTGCCGGTGTTCAGCGTGCTGGAAGGCGGTTACAGCCGTGAACTGCCGGAGTTGATCTTCGCCTACCTGCGCGGCCTGGCCGGCGCTTGAGCCGCGCCTTGCGCCGGCCGGCGGATTCTTCTACGGTGGCGGCATGAAAAAAGTCGCTGTCATCCTCTCCGGTTGTGGTGTCTTTGACGGTTCGGAAATCCACGAGTCCGTGCTGACGCTGCTGGCGTTGGACCGCGCAAACGCCCAGGTGGTGTGTGCCGCGCCCGACGTGCCGCAACACCACGTCGTCAATCATCTGACCAAGGAGCCCGTGCCCGGTGAGATGCGCAACGTGCTCGTCGAGGCGGCCCGCATTGCCCGCGGGCAAATCGTGCCACTGAGCCGGCTCAACGTCCGCGACGTGGACGCCATCATCCTGCCGGGCGGCTTCGGCGCCGCGAAAAATCTTTGCTCGTTTGCGCTGGCCGGCGCGAAGCACACCGTGAATCCGGAAGTCGCCAAGGTGCTGCGCGAGGCGCACCAGGCCGGCAAGCCGCTGGGTTTCATCTGCATTGCCCCGGCCATCGCCGCGCAGCTTTTCGGCGCGGAGAAGGTCGAGTTCACCATCGGCACGGACGCCGGCACGGCCCAGGCGATGTCGGCCGCAGGCGGCCAGCACGTCAACTGCAACGTTCGCAACGTCGTCGTGGACCGCCGGCTGAAGATCGTCACGACACCGGCCTACATGCTCGCCAGCCGGATCACCGAGGCCGAGGCCGGCATCAACAAGCTGGTCCAGGCCGTCCTGGAACTGGCCTGAGCGTCAGCGGCTGCGTGGCATGAACCAGCCGCCCGACGTCGTCCGTTTTGCGCGGGTGAACCTCGCTCTGGCGGTCGCGCTGTTTTCACTGTGGGCAACCGCGGCCCAGTCGGCGGACACCCTGGCCACGCTCCGGGCGCGGCTCACGAAACTCGTCGCCGAACCGCGCTTCGCCGCGGCGCATTGGGGCGTGGACATCGTTTCCCTCGACACCGGTCAAACCGTGTTCGCGCACGACGCCGGCCGGGCACTGGAGCCCGCCTCGAATGCGAAGCTGTTCACCGCCGCGCTGGCATTGGAGCGACTCGGCCCTGACTTTCGCTTCCGCACCTCGGTTTACGCCGCCGCGCGGCCCGACGCGGCCGGCACGCTGGCCGGCGATTTGATTCTGTTCGGCCGCGGCGATCCAACGCTCGCCACGCCGGCGCTCCGGGCGCTCGCCGCCAGGCTGGCCGCAGCCGGCGTGCGGCGCGTGCGCGGCGACCTGATCGCCGACGAGAGTTTTTTTCGCGGACCGACGCAGGGCGCCGGCTGGGAACCGGAGGACCGGCTTTATTTTTATGCGCCGGAGGTGTCGGCATTGACGGTCAACGACAACGCCACCGTCGTGTGGGTGAAACCCGACGACCAAGAAGGCCGGCCGGCAAAGGTGATCGTCCAGCCGCCCGTGTCGTTTCTCATGGTCAGCAATCTGACGCGCACGGTCGCAGCGGGTGGGCCGCACGTTATGACGCTGGAGCGCCGGCCTGGTGATATCCGGCTGCGCGTGGGCGGCCGGCTGGCGGTCGGCAGCGGCGCGCGGAGCCAGGGCATTTCCGTGCCGCAACCGGCGCGGTGGTGCGGCGAGCTGCTCCGCGGTGCGCTCCGCGAACGCGGCATCGAGGTCGCCGGAACAGTGCGCATCGTGGACGCCGCGGCGCGGTTGGCTGCGCCGCTGGATGCCAACCGGCTTGTGGAACTGGCCGCCGTCGTGTCGCCGCCGTTGCGTGACGTGCTGCCGCGGATGCTGAAGCCTTCGCAGAACCTTTACGCCCAGTTGCTGCTGTTGCAGGTGGGCGCGGGCGCAAGGTTGCGACCCGGTAATCCGCCGCCGCCAGCGACTGACGTGGACGCCGGATTGCGCGCGCTCGGGAATTTTCTTGGGAACCTCGGTGTGCCGGTTGGCACCGTGCGGTTCGAGGAGGGCAGCGGTTTGTCGCGGCACGACACGGCAACGGCGGAGGCGATCGTCCGGGTGTTGTGGTTCATGGATCGCCGTCCCGCGGCCGCGACTTTCCGCGACGCGCTGCCGGTGGCCGGTGTGGACGGCACGTTGAAGGAACGCATGGTCGGAACGCGGGCGGCGGTCAATGTCCACGCGAAGACCGGTTCGTTCGCCGGCGTGGAGGCGTTGTCCGGCTATGTCACCAGCGTGGCGGGCGAGCGGTTTGCGTTCGCGCTCTTGTTCAACGACGACCACAACGGCGGCGGGAGCCGGGCGACGGTTGTGGATATGGACGGGATTGCCGTGCAACTGGCCGGCTTGAAGGAACGAACGACACCTGTCAGCGCAGCCGGAGCCTCAACCGGAAAACCTTGAAGCCGTCCGGGCTGTTATTGCGGGAACGGCGAATGCCCGCTTACAGTCGAACGGGCGCTTCGATTTTGGCCGCGTCCACCTCGATTTCGAACAGCAGGTCGTCGCGGCAGATGTCGTTCTTGGCGATGATCAGCGGCATGGGTGCCAGCCCCTGCGCGCGGCAGTAGCGTTTGAAGGCGGGCGCGTCCTCGGCGTGTTTGAAGTAGCCGATGGCGCGGATGACGTGTGGCCAGTCCATCCCGCGTGACCGCAGGATCGCGGCCACGACGTCCATCGTCAGTGCCACTTGCCTTTCGACATCGCCGACGTGCGCGGTGGCGCCGTCCGGCGCAATGCTCGCGGTGCCGGAGATGAACAGCCGGCGCTGGCCGGGCAGGGCGAGTTCCACCGCGCGGCTGAACGCGCTGCCGTATTCGAGCGCGGGGCATTGCAGCGGCGAACCGACCGGCACCAGCCGCACGCGCGGGTCCTTGGGCTGGATTGCGAGGACATCGGCCACGACCGCGGTGCCGGCCGCGTTGCTGCCGCCAATGCCAGTGCTGGCCGGCACGAGGCCGTCGTAAACCTTGCGCTGGCGGAAAAACTCGTTCCGCACGCGGTTGAACTCGCCATACCAGTCGAGAATGTTGTCGAGGTAAAACCACGTTCGGAGCACGCGCGAAAAATCCATGCCCGCCTGTGCCAGCGCGGCTTCGATCAGCGCAAAGGTTTCGCGCGCCTGGTCGGGACGGGAAGCCGTCGCCGTGCCGGGCTGCAATCCGCCGAGCACGCAGTAGCGGGCCGTCGCGTCCTCGAACACCGTGCCCAGGGTGCGACCGCCCACGCGGACGGGTTGCAGCGGGAGGCCAGCGACCGCGTGGACCTGGATGCCGGCCACCGGATTGCCGTCGCCGTTGCCTTCCACAACCCACGTCACCGGCCACTCCGCGCCATTGAGGCGATACGATTTCGGCGGGTGGCAGCTCCGCAGGTCGCCGACCACGCCAAACACGTCCTGCCGGGCGATGCGCAGGCGCGGATGGTCGCCCAAAAAGTCGTAAAGCCGTTGGAACAGGTCCGCCGGTTGCTCGTGGGCGATCGCCGGGATGGTGATGAAGGTTTCCTGGAACGATCCGTTGGGGAGGGTGACCACCTGGAGCGCCTCGCGCGCCGGAGGATTGGGTTGAACCGCCGCCGTCTTCATGACGGCGGCCTGGGGAATTGGCTCGGCTTCGTTCATCAAATCAAGACCCGTGTGGCGGCGCTTGCCCATTCGTAACCGAAACGCCTGCGCTGGCGCAAGCAACTACCACCGTCCGGCTCATTCACACGCGGTCGCGGACCTGGCCGGCAGCGCCGGCGGCGCGAGTCCGGCAGCGTTACAGCGGGAGACCCACCGTCTGGGCAAACAGCACGCGTTGATCGGGTCGCAGCTTCAGGGTCACTGTGAGGGCGTCCCGGTTGCAGTTATGGAACCACGCGGCCAGACTCTGCGAGGCGGCGAACAAATACACGTTGCCGGCAATCAGGCCGGTGGCTACGCCGTAGTAGAGTTTTTGAAATTCGGGATCCTTCAGCCGCGGTTCCTGGAACGGCGTCTTGGCGTATTTCGCCAGGTCCACCACGAAAATGAGGTTAACCGGTGCCTTGGCTGATGCGCTGCCGCGTCCGCGTCCACCCGCTTGATCGCGAAAATCACCGGCCACCACCGGCGTCAACCGGTGCGGCCCGGCTTCGTAAAGGTAAACCGCGTCCGGTAGCGCAACGTAGAGGTCCATTTCCTGCGCGTTGCTGGCCGAAGCCGCGGTGCGCCCGGTCCGTCCCATCGGCCCGTTTTCCCGGTTCACGCCGAACGCCGCCCACAACAGATTCGAGAGCGTCTGTGGCGGAAGCGGGTCCGGACGGATGTCGCGGATGGTGCGTCGGGCCTTGAGCGCGGCGAGGACGGATTTGCCGCCGTCGGATTCGGGCTTCACCAGCGCGATGGGGCTCGCGGCTTCCGCGCCCAAGCTGGACACAGTTGCCGCCATCAGCGTGATGGCCGGGAGGGATTTGACGAAGGTGCGCCGATTCATAGGGTGAATTCGAGGTCGTGGTGCCGGTGTCATACCAACATGTCATGTGACGGCGCAAGAGCGTCGTAAGTTACGTTGAAACCGTCGGCAACCGTTGCCATGACCTGATTCGGTCGCCGATGACAGTGGGCCATGCGCTGACGATTTCCAACCTGCCGCGCGGCAACGTGCGCGAGGGCTCCCGGTCAAACGCCGTTCAGACAGGAGCAAGGCGCCGGCAATTTCACGCCGACTTGGTGGACGGCGAGGGTGAAGCCGGCGGGCGCGGGTGCATGGGCAGAAACGGCTTGTGGAAGGCCTCGTTGAAATCGTAGCCGCCTTGAAAGTCCGCGCGGCTGTCGTTCTCGGTTTTGCTGAACAAGCCGTGCTCAACGAGGTTGAACACGATGTCGCCAAAGTCCTCGCACCGGTGAACACCCCACTCGTTCAGCAGGATCAGGGTCATCGGTCCGTATTGTTCCAATGCGTAGGAGCGGATGCCGGCGAGCAATTCCTGGCCGGTGATGTGGCGCATCCGGCCCTGGTTGACCTTGCTGATCGCCCGCTGCGTATAGTCCAGCGCCTCGCGGACAAATTCGTAGGCGCCCCGCGCGAACCGGCGATCGTGCGCCAGCACGCGTTCGAGAACCGCTTCGAAATTCTGGGTCTGCATGGTCAGCCTGGATTTGTGATGACGGCCGGCGCCGGCGCATGAGCCAGGCGCCAGGCGCGCGTCGCCCAACCGACCAGCAACAGGCCGATGACAACGCAAATCACGAACTGCTCCTGCTTTGTAAGACGCACCATGACTCCAGCTTAGCCGAAATTCAGCCAACTGCAATGTTGACCAGCCGCTTCGGCACGATGATGACCTTCTTGATGGTTTTGCCGGCCAGGAACGGCTGGACTCGCTCGCACGCCAGTGCCGTGGCTTTGATTTGGTCCTCGGTGGCCGTGGCGGACACGCTGACCTTGCCGCGAAGTTTGCCGTTGACCTGCACGGGAATTTCCAGCGTGTCCTCGACGAGCAACGCGGGATCGAATTCCGGCCAGGGCGCGTAAGTGAGCGACGCCGGACGACCGGAAGCGGCTGACGCATGGAGTTTGACCCAAAGTTCCTCGGCCAGGTGTGGAGCGAACGGCGCGAGCAACTGGACGAACGTCGTCACCACGCTGACGGGTTTGGTTTCCCACGTCATCGCCTCGTTGACGAACATCATCAACGCGGAGATGGCCGTGTTGAAGCGCAGTCCATCCAGGTCCTCGGTGACTTTTTTGATGCAGGCGTGCAGCGTTTTCAACTGCGTCGGCGTGGCGGGCACGTCCTGGATGCGTGCGTCGAACCGGATCAGGTCTAACAACGATTCTCGACCCTGCGCGTCGGCCGTCGTCTCCGCCTGCTCGAACTCGACTTCTGATTTCTCGTCCACGAACAACCGCCAGACGCGGCCGAGAAAACGATACACGCCCTCGACGCCCCTGGTGCTCCACGGCTTCACCATTTCCAGCGGGCCCATGAACATCTCGTAAAGGCGGAACGCGTCGGCACCGTATTCTTTAAGTATGTCGTCCGGGTTGATGACGTTGCCGCGTGACTTGGACATCTTCTGGCCGTCCTCGCCGAGGATGAGGCCCTGGTTGACGAGCTTGAAGAACGGCTCCGGCGTGGAAACGTGGCCGAGGTCGAACAGCACCTTGTGCCAGAACCGGGCGTAGAGCAGGTGCAGGACCGCGTGCTCGGTGCCGCCGACGTAGAGGTCAATGCCGGGAGTGGATGATTGCGGACTGCGGACTGCGGACTGCGGATTGGCTGATCCCATCCAATAGCTTTCGGTGTCTTTGCCGACAAAAGTCTGCGGGTTTTTTGCATCAAGATATCGCAAATAATACCAGCAACTCCCCGCCCACTGCGGCATGGTGTTGGTCTCGCGCGTCGAGCCGTCGGGTAGCGTCAGCCAATCCTTTGCGCGGGCGAGCGGCGGCTGGCCGTCGGCGGTTGGCTTGTAGTCGTCGAGCGACGGCGGGAGCACCGGCAACGCGCTTTCCGGCAACGCTTCGTGGTAGAGATTTCCGGCGGCGTCCTTTTTCCAGACAACCGGGAACGGCTCGCCCCAGTATCGTTGCCGGCTGAAGAGCCAGTCGCGGAGCTTGTAGTTGACGGTCTTTTTGCCGAGGTTTTTTCCTTCGAGCCAGGCGGTAATTTTTCTTTTGGCTTCGGGCGTGGGCAGGCCGGTGATCGAGACTTCCGGGCCGGTGGAATTCACCGCCGTGCCGTCGTCCACAAAACCGCGCCAATCGGTGTTGGGATCGGGCGGTTGGACGACTTGAACGATGGGCAGGTGGAACTTGGTGGCGAACTCGTAGTCGCGCGTGTCATGCGCTGGCACCGCCATGATCGCGCCGGTGCCGTAGCTGGCGAGCACGTAATCCGCAATCCAGATCGGAATCTTCTCGCCGTTGACGGGATTAACGGCGTAGGCACCGGTGAACACACCCGTCTTCTCCTTCGCGAGTTCGGTGCGTTCCAAGTCCGACTTGCGCGCGGTGTGCTCGCGGTAGTCTTCGACGGCCTGCCACTGTTCTTCCGTGGTGATCTCGTCCACGAGGTGATGCTCCGGCGCGAGCACCATGTAAGTCGCGCCAAAGAGCGTGTCAGGCCGCGTCGTGAAGACGCGGATTTTCGAATCGGCAATCGGCAATTGGCAATCGGCAATCTGAAAGTCCACCTCCGCGCCTTCGCTTCTTCCGATCCAGTTTCGCTGCATTTCCTTGAGCGAATGGCTCCAGTCAATCGTGTCGAGATCGTTGAGCAGCCGCTCGGCATAGGCCGTGATGCGGAGCATCCATTGGCGCATCGGCCGGCGGATGACCGGGAAGCCGCCGACTTCGCTTTTGCCGTCAATGACCTCCTCGTTGGCCAGCACCGTGCCGAGTTCGGGGCACCAGTTCACCGGCGCTTCGCTGACATAGGCGAGACGTTTGGAATCGCGGTAAGCGCGCTTTTGTTCATCGGTGATGCACTCCGCCGGATACTTCAACGTGGTGATCGGTTCGGCGCGGTTCGTCCCCGGGTTGAACCACGAGTTGTAAATCTGGAGAAAAATCCACTGCGTCCAGCGGAAGTATTCTGGATCGGTTGTCGCGACTTCGCGTGACCAGTCGTAGCTGAAGCCGAGCGATTTGATCTGGCGCTTGAACGTCTTGATGTTCGCCTCGGTGGTCTGGCGCGGATGCTGGCCGGTTTTGACCGCGTATTGTTCGGCCGGCAGGCCGAAGGAATCCCAGCCCATCGGATGGAGCACGTTGAACCCCTTTGCCCGACGATAGCGCGTCAGGATGTCGGTGGCCGTGTAGCCCTCCGGATGGCCGACGTGCAGCCCCGCGCCGGAAGGGTAGGGGAACATGTCGAGGATGTAGAACTTGGCCGGCAACCGCCCCGCCGCCGCCCGGCCCGACAGTCCGTGCCGCTGCGCGAACGGATGGTCCGCAGGAATCTCCTCGCCTGGATTCCAGGCGCGAAAAGTCTGCTGCCCGTCCCAGGCGGCCTGCCACTTCGGTTCGATCAAATGAAACGGATACTGTCGGCGCGACATAAACGCTGGATCATGGCGAAGCCGGCGTGCCGGGGCAATCGTGGAGTTGCCTCGCGCAGCGCCGAACCGGCGTTGGCTGCACGGCAATCGCGCCGCCGCCGGATTTCGTTTTACGCGGCTGGCGTGATGCCGCGTTCGGCAAACCGCGCCAGCGTCCAGCCGTATTCGGCGGCGAGCTGGTCCACCACCGTTCCGGCGCGCAGGTCTGACGGCAGGACTTCCCAGGTGTAGGTTTCCATCTCGAAGTGCGCGCAGAGATCCGGTTGGGCGGCGACGTGATCCAGCGCGCCCAACAAGTGGTCCGTCGTCGTGCCAAAAACCGCTCGCGGCGCAGCGTGCAGCGGCACGTGGAAATGGACGCGCCACTCGGTGGCATCAGTAACTTCGCGGGAAGCCGGCTGGGCCAGCGCGTCAGGCAGATCGCGAAACCGCTGCAGCCGGTCGCCGGCGGACCGGGTCACCACCTGGTGAAGATACGTTTCGTCGGCGAAGTCACCCAGCGCCGCGCGCGCTTCAGCGGTCGGGCGCAACGCCAGCGCGGAGCTGAGGTGAATTTTGCTGACCTTGACGCCGTTCTCGCGCAGCCGCGACAGCGCCGCCGCCGGTTCCTCGAACTCGATCGCCAGATGGCAGGTGTCGTAGTTCACGCCGAGGTGAAACTCGATGCGGTGATCCGTCGGCCGGTCGTCGCGCAACCGGTCGAAGAAGCGGATGACTTCGTCAGTCGTTTCGAGAAAGCAGAGCGGCTCCGGCTCCAGGCCGAGGTGCAGCGTGCGGCCGGATTTTTCGCTGAGGTCGGCCACATGCTCCACACAGCGCCAGAGGTTGCGGCGCATGGCGCGGACCTGATCGTCCGTTTGGATGAATTCCTTGAACGCGCCGGGCAGGGTGCTGACGCTGCCGGCAACGCCCGGCGGCACCAGTTGCGCGAGCAGATCGAACAGCCGCCGCGTGTAGTCGAGCCGCTCGGCGGTTGTCCAGTCCGGTTGATAGACCTGTTCCTTGACGCGCGTGCCGTGGAAGCGGCCGAAGGGAAATCCGTTGATCGTGAAAACGTAGCAGCCGTGGCGGTCGAGCCAGCGCTGGAACGCGGTCAGCGCGGCGGGTTCGCCCAGCTCGCGCGCCGCCGGGTCGCCGAGCCGCAAGCCAATCGCGCACCGCCGGCCGGCGGCGACGCGTTCGCGCACGGCGAGCGTGTGGCGTTCCAGGTTGGCGAAGATCTCCGGCCAGCTTTCGCCGCGGTGGATGTTCGTGCAGTAGGCCAGATGGAAATCGTGTGTCAGCTTCATGCGAAAGGTGGCGCGCGTGGGGGCGGCTCAAATCGGTTCGGCGCGGCGTTCGCTGAACGTCTCCGCGGCGAGCTGGCGGAAGCGGTGGTGCAGTTCCTCCCTGGCCACGAGCGTGAAATAGGTGTTCGTGGCGCCGCACACGAACAGCCACACGATCCACGTCCAGTTCAACTCGCGGGCGCCCACCAGAAACAGCAGCGTGAGAAACAAGACCCACGGCAGCACCAGCACCCGCCACACCGCGCCGGCGAAGGCCTGGTTCGGCTTGGGCTTGACCAGCCCCTGCCAGGCGCCGACCCAGCGGAGCGCGTGGAGATCCCAGACGAACACCACCATCGCCACCAACGCCGCGCCGGCCATGTCCCAGTTGCCGCCGCTGAACCGGGTGCCGACGGCGAGCAGCACGATTTCCGTCACCAGCACCGCGAGCACGGGCCGCGCGAACAGGCGCCAGCTCGCGCGCATCTGGCCGTGCAACATTTCCGGCACGGTCAGCGGCGTGGTCAACAGGAGTTCCAGCGCGCCGGTCTTGCGGTCTTCCGCCCAGCCTTGGGAGGCCTCGGAAGCCATCAGCCATTTCAGCGGCGCCTGGAGGAAGAGCGCCACGGCGACGGTCATGCTCCAGTTCCACCAGTCATGGCTGAACAACCAGCCGCCCGCGAGCCACACCACCAGGCTGAGGCCCACCAACCAGTAAAGCAGCAGCGGTTTGAGACGGTTGCGACTGGCCAGCCAGCAGACCGGATTTTGTTCCAGCAAATGCCGGCGAAAGCGGCGTCGTTGCGCGGCATTGCCGAAGTTCCACTGGTGCCAGATGGCCTGCCAGGAGCCGTCCGCCCGCCGGACGGGCCGTTCGTGAAAACCGTGCGGCACCGCGCGACTGGCGCCCAGCAAGGCAAGCCAGGCCATCGCCTGCGTGCCCAGCAGCGAGGCGAGGAAGGCGGGATTGGACAGCGCGAATTGCGCGTCCAACACGCTGCCTAACGCCGTCACAGGAGTCGCGATGATAAATGGCAGGCCGAACGCGAACGGGGCGGTCGGGGCCAACGCGCGGCCCACCACCGGCACGCACACGCACAGCAGGAACAGCAGAAAAACGGTCATCGCCAGCGCGCTGCGCGCTTCCTGGCACCAGACGGACACCACCATGCCGAGCGCGAGCGAGAGAAACAGCGCGTTGCCCAGCGCCAGCGCCATGCCGCCGAATTGCGCCAGCGACACGCCGCCGAGCAGCAGCGGCAGCGCCAGCACCGGCAGGATGGCCAGCAGGCTGAACAGCGCGGGCACGGCGGCGCCGGCGAGTTTGCCGAGCACGATGTCGTAACCGTGCAGATCGGTCAGAAACAGCAGCCCCAGCGTGCCTTCGCGCCGTTCGGCGCTGAGCGTGTCCGCGGTGAACAACGGGCCGGCGCCCAGGCAGAAGATGAACGCGCAGGAAGTCAGCGCGCGGAACAGCTCCATGCCCATGCCGCCCGCGCTTTGCCAGTCCGCACCGAACCAGAGCGTCCAGGCGCCGAGCGTGATCGCCGCGACCGCCGCCGCCAGCCGCGTCCGGAAGGCGCTGCGCCGGCGCGCGGCCACGCGCAGCTCCCGTTCAACGATGGGCAGAAAGGTCATGGACTTCAGGCGGCCTCAGCCAGTGATCGCTGATTTGGACAACGCGTCGGCCGGGTCATCACGTTCACGCGTCAGCCACCATCGTTCCATCCGCCTGTGGCGCGGGCCGGCCGGGGCGTCCACCTGCGCGGCCGCGGTGCGGAAGTGCCGGAACAACTGGTGTCGCGCCCACAGCATGAACGCCGTGTTTTTCAGCACCCACATGACCGGATGCACCAGCGCCGAGGCGGTGTAACTCGTCGGCAGCAGGAACTGGAGCCAGCGGTGTGCCGCGGCGTAATTCCAGACCGCCGGCGGCAGCAGGCTGGTCAGGTAGGAGGGAGAGGGCAGCACGTAGCTCAACGTCCACGGCAGCAGCACCACCAGCGCATAGGTGTGGAAGATCGCGAGCGTGGCCTTGCGGGTGGCGACGCTCAGCCAGGCGCCCACCCAGCAGATTGCCAGCACGTCGGTGGTGAAACTCACCAGGCTGCCGCCCGCGGTCACGACCAGATATTCGGCCGGCAGGAGCGACGGCGTGCCGGTGCCCGCGCTCAACCGCCAGCTCGCCAGCACGTAAAGGACGTGCAGCACGCTGATCGCCAGCACGGGCCCGGCGAACAGGATGAACAACGCCCGCCAGTGTCCGCGCAACAGCGTTCGCACCGGCACCGGGGTCGTCAGCAGCAACTCCAGCATTCCCGTGCGGCGCAGTTCGAGCCAGAAGCGGCAGGCCATCACCGTCACCCACACACGGTTCGTGAACACCAAGGCGGTGGAGAAATAGGCATGAAACTGGTAGCTGCCCGGCGCGAGCCGGTAACCGAAGCTGAGCCAATAGACGTTGATGGTCACCAGGGCGACCAGCGTCCAGAAGACGTAGTGCGGCCAGCGCAGCCGCGCCGCCAGCGCCCCCACCGGATTGCGCTCCAGCCGCCGCCGGAACGCGCGCCGCCAGCCGGGCGTGTAGCCCAGCCGCCAAAACCACCGCTGCGTGGCGGGCTTCTCCGCCGGGTCCTCCCGCCACACGCGCGGCACCAGCGCCACGGTGGCCAGCAGGAAGAACCAGCACAGGCCGTGAACCAGCTTCAAGGACAGCCAGTAGGTCGCCGGACTGGCGCGGAAGTTCGCGTCCGTGGCGAGAAATCCGGTGAACGCCGGGCTGAGCAGCGCCAGCGTCGGCGGCGCCTTGATCGGGCGCGTGAAGAATTCCGTGCCCAGCACCAGCGCCAGCCCCGGCAGCAGGCCGGTTAGCCCGAGAATCAACACCACCGCGCCCAGCGTTGCCTTCGCCTGCTCGCGGCTCAACAGCGAGACAAACATCGCCGCCGCCAGCGAAAACAGGATGGCGTTCAGGATCGCCAGCGCCATGCGGAGATATTCGCCGGGCGTCACACCGCCGAGCAGCAGCGGCAGTCCCAGCGCGGGCAGCAGGGCGAGCAGTCCGTAAAGGCCGGCCAGCGACGCCGCCACCCATTTCCCCAGCACCACGTCGTAGCTGTGCAGGTCGGTGAGGAACAGCAGGCCCAGCGTGCCGTCGCGTTTTTCCTCGCTCAGGCAGTCCGCAGTGAAGAACGGTCCCACCAGCAGGCAGTAACAAAACGCCAGCACGCTCAGGTAGGTGAAGAGCGTCGGCCCCACCGTGCCCGGCGGCTGCTGTTTCGCGGCCAGCAGGCAGATCCAGGCGCAGATGACCAGCGCGGCCGCCGCCGCGCCGACCCGCAGCCAGTAGGTCCGGCTCCGGCGCGCGGTGATCCGCAATTCCCGGTCCACGATGGGCAACCACGTCATCGCGCCGAATCTATAGCCAGCCGTTCAAAGTCCAAAGGGGAAAGTCCGCTCAGCCGCCGGCCGCGGAGCGCGGGCGGGGAAGGGTTCGCGCCAGCCAATGAATCGCGCGGCGCGTCCAGGCAGGCAGGGCTGTCTCATCGGGTTCCCCGGCCTTCGCGCGGAATCGGTGGAACAACTGGTGCCGCGACCAGAGTGCAAAGAAAACGTCGTTGGCCAGGCCGAGCACGAGCCAGGTGACGAAGTAGGTCCAGAAGCCGAAGTTCAACGGGAGGCGACCCAAGGCCAATCGCGCCAGACCCACCAAGGTGAAGCCAATTATCAGCAACGTCCACGGCAGGACGAGAATCCGCAACACCGCTTCGCCGTCGGCGCGATTTACGTTCCGCTGTGAAATCGCCATCCACATGCCGGTCCAACCGAGAGCCAGCACGTCCGCCACGAGCGCCACGACGCTGCCAAGCAAAATGGCCGTGGCTTCAGGCTGCACGTTGACCAGGCCCGCGGCCGGACTCCACGGCAGCCATCGCTGGCCGAGCCAGACGAACAGCAGCCAAAGATTCGGCACGAGCGCCAGCGCCAGCGGGCCGGCGAAATGCCGTCGCAACGCGCGCCACTGGCCGGCCAGAATGTCCCGCATCCTCAGCGGTGTCGAGAGCAGCAGTTCCAGGGTCTGGCCGCGGCGGTTGACGGCGATGGTGTTGGTTGCTTCGCCGCTGAGCCGAAGCTTCAATATAAAGTGAAACAATCCGGCGGCGATGACGGTCAGCGATGGCGTGGCGCTGCGTTCGAACCACCAGGCGACGAAGAACAGCGCCAGCAGGAGAAAACTGACGCCCCAGGTCGCCCGCGCCGGCCAGGGATTGCGCGCGGCGAGCCAGTAAAACGCGCCGCGCTCCAGCAGACACTCACGCCGCGCGCGGCGTTGCGCGGAATTGCCCAGGGTCCAGCGCTGCCAGCGGTCGCGCCAACGCAACTTCGCCACGCCTGCCGGCCGGGTTTGCCAGGAACGCGGCACCCACCAGCAGGCCAGTCCCAGAAACGCCCAGCCGAGCAAATGGTTTGCCCCAAGCGAGAGCCACCACCGCGGGCCGTTGACCGTCTGAACGCCGCCCGTCCAGTTTGTTGCCGTCGCCAGCGCGTTGTGCGGTGAGGAGCAGGTCAAAACCGCGCCCAACCACACCGGCCAGCGAAGAGCCTGGCTCAAGGCCGCGAGCGCGGGCAGCACAAACCAGAACGTCACCGCCACGGTCGTGGCGCCACCCAGCGCCCAGCGCCGGTCGCGCGCGAAAGCTGACACGACGATCCCGACAGCGCAGGCGAAGAAAAGCGTGTTTAACAACGCCAGCACCGTGCGCCAGAACGCGCCGGCCGACACGCCGCCTCGCAGGATCGGGATGGCCAGCACCGGCACCGCTGCCAGCAGGCCGAGGAGGAGTTTCAACCCGCCGGCCGCCAGCTTGCCGAAAACGACATCGTAACCCTTCAGGTCGGTGAGGAAGAGCAGGCCCAGCGTGCCCTCGCGTTTCTCGGCGCTGAGCGTGTCCGCCAGTTCGCGGCAGCCCAGGAACAGGCCAGCCAGCGCACAGAGTCCGGCCGCCTGGGCAAGTGCGAACAGACCGGCCACGCCGGTGAATCCCATCGCCGAGGTGATCAGCATCAGGTAGGCGCCGAAGACGAGCGCGCCAAGGCCGACCAGCACCCGCCGCCAGTAGGTCGTGCCCCGCCGCGAGGCCAGCCGTAATTCCCGCTCCGCAATCGGCAGGAAGGTCATGCGCGGGAGTGTAGCGGCGGTCCGCGCGGCCGGAAGCAGAAACAGCGTTGCCGAGGGTGAGAATCCGGATTGTTTGACCCGTGGATGATGCGCGTCGTGTGTGGTTGGACTCGATTCATTCACTCCCCTTCAACGAACTCCCGCCCATTTCTCTCGGTCAGGTTGGCAAGTTCAGCCTTGCAGGCCTGAGTACGTCAACCTAGGTTCAAAGCAACGGAATTGTGATCTGCCAATGACAACCTTTGAGGACTACTACCGCGAGCTACAGCGCCGGGAGGGGTTTAAGGACTTCGATCTCATTGCTATCTGGGAAAAGGCCGATGTGCAAGCAGTTGGCGACGACTTGGCGCAGGCCGTTCAAGCCGGCGGTCTGAAGACGCAGACGATACCGATTCGGCCCAAAAGCACAAACCAGTCCATCGGCAACCAAGTTGAGCAGTTCTTTGTGGAGCGGATCAAGGATTACCTCAAAAACTTTGATCTTCAGCTGTGCTCCGGTGCAGGGTATCCTGATAAACAACTGTCCCATAAGTGCAGCGGAAGAAAATTCGTCCTCGAGGTCAAAGCCACGAGTAGTTGGGATGCTTCGGATACTAACCGCGTAGTTCTTACCTCTTCGTCGAAGAAACTGAGAACCCATTTCACCCCGCCGATCAACCACCTTTTAGTTACTATCTGTTACAGTGCGATGGCTGGTCAGTATCGGGTTACCGTCGTCCGGCTCGATTTCATCCAACCGGTCACAGATGTAAATATCCGCCTTGAGGCTTCGGTCAGTCATCGGATTTTGGCCGCAGGCACGCACCCGTCACGGGAGATTTGAAGCACCATGAAGTATGCCACTGAAGCGCGTGCGACAGAACTACCGTTATTTCAAGCGGCCGGAGCCGTTTCACTCGTGTATGACTTGCAGACGTTCAAGTGGAAAGACAGGCGCACCGGTATTTCTCAGACTGAAGTGAGACTCGCTAACGGCCGGTTTCTGGCCGTGGAAACGCTTCTCAATGAATTTTGGACGAACCGGCAGCGCCAGGCAGACCGTTTGCATGAGATTTCCTATCGCGCGTGTTTCAAGCCACAACTGCCACGCTTTTTCATCGAGCGACTCACCCGGTTGGGTGACGTAGTTTATGACCCGTTTATGGGGCGCGGAACAACGCCGTTGGAGGCAGCCCTGTTGGGAAGAGTTCCCTTCGGCAACGACATCAATCCGTTATGCCGCTTCCTGCTGGAGCCGCGCCTGAATCCTCCACCGCCGGCGCAAGTAGCCGGCAGGCTTGACCAAATAGATTTTCAAACGCTTACTGGACCGGAGGAGACCGTCGAGTGCCAAGTAACGACTGAGGATTTGCTCGTATTCTACCACCCTGACACACTTCGGGAAATCCGTGCCTTGCGCGGCTACCTACTCCGGCGCGAAAAGTCTGGTGAATTGGACTCCATCGACCGCTGGATTCGTATGGTTGCGCTCAACCGCCTTTCTGGCCACTCGCCGGGCTTCTTCTCCGTTTATACGTTGCCGCCAAATCAAGCCGTCTCGGTCAAAGCACAACGGCGAATCAACGAACGCCGGCAGCAGATCCCGCCGCGCCGGCAAGTTCCTGAGTTGATCTTGTCCAAGTCGCAGACGCTGCTGTCCGACTGTGATGCACACCGCCGCCAAATGTTGTGCCGTATTGCCATCCGGAGCCGACTGTTGACAAAGCCTGCCTGGACGACACCCGAAATTCGGGCAGGCTCGGTGGACCTGGTTGTGACTTCACCACCATTTCTTGATGTAGTGAATTACGCCGGTGACAATTGGTTGCGCTGCTGGTTTTGCGGCATAGATCCCGCAAGCGTGGACTTAACGGTGCCGAAGGCCCCCGGCGCATGGCGTGAAGCCATGACAGCCACGTTTCGTGAACTCGCTCGTGTGCTTAAACCCGGAGGCCATATCGCCTTTGAAGTCGGGGAGGTCTTGAAGGGAAAGTTAAAACTGGAAGAAATTGTTCTGCTGTGCGGCGTCGAGGCGGGTCTCGAACCGCTGCTGGTCATGATCAATTCGCAAACCTTTACCAAGACGGCGAACTGTTGGGGAGTGGACAACAACGATAAGGGAACCAACACAAATCGGATCGTGTTGTTTCAGAAATTGCGTTGAGTGTATCCACGACGCACCACCACTTTCTAGTAGCCGTCGCGAGGGATTGAGAACTTGATTTTCCGGCGCGGGCGTTGTCGAATCCGGCATGACCAAAACGACGCGGCGGTTCCTCACCAGTGCGGGGATTTTGCTGGGTCTCGGCGTGGCGTTTCTGGCGGAGGAACACATCCGCGGCGCGATTGAACTCCACGCCTGGCAACGCGCGATGCGAGCCAAGGGTGAGAAACTCACCGTCGCCGAGTTGACGCCGTCGTTGACCAATGTGGCCGGCCGCGTTGTGACGTCGAGCGAGGCGGCGACGTTGCTGGGAAGTGCGGTTGCCCCGCAGGAGTATCCCACGCCCATGCACCTGGTTGCTCCCGGCAGGGCGCGCGTGGCGTGGGCGCAGACGAACTGGTTGACGGAGCGGCTGACCAAGCCATACGGGGTGATGACCAACGACTGGAGCGAACCAGGATTGGCGGGTGCGTTCAAATTGCTGCACGACGCACTGCCGGCGCTGCGCAGCGATTTGACCAACCACGCGTTCGTCGTCAGCCTCGATTACGACCTGGGCTTCGACGTGCTGCTGCCGCATCTGGCGCGAGAGAAATCCGCCATGCAGGCATTGTGCGCGGGCACCGTGCTCGCGCTGCACGAACATCGGCTGGACGACGCGACGGCCGACCTGGTGGCCGGCACCGCGTTGGTGGATGAGCTTCGACAGGAGCACCTGCTTATTGACCAGCTTGTGCGGATCGCCGATGCCGCCATCCTGCAAGGCGCGGTCTGGGAGGCGCTCCAGGCGGACGGCTGGAGCGATGCGCAACTCGCCGCCATTCAAACCGGCTGGGAGTCGCCGCGTTTTCTCGCCGGCATGGTCCAGGCCTACGAGATGGAACGGGCGATAATCTGCACCTATTACGACAGTGATCGCTATTCCAATCGCAAGCTGCTCGAGATCGTCGGGAGCGTGCAACAAATCAACAGCGCTTTCTCTGGCAGTGGCAACGGCACGACCGATGGTTTTTTGTCGGGTTTGCTGAATGCCATTGCGGACGGAACCGAGAAGCTCCGCACGACTCTGCATGTCGCGGTCTGGCGAATTGCGTGGGTGGATCAGGACCAGTTGTTTTACTGCCAGTCCATGCAGAAGCTGATTGCGGATGGGCGAAGCGCGGCAAAGGAGCGGAGATTGTCGCCGCCTCTTCTTGCCAGCCAATCGGCTGATGACGACTTGCCGTTTGGAAATCCGAGCCGAACTTCGGAAAGTGGCTATGATCGGCTGCGTTACTTGCTGTCCTTGACCACGGCAGACCCGTCAATCTTTCAAAAAGCGGCGGGCCGTGCCGTTCGTGAGGAAACCCAGAGCCAAATGATTCTGGCCGCCATCGCGATCAAGCGCTACCAGCTTCGGCATGGACGGTTGCCGGAAAGCCTGACCGCGCTGGTGCCGGAGCTTCTCCGCGAAGTGCCGCACGATTGGTTCAGCGGCGGTCCGTTGCACTACCGGCCGAACGCTGATGGCACGTTTCTGCTGTATTCAGTGGGCGAGGACGGCAAGGACAACAGCGGCGACCCGCGTTCAACGAACTCCGTGGCGCAGCCGAGTTTCTACAACGGCCGCGATCTGGTGTGGCCCATGCCGGCGACGCCGGAGGAAGTCCAAGCGGCGGAGAAACGCGAGTTCAAACGGATTCACCGCTGACGGCCGGGCGTTGAAGCGCTGCCGCGGCTGGCGGGCGTGCCGACGATTTGCACGAGCGTTTGCTGGAGGACGAGCGCGTCGTCGAGACCGCTGGAAACGAGCCGCTGGTTGCAGCGCAGCAGCAGTTCCATCGCCTGCACCAATTCCGCGGAGGCGTAACGCTCGGTCTGCGGCAGCGCCTTGAAGAGGACGTAGGGATTCATCGCCAGCGGATTGTAACGCTTGTCGGCGGGCAGCACGTCGGACGGCACGCGTTCCAGTTGCGCCTTGAAACGGTTGTAGTCCACGGTCGGCTTCACGAGCCTGGCCGCGAGCAGTTCCTTCAGGAGCAGCAGCACGCGCACCTTGGCGATCAGCCCATATAGCAGGCCGATGACGCTTTTGTCCTTGTCCACCTTCGCGCGGATTTCCCACAGCTCGGCGTCGAGCGTGCGCAGGAGGCGCGGCAGGTCGCGGTCGCCGAGCGCGTCGCCGAGCGCGAAGGCCCGCGAGTGTTTGTGGCGGGTGACGATCGCGTTCACGTCGCCGACGGTGATCTCCGGCCGCTCGCCGACGAAGAGCGAGAGCTTCTCCAACTCGCTGGCCAGTTCGCGGGTGTTCGGGCCGACGGCGGTGACGAGTTCGCCGAGGGCTTCATCGGAGATTTCCTTTTTGCGGGAGCGAAGTTCGCGACGGGCGAACAGTTCCGCCTGGCTGGCCCAGTCCTTGCTGTCGAACGAAAGCGCGACGAAGGACTCGACCCGGCCGATTTTCTCCAGGGTTTTGTAGATGGCCTTCCGCTTGTCCACTTCGCCGGCGCTGACGAGCAGGCGCACGTTGTCCCAGCGAAACGCCTTCAACTCGGCCGCCAGGCTGGCGAGCGACTCGGTGACGGCCTGCGCGCTGGCGGTTCGGTCGGTGCCGAGGAAATTGCAGTCCTTGAACCAGACGACCTTGCCCGTGCCGAAGAAGGGCAGCGTCTGGAGCGCCTCGCGCAGGCGGTTCAGCGCGCGCAGAGCCTCGCCGCTGTTTGCCGCACTGGCGTCAATCGTTTCGTGGTCCATGCCGCCCACTTCGTCGCACCACTGCTGGAAAAGCTGGCGGGCGTGCTGTTTGACGGAGAAATCGTCGTCGCCGCAGATGCAGGCGACGGATTGGGCGGGTGAAGAGGGCATGCTCAGGCGGCCATGGAGAAATCAGACCTTGGCGACGAGAGGAAGTGCGCCCGGTTGCCCGGTCGGGGCGGATGGCGAAGCGATGTCGGAACGCGGGCCAAACAAGCCTTGGATTTCAGCCAGGCGTTGCTGTGCGATGGCGCAATATTCCGGGCTGATCTCCACCCCCAGCCAGCTTCGTCCCAGTTGCTCGGCCGCCACTGCCGTAGTGCCGGAACCGAGGAATGGGTCCAGCACGACATCCCCCACATCGGTGCTGAGGAGGATCAGTTTGGTGATCAGTTCGAGCGGCTTCTGGCTTGGATGTCCGCATTTTTCCTTGGAGGTGCCTTTCAAACTGGGGACGGACAGGATGTTGGTGGCGAATTTGCCTTCAGAAAGATGCTTCAGACGGGCTTCCTTGTCCTTGTAGCGGGTGTCCTTCAAATACATCTCAATCGTTCTGGCATCGTAGGGAATCCGCACCTTGTCCTTGTTAAACTTGACCTTCTCACTCTTGCGCAGGACCAGAATCATCTCGTAAGCGGGCGTCAGGCTGTCCCGTCGTTCGTTGTAACCCACCACGCGATCCCAAATAATGAGATCGTGGAATTGAAAGCTGAGGCAAAGCTGCGACATGAGGTGGATAAAGCCGTGTTCCCGCTTCCCGAGCTGGCCAAAAATGAAACACAGCCCGTCTTCCCTGAGAACTCTCATGCACTGCGACACCCAGACGCGCGACCACTCCAGATAATCGGACAGTTGGTCCCATTGGGTGTCCCAGTCTTGGTTGAGAACCTTATACCAAGGCGGGTCAGCAATCACGGCTTGAACAAAGCCGGTAGGCACGTTGGCCAACACCTCCAGCACATCGCCACAAATAATGCTGTTAAGCGCCATCATGGCAGTCGGAAGATGGCCTGGAGGTCAGCGTGGTGACGAGCGGATGCCAATACAAAGGTGGTCAACGTGTCAGTGATCGGTGAAACTGGTGCTGCATCAATCACATAGTCCACTTGTTCCAAGGCTTGGGCCGGCCGGCCGATCAACGGCAGACTCGATTGGGAGGCGCACCGGTGCAGCGGCAGGTTCACGTAAATCATGGCCTGGTTCCCCACGGCCCGCTGTTTGTGCGCAATCTTGATCTCGACTCCATAGGAGTCTGTCGTCTTGAGATAATTGGGGATGCGCAGGTGGTGCCGCGAAAATCCGTGCCGAGTGGCCAGGGTCCGCGCCGCCGGGTCCGGCTCTCGTTGGATTTGTTCGGTTTCCTCAATCCCCTGCGCCAGCGGCGCGAACACCGTTTGTTCAAGGGCTGCGTAGGCCGCCGCGTCGAGAATGCCGATGGCCTTCGCCTGAGCCAGCAGGCAGACCAGTTCGCAACCGTAGCGGACACCCTGCGGTTTGTTCAGAATGACGTGCCGCAGAACGCTTGGTTCGTTCAGTGAGTCGGTGTCGTAACTGATCTGCCATTCGAGATGATCGTCTGCGGCGAGTGGCACCGACCGACAGGCCACCGGTTCGGAGGCCTGGCCGGGAATGGGGCGTTTTACGCGAACCTTGCCGGTGGGCGTGGTGATCGGCAGGCTGACACGAATCGTGGAATTGACGGTTTGAAATTTCACGAGTTTCTGACGGGCTGGCCTGAGCGGACTGTCACACGATTGCTGTCACCGGGCAGACTCACGCGCCGGGCGCCCGTGGCGGTGGGGCCAGTCAGGGCAGCGTTCACACCTGCTCGGAATCGTTGCCGCCTTCGTTGATGCGCGCGAGGGTGGCGGACATGTCCTCGACCTGCTCGAACAGGCGGCGGGTGACGAAGATCGCCTTCTTTTGCGCGGTGGCGAGGGCGAGGCAATCGCTGGGGCGGGCGTCCACCTCCACGAGTTTGCGGCCGAGTTCGTTTTCCTGCTTGAGGATGAGCCGGGCGAAGTAGGTCGAGTTCTTCAGCTCGGTGATGACCACGCGCTCCACGGTGATGCCGAACCCCTGGAAGATCTGGTTGATCAGGTCGTGGGTGAGCGGGCGCTCCTTGGGGGTGTCGCGCATGAACATGCCGATGACCGCGCCCATGTTGTGCTCGACCTGGATGACGAAGACCTTTTCCTCGTTGCCGACGAAGATCGCGCAGCCGCTGTTGACGGGCAGGATTCCGCGGATTTCGATCGGGACGACATCGTTCTTCATGGCGGCAATCTAGGGGTGCCCGGCGCAAAAAACAAGCTTCGCCGGGCGCCGTCAGAATCCCAATGGGCTGGAGAGAATGCCGATGACGGAGAGCGGTCCCTGGTCCTCGAGCGACTCGGTGGCCTTGTCGAGTTTCTGCAGGGTCAGTTTGGCGTTGTTGATGAGGGCGGGATCGTTGACCAGGTTGCCGACGGAGCCTTTGCCCTGGTTGATCTTCTGGAGGATTTCCTTGAGGTTCGTGGCCGCCTCGGTGGCCTCGTTGTAGAGCTTCTCGTCGCGGACGAGCTTGCCCACGGTGCCCTTGCCGGCGTTGATGTCCGCGATGATTGCCTGCCCGCGCGTGACCGCGGCGCGGACGTCTTCGGCGGTGGCGTTGAGGTTGGTGACGGTGCTGAGCGCCGAGTTGTAGAGCGCGTCGTCATTGATCAGCTTGCCGACGGTGCCCTGGCCCGTGGCGATCATGCCGGAGACGGCCTGCACGTTCGTCAAGATGGTCATGATGCGCGGCCGGGCCTCCTTGATGAAGTCGGAGAAGGGCATGATGATCTCGTCAATCTTCACGTCGCTGAGGTTGCCGGTGATTTTTTTGACGTCGCTGGCCACGCCGTCGAGTTTCGCCAGCAACACGCTGATGTCCTGCGGGTCCACGGTCTCCAGGGCGTCGCCGTCGCGGAGCAGCTCGCCCTTGGCGGAGCCGAAGCTGAGGGAGACGTAGTTCTGGCCCATGAGACCGGTGAATTTGATGGTGGCCTGGCTGTCGGTGCGGACGCGGGCGGTGGAGTCGGTGATGTTGAGGACGACAAGCACGCGGTCATCGTCGAAGCGGATGTCGGCGACGCGGCCGATTTGTTTGCCGGCCATTTTCACTGGATCGCCGGGTTTGAGTTCCTGGACGTTGTGGAAGCGTGCCTCCAGACGCAAACCGTGTTTGAAGAGGTCGGTGCCGCCCACCATCTCGAGGATGATGGCGGCGGCGAGCAGGGCGAGAGCGAAGAAGACGCCAAGCCGGGTTTCGAGGGTGTTTTTCATGGCGCGTGTCTTTTCGTGTCAAAGTTGAAATCGGCGGTCAAGAACTGGTGGAGCAGGGGATGCGGGTTGGCCTTCACCTCGGCGGGGGTGCCAATGAAGACGATTTCGCCGTCGTTGATCAGGGCAATCCGGTCGGCGATGCCAAAGGCCAGTTCGCGGTCGTGGGTGACGACAACGCTCGTGACCTGCATCCGGCGGTTCAGGCGAAGAATCTCCTCGCCAATGGTGACGGCGATGAGCGGGTCCAGCTCGCTCGTCGGTTCGTCGTAGAAAATCAGTTGCGGCTCGATGACCAGCGCGCGGGCGATGGCCACCCGTTTCCGCATTCCGCCGGAGAGGTCCGCCGGCATCCGTTGTTCGGCGCCCTTGAGGCCGACGAGTTCGAGCTTTTCGGCAACGATGCGGGCAATCTCCGCCGGCGGTTTGCGCCGGTGCTCGGACAGGTAGAGACCGACGTTGTCGCCGACGTTCAGGGAACTCAGCAGCGCGCCGGACTGAAACACCATCGCCATGCGGTGGCGGTCCATCACGCCCGGCTGGCCGATCGGTTCGCCTTCGATGAGGATTTCGCCCTCGTCGGGATCGAGCAGGCCGATGAGGTGCTTGAGCAAGACCGTCTTGCCGCTCCCGCTCGGGCCCATGATGACAAAGATCTCGCCCTGGCGGACCTCGAAATCAAGGCCGTTGAGCACCGGCTGGCCGCCGAGACTCTTGCGCAAACCGCGGACCTGAATGCTGATTCCTTGGGGCGACGGCGTATTCATCAGGAGGAGACGTGCATCAGGAGACGGGTGAGGAAGTAGTCCAGGATCAGGATCAGGACGAGCGAGTTCACCACCGCCTTGGTGACCGAACGGCCGATGCCCCGCGGCCCGCCGATGGTCTGGAAGCCCTGGTGGCAGGAAACCGTCCCGATCACCACCGCGAAGGCCAGGCTCTTGAGCAGACCGTTGACGACGTCCATCAGCGTGATCCCGTCGCGCAGACTGTTGAAATAGCCGTGGAAGGAGACCGCGATCTCGTAGTTCGCGCTGGCCACCAGGGCGCCGCCGGTCCAGCCGACGAGAATGGAAAAAACCACCAGCAGCGGCAGCGCGATGCTGATGGCCACCAGCCGCGGCAGCACCAGGTAATGCACCGGGTTGATGTTCATGGTGCGCAGCGCGTCAATTTCCTGGTAAACGGTCATCGAGCCGATTTCCGCCGCCATCGCCGAGCCGATGCGCCCGGCGATCAGCACCGCCATCATGACCGGGGCCAGTTCGCGGCACATCGAAAGCCCGACAATCTGGCCGACGAACGCGGCCAGCCCGCGTTCCGCCAGCGTGGGGCCGGTCTGGAGCGCCAGCACGCCGCCGATGAACAGCGAGAGCACGCACGCCATGAGCAGGCTGGCGTTGCCGATCTCGAAGAGCTGCTCGAGGATTTTATGGCGCTGGCGGGGCGCGAACGGCAACGCCCGGAGCGTGCGCCACAACAGCACCAGCATTTCGCCAAGATTTTGAAACATGTGTTCGTCGTTGTCGCTCAAGACCCGCCGGCCGGGTGTGGGGCCGCCGCGGCCTTCGCCTTGCCGCCCGGCAGGTAAAACAGCCGCCAGCGGGTGCCCGCGGGCGTCGAGTGATACTGAATCAGCCCGAACAAGAGCGAGCCTTTTTTGCCCCCCGGCGCGCTCTCGTGCCGGTAAAGATTCCAGAGCAGCGACTGGCTGCGGACGCCGGTCTGCTTGTTCGATTCCGCGCGCCAGACCGACCAGAGCGGCGACCAGGAGCGGGCGATGCCCTCGTTGAGTCCCAGAACCGGTTCAAGCGGGGCGAATAATTGAAACCGCTCGTTGCCCTGTCGGTCGTGGCGGTGGATGAACAATGGCCAGAAATCGTGCCGCCACTCGACGCGTCCGCTGGCCTTCTCCAGGACCCGCGAGTCCGTGTAAACCCACATCAACAGCGAGGTCCTGCGTATATCCGCCACGGCGTTGCTCCGGTGGTCCTCGCGGAACACCGGCCAGAGGTAAAAACGGTCGTCCTTTTCCGGCGTGCGCGTCCGCCCGAAGAGCGGGAACAGGCGGTCCATGCGCTTCTTCTCGCCGCGGCCGAACACGGCGATCGGCCACGCCACGGTCGTCTCGCGGTAGCGTTCCGCGCGGTCGTCCGTGAGCTTGACGCCGACCGGCCAGAGATAGGTGTGCGTGTCGCGGGCCGGCGAGGTTTCACTGGCGAAGAACGGGAGCAGACCGCGCTCGTGCAGTTCGTTGGTGGTGCCGGTGGCGATGTTGTTGTGAAAAAAGAGCGGCCAGAGGACAAACAATTTGTCGTGCCCGCCGACCACTTCCGCGTCTCCGTAGCGGTTGGTGAGGGACTGCGGATCCTTGTGTTCGACGCCCACAAACGGCCACGCCTGCCAGCCGGTCAGCGCCGTCCCGTGCCGGACATGGACAAACGGCACGAGGTAGTTGTCCGTCACCACGTCCCGCTTCCGGGTCTGGACGTAGAACGGCCACATCACGAAATGAATCTCGTCCCGGAAAAGGTGGCGCTGGATGTTGCCGTAAAACGGGAAGACGGCCGTGTAGTTCAACGCCGGGTCGCCGGACCGTTGCCGCCAGTAGATCGGAAACAACGTGGTCCGGCGGGTGTCGTGGCCGGACGGCTCGCCCCCGCCGGCCCAACTGAGGAGTTGCCCGATCTGAAAACGGTATTCCCCGCCGTAGCGGGTGTAAGAAATCACCGGGTAAAGGATGTAGAGCCGGAGCGATTCCACGTCGAACCGCTTTTCCCACGAGAAGAACGGAGCCAGGCCGACGGTCACGGCCCGTTTCTGCAACGGCGTCAGTTCCGTCGGCGGGCTGAGCGGGTCCGGTGCCGGCGGCAGGGCGTTGGTCGGCAGATCCCACACCGTCTCCCGGCTCCAAAACGGGCCGGCAATCTCGGTTCGCTCGCCTTGTTCCAGCGTCAGCCGGAACTGCTGATACGCCGGCCTGGCGTGGGGATAGTCATCGCCTCCCGCGAGGACGGCAAAGCCGCCGACCGCGAGACACAGGCCGAAGAATACGCTGGTGATACGGGAAAACACGCGCGCAGATAACAAACGGGCTGGATGTTAGAACGGGAACCTCCAGCGTCAAGCCCGCGCGTCCGTCTCGACGCTCGACTCCCGCCGGGGGCCGCCCTACCTTGCCGGCATGAGTTCAATTGCGAACGCGAGTTTGCCGGATGCGCTGGGTCATTTCGGACCCTACGGCGGCCGGTTTGTTCCGGAGACGCTGATGCACCCGTTGCAGGAGCTGGAGGCGGAATACTTCCGCGCCCGGCAGGACGCGGGTTTCCAGCGCGAACTGAGCTACTACCTCCGCGAATTCTGCGGCCGGCCGACGCCGCTTTACTTTGCCGAACGGCTCACGCGCGAACTCGGCGGCGCGAAGATCTATCTCAAACGCGAGGACCTTCTCCACACCGGCGCCCACAAGATCAACAACGCCATTGGCCAGGCACTCGTCGCCCGCCGGATGGGCAAATCGCGGGTCATTGCCGAAACCGGCGCCGGCCAGCACGGCGTCGCCACGGCCACCGTCGCCGCGATGTTTGGCCTGAAGTGCGTCATTTACATGGGCGCGGTGGACTGCGAACGGCAGGCCCTGAACGTGTATCGCATGAAAATGCTCGGCGCCGAGGTCATGCCCGTTCACGCCGGCCAGAAGACGCTCAAGGAAGCCATCAACGAAGCCATGCGCGACTGGGTGACGAACGTGCGCACCACGCACTACATCCTCGGCACCGCTTACGGCGCGCATCCGTATCCGGTGATGGTGCGGAACTTTCAGCGCGTCATCGGGGACGAGGCGCGGCGGCAGATTCTCGAAAAAGAGGAACGCCTGCCGGACCTGCTCGTCGCCTGCGTCGGCGGCGGCTCGAACGCGATCGGGCTGTTTTACCCGTTTTTGGAAGACGCGGGCGTGAAGATGGTCGGCGTGGAGGCCGGCGGACTGGGCATCCGGCCGGAGCAACACGCGGCGCGTTTTCAGGGCGGATCGCTCGGCGTGTTGCAGGGCACCCGCTCCTACATCCTCCAGGATGAAAACGGTCAGATTCAACTTACCCACAGCGTCAGCGCCGGGCTGGACTACGCCGCTGTGGGCCCGGAACACGCCTGGCTGCGCGACCAGAACCGCGTGGAATACACCTACGCCAAGGACGACGCAGCGCTGGAGGCCTTCATGAAACTGGGGAGGTTGGAGGGCATCATTCCTGCGCTGGAGAGCGCGCACGCCGTCGCTGAAGTCATCGAACGCGCGCCGGGGATGAACAAGGACTCGTTGATCGTCGTGAACCTCTCCGGCCGCGGCGACAAAGATGTGGCGCAGGTGGTGGACAAGGTCGGGTTGCAGATGCCGAAGTGAATCAACGGATATTGAGGTCAAGCGCGTGTCAGTTTTTGATTTGCTTCACCACCGTCCGGTTAAATGTGAACCAACATATCACTCGAAAGCCCCCCAGGTTTTCGACGAAAGATCAATGGCAAACGCCGTGTCACCCCCCACGACCCGCGACGTTTCCCTCGCGAGGCGCCTCGTGGGTCGGTCGAAGCAGATCGCTGCCCAAGCGGCGGGCCTGGAACTTGAAAAGTTTGCTCGCGCTTTCGGCGGCGGTCGCGTAAATCGCCACGACGATTGCGATGAAAGAAATCATTCCGCCGCCACCGCCGATCATTCACAACCAGTTTGAATCGGTCAAAGACCTGTTCCGCCGCCACGTCGTGCCGAGCTACGGCCGGTTCGACCTCGCGTTCGCCCGCGGCAGCGGCAGCTATTTGTGGGATGTCGCCGGCCAGCGTTACCTCGACCTCGGCGGCGGCATCGCCGTCTGCTCGCTGGGGCACGCGCACGCCGAAACCACGCAGGCGTTGATCGAGCAGTCGCAGCGGCTGGTTCACGTCTCCAACCTCTACTACCACGAACCGCAGGGCCGGCTGGCGCAGGGGCTGGTGCGGCACCTGGCGCCGGGCAAGGTGTTTTTCGCGAACAGCGGCGGCGAGGCGAACGAGGGTTTGTTCAAGCTGGCGCGGCGGTTTGGCCACCGGGAAGGGCGCTTCGAAATTTTGACGGCGGTGAACTCGTTCCACGGCCGCACGCTGGCGGGCATCGCCGCGACCGGCCAGGACAAGGTGAAGACCGGTTTCGGCCCGCTGGTGCCGGGCTTTCGTTACGTGCCGTTCAACGACCTCGCCGCGGCCCGCGCCGCCATTTCCCCGGCCACGGCCGCGATTTTGATCGAAGGCATCCAGGGCGAAGGCGGCATCACGCCCGCCACGCCGGAATACCTGCTCGGCCTGCGGGCGCTGTGCGACGAGAAGAAGCTGCTGCTGCTCATGGATGGCGTGCAGTGCGGCTACTTCCGCAGCGGCCGGTTCCAGAGCTTTCAACGCATCCTCGAGGGCGTGCCCGGTGGCGACGCTTTTTTGCCCGACGGCATTTCGATGGCCAAATCGCTCGGCGGTGGCTTCCCCATCGGCGCGTTCTGGGTGCGCGAGCCGCACGCGGACCTGCTCGGCCCCGGCAGCCACGCGACGACGTTTGGCGGCACACCGCTGGCCTGCGCGGTGGCGTTGAAGGTGCTTGAAGTCGTGGAGCGCGACCGGCTCGCGGACAACGCGCGTAACGTGGGCGAATTCCTGAAGTTGGAACTCCTGCGGCTGGCGGCCGCGCACCCGGACGTCATCAAGGCCGTGCGCGGGCTGGGTTTGATGCTCGGCTTCGAGCTGGCGCCCAAGGCGGACGTTCCCGCGTTCGCGAACGCGGAGCCGCCGGCCGCGCTGCAATTCGTGAACCGCCTGCATGAGGCCGGCCTGCTCACGATTCCTTCCGGCGCGCAGGTGGTGCGGCTGCTGCCGGCGCTGAACCTCACCCGGGCGCAGGCCGCGGAGGGCATCGGCATCATCGAAAACGTGGTGAAAACGCTCGCCTGTTGAGCGGCCACGCGGACGGAACGCGACTGGCCGACGCACTTGCTTCACCCGACGGGTGATTTTCTTGCGTGACGAGCGCCTGCTTTTTGCGTAAGTAGATTTTTTGGGTGAACACCTCCAATAATTGACGGAACGATTTGTCTTTCACCAACGGGTTATGAGACATCTGCTGAGTCTGGAACAACTGGCGCGGGCCGACATGGAACACATCCTTGCGCGGAGCACCGTGTTCAAACGCGACCGTGGCCACCACGCGCAGCCGCTGGTGGGCCAGACCTGGGCGCTGATCTTCAGCAAGTCGTCCACCCGCACCCGCGTCTCCTTCGAGGTCGGCCTCCGCGAACTGGGCGGCCGGGTGATGTTTCTCAACGCCGGCGACATCCAGCTCGGCCGCGGCGAGTTGATCAAGGACACCGCCCGTGTGCTGGGCCGGATGATCCACGGCGCGGTGATCCGCACCTTTGCACAACGCGACGTCGAGGAGTTTGCCCAATTCTCCGGCGTACCGACGGTCAACGCGCTGACGGACGCCGAGCATCCGTGCCAGATTCTCACGGACATTTTCACCTACCAGGAGCGGCGCGGGCCGATCCAAGGCAAAGTCGTCACATTCATCGGCGACGCCGCCTGCAACGTGCCGGCTTCCTGGATGTTTGCCGCGGCAAAACTCGACTTCACGTTGCGGCTGGCCGCGCCGAAGGTGTTTCAACCTTCGGCCGATCTGCTGCGTCGCGCCGGCGGCAATATTATTTGCACGGAAGACGTGGCCGTGGCCGCGACGGGCGCCGATCTGCTTTACACCGATGTCTGGGTTTCGATGGGCAAGGAGGCCGAGGCGGCGGAGCGATTGCAGGCGCTGAAAGGCTATCAAATCAACGGCCGCGTCGTGAAGCTGGCCCGGCCGGACGCGCTGGTGATGCACTGCCTGCCGGCGTATCGCGGCAAGGAGATTGACGAGGAAACGTTCGAGGCCAACGCGCCAACGATTTTCGACCAGGCCGAAAACCGTCTTCACACCCAGAAAGCCATCCTGGAATGGATGGTCGCCTGAGCGTGTCCGTTGCTTTGGCGCCGCCGGGGCTTTGTCCTCGACGCAGCGGGCTGCGGTGTTAAATTGGCGGTGTATGTCAACGGAAGCTTCCGTGGCTCCCCAGAAGGTCAACCTCCGCCGGCCCGACGTGATGGCGGCCGTGCAGGCGCAGGTCGTCGAGCATTATCGCAGCGAACTCGTCGAGCGCATCCGCGCCAACGGCGGCGTGCTGAGCGCGGACGGCCTGACCGTCAAGCTCGCGAAGGAATTCGGCTTCTGCTACGGCGTGGAGCGCGCGATTGACCTGGCCTACGCGGCGCGGAAGGTCTTCCCGCCGCCGAAACGCATTTTTCTGCTCGGCGAGATCATCCACAACCCGGAGGTCAACGACCAGATCCGCGCGATGGGCATTGTCAGCATCCCCCCCCGGCCGGCCGCGCAGGAAATCGCGCACATCACGGCGGATGATGTCGTCATCATCCCCGCTTTTGGCACGGAGGTGCAGACGCGCCGCCGTCTCGAAGGCAAGGGCTGCATCATGGTGGACACCACCTGCGGCGACGTGATGAGCGTGTGGAAGCGGGTGCGCCAGTATTCGCGCGAAGGCGTCGCCAGCATCATCCACGGCAAGGCGAAGCACGAGGAAACCAAGGCGACCACCTCGCAGGCGACCGTCTATGCCGGCGGCCACTACCTCGTGGTTTTCAGCCTCGCGGAGACGGATTACGTCTGCGATTACATCCTTCACGGCGGCGACAAGCAGGCGTTTCTGGAAAAGTTCAAGGGCGCGCACTCGCCCGGCTTCGATCCCGACGTGCATCTCCAGGTGGTCGGCGTGGCGAATCAAACTACGATGTTGCGCGGCGAGACCGAGGAAGTGCAGCGGCGCATCCGCGTGGCGATGGAGCAGAAATACGGTCCGGAAAATCTGCCCCTGCACTTTCGCTTCTTCGACACCATCTGTGGCGCGACGCAGGACCGGCAGGACGCGCTGGAGAAACTGTTGCGCCAGCCGCTCGACCTGCTGCTCGTCATCGGCGGATACAATTCCTCGAACACTTCGCACCTCGCGGAAATGGGCGAGGCGAAGCTGCCGACCTTTTTCATCAAGAACGCCTCCAAGATGGTGTCCGACCAGCAGATCGTTCACTACAACCAACATTTGCTGAAGGAGGTGGAGACGCGAAAATGGCTGCCTTCGGGCCGCATCACCGTCGGCATCACCGCCGGCGCCTCCTGCCCGAACAATCTGATCGAGGACGCGATCCGCCGGGTCTTCGAGCTGCGCGGCGTGTCCGTCCAGGAATTGCTCGCCGCCAACTGAGGTCGCGTCACCGCCAAGGAAACCCATGCCCTGCACGCGGGAGGAACTGGAACGGCGGGAATGCCAGACGCTCGCGTCCTTCGCCCAGTTCAGCGCCGACACCCGCGGCCGGGCGTTTGCCGAGCCGCCGCCGGACTGGCGCACCCATTTCCAGCGCGACCGCGACCGGATCATCCATTCGCGCGCCTTCCGCCGTCTCGAATACAAGACGCAGGTTTTCCTGAACGGCACCGGCGACCACCTCCGCACCCGGTTGACGCACACGATGGAGGTGGCCGCCATCGCGCGCAACATCGCCCGTGCCCTGCGGTTGAACGAGGATCTTGCCGAGGCCATCGCGCTGGCCCACGACCTCGGCCACCCGCCGTTCGGCCACAACGGCGAGGAAGTGCTCAACCGGTTGATGAAAGGCCACGGCGGCTTCGAGCACAACCGCCACAGCCTGCGCATCGTCGAGGAGTTGGAGCAGAAGTATCCCGGTTTTGCCGGTTTGAACCTCACGTGGGAGGTGCGTGAAGGTTTGGCCAAGCACGAAACAGGATATGACCAGCCGGCGGGCGGGCGGGAGTTTGTGGCCCGGTGCAGTTCCCTCGAAGCCCAGGTGGCGAACCTCGCCGACGAAATTGCCTACTACAGCCATGATCTCGACGATGGTTTGGAGGCCGGCCTGCTTGCCGAGGAACGCCTTGGCCGGTCGGTGCGGGTCTGGCGTCTGGCCGCCGCCAAGGTGAAACAGGAACACGGCCCGCTGCCGGACGAATGCCGGCGTTACTTCACGATTCGCTGCATCATTGACGACCAGGTTCACGATGTGGTGGCCACGACCGAACGCCGCCTCGCCGCGGCGAAGGTGCAGAGTGCCGGCGAAGTCCGGCAACAGCCCCGGCCGCTGGTGCAATACAGTCCGCAGCGCCGCGCGTTGAACCGCGAATTGCGCGCCTACCTCTACCGCCACCTTTACTACAACCGCGCCGTCCACGGCCCCAACGAGCGCGCGGTCAAAATGCTGCGAAAATTATTCCGGTTTTATCTGGCGCATCCCGAGGCCATCGGTGGGCAGACGCGGAAGCTGGTCGCGAAACACGGCCTCCACCGGACGGCCTGCGATTACCTTGCCGGCATGACCGATCGTTACGTGATGCGGGAATGCGAACGCCTGATCGGCCCGCGAGCCGCGGCGGCAGTTTAGTTCGTCGAACCTGGCGTTGCCGGGGGCGGGCGTGGCGTGATGGCGATGGTGCCATCGCGAACCACGATGCTTTCCAGCTTGCGGATCGCCCCGGCAACCTGCGGACTTTGCCCGACATCCTTCGCGAAATTCTGGCCGCGGATTTGGGCCATGAAAGCCTCCGGCACCGGCTTGCCCTTGACCACCAGCGATTGCGGGCTGACGAACAGCACGCCGTTTTCCAGGGAAACCTTCAGCGTGG
>JAJXZJ010000047.1 GCA_021780105.1 bacterium
GTTTTGCCGCGGCCCTCCTCCCTCCCCAGCCGCGAAACGGTGCGCGTGGGCGGCTCCTCCCTGCTGACGAACCGCCGGGCGCCGTGCCGGCCGCCGCGCCCGCGGCCGCCGCCGGCCCCGCCGCCGGCCCCGCCGCCGCCGCCGCCACGAGCCTGCATCCGCTGCTCCCGTTGGCGCTGAAACGCCGCGCGTTGCTCCGGCGTCAAACTGTCCATCCACTTGCGGACTTCGTCCTGCCCGTTTGGCCGGCGGCCCTCGGCAACCCACGGCGGCGTCGGCGGCTCACCGCCGGATTTCGCCGCGTTGTTCGTGCCGGGCGGGTCGGCCGCGGCCAGGGCATTGGTGTCCATCGGGGCTTTTTCCGGCGGGCGGAAGCGCAGGGCCGCATTCGGGATGCGCAGCACGTCCTTGCGCTCGGCGGTGACGATCTGGGCGTTGGCGGTCATGCCCGGCCGCAGTTTCAAATCCGAGTTGTTGACGCTGACGATCGTCGTGTAGTTGACCACGTTCTGGTTGGTGACCGGCTCGTAGCGCACCTGCTCCACCGCGCCCGTAAACTTGCGGCCAAAAAAGGCGTCCACGCTGAACTCGACCCGCTGCCCCACGGCCACGCCGCCGACATCGGCCTCGGAGACGAGCGCCTCGATTTGCATTTTGTGGAGGTCATTGGCGATGAGGAACAGCGTCGGTGTGTTGAAGCTGGCGGCGACCGTCTGCCCCACGTCCACGTTGCGTGAGATGACCACGCCACTGATCGGCGCGTAAATGGTGGCGCGCTGGAGATCAACCTTGTCCCGTTCCAGGGCGGCCTCCTTCATTTTCACCATCGCCTCCGCCTGGTGCAGGGAGGCCATCGCCGTGTCGGCGTCCGCGTCGGGAATGAGGTGGTCCTTTTGCAGGGCGAGGGCACGGCGGGAGTTTACCCGGGCCAGTTCCATCGCCGCCTTGGCGTTCAGCAGGTCCGCTTCGGACGAGGCCACGTTGCGCTGATACGTGGAGGGGTCAATCTGCGCAATCACTTCGCCTTCCTTGACGTTCGCGTTGTAGTCCACGCGGATTTCCTGGAGGATGCCGGAAATCTGGCTGCCGACCTGGACGTTGGTCACGGCGTTGATGGTGCCGTTGGCGGTCACGGTCTGCACCAGGTCGCCGCGTGCCACCGGAACGGCGCGGAAATTAAACGCGATTTCCTTGGGCCGCTTCACGAACCACCACCAGGCGCCGACACCGGCCGCGAGGACGATGACCAGCACCAACCAGCGCGCCCATGAAGATTTCTTTGTTGTTGCCATAAGTTCGGTTACGAGACGGTGGACTTGCGGCAAGGAAACCTTCGGGTCACCTGCCGGCTCAGATGATCCGGACGGCTGGAGGCGCATCCGGCACTGCCAGTTTCACTGTTCCACGGGAAGGTTGACCGCCCGGCGGGCGCTCCGGTTACGGGGAATCACGGCGCGGTCGTTTTCTGGGCGGGACGCAACGAGGCGCGCATGTCCTGCTCCCGCTTCTGCGTCCGCTCGCGCAATTTGGCGATCTGGTCGGGGGTCAGGAAGCGTTCGATCTGGGTATTCGTCCGGCGCATGCCGGCGATGATCAACTCGATGTTCTCCGCGGTGTTGGTGCGCACAAGGGGGGCGATCTGGCTCGCCTGTTCGGCGGTCAGACACAGTTCACGCTGCAAGCCGGCCACGATGTGGGCCGGCAGATCCCGATGCGGCGGCGGCGGCCGAAAGGAGCGCGCCAGGCTGGCGCCACCCACGCTCCCCGTGACCGCTCCGGCAAGAAACACCGCCAGGAGATACAGAACGGCCTTGGTTTTGCTGATGCCGTTCATTGCATCCATACCAGGTTGACCATCTCGCTGGAAGTCGTCCAATTATCCTTCGTCAAATGCCGTATCTGGCTGACGCCAAAAACCAGCGCCACCACCATCAAGACGCAGGCGCAGGCCAGTCCGCGCCGGAAGACCGGCAGCAGGGGTAGCGGCTCGCCGCGCGCGGCTATCGTCCGCCAATCGCCCAGCACGCGCGCTTCCACGGCGAACGGCAAGGCGTGGGGCTGGGCCTGCGGGGCCGCCGCGGCGGCCCGCAACAGCCGGCTCAGTTGTTCGTCAATCGGCTTCATGGTCGGTTCTCCTGCAACAATTGTTTCAGGTGCTTCTTCATCTTGTGCCGTGCCCGGAAGGCCCGCACCTTGACCAGCGTCGGGCTCCACCCCGTGATCTGCCGCACGTCCGCGAGGCTTTTCTCCTCCAAGTGAACCAGCGTGATGATCAGCCGGTCCTCTGGACTCAGGCATTCCAGCAGGCGCTCCACCAGTTCGCGCGCGGCGTAATTCTGGGCCGCCGGCAGTTCGTCAGTGGACGCCGCCAGCTCACGGAGCACCTCTTCCTGCTCGACGCTCAAGTCCGCCCAGCGCAACTCCGGCCGCACGCGCTCGTATTTGAGCTGGTTGAAACAGGTGTTCACGGTCACCCGTGCCACCCAGTGTTCCAACGGCACCGTGCCGGAAAACTGGTCCAGTTTCGCAAAAATTCGCATGAACACCGTCTGCACAAGATCTTCCTCGCTCGTCCGGCGCGGCAGATGCGCCCGGACGAGCTTCAAAATCAGCGGCGAAAGCCGTTCGACCAATTGGCATGCCGCCGCCTCGTCTCCCATGCGCACCCGCGCCAGACAGGCGGTCGCATCCCAGCGTTCATCTTGCATGGCCGCTTCCGCATACACTATTCATCCATTAAGGACACCCAAAAACCGCCGGCGGTTACGCGCTTCAACCGCCGCCAATGCCGTCAACTCGCCTGCGCCCTTGACCACGCGTATCATTGCCGGCGATGTTGCTGCGACCGCCAGGATGGAACGATAAACAATGGTTCTAAAATATTAGGAGTTTACCCTATTTATATAAGTTGGTTGCACCGCAGGAGTTTCGACTGTGCTGCGCGCGGCGCGGCCAAGGGGCGCGAGGCCTGGGCTGGCGTTTATTCCCGTCGCGTCGTTTGCGCTTCCGAATGGGTATGGGAGAGCGAAAACGCCCGACGCTTGCCCGCGGCCAGGCCGCCTGCCGGCGAGGTCACGACCTGGCTGGAGTTCGCCACGTTCCGCGGACGCGCCGTTCTTCGTTCCCCGATCCCGCCCTCCCCTTTGACGAAACGGACTGCCTGTGATATATTTATTCTAACAATAACCATGAATCATCTTTATGACCACCAGCCTCCGTCGGCGTTCCTTTCGTAACGCGGTCGCGCCAACGTTTCTTCGACGGCGGCCCGGTCGCTGGCTCCTTGTGATGGCCGGCGGCCTGATGCCAGGCCTGGCGTCGGCGCAAAGCGTCAGCATCACAGATCTCACGGAAGATCCGATTTCCGTAACCGTGAGCGACTCGCTCAACCCCGGGGACAACAAGACCTTCACGGCCGACAAGACGACGCCGGAGAAGGTGACGTTCTCAATTTCGGTGGATGGAACCGGAGGCGGCTCTGGCGTGGCGGTCATGTTTGAACCCGACAAGAAGACCGTGAGCGACATTCTGGAAGTCAACGTGACCCAGAAGACCCGCGGCCTGGGCATCAAATATCTCGACATCAGCGGCACCTTCACCTCCGACGGCAATCCCCGGGGGCTGGATGTCTCGACGCTCGGCCTGCCGGAGGCCATGTTGACCAAGGTGCTCCAGATGGGGGTGGTGGAGGACGGCAGCGCCCAAGATATCGGCGCCCGGCTCATTGACACCACCACAGGGGGCGCGCTTGCCATCAGCAACCTCAAGATCACGGCGGCTTCGGAAGTGCCCGAACCGTCCAGCGCCCTGGCGTGCTCCGGTTTGTTGGGGATGTGGGCGCTGAGCCGCCGCTTTCGGTCATCCTCTGCCGTACCCGGCCGGGCTGAGACTGCTGGTGGTCGAACTGGCGGGAATTCTCCGGAGTAGTTGGCCGCTATCGGTGCGCCACAATGCGTTGCGACATTGAGTAGTCGAAGCGTCAAGCACCGTTAAGCGTGGCGGTAACGTATTGGGAGTGAGTGGAGCCAGTTGTCGGATTTGAACCGACAACCGACGGTTTACAATTCGTTTTGGCACTTCGCGACGGCGGCGCAAACATGCGCAAAAATCCCGTAAATACGGCCTAGAGCGCATTAAATGATAGTGTAGCCGTTCGGGTTGGGTTGTGGCAGACCTGGGGCGTGAAAACCATCTCCTTGGATTTGCGGAAACGGATGCTGGCCGCCTACGATGACGACGGGGGCACCCGCGAGGCGGTGGCCCGTCGTTTCCGGGTTTCATTGGGCATGGTCAAGAAGCTCC
>JAJXZJ010000044.1 GCA_021780105.1 bacterium
CGGTTGCCTCGGCGCCGTCGTTCAGCGGCATCACGGTGGATGCGAGCGGCAACGTGACGATCACCTGGACGGGTGGCGGCACCCTGCAAATCACCACCAGCCTGACCCCGCCGGTCACCTGGACGGATGTGACGGGGGCGACGAGTCCCTACACCGTGCCGGCGGTGCAGTTGCCGGGCACGACGGTGTTCGCTCGGATCAAGCAGTGAGGATCTGAGTTGCTGATTCACGGAGGCCGGGGTTCACGCCCCGGCCTCCTTTTTTTATTCACCATGCTCGCCCAGGCAAATGTCGAGCAGGACCGGGAACTGAGTTTAAGGCTTCTAAATTGTAAGTTATTTGAGCCTAATACAATATGTGAAAAAAGCGATGTTGGCGCAATCCTGCGGGTTGGCTGCGCCGTCCACAGCAGCCTGTCCGGGAATAATATCGCCGTTCGCGGAAACTCTTATTTGCCACGCTTGCGACGTGGTTGGGGGATAAGAATCTTGCTGCAAATATATTTGGATTACGTCTGCCCTGGCTGGCTTGATGATTGGAAGACGTTGGTTACACAGACAGTGTAGCGACACTGGAGATTACAGGCAAAACAAGAAGCCCCATTGTTGAGTCCAACAATGGGGCTGAAGGAGAGAAAATCTTGATCAGGCACGCCGAAGCCGACGATAACCCGCAAAGCCCACCAGGCCGAGACCGCCCAGGCAGGCCCAAGAGGCCGGTTCCGGCACCACCGTGAGCGTCTCAGGGGTCGTGCCCAATCCGAAAGGCAGCCACAGACTTGATGTCTGCCTCGGCGAATCCGCTTACACCAGTGAAGGTGAAGGTTGCCGTGTCCTTGACCAGCAGCAGGTTGTTCAGACTTTGGTCGGTGGCGTCGCTCGCATAGATCCCGTAGTCAATGCCGCCCACGATGTTTCCATCAAAGTTGTTCGGCGACAGGGAAGAGTTGCCGGCCGTGCCGATACCGAAACCGAGCGCGGGAGTCTTGGTAGGGTCCATGGTGCGAAACTGCCAAGTGTCGTCACCTGGATTGGTCGCCACCAGGTTCATGCCGGCCGTCTGCAAGGTATCGGGCGCAGATTTATCGGTCCGGTAAACGTCTCCACTGGCACTTGAATAGGTGAGGGTCGGACGGAAGCCACCGCTTTTGGCGATGTCAAAGTAGAAACTGCTCAGGAGATCGTCTTTGTTGATGCTTTCCCCCGAATTGTTCCACAATTGCACCGTCAACTGATCGCCTGAAATCGTCAGTTCGGCCTTAAAGCTCACGGGATCGCCGTTGGACGAAGTGCCCGTGCTGTTGAACATCACTCCCGCATAGGCCGGCAAGGCCACGGCAGAAGCCGTGACGCTGGCTCCCAGTAATCGAGCAGTAAACGTTTGTCTCATGTATGTCTAGAACGTAATCATCACACAGTTACACAGCCATTTTCATGGCTCACAAGATATATGCATGGAAAGCAGAAGCAAATCACCAACAAAAGTATAAGTCGGAATCGTCAGAAATATATATAGATGTTCGTATTATTATCTATGGCTGAACGCCGTATTGACATCGCTTCGCATCACGGAACATGGCCGGAGTTGATGCGCCAGCGGCATTATGTCAATGCGGGTGCAGGTGGCGCAGGATGTGCGGCCGCTCCAGGTTATGGCGCAGCATGAGCGTTTCGTCTGACAGCAGCGGGACCGTGGCGCCCTCCGCGACCACGGCGCCGCCGTCCAGGACAATGACGCGGGCGCACAACTCAACCACCAGCTCCAGATCGTGCGTGGCGATGAGTTTGGTGATGGGAATCTGCCGCAGCAATTCCTTGAGTTCGCGGCGGCCCTTGGGGTCGAGACTCGTCGTTGGCTCATCCAACACGAGCATGGTCGGGTCGCAGGCGAGCACGCCGGCGAGACAGACGCGGCGTTTTTCGCCCACGCTCAGATGGTGCGGTGCGCGCTGTTCGAAGCCCGCCAGCCCCGTCTGGGCCAGCGACTGTGCCACGCGTTCGCGGACCTCCTTGGCGCCGAAGCCGAATTGTTGCGGCCCGAACGCGACGTCCTCGAACACCGTCGGGCAGAACAACTGGTCGTTGGGATCCTGAAAGAGCAGGCCGACCTGGCGGCGGATTTGCGGCAGCGTGTCCGGTGTGACCGGGCACCCGCCGACGAACACCGCCGGTTCGCCCGCCCACGTCTCGGGCAACAGGCCGTTGAGATGGAGCAGCAGGGTGCTTTTGCCCGCGCCGTTGGGGCCGATCAGGCCCACGCACTCGCCGTCGGCGAGGGAGAAGCTCACATCGCGCAGGGCGGCGGTGCCATCGCCGTAACGGTAGCCGAGATGACGGACCTCGATGGCGGCGCTCATCGCCACCCCCTTGCGCACATCGCGCCGTAGATGCGCTCGGCCCGCTCGCTGGCGCGGATGAACAACTGGCTCACCACGGTGGCCAGCGTGCGCCAGCTCCGGGCCTGGCGTGCCGTGAAGGTGCGGCTGAGCCGCGCGCGGCGCATCCGCTGCGCCTCATCCGCGAGCACGAAGAGGTAGCGGTGCATCAGCGAGAGGGTGGTCACCAGCAACGCCGGCACCCGCACGCCGCGCAGCACGCGGAGCAATTCCGCGAAGGGGGTCGTGTTCGCGAGCAACACCATCGTCAGCAGGCAGAGGGTGCATTTGGCAACAAGGAAGACGAACAACCGGCCGCCACCGGGTTGGAACAGCGCGAGCAACGCCACGCCGATCACCAGCGGTTCCAGCAACAGGAGCCGCCGGACCAGAAACATCCACGGAATCCGGCTCAGCCCGGCGGTGATGACCAGGCCGGCCGCCACGCCACCCAACCACAACGGATGTGCCGGCGGCAGCAAGACCACGGTCAATACCAATGCCAGCGCGGCCACGAGTTTCCATCCTGCGGGCAGGCGATGCACCGGCGAGTCCAGCCGGCAGTAGCGGTCGAGGAAATCGGGCGACATCGGTGGTTTTCGCTACGGGGTGGGGCTGGACGAAGGGGAATTCTCGGTGCGGGTTCGGGGCGCCAGTGTCCGCGCCAGCAGCCACGCCAGCACAAATGCCACAACCGTGCCCACGGCGCCGGCGATCGAGGTCGCGAGCACGCTCCCGTGGATGCCGGGCATCGCGTAGTCCGGAATCGGCGCGGGCATGATCGGACCCGCGGCCCGCGTTTGGAAGCCGAGAACCTCGGCCGTCTTGTCCAGACCGTCAGGCCATTTTGAGGCCAGCGGCGACACAAACAGCGCCAGTCCCAAGGCGATCAACACGCCGTAAGCCAGGACCGTGCCGTAGGAACGCCGCGCCGTGGCGGGGCGCTCGGGTTGCAGCAACTCCGGCCGCGCGCGGGCAACGGCCGACAGCACCAGCGCGGTGATCAAGCCTTCGCCAATGCCGATCAGCATGTGAACACCAGCCATCGCCGGCAGGACCACCGACCAGCGAGCCTTCCCGGCAACGGTCAGTTCCCCGGCGCACGCCACCGCGGCGAGCACGGTGCTGCACCAGGAGGCGAACGCCGCGGCGAGCACGGTTCCGAAACGGCCTTTGAACACGCGGCTGACCGGGTAATAAATCGCCCAGCCCAGCGTGCCCCCAATGATTGCCATGTTGAAAATGTTCGCGCCGAGCGCGGAAATCCCGCCGTCGGCGAACATCAGGCACTGCACGATAAGCACGGCGGAAATGACAATGACGGCCGCGCTGGGACCGAGCAGGACCGCCGTCAACACGCCGCCGATGAGGTGGCCGGACGTGCCGGCGAGCACGGGGAAATTGAGCATCTGGGCGGCGAAAACGAACGCCGCCGCCAGGCCGAGCAACGGCACGCGCCGCGGCGGGAGGTGCCGGCGGGCGTGGCGCAAGGCGACGCCCAGCCCCGCCGCCGCCAGGACGCCCGTGGCCACGGCGGTTTTGCTGTCCAGAAAACCGTCAGGAATGTGCATGACATCTCTTCGGCTCGCATCACGCGCCGCCACAATGACTCGGGCGGGCGGCAACTACCGCCGACGCAAACAAGTTTGTCCACGAGATCGGGGACGGCTCGTCAAGCTTCGAGCGGGGATTGTAGGTTACTTTGCCGTCCGCGTCCATCCTCATGCCTTGCGCACCGCGCCGGCCGACTGTTTTCCAGGCGAGAGCCGTCGCAACTCCGGTGCCGCCGGTTTCCCAAACGGACTGCGGGACAGATTAAGCCGTGGCGGGAAGATTTATAAATCTCTTGCGATCATGAAGAAATGATCAGGCTCAAAAATATTTTGTTTTCCCAGCTTGACAGCCAGGCGTCCCAATGGTCTTCTTAACGCGGTTCACGGGCACCAGATTTCGGGCAGTGATTGAGAAACTTGTTCTTTGATTGCCCAACAGTTTTCGATCTCGGCTATGTTCCGGTTGGGGTCGAATTATCCCCGTAGTCCCTCAGTTGAACTCTGAATATTCCCCGGGTTCTAGGGCCATCCTCTGGTCCGGAACCCGGTTCTTTTTGTTGGAGACCGGTGGGCGGCAACGCCGCCGGTCTCCTGACAAAAAGAATCGGCAACAAAAAACCCCGCCGTCTCCGGCGGGGTGATAGCAAACCGGCACCGCTTCTACAAACTCCATCCTGCGCGATAGTCGCGTCGGAGATACTTGTTGGCCTCTTCAAGGTTGGTGAAGCGGAGGTTCGCGGAATCCCATGCCAGCCGGTAGCGCGTGAGCGCCTCCCGCAATTGGACCCGCAGCGCCACGTTGCCGAGCAACACCGCTTCCGCCAGTGGTCCGGCCCACTCGAAATCGGCGCCGGACTCCTTGTGCGCTTTGCAGGCGTCCACCCAGTCGCGATAATGTCCGAGCACGCGCGGAATGGTCTTCGGCGGCTCGCCAAATTCCCGGCGCCGTGATTCTGGATAAATTCGGTTGTTCAGAATGTAACCTTTGTCACCGACGAGCAACCGGCCGTTGTCGCCCATCACTTGTTCGTCCTCCAATCCTTCCGGCCGCGGTGGCCGCAGTCCACCGTCGTACCAGGTCAGCTTCAACGCCGGCATGGCGACCTCGCCCGCGCCGACGCCGGACATGCCCTTCACATGCGGATTATTCGCCTGGACCGCAGCCGGTCGCGCCGCGTAGTGGTAGGTGACCATCGAGCCGACCGGATACGTCTCCGTGTTGACGCGGGTGGACGCCGCTTCGACGCTGATCGGCGCACTCAGTTTGAGCGCGCGGAACACCGGGTCCATCGCGTGACAACCGATGTCGCCCAGCGCGCCGGTGCCGAAATCCCACCAGCCACGCCAGCGGAACGGGCAATAAATCGGGTTGTAGGGCCGTTGCGGCGCCGGGCCGAGCCAGAGATCCCAATCCAGCGTCGCGGGCACCGGCGGGGCTTCCTGTGGCCGGTTGACGCCCTGCGGCCAATATTCGTTGAACAGCCCGTTCGACGGCCGGTCGGTCCAGATATGAACTTCATGCACGTCGCCGATGGCGCCGTTCCACACGTATTCGCAGAGCCGTCGCGTTTCTTCGGAACCGGCGCCCTGGTTGCCCATCTGGGTTGTCACACCCGCCGCTTTGGCCGCCAAGCGCACCTGCCGCGATTCCCACACCGAGTGCGTAAGCGGCTTCTCGCAATAGACGTTTTTACCGTGTTTGAGCCCGGCCACCGAGGCGAACGCGTGATGGTGGTCCGGCGTGCCCACGACGATCGCGTCAATCTCCTTCATCTCGTCGAGCATTTTGCGGTAATCGCGGAACTGCTTCGCGTTGGGAAACTTTTTGAACGTGTGCGCCGCGTGGTCCGCATCCACATCGCACAGCGCTACGATGTTTTCGCCCGGACTTTCCTTGAGGATGCTGTCCAGATCCGCGCCGCCCTGGCCGCCGATGCCGATGCCGGCGATGTTTAGTTTGTTGTTGGGCGAGGTCTGGCCGCGCAACCCCAGCACGTAGCTGGGCACGACCATGAAGGCGGCGGTGGACAACGCAGTGCCGCCGAGGAACTGCCGGCGGGTCAGGATTGAGGTGTTTGACTTCATAATGGTTCATTGTGGCGCGGGAAACCGATCCGGCGCACGTTTTGGCTTTCGACGCGGATTCTAGCCCGGAGCTTCGAAATCGGAAGCAGAAACCTCAAAATGCGCGGCCGGGGCTGGGAAAATCCCGGCGCGCGCGGTGGCAGGCACGGAACATGACGTGCCAAGTCAATGACAAGTCACACCTGACCGCTTGACCCGCAGTTCAGTCGCGGCGTAGGCTGCGCCGGTTCACGGAAAACAATGATGCGGCGACGAAATTGCCCGGTGCGGATTGGCCACCGGTAAACGGCCAGAACGGACTGGCCCGCCGCGACAGACAGATCAGGCAAAACTATGAAGCAGAATCGGACCTTCTTGACGCGCCGCGGTTTTTTGCGCACCGCGGCGGCCTCGGCGGCAGCGTTCACCATCGTTCCCCGTTACGTGTTGCCGGCCAGCGGCCAGACACCACCGAGCGAACGGCTCAACATCGCCGGCATCGGCGTGGGCGGCCGGGGCGCGGACGACATCAACGGCGTGGCGCCGGGGAACAACATCGTTGCCCTTTGTGACGTGGACATGAACCGCGCCGCCGACACGTTCAAGAAGTTTCCCAACGCGAAGCAGTTCCGCGATTTCCGCAAGATGTTCGACGCGATGGCCAAGGAAATTGACGCGGTGGTGGTGGGCACGCCTGACCATTTTCACGCCGTGGCGGCGATGGCCGCCCTCAAGCACGGCAAGCATCTGTATTGCGAGAAGCCGCTCGCTCACTCGGTTTACGAAGTCCGCCAGTTGATGAAGGCCGCGCAGGAACACAAGGTGGTCACCCAGCTCGGCAACCAGGGGCACTCGTTCGACAGCATCCGCGATTTCTGCGAATGGATCTGGGCCGGCGCCATCGGCAACGTCCATACCATCCATTGCGGCTGCTCGGCGGTAAACTCGGGGCTGGACGATTTGCCGCATTTGAAGGAGCAGCATCCCGTGCCGCCGACGCTCGACTGGGACCAGTGGCTCGGCCCCGCGCTGTGGCGGCCCTACCATCCGGCCTACCTGCCCGGGAGCTGGCGCGGCTGGGTGCCGTTCGGCAACGGCACGGTTGGCGACTGGACCTGCCACGTCGTGGACCCGGTGTTTTGGGCGCTGGACCTCGGCGCGCCGACGACCATCCAGGCGCAGGTGAAGGATTGGGATTTCAAAACGCAGGGCGATGCCTATCCGAAGGGCGATACCATTACTTACGAATTCCCGGCCAAGGGCAAGCGCGGTCCCGTCACGCTGCACTGGTATGACGGCACCGAACACATTCCGCGCCCGGCCGACCTCGATCCCGACGAGCAGGTGGTGACCACGGGCGCGGTCGTGCTTGGTGACAAGGGCACGATCATGTATGGCTCGCACGGCGCGGGCGGCGTGCGCATCATCCCGGAGGAGAAGATGAAGGCCTTCGCGCGTCCGCCGAAGACGCTGCCGCGCGGCCTGGACCATTATCGCGACTGGCTCAACGCGATCCGCCAGGGCCACAAGGCCGGCTCGGACTTCCACGATTACGGCGGGCCGCTGACGGAAATCGCCATGCTGGGAGTCATTGCGATCAAGCTTAATGGCCAGAAGCTGGAGTGGGATGACAAGCGCATGCGGTTCACCAACAACCGTGAGGCCAACGAGCTGGTGAACCCGCCCTATCGCCGGGGCTGGCGGATGTAGAGCGGAAACTGAGCGGGCGCGGGAACCAACCCGCGTTCGCTCCCGCTGCCGGCGCGACCTGCAACGGCCGGTGGCCTATCGCATCACGAGAAACGGTGCATAATTCCCACTTGCAACCCAGTCTCAGCTAGCCTAGCCTCCTGCTCGTTGTGAGTCAGATGAGGGTGCTTCATTCAACGCCGCCGCCAAACGGGACCGCCAGCCGGGCCTGCCCGTTGAGTCAGGTGCGTGCCGGCACCTGTGTGCGGATCAAGCAGTTGACGGCTGCGCCGGACCTTTGCCAGCGCCTGCGGGAGATGGGTTTCAACGAGGAACAACGCATCAAGTGTGTCCTCAAGAATGGCAGCGTCGTCTGCCAGGTATGCAACGTGCGGCTGGGTCTCAGCGCCGAACTGGCGGACAGCATCTGGGTCGAACCTGTTCCGCCCCCGCAGTCCAAGGCGGCCTAGTCATGGCGCCCGCATCCCAACCGCTCACCGCCCTCGCCGTCGGTCAGGTCGCCACCGTGACGGGCATCAACGTCCCGCCCGAGGCCAAAGCCCGCCTGCAGGAGATGGGTCTGCTGGCCGGCACTCCCGTGCAACTGATCCGTTTTGCCCCGCTGGGCGATCCGGTGGAGATCAAGGTGCGCGGCTACCATCTGACCCTTCGCAAGCACGAGGCCGAACAGATTCTCGTCCAACCACGCTCCTGACGGACCAAGTCTGACATTCGAGATTTCACCGTTGAACCCCCATTTCATGCCTTCGGAGCTGTCAACGCATTGCGTTCCACCGCACAGGAACGCCCAGGCGTTGGCACGCCGCTCCCCCAGGGCGCGGCTGGGTTCGGCCGGAAGCCATGGGAACACCGTTCGCCATGCCCGCGGTTGACCAGCCGGAGGTTCACCCGGCCGCAACCCCTCGCGCGACGCCGGATGGCGCGGCCCGGCTGGTGGTGCTGACGGGCAATCCCAACTGCGGCAAGACCACGCTTTTCAACGCCCTCACCGGCCTGCGTGCCAAGGTCGGCAACTACGCCGGCGTCACCGTCGAGCGCAAGGAAGGCCGGCTCCTCGGCGCCACCGAGCCAGCCGTCACCGTGCTCGATCTCCCCGGCACCTACAGCCTCAGCCCGCAATCGCTGGACGAGCAGATCGCCCGGGACGTGTTGTTTCACCGGCTGGCCGAGGTGCCTGTGCCGAATGTGGTGGTCGTGGTCGTGGACGCCTCCAATCTGGAGCGCAACCTTTACTATGCCACCCAGGTCATTGAACTGGGCTACCCGACGGCCATTGCGCTGAACATGGTGGATGTCGCCGCGCAAAACGGCCAGACCGTGGATCCCGGACAGTTGGCGGAGCAACTTGGCGTGCCAGTTTTCCCGATGGTGGCCAGCACGCGCGAAGGCATTCCGGTGATGCGCGACCATTTGGTGGCCGCCTGCCTCAAAGCCTCGCCGCCCGCCAGCGGACCGCGCTTCGGCGAGTTGCCGGAGTCGTTCGCCCGCGAAGCCGCGGACGTGGCCGACCGATTGCTCAGGCGCTTCCCGGAGCGTCCCTGGTTGCCCCAGGCCGTCTCGGTGATCGTGCTCAGCGACGAAAAAAACCTCCGCGACAATGCCGCCTACTACGGCGCCGAGTTCACCGCCGCCGTGCAGGCCGCGCGGCAACGGCTCGAGGCTGCGGGCGTGGACTGGCGGAGCGCCGCCATCGAGGCCCGCTACGGCTGCGTTGCCGCCATCCAGCAGGCCGTCGTCGCCGACTCCGGCGCGCTCCAGGAAACCTTCAGCGACCGGCTCGACCGGGTGTTGACGCACAAGGTGTGGGGCACGCTCATCTTCATCGCCGTCATGGCCTTGATGTTCCAGAGCATTTTCACGTTTGCGCAGGTGCCGATGGACCTGCTGAAACACGGCGTCGGCTGGGTCGGCGGGCTGGCCGGGCGCGTCATTCCGCCGGGCGACCTGCACAGCCTGCTGGTGGACGGCGTCATCGCCGGCGTCGGCGCCGTGGTGGTGTTCCTGCCGCAGATTTTGCTGCTGTTCCTGTTCATTGGATTCCTCGAAGACACCGGTTACATGGCGCGGGCCGCGTTCCTGATGGACCGGCTGATGAGCAAGGTGGGCCTGCACGGGAAGAGCTTCATCCCGATGCTCAGCTCGTTCGCGTGTGCCATTCCCGGCATCATGGCCACGCGCACGATCGAAAGCCCGAAGGACCGGCTCGTCACGATCCTCGTCGCGCCGTTGATGAGCTGCTCGGCGCGGCTGCCGGTTTATACGCTGCTGATCGGCGCCTGCATTCCCAATATCGCCGTTCTCGGCTTCCTGAAGCTGGCCGGCCTCACGATGCTGGCCATGTATCTGCTCGGCATCGTCGTCGCGCTGCTCATGGCGTGGCTGTTCAAAAAGACGCTGCTCAAGGGCGAAACGCCGATGCTGATCATGGAACTGCCGCCTTACAAACGCCCCTTGTTCCGCGTCGTGCTCCACCACATGTGGGACCGGTCGAAGCTGTTCCTGCGGCGTGCCGGCACGGTGATCCTGGGGATCAATATTCTGCTCTGGTTTCTGGCCACCTATCCCCGAAGCGCGGAACAGGAAACGCAGTTCGCGGCCAGACAGGTCGCCGCCGCCAGAAGTGTTTACCCGAACATCGCGAACGAGGCCGGGCTGCGCCAGAAGATCCACGAGGCCGAGTGGCTTCTCAGGCAAAACGATTCTCCCGGGGCGGCCGCAACCCTCCCGCCGGATCACGATCAACTCACGAAGCTGGACGCGAGCATGGTGGAGTTGGAAAAAACGTTCGCCGGCGAAAAGCTCCGCCGCAGTTTCGCCGGCCGCCTGGGGCATCTCATCGCGCCGGTGATCGCGCCGCTGGGCTTCGATTGGAAGATGGGCATCGGCATCGTCGCGTCGTTCGCGGCCCGCGAGGTGTTCGTCAGCACCATGTCCACGGTCTATAACGTCGGCCACTACGAGGAAACGGAATCGGGCCTGGCGAACCTCGAACAGACTCTGCGCGAACAGCAGCGTCCGGACGGCTCGCCCGTCTATACGGCGCTGACGGCCGTCACGTTGATGGTGTTTTACGTGTTCGCCCTGCAGTGCGCCAGCACCGTGGCCATCGTCCGCCGGGAAACCAATTCCTGGAAATGGCCGTTGTTCCAATGGGCCTACATGGGTGCGCTGGCGTGGACGCTCGCCTTCCTCGTCCACACCGGCGGCGGCTGGCTGGGATTTCATTGAGCCGGCGGACGCGGCCACGCGTGGCCGGCAAACACCCCGCGCCGTTCAACGTCCGGCCCGGCGATACGCCTCCGCCAGCAGCGTCATCGGATGCGCCACGCGGACGTTCACTCCGCGGGCCTGCGCGCCGTTCACCAGTTGGAGCTGGCAGCCGGGATTGGCCGTGGCGACCACCGTGGCGCCGGTCGTCTGCAAATGGCGGATTTTGCGGTCGAGCAGCTCGTTCGCCATTTTTGGCTGGATCAAATTGTAAATGCCCGCGCTGCCGCAGCACCAGTTGCTCTCCGGCAGTTCAACAAGCCGCAGGTTCGGGATCGCCCGCAAAAGCTGGCGCGGTTGCAGGACAATTTTCTGCCCGTGACTCAGGTGGCAGGATTCGTGATACGTGGCCACGAACGGCGGCGCGCCGTCGTCCGCCGGCGGCACGAGGCCGGTCTGCGCCAGCCACTCATGAACGTCCTTCACCTTGCGGTCCCACAACTCGGCGCGCTCGCGCCAGACCGGGTCGTCCGCCAGCAGGTGGCCGTAATGCTTGAGGTGCGAGCCGCAGCCGCCGGCGTTGGTGATGATGGCGTCGAACTGGTCGGGCGGGAACTGGGCAATGTTCGCGCGGGCAAGCTGGCGCGCGAGTTCCAGTTCGCCGTTGTGCGCGTGGAGCGAGCCGCAGCACTGCTGGCGGCGCGGTGTGAAGACTTCGCAGCCGTTGCGCGCCAGCACCTCGACGGTGTCGTGGTTGACGTCGCTGAAGATCAGGTCCTGCGCGCAACCGGTGAGCATGGCGACGCGGAAACGCCGCGCGCCGACGGCGGGCGTGGTTTCGGCAATGAGATCGGCGCTGAACTGCGGCTGCACGGCGGGCGTCATCGCTTCGAGTTCGCGCAGGCGGGCGGGGAAAAGGCTCAGCACGCCGCTGCGGCGGATGAGCGTTTGCAGGCCGATCCACTGGTAAAACCGCAGCAGCCGGCCGAGCAGGCGCAGCCGGCGCAAATCCATGAACAGCCACTTCACGGTGAACCACCGGATGAGCCGCCGTTTGGGTGTGTTCAACGTGCCGGTGCGCTCGGCCTCGGCGCGGGCGCGCTCGAACAGCTCGGCGTAATTCACGCCCGCCGGGCAGGCGCTGGTGCAGGCGAGGCAGCCAAGGCAGAAATACATTTCCTCCGCGAAGGCGCGGGTGGGTTCGAGCCGGTCGTCGGCGATGGCGCGCATGAGCGCGATGCGGCCGCGCGGGCTGTGGCGCTCCAGCTTGGTGGCGGCGTAGGTCGGGCACGTCGGCAGGCACAGGCCGCAGTGCATGCACTGCTGGACCACGGAATAATCGAGGCCTTTGAGAAACGAGACGTCCGCGTTCATGTCGAGCGTGCCGCCAGCTAACCACCGGCGACGGCGGATGCGAGATTTTTCGCGCGTGACACGCCGGGCCGTTCTCCGCGCGGCGGGCCGGTTCCCCGTTGCCGGCCGCCCGGCTTTGTGCAAGGTTGCGTGTCATGCCGCCAGAATTGCCGTCCACGCCGAACGCCGTGTGGTTTCGCCGCCGCCTCACGCCGGGGCAAATCCTGCTGGTTCTGGCGGTCCTGGTCGTTCTGGGTGCCGGCGGCTGGGCGGGCTTTCAGCTCGTCGCGTCGCAACGGCACGCGGCGCGGGTGCGCTTGGCCATGCAGCGCGTGGTGGACGGCATCCGTGCCGAGCGGGCGCAACTGGAATCCGCCATCGAGGCCTATCGAAAAGCCCTCGGCCATTATCCCCCGGACCATGTGCTCAGCCGCCAGCCGCTCGTGGTGGATGGAGTGACCAACCAGCTTTTTTACGAGATTTCCGGCACGGTTTTCAACCCCGCGAGCCGGCGCTTTGAGTGCGAACGCTGCACCGCGGTGTCGAGCCGGACGCTGGCGGCGTATTTCCACGTGGAGCAGTTCAGCAACGTCGTCACCGCGCCGGCCGTGGCCCGGAGTTTTCTGCCGGCCACCGACGTGTTCATCGGCGAGCTTACAGGCAAGATTCCCGGGTTGAAAACGTTCGGCTACGCGCCGTTGCCCGAGGAGGTGGACCCGGAAACGGCCAACGAATTTGTCATCAGCCCGTGGCGCTACGTGACGACGCAGCCGACGAACAACCCCGGCCGGTTTGATCTCTGGATCGAGGTCAACGTGAATGATCAGCACCTCGTCGTTGGCAACTGGAAGCGCGTGGAATAGCGGCTCCCCAGCTTACGGCTGGCGGGGGTCGCCCTGCCGGATCCAGGCTTCGTTGAAGTGGGCGTGCTTGATGGACTTCGCGGCCGGGTCGCCGTCCACGTCCTTCGGCAGGTTCCGCCGCGCCAGATGATAGCTGTAGCTGGCGTGCAGCGTGCCGTCGCGCGCCTGGATGATGGACGGATAATGAAACGAACCAGCTTCCGGCCCGGGCGGTTCGTATTCCAGGTGACGCTTCCATTTCCACGTCTTGCCTTCGTCGTCGGACAGCAGGACCGCCAGGCTGTTGCGGCCGTCGTCGGTGTCGTTGCCCACCAGCACCCAATGGCCGTTGCGCAAGGCGATGACTTCCGCGCCGGAGCCGGGGTTCGGCAGCGCCGTGTCGGTCACCGGCGACCACGTTTCGCCGCGGTCGCGCGACTCGCTTTGCTGCAACCGGTGCGGCGGCGGACCGTTGTCGCGCATGAGCGTGTAGAGCGAGCCATCGCGCCGTTGCACGATGCTCGGCTGAATGTTGCCGGCGCCGATGAGCGGCGTGCTCGTGTGCCAGGTTTGTCCCCAATCATCGGTGATGGCCATCAGCGAAAACGAGAAACCGTCGTGGTAAAGCGGCACGATGAGCCGGCGGCCGTCCAGCACGAACGGATGGGCGCGCGTCATCCAGCCCAGCCGGGAATAAAGCTTGTCGCTCGTGTGTCGCCGCATGGCGTCGAGGAACTCCCCGGCCTCTTGTCGGTCGCGGCCGGTCAGGTGGAGTTGGGCGATCGCCTGCTCGGCCGTGGGCAGCGTCCGGTTGACGGCGGCGGCGAACTCCGGTCCGGGTTTGACCGGCAGAACCTCGCTGTCCTCCCATTTCGGCGGGCCTTCGCCGCGGTAGTCGGACGAGATGCGGTACTTTTGCAAGGCGCTTTCCCAGGTGTTCGCCAGGATGGTGGTGTAGAACAGCCAGAGCCGGCCGCGCGGGTCAATGATCATGCACGGGTTGCCGTCGGGGAAACCGGGTGTGTCGGCCATCGTGAAGCGCTTGCTCCAGTGGCGGCTGCCTCGCCGGAGCCGGGCGCCTTCGATCTTCACGTCGTCGGCCGTGCGTTCGCCGGAGCCGTGAAACCAGCACACGAGCAAATCTCCGGTCGGCGTTTCCACGATGCATGAAGCATGGTTGTGCCAGACTTCGAGCGGAAAAATCAGCTCGGACTCGCAGAATGGTTTTTCGGCCGCGCCGGCGGATGCCAGCCAGCCGCACGCAACCGTCAGGGCCAGAAGCCGGCCCAGCGCCGCGGTGTTAGTTGCTTTGCCAAAGTCGCGCATGGTTTCCTCCCGCTGGATCGCGGTTCAGTCGAACATTTTTCCCGGATTCAAGATGCCGTTCGGGTCGAGCACCTGCCGCAGGGCCCGCATGACACGCAACGCCGGGGCACCGGCGAATTTCGGCAGGATGCCTTTCTTCGCCACGCCGACACCGTGTTCGCCGGTGATCGTGCCGCCGAGCCGGATGGTCTCGGCAAAAATCTCCTGAAACGCCTGCTCGACGCGGTGCATCTCCTCGACGTTGCGTTCGTCGGTGAGGAAGGTCGGATGCAGGTTGCCGTCGCCCATGTGACCGAAGGTGCCGACGCGCAGATTGAACTTCTTCGCCGTCGCCGCGATGAAGCGGATCATCGTCGCCAGTTCGCTGCGCGGCACGGTGGCGTCCTCCAGAATCGTCGTCGGCGCGACGCGCGCCAGCGCGGAAAACGCCGTGCGCCGCGCGCTGGCGAGTCGCGTCGCTTCCTCGTCGCTCTGCGCCACGCGGACTTCGCGGCAGCCGTTCTTCCGCGCGATTTCAACCATTTGCGCCGCCTCGGCCTCGATCACCGCCGGGTGGCCGTCGGTTTCCATGAGCAGCAGCGCCTCGCAATCCAGCGGCAGGCCAATCTTCGCAAAATCCTCCACGCACCGGATCGTCGTGCGATCCAGAAACTCCAGCGTGCAGGGAATGATCTGCGCGGCGATGATGTCGGACACCGTCTGCGCCGCCTGGTCCATTTGCGCAAACGTGGCGACGAGCGTCTTCTTCGCCGCCGGCTGTGGAATCAATTTCAACAGCACCCGCGTGATCACGCCGAGCGTGCCTTCCGAGCCGACGAACAGGTCACGCAGCGAGTAGCCGGCCACGTCCTTGACGCATTTGTTGCCGGTCCAGAGCACCTCGCCATCGGGCAAAACGATTTCGAGGCCGAGGACGTAGTTGCGCGTGACGCCGTATTTCAAGCCGCGCAGGCCGCCGGAATTTTCCGCCACGTTGCCGCCGATGGTGGAGATTTTCATCGAGCCGGGATCGGGCGGATAAAACAAGCCGGCGGCGCCGGCGGCATCGGCAATGGCCTGCGTCGTGGCACCGGCCTCGGCCAGCAAGGTCAGGTTCGCGCGGTCCAGTTCGAGAATGCGATCCATTTTCGCCAGGCACAGCACGACACAATCCGCGCTGGGCAGACTGCCGCCGCTGAGGCCCGTGCCGGAACCGCGCGCGACAACGGCGGCGCGCGTCTCGTTGGCGAACTTCAACACGGCGGAAACCTGGTCCGTCGTCGTGGCCAGCGCCACGGCGCCGGGCATTTGCCGCAGCGCCGCCGTGCCGTCGAAGGAATACGGAATCAGATCTTCCGGCGCGGTCAGGACGTTTTCGGGACCGAGCGCGTTGCGCAGTCCGGCAAGCAGGGTTGGCGAGAGCGGCATAAGCTGCCACGACGATGGTCCGCCGCTCCGCGCGGGTCAAGCGCCGGACTTCCCGGCGGCGCGGTGTAGTGCCGGTGGAGGTCCGGATAGGCGTGACAGGTGACGGCGGCACCGCTTCCGCTTTCTCTGCCCAGACTTTGCGATCACGCCGGCGTGCGCAGGCAGTCTGGAATCGGACCTGTCGCGCACATCGGCTTTTAAGCCGTTGGTCATCAAGGATTTTTTGGACAAAATAAAATGATTTGCCTTTATTATTAATGATGTCACAAATAAACCAAGTTTTTGTGAAACGAGCCTGAACGGATGTCGTCCTCTTTGCTCACAGACCAACAGGACTACCTGCATCTGGCGCGCGGTCTTGCGTGGCTGTTCTTCGCCAGTCTGGCGGCTTTCGGTGGCTGGCGTCGGGGGGAACCGTTGGCTTCCCGCTGGTTACAGGCGGCAGCGCTGCTGCTGGCCATCGGTCAGTGGCTGCACGTGTTGAATGCCAGCTACGACGCTGGTTCGCTCCAGAACCTCGACCTTTTTGTCTTCATCGTTCTGCCGCTGGTGGCGTTGCTCGAATTCAGCCGCACCGAACTGGCGCGCGCCGGGAAACGCGTGCCCGGCGCCTGGATTCATCTGCCCTGGCTGGGCGCGGCCTTGCTGCTCGGTTGGGGGGCGCAGGGTTATCGTCAGACCGTTGCCCTGGCCTTGCTTGCCTTGCCCGCGGCCTTGGGCAGCGGCTGTGTGTTGATTCGTGCCAACGTTGAGTCCGCGCCATCCGCCGCCTGGCGGAAACTGGCCGGCTGGACCTTGGGCCTCTACGTCGCCAGCCTGGCTTGGGCCGTGCCTTTCACTGGAGTGACGGGCGGGGCGACGGCCTGGTTTGTGGTCGGACGAACGCTGGTGGCGTGGAGCTTCCTCGTGGCGGCGGTGCTTCAGCACCAGCGGGAAACGCTGCCGTCCCGGGCGAATCTGGGGCCGGGATTGCGGACGTGGCTGGCCAGCGGGTGGGTCTTGCTGGCGTGGACGGCGGTGCTGCTTGGCGGCGGGGTGCTGACCGAGCTGGCGGCCCGCAGCCGCGTGGCGGTGTTGCGGCAAAACCTTTTGAACCGCGCCGAGCTCGCGGAGGCAGCGCTGAATCCAGAGTGGTTGACCAGGCTGTCCGCCTCCACGAACGACCTGACCCGCCCGGAATATCACGAATTGAAAGCGCGTCTGACGGCGTTGCGTGAGGCCAACACTGACTGCCGGTTCATCTACGTGCTGAAGCTGGCCGCCGACCACGCGGTGTTTTACGCCGATTCGGAGTCGCCGGCGTCGCGGGATTACTCGCCACCGGGCGAACTGGACGAGGCCGATCCGACGGCCCTGGAGGAGTTGCGCCGCGGAGAGTCCCGCGTGAGCGGACCGGCCGGCGACCGGTGGGGCATCTGGGTTTCGAGCTTCGTGCCGGTTCGCGCCACGGGCGATTCCCGCGTGCTGGGCGTGCTGGGGTTTGACATCAACGCGCGGGCCTGGAAGCGGCAGATCGCCCAGGCGCGACTGGTGCCGGTTTCCGGCACGCTGCTCGTGAGCCTGTTGCTGCTCTCGTTTTCGATCGGGTACCAGAAATCCGTGGTCGCCGCGGCGCAGCTCGCGGCCTCCGAACGGCGCTACCGGCAGGCCTTCGAGGGCAATCCCGCCGTCATGGTGTTGATTGCCCCGCAAACCGGCGAGGTGCTGGCGGCGAACCCGGCCGCGCGGGCCTTCTATCGCGTTCCGTCCGGTGAAACGCGCGGACGCACCAAGGCGTGGGATTTTTCCGTGGATTCGCCAGAGTTGATCCAGGAGCAAATCTGCGCGCTGGCGGCCGGAAAGATGAGTTTCTTCAGCGCCCGCCACCGGGTCGGCCCGGATGACATCCGGGACGTGGAGGTGTGCGCCGGACCGGTGGACACGGCCGACGGGCCGGTCCTGCACTGCATCATTCAGGATGTCACGGAACGTCGGCGGGCCGAGGCGGAGTTGCGTCACCGCGAGACGGTGCTGGCCGGCGTGGCGGAAGCGGGGCAGCTTCTGCTGTCGGGATTGGACACGGACGCCTCGGTGATTCAGGCGCTGGGGGCGCTGGGAAAAGCCATCGGCGCCGATCGGGCTTACGTTTTCGAGAACCACACCAATCCGGCCACGGGGGATCTGCTGTCCAGCCAGCGGTTTGAATGGACGAACGGCAAGGTGTCCGCGCAACTGGACAATCCGGCCTTGCAAAGCCTGCCGATCGGCACGCTCTTTCCCCGCTGGACTGCGGCGCTGGCCGGCGGCAATCCCGTTCAAGGGCTGGTCAAGGACCTTGATGCCGTCGAGCGTGCGCTGCTCGATCCCCAGGATGTCCGGTCGCTGCTCATTTTTCCGATCCAGGTGCGGGACCGCTTCTGGGGCTTTGTCGGCTTTGACGATTGCCACGCTCCTCGCATCTGGAGTCGCGCGGAGGTGGACGCGTTGCGGGCCATGGCCGGACCGATCGGCAACGCCATCCTCCGCGCCCGCGAGGCGGCGGCCCTGCGCCAGCGCGAACAGGAATTGCGGGCGGCCGACCGGCTGCAAAGCATCATCATCAACACCGCCGCCACCTCCATCTTCACGGTGGACGCCGTGGGCCGCATCACCAGCGTGAACGAGGCGTTTTGCGCGACCACCGGCTGGCAACGGGATGAGGTCATCGGCCAACCCTGCTCCGTGTTGGACGGCGATCCGTGTCGGGAGGGTTGTGGCTTGTTTGATCCCGTGCGCCGGGAGCGGATTCTCCATCTCCAATGCACCTTGCATACCAGGGATGGCCGGCGCCTTACGGTGATCAAGAATGCCGAGCTGTTGCACAACGACCAGGGTGAAGTGACCGGCGGCGTGGAGTCGTTCGTGGATGTCACGGACCTGATTTCCGTGCGCGAGGAGGTCGAACGCGCCAACCGTGAACTGCGCGTGCTCAACCAGACCCTGGCGGGCGCCGTGCAGGAGGCCCGCGCCGCCAGCGCCGCCAAGAGCGACTTTCTGGCGAACATGAGCCACGAAATCCGCACGCCGATGAACGCCGTCATTGGCATGTCCAGCCTGTTGCGCGACACCGCGCTCACGCCCCGCCAGGAGGAGTTCGTGGAAGCCATCCGCGCCAGTGGCGAGGCGTTGCTCGAAATCATCAACGAAATCCTCGATTTCTCCAAAATCGAGTCCAGCACCCTCGCGCTCGAAACCGGCAACTTCGACCTCCGCGCGCTCGTGGACGGCGTCCTCGAACTGCTCGCCCCGCGCGCCCTGGAAAAGAGTCTGGAACTGGTGGCCATTCTCCAGCCGGACGTGCCGGTGGGGTTGCGCGGCGACGATGGCCGGCTGCGGCAGATTCTCGTCAACCTCATCGGCAACGGCATCAAATTCACCGAACGCGGCGAAGTGGTTCTCCGTGTCCGTTGTCTGGCCCGCCATCCCGGCCTGGCCCGGTTGCACTTCGAGGTGTCCGACACCGGCATCGGGATCGCGCCCGAGGTGCAGCCGAGGTTGTTCCGCCCGTTCACGCAGGCGGATTCCACCACGACCCGCCAATACGGCGGCACCGGCCTCGGCCTCGCCATCTGCAAACGCCTCGTCGAACTGATGGACGGGCGGATCGGCCTCGCCAGCGCGCCCGGTCGCGGAAGCTCCTTTTGGTTTGAAGTGGAACTCGAAACGACGCCGGCGCCGGAGCCGCCGCCCTTGCTCCGGAACCTCACCGCGGCCCGCTTGTTGGTGGTGGACAGCCACGCCGCCGGCCGCGAAGCCCTCTGGACCATGCTCCAGAGCTGGGACCTGGCCTGGACGGAAGCCGCGGATGGCGCCACTGCGCTGGAATTACTTCGCGCCGCCGCCGCCGCCGCCGGCCCGACCATTCTGATCGTGGACCAGCGGCTGCATGACATGAGCGGCCTTGAACTCGCGCGCCGCGCCGCCGACATCACCGCCGCCGCGCGCATCGTGCTCCTGACCCAACTCGACGCCGAGCCGTCGGTGCTCGCGGCGCCCGGCATCGTGGCCCACCTGGCCAAGCCCGTGAAGCAATCGCAGCTTTTCAACGCCCTCCTGACCGCCCTGGCCGGTCCGACGGGCAAGGCGGCGGGCGACACCGATTTCGCCCGCAAACCCGCCGTGGCCAACACGGTGCCGGCCAATCTGCGCATTTTGGTGGCGGAGGACCACGACATCAACCGCCGGCTGGCGATGCTGATGCTCGAACGGCTCGGTTACCGCCCGGATTTCGTCTGCGACGGCCGCGAAGTCATCGAATCGTGGGAACGCTTTTCCTACGATGTCATCTTCATGGACTGCCAGATGCCGTTCGTGGACGGCTATGAAGCCACCCGCGAAATCCGGCGCCGTGAAGCGTTGCGTCCGGCGGACGCGCCGGCGCGGGTTCACATCATCGCCATGACCGCCCACGCCATGCAGGGCGACCGCGAGAAATGTCTCGCCGCCGGCATGGACGACTACATCAGCAAGCCCATCCGCGCCGAATCCTTGCAGGACGCCTTGAAAGGACTGGGGAAACGGCCGTCTGTGCGGACGGCGGTGTCCGGCGGCTCCGCCACGCGGACGCCATCGGCCGCCAGCCCGAAGCCCAACCGCATCGCCGGCATGGTCGAGGACTTCGGCCCGGAGGCCGCTGCGGAGTTGCTGCACTCGTTTCTGGCGGACACGCCGGTGCGGCTGGCGGAATTGCGGTCCCTGGCCGCGGGCGCCGACCAGCCGGTGTTTGCCCGTGCCGCGCATTCGCTGGCCGGCAGTTGCAGCGTTTTCGGCCTTGATGAACTGAGCGCGCTGGCGCTTCAACTCGAAGCCGGGGCGCTGGCGGCTGAACGCGCCGCGTGTGATTCCTTGATTACGCAGCTCAACGGCCAGTTTGCGGCGATCCGGCCCTGGCTGGAGGCGCGGCTGGCGGAAATCAAACCCACCGGCGGCCCGCCGGCGGAGCGCGGATGAAACTGCTCTACGTCCATGAACGCTTCGGCGCCCTCGCCGGGGCGGAGGCGAACGCCCACATCACCGCCACCGAACTCGGCGCACGCGGCCACGCCCTGGGCATTCTGCACGGGCCGTCCACGGGCAAAAACGAGGCCGCGTGGGAGAAAACCTTCCCGGCACGGTTTCCGCTCGGCGCCGGTGACAACACCGCCGTCGTGCGCGCCGCGCTCGACGCGTTCCGTCCGGACGTGGTTTACGTCCACAAAATGGCCGATCTCACGGTCATCGCCGCGCTCGTGGCGGCCGGCGTGCCGCTGGTCCGCATGGTCCACGACCACGACATCTATTGCCTGCGAAGCTACAAATACAACTACTTCACCCGGCGCATCTGCACGCGGCCGGCCACGCCCTACTGCATTTTCCCGTGCCTGGCGTGCGTCGTGAAAAACACCGGCGGGGGCTTCCCGCTCAAGTGGGCGAGCTACGCGACCAAACGGCGTGAAATCGCGCTCAACCAGCGCTTCGACCGCATGGTCGTCGTCACCACCTACATGCGCGACGAACTGTTGCGCAATGACTTTGACGCCCGGCGCATCGCGATTCACGCGCCGGTGCCGCGCCTGGGCGACCCGGATTTGCGCAGCGATTTCAGCGACCGCAACCTCGTCCTTTACGCCGGCCAGATCATCCGCGGCAAGGGCGTGGACGTGCTGCTCCAGGCGCTCGCGCGGCTCGACGTGAAGTTCGAGTGCGTCATCCTCGGCGACGGCAATCACCGCGCGCTTTGCGAGCGGCTCGCCGGTAAACTGGGCCTCGCCGACCGCGTTCACTTCAAGGGGTTCGTGCCCCAGGAGGAACTCAAAAGCTATTACCGCGAGTGTAGTGTTGTCGCCCTCAGCTCGGTCTGGCCCGAACCCATCGCCACCATCGGCCTGGAGGTCATGCGCTACGCGTTGCCGGTGGTGGCCTTCGACGCCGGCGGCATCAAGGACTGGTTGCACGACGGCCACAACGGCTTCCTGGTGCCGTGGATGGACCGCCGGCAATTTGCGGCGCGGCTGAAACAGCTTCTGACCGACAAGCCGCTCGCGCGGCGGCTGGGGGAAAACGGCCTCCGGCTGGTGAGCGAGCGCTACAACTTTGCGCAATACATCCGCGATCTCGAAAGTCTGTTCGCAAGGGTCATCGCGGAACGATCCGGTCGTTGAGGGCAGCATGATCGTGCAGTTCATCGCCATCACGGGTGGCAGCGGTTCCGGCAAAAGCTGGCTCGCGCGGCGGCTGAAGCGCCGGCTCGGCAAACGGGCGGGCATCCTGGCGCTCGACGATTTCTACCGCGACCGCTCGGCGCTGCCGCCGCGGCAGCGGCGCGCGTTCAACTTTGACCAGCCGGCGGCCATTGACTGGCCCCTGTTCCGGCGCTGCCTGGAAGCCATCCGGCGCGGTGAAACGGTGCTGCTCCCGCGCTACGACTTCGCCACCCACGCGCGCCGGTCCCGGCCGCGAATCTGGCACGCCCGGCCGGTGGTCCTGCTGGACGGTCTCTGGCTGCTGCACCGGCCGGCGCTGCGGCGGCTTTACGCGTTGAGCGTGTTTGTGGACTGCCCGGACGACGTTCGGTGCGAACGCCGTCTGGCCCGCGACCGGCGCGAACGCGGTCGCAGCCGCGCCTCCGTCCTCCGCCAGTGGCGCGCCCACGTCCAGCCCATGCATGAGCGCTTCGTGGCGACGCAGGCCCGACGGGCGGACGTGGTGTTGAATGCCGGCCTCACCCGCGTGGCGGTTGCCGGTTTGACAGCCCAGATTGGCCGCGTTTTGATGGACCGCACACGACCGTGAACGAGAACGAAATCCGGGAGCGCCTGATGGCGCGGCTGCTTGCGGCGCAAACGCCGTGGGGACGCGCGCGGCTCAACACATACGTCCGCTGGAAGCGCTTTTCCTGGCAGTCCGTCGTCAGTTCCACGCTCGTCTTCAAGCGGGTGACCGATGTCGCCGTGAGCGTGCTGGCGATGGTCCTCCTGTCGCCGGTGTTTCTCGTCCTCGCCGCGCTCGTCAAGCTCGACGGTGGCCCGGTCTTCTTCCGGCAGACGCGCATCGGGCTGATGGGCGGCGAATTCAAGATGCTCAAGTTTCGCTCCATGTGCGTGGATGCCGAGGCGAAGTTGAAGGACCTGCTGGCGCGCAACGAGAAGGCCGCCGGCGTGACCTTCAAAATGAAGAACGACCCGCGCATCACGCGGATCGGCCGGCTGCTCCGCAAGTCCTCGCTCGACGAACTGCCGCAGTTCTGGAACGTGCTCCGGGGCGAGATGTCGCTCGTCGGGCCGCGCCCGCCGCTGCCACGCGAAGTGGCGCTTTACACGCAGGCCGACCGCCGCCGGCTGCTGGTCAAACCCGGCATCACCTGTCTCTGGCAGGTGGGCGAACGCCACGGCGGCCTGCTGGAAATCGGCGACCGCAACGCGATTGATTTCCCCGAGCAGGTGAGCCTCGACGTCCGTTACATCGAGAGCCAGAGCTTCTGGGGCGACGTGCTGATCCTGGCCAAGACGGTGCCGGCGATCTTGTTTGGCAAAGGGGTCTGAGCGATGAAAGCGTTGATCGTCTGCCCTGCCGACCGCCAGGCGGTGGCCGCCCTGGCCCGCCGGCGGCCGCTCGCCCTGACGCCGTTCCTCGGCCCGCCGGTGCTGGCGCATGCGCTCCGGTTCCTGGCCGCCGCGGGCGCCCGCGAAATCCGCGTGCTGGCCGCCGACCGGCCCGACGAAGTCCGCGCGTTTGCCGGCCGCGGCGAGGCGTGGGGCGTGAAAGTCGAAGTGCTCCCCGAATCGCGCGAATTGAGCCGCGACGAAGCGCGCGCCAAATATCAATCCGCAGGTGCGGCCGGCTGGTTGCCGGCGCCCCTGGACATCCTGGCGTTCGACGCCCTGCCGCAGTTGCCGGAGCGGCCGCTGTGGACCAGTCCGTCCGGGTGGCAGGCCGCGCTGCTCGCCTGGCTTGCGCCCGGAGCGCGGGAAAAAGTCGGCATGCGGGAATTCGCTCCCGGCGTGTTCGTGGGGCTGCGGGTGCGCATCGCGGACGACGCAAAACTGAACGCGCCGTGCTGGATCGGCAATCGCGTCTGGATCGGCCCGCGCGCCGTCATCGGTCCGCACACGATCGTCGAGGACGAGGTTTACGTGGACCGCGGCGCGGAGGTGACCGGCAGTGTCGTGGGTCCGCGGACGTATGTCGGCGCGCTCACCCACGTCGGCGATTCGCTGGCGTGGGGGCGCGAGTTGCTGAATTTCAAATCCGGTTCCCTCACCGAAGTCACCGACCACTTCCTGCTGGGCGATCTCGCCGCCGGCGCGCACCGCAATTCCAGCCGCTGGCCGGGGCGCGCGGCCGCGTTGCTGGCGCTCGCGCTCGCCAGCCCGCTGGTGCTGGCCGGCTGGTGGCGCAACCGCGGGTCCGGCCGGCCGTTGTTCGTCCGCAAAACCGCCGTCCGCACCGGCACACGGCGGGCGATGCCGGTCGGCGACACGCTGGCCTACCACGAGCTGGGCGGTTTCGCCGGCCTTGCCCGCCGCTGGCCGCAGCTCTGGCGCATCGTGCGCGGCGATTTCACCTGGGTGGGCAACCGGCCGCTCGCCCCCGAACAGGCGGCGCAGTTGGCCACGGAGTTCGAGCGGTTGTGGTTCGCGGCGCCCATCGGCTGGTGCTGCCTGGGCGACGCGCTCGGCTGCGCCGACGACTTCAGCGACGAGGCGCGCTCGCACGCCAGTTTTTACACCGTGCAGTCCGGCCGGCGCGTGGACTGGCAAATTCTGGGCCGCGTTTTTTGCGCTGTCCTTCGCGGCCGGAGGACTTAGACTCAATGCAAAACCCGCATGAATTATGAACTTGCACAGTGAAGGCAACACGCTGGTGATCCGCGGCCTCACCGAGTTGAACGCCATCAATGCCGCCGGGTTCCGCGACGAAACCCGCGCCGCGCTCCACGCCCGGACGACCACGCTCGACGTGGACCTTTCCCAGACGCGCTTCGTGGACAGCAGCGGCCTGGGCGCGCTGATTGCGCTGCAAAAGACCATGACCACGCGCGGCGGCGCGGTGCGCATCCTGAACCCGACGCCCGGCGCGCAGCAGATTCTCGAACTGACGCGCCTGCACCGCGTGTTTGAAATCGTCAAAACGTGAATCCACCGCGACCCCGGCCGGCCATGCTCATCACGCGCCCCGGAACCACGGAGTGATGGTTGTGCCCGCCTGCCGTTCCACCGCCGCCCAGACGCTCTGGCTCGACACGCCCTGCGATCTCGGCGCGGTGCGCGACGCCTGCCGCCGCCTGCGCGAGTTTCTCGGCCAGGCGCACCTTGCCGGGGCGGAACTGGATGCCTGGGAACTGGTCCTCGTGGAAGCCGGCAACAACGCGGTGAAATACGCTCGCGAGGCGGACCGCCACCGGCCCATCCGGCTGGCGGTGAGCGTGAGCAACGACGCGGTGGAAGCGCACGTGACGGATCACACGGCCGGCTTTGATTTTCCCGTGCCGGTCGAACTGCCGCCCCCGGATCGCGAAACCGGGCGCGGCTTGTTCCTGATTCGTTCGCTTACGGACGAGGTGCGTTACTTCCGCGACGACGACGAGAATTGTTTGATTTTGCGCCGCCGGCGCCGGCTGCCCGTTGCGGAAACCGGCGGGGAAACGCTGGTCAATCTGAAGACCCGGCTGGACGAAACGCAGCACACGCTCGATTTGATGACGGAGGAGCTGGCCTCAGCCTACGAAAGTCTTTCCGCGGTCTTCCGCTTCAGCACGGAACTCTCCGGCCAGGGGAAGCCCGAGACACTCGCGCGCCAGTGGCTGGAAACGTTGCTGCCCATCGTGCAGGCCGACTGGTTCGTGCTGCGTCTGGCCGGGCACGATGGCCGGGCTCTGCGGGTGGTGGCCTGCTCCGACGACATCCACCCCGCTCCCGTTTACCCGCTGGAACCGCCGGACCATCCCGGTCTGCCGGCGTCCGTCCGGGCCGCGTTGTTGCGGAAAGACGTGTGGTTTGACCAAACCAGCCCGGGCTGGCCGGACGGCGTGGCCGTGCCACGCGGCCCGACGGGCTGCGGCTTTTCCCATCCCATGATGGTGAACGAGCGCCTCGTCGGCGTGCTGACGATGGGCCGCTCGCTCGCCGAGGCCGCCTTCCAGGCCCAGCAGGTCAACGTCATCGAAACCTTCGCCGACTTTCTGGGTCTGCAAATCTGTAACGCCTGGTTTCAGGAGGAACAACTCCGCTCCCACCTCGTGACCCGCGAACTGGAGATTGCGGCGAACCTCCAGCACTCGCTGCTGCCCGCGCGGTTGCCGGAGCCGGCCGGCTTCCGTCTCGCCAGTCACATTCATAGCGCCCGGCAGGTGGGTGGCGATTATTATGACGTGCTGGCCGACGCCGGCGGCGCGCTGTTGCTGGTCATCGCCGATGTCATGGGCAAAGGCATGCCGGCGGCGCTGTTCGCCACGATTTTTCGCACGCTCGTCCACGCCCGGCGCGACCTGGCCGCCGCGCCCGGCCGGTTTCTGAGCTGGTTGAACTCCAGTCTGACCGCCGATCTGGCGAACGCGGAGATGTTCGTCACCGCCCAACTGGCCTTTGTGGACATCGCCGCCCGCCGCCTGTGCGTGGCCGGCGCGGGGCATCCGCCCTTGCTGCTGGCGGACGCCACCGGCGCGGTGCGCGCGGTTGAAAGCGCCGGCCCGCCGCTGGGCATCGGCGCCGAAATGCATTATCCGGAGGAATCGCTCCTGCTGCCGGCGGGGGCGCACGTCCTGCTCTACACGGACGGCGTGACGGAGGCGCGGGATGCCACCGGGGCCTTCTTCGGCTTCGAGGCCTTGAAACAGGAATTGGCCCGCACGGCCCGGGAACGCCTTTCCGCCCCGGCGACGCGGGACCGGTTGATCGCGCGGCTGGCGGCGTTCGGCAACGACACCGCCCGGGCCGACGACCAGGCCTTGTTGCTGCTGGCGGAAGAACCGTGATGAACACCCCTGACCCAAACCGACCCGTGCCGCGAAAAGTCCTGATCGTGGATGACGAGCCGCACATGTTGCGCCTCACCGAGCTGAGCATCAAAAAGGGCGGCTTCGCCATCGTCACCGGCCGGAATGGCCGCGAGGCGCTGGCACTGGCGGCGAGCGAGAAACCGGACCTCATCGTCATGGATGTCACCATGCCGGAGCTGGACGGGCTGAGCGCGCTCAAACAGCTCAAATCCTCGCCGGCCACGGCGTCCATCCCGGTCGTCATGCTCACCGTGCGCGGCCACGTCCTCACCCGTCAGCAGGCGGAGGAAGCCGGGGCGGCGGTGTTCCTCACCAAGCCGTTCAGCCCCACGCAACTGTTGAGCGAAGCCCGCCGGCTGCTCGGCGAAACGGCACCTCCGCCTCCCGCGCCATGAAACCGCTCCTGCCGTTGTTCATCATGGTGGACGCCTGCGGATGGGAAATCATCCGCGACGATCCCTTCGGCCGCGAGTTTGCGCCGACCCGCCGGCGGCTCGAAAGCGTCTTCGGCTACAGTTCCACCTGCGTGCCGTCCATTTTGTCCGGCCGCTGGCCGGTCGAGCACCGCAACTGGTGTTACTTCGTTTACGACCCCGCCCACTCGCCATTCCGGTCGCTCCGCTGGATGCGCTGGCTGCCGACGGCGGTCACGAGCCGGCGCATTTTCCGCCGCTGGCTGACCAGGTTCGTCAAGGTGCAGCTCGGTTTCCGCGGCTACTTCGACCTCTACAACATCCCGTTCCGCTACATCCACCTCTTCGATTTCACGGAGAAGAAAAGCCCGCTCCAGCCCGGCGGCATGAACCGCGGACCGAACATTTTCGACTTCCTGGTCGAAAACCAGATTCCGTATTTCGTCAGCGAACCGTCCAGGTCCGAGGAGCAAAATCGCGATGAACTGATCGCCGCCATTGACGCCGAGCGCGTGGACTTTGCCTTCCTTTACTGGGCGGGGCTGGATGGCCTGCTGCACCAGGTGGGCAACCGCTCGCCCGAAATCCCCGCCCGGCTGCGCGTTTATGAGCAGTGGATCGGGCAGATCCTTGCCGCCGCGCGGAATCACTACGCGGAGGTGCGGCTGTTCGTCTTCAGCGACCACGGCATGGCCAACTGCGACGAGTTGCTGGACCTGAAGGCGCGGATTGACGCGTTGCCGCTGCGCATGGCGAAGGATTACGCCGTCGTTTATGACTCCACGCTGGCGCGGTTCTGGTTTTTCAACGACCGCGCCCGCCAGCTTGTCACCGCCGAACTCGGCCGCGTGCCGCAGGGCCGCATCGTGCCGGACGCGGAGCTGCGGGAGATGCATGCGTTGTTCGAGGACGGCTATTTCGGCGAACTGATTTTCCTCGTGCAGGAGGGCGTGCTCATCGTGCCCAGCCACATGGGCGAGCGGCCGATTCGTGCCATGCATGGCTATCATCCGCACGACCCGCACAGCTACGCCAGCCTGCTCACCAACCTGCCGGACCTTCCCGCGGACGTGACGGCCATCCCGCACATTCACCGGCTGATGACCCGCCACGCGCTGGCGGCGAAACCCGCCGGGGTCAATGCCGACGCCCAATGAACCGCGCCCCGCACGCACGCAAGAAGCTCCAGCATCCGATCGTGGCCGATGGGGTGGACCTGGGCTTTCGGGCCGCGGACGGGAGCGATCCCGCGCGCTGCTTCGTGACGGAGTGAACGCCCCGGCCGCCAGCATTCTGCACGTCCCGCGCCGCTTCGTTGCCGAGGAGTGGGGCGGCACGGAAACGGTCATCCTGGAAATCTCGCGCCAGCAACAACGCGCCGGCTGGCAGCCGCGGGTGTTCACGTCGCTGGCCCTTGCCAGACAGCGCCGGGAAACGATCGGCGGCGTGCCCGTGGAACGCTTTCCTTACTGCTATCCGTTCCTGGGCTTGAGCGCGGCCGACCGCGCCGCGCTGGACAAAAAGGGCGGCAACCTGCTTTCGCTCTCGCTGTTTCGCGCGCTGCTCCGGGCGCCGGACGTGCGGCTCTTCCACGCCCACGCGCTCAAGCGTCTCGGCGGCGAGGTCCGCACCGCCGCGCGCTGGCGCCGCAAGCCGTTCGTCGTGTCGCTCCACGGCGGCGTCTTCGACGTGCCGGCGGCCGAGCGCGACACGATGCTCAAGCCCGTCGAAAACAAGACCGAATGGGGCAAGCCGTTCGGCGCGTTTTTTGGCTCCCGCCGCGTCTTGGAGGACGCGGATCAGGTGATCTGCGTCGGCCGGTCGGAGCTGGACCGGGCCAAACGCGAGCTGCCGCACGACCGCGTCGCCTACCTGCCCAACGGCGTGGACTGCGCGAAATTCGCCCGCGGCGACGGCGCGGCCTTCCGCGCCCGGCAGGGCATTCCGGCCGGGGCGTTCCTCGTGTTGAACGTGAGCCGGATTGACGCCCAGAAGAATCAGCGATTGCTGCTCGAGGCGTTCGCAAAATGCCGCGCCCAGGGGCCGGAGGCTTTCCTCGTCGTCATCGGCCCGGAGACGCAGCCGGCCTACGCGGCGGCCCTGCGCGCCTTCGTCGCCGCCAACGGACTCGCTGGCTGCGTGAAGCTGCTGCCCGGCCTGCGCCACGACGATTCGAATCTCGTGGACGCCTACCACGCCGCCGACGTGTTTGTGCTGCCCTCGATGCACGAGCCGTTTGGCATCGTCGTGCTGGAAGCCTGGAGCGCCGGCCGGGCGGTGATCGCCAGCCGCGTGGGCGGCCTGCAAACGCTGGTGCGCGACGGCGAAACCGGCCGGTTCGTGGAGCCTGGTTCACCGGACGCGGCGGACGAACTTGCGGCCGGACTCCGGCAGTTCGCCGCCGACCCGGCGCTGCGCCGGCAACTGGCGGAGGCCGGCCGGGCCGAAGCCCGGTTGCGTTACGACTGGACCGAAATTGCGCGGCAGCTTGAGCAGCTTTACCGCGCCGCCGAGGACCATGCCGCCCGGCGCCACGGAAAGGCGGCCGCATGAGCTACGCCGAGGTCAAACGCAACATCTGGAGCAACGCCGTCTCGAACTACGTCCGCACCGTGCTGGGAATGATCGTGGGGCTGCTGACATTCCGGATGCTGTTCCAGGCGCTGACGCGGGAGCAATTTGGCTTCTGGTCGCTGCTCTGGAGCGTGTTCGGCTACGGCGTGCTGCTGGACTTCGGCTTCGGGTTCGCGGCGCAGAAGCGCGTCGCCGAGCTGTCCGTGCGCGGCGAGTGGGACCAGCTCAGCCGGGTGTTGAGCACGATTTTCTTTTTCTACGTCGGCGTGGCCGGGCTGGCCGCCGCGGCGGTGCTGCTCGGTTCGCGGCACATCATCGGCTGGTTCGGCGTGCCGCCGGCCGACCTGGCGGAGTTCCGGCGCGTGCTCGTGATTTTCTTTGTCGGCATCGGGCTGGCGTTTCCGATGGGCATTTTCCCGGAGATACTCCGCGGGCAGCAGCGCATCCGGATGGCGAACAACCTCATTTCCACGGCGCTGGTGTTGCGGCTGGTGCTGACGTGGGTGGCGATCCAACGGCACTGGGGCTTCACGGCGATCGTGGTCGTCTCGCTGTTTTTCTCGCTGGCGCCGGACGTTTTCGCCGTCGTGTTCGCGTTGCGGCGGATGCCCGCGGTGCGCATCCGGCCGGCGCTCTTTTCCGCCGGCATGATCCACGAGACGCTGACGTTCTCGATTTTCGCCTACATCACCACCGCGACGAACATCGTGCTGACGAAGAGCGACCAACTGGTGCTGAGCGTGACGCTGACCGTCAGCGCGGTGGCGGTTTACCAGGCGGGGGCGAAGGTCGCGGAAATCTTCTCGCAATTCACGCGCCAGGTGCAGGAGACGCTCTCGCCGGCGGCCGCGCACCTGCACGCCACCGGCGACCGCACGGCGCTGCGCGACCTGGTGATCAACAGCACGCGCTGGAGCGTCATCATCAGCACGCCGCTTTACCTGCTGTCCGCGTTCTATCTCACCGAGCTGCTGCAACTGCTCACCGGCGACGCCGTGATTCCGCGCGAAACCTGGCTCGTCGGCCACGTGCTGCTGTTCTGGTATTACAGTCTCACCCTCACGCACAGCGTCTCGAAGCGCATTTTCATGATGTGCGGCCACGAGCGGTGGCTCATGTGGCTGGGTGTGGGCGAGGCCCTGGCCAACCTGGGCATCAGCCTCGCGCTGGTCCTGTATTTCCGCAGCATCATCGGCGTGACCCTCGGCTCGCTGGCGCCGGCGATCTACTTCGGCTGGGTCCGGCTCTGGCCGTGGGTGGCGCGCGAGGTCGGGCTGGGCGGCTTCGCGCTCTTCAAAGCAACCGTCCTGCCGTCGTGGCGGGCGTGCCTGCCGATGCTGCTGGCGCTTGTTGCCTTGAAATGGGTGACGCTCGCGCCGGGCGGCAACACCCGCGTGGCCATGTTCGTCGAAGGCGCCCTCGCCGGCGTCGTCGGGGCCGCCGCGTTGTGGCGTTTCGCGCTGTTGCCGGCCGAGCGCGCCAGCCTCGCGCGGAAACTCGGCGGCCGCTGGCCTGCCCGGAAACCCGCATGAAACCTCCCGCCGCCAGCATCATCATGCGCTCGTTCAACGAAGGTTGGGCGCTCAAAGAAACGCTGCCGGCGCTCCGGGCGCAGGCGTTCAAGGACTGGGAGTTGATCGTCATTGACTCCGGTTCCACCGACGGTTCGCAGGAGTTGATCCGCGCCGCGCGGCCCGCGCACTTCGTCCAGATCACGCCGGCCGAATACAACCCCGGTCGCGTGATGAACCACGGCCTGCGGCTGGCCGCCGCCGAATGCGGCATTTTTCTGAACGCCGACGCCACGCCGCAGGGCGCGCAGTGGCTGGGCCCACTGGTCGGCGCCCTGCAAAACCCGCGCACGGCCGCGTGCTTCAGCCGGCAGATTCCGCGGCCCGATTGCCGCGCGGTGTTCGCCTGCGACTACGACCGCTGCTTCGGTCCGCGCCGCGCGTCCGCGCGTTGGGAGCATTTTTTCAGCATGGTCAGCAGCGGCCTGCGCCGGGACGTGTGGGCGCAACGCGGCTTCCGCGAGGATCTGCAATACGCCGAGGATGACGAATACACGCGCTGGTGCCGGGCGCGCGGCCATGACGTGGTTTACGTGCCGGAATCGGTGGCCATGCACTCGCATAATTACACGCCGGCGCAGGTGTGGAAGCGCGCCCTGGGCGACGCCCGCGCGCTGGCCCAGGCCGGCAGCGCGCGGGCGGCCGACCGGCGCTGGCTCAAGACGGTCGCGCTCGGCTGGCTCAGCGACGTGCGGCACGACGCGGCGTTCTGCCTCCGCGAACGCCGGCTGGCCGAGCTGCCGCACGCGGCGCGCATCCGCTGGCACCAGCGCCGCGGCAAGCTCGCCGGTTTCCGGCAGGGCTGGACGGAAGTCCAGGGAGGGAGCCGGTGAACATCCTGGTGGTTTCCAATCTCTACCCGCCGCATTACGTCGGCGGCTACGAACTCATTTGCGGGCGCGTCACCCAGGCGCTCCAGCGGCGCGGACACCGGGTGACCGTGCTCACGTCGAATCACGGCCTGGCGTCCGGCGCCGCCGCGCCGGCAGAAACCGGGGTCGAGCGCACGCTGCGCCTGCACGGCTTCTTCGGCCATCCGTGGCTGGACATTCGCGCCCTGCGCGGCCTGGAGTTTCACAACAATGCAATGCTGCGCAAGGCGGTCGAACGCGTGAAGCCGGACCTGGTTTACATCTGGAACCTCGGCGGCATCTCCAAGTCGCTCCTCTTCACCCTCGCGCGGCTGGGGCTGCCCACCGTGTATTATGTGTCCGATCACTGGATCGCGCGCAGCCTCAAGGCCGACGTGTGGCTCGACTGGTGGAACCGGAAGAACACGCAGGCCGGGCCGGCGCTGCTCCGCGCGGGCTGGACGCTGACCGGCCGCCGCGCGGCGTGCGACGCGCTCGCGCCGACGAACCCCGTCCGGCACGCGCGGTTCCCGCGGATTTACTTTTGCAGCGCCGCACTGCGCAACCTCACGGCGGCGGCGGGTTATCCGGTGGAACACGGTGCGGTGATTTATTGCCCGGTGGACACGGAGCGTTTCCACGGCGAGGCCGTGCCGGCGGACCGGCCTTTGCGAAAACTGCTGTGGGTCGGCCGCCTTGCCGAAGACAAAGGCGTGATGACGGCGCTCAAGGCCATGCGCGAGTTGAAGGGTTGCTTCGCTGGTGAGTTGCACGTTTACGGCAAAGGCGAGGCGGACTACACGGCGCAACTGCACGCGTTCGTCGCGGAAAACCAGTTGTCCGTCCGCTTCGCCCAAGCGACCGCCGAGGAGATGCCGGCGGTTTATCGTGCTCACGACGCGCTGCTGTTCACCTCCGAATGGGAGGAGCCGTTCGCGCTCACGCCGTTGGAGGCGATGGTCAGCGGCCTGCCGGTGATCGGCACCACCACTGGCGGCAGCAAGGAACTGCTGCGCCACGGCGAAAACGCGCTGACCTACCGCGCCGGTGATGCCGCCGAACTGACGACGCGCATTCTGGAGCTGGACGCCAACCCGCTGCTCCGCGCGCGGCTGGCCCTGACCGGGCAGACCGACGTCGCGCGCTACGCCGAACCGGCGATCGTGGACCAGATTCAGGCGTATCTGGAGGAAACAATCCGCACTTGGAAACCCGAACCGCCGACCGCCTGCGACGCGCCATGAACCACCGCTTCACCCAGGATGGCAGCAACGCGCTGGAGCAACACCTCGCGCAGGTCTGCGGGCAGGTGCGCGATAGCGTCTGCGTCTTGGTGCCGGAAAACCAGCTCGACGGTCTGCTGCTGGGCGGCGGCTACGGTCGCGGCGAGGGCGGCGTGCTGCGCACGGCGGGCGGCGACCGGCCTTACAACGACCTCGAATTTTACGCGTTCCTGCGCGGCGACGCCCTGCTTGTGGAACGCAGGTTCCGCCAGCCGCTGCATGAACTCGGCGAACGCCTCTCGCCGGCAGCCGGGCTGGAGGTCGAGTTCAAGGTGCTCACGTTGGACAAGCTGCGCCACAGCCGGCCGCACATGTTCTATTACGATCTGGTCCTGGGCCACCGCTGGCTCATCGGCGACGACGACCTGCTCGCCGGTTGCGACCATCACCGCGACGCCGCACGCCTCCCGCTGCACGAGGCGACCCGGCTGCTCATGAACCGTTGCTCCGGTTTGTTGTTCGGCGCGGAACGGCTGCGCCACGCCCGGTTCGACGAGGCCGACGCGGATTTCGTCGGCCGCAACCTGGCCAAGGCGCAACTCGCCTTCGGTGACGTGTTGCTGACGGTCCACAGCCAGTATCACTGGAGCTGCCGCGAACGGCACCGCCGGTTGCTCACGCTGAACACGGATTTTCCCGCCGACGGCCTCGCCCTCATCCGCGCGGACCACGCGGCCGGCGTGGAGTTCAAGTTGCATCCGGTCCGCTCCGGCGAAACATCTGACGCGCTGCGCGTCCGGCACGCCGGGCTTTTGGAGCGAAGCCGTCAGCTCTGGCTCTGGCTGGAAAACCGCCGCCTCGGCACGGCGTTTCCAAGTCCGCGCGACTACGCCTTCAGCCCGGTGGACAAGTGTCCGGAGACGCCCGCCTGGCGCAACTGGCTGATCAACCTGCGCACGTTTCGCGCCGGCACGCTGTTTGCCGCGCGGGCGCGCCGCTACCCGCGGCAGCGGCTGTTCCACGCGCTCTGCCTGTTGTTGTGGGAAACCGCGCCGGAACGTGACGAGGCCATCCGCCGCCGGTTGCACGCCGAACTCGACACCGCCGCGGCCGATTACGCCGGCCTCGTGGCCGCCTACGCGGCGTTGTGGGGTCGCTTCAACTGACCATGCGCCTGCTCGTCTTCTATCCTTACATTCCGTTTCCGGTGGACCGCGGCACCTACCAGCGCACGTTCCATCTGCTGCGGGCCTTGGCGCGCGACCACGACGTGGACCTGCTGGCGCTGAGCGAGGGCGGCGAGCGGCTTGATCAACGGCCCGTCTTCGCGGAATTCTGCCGCCGCGTCGAGTTCGTCCCGTTCGCGCACCCGGCGTGGCCGGGACTTTTTCCGGACCGCCTCCTGAACCCGCTGCCGACGACAGTCCGGCACTGGCGGCTGCCGCACATTGCCGGCGCACTCGACCGGTTCCTCGCCGGCCAGCGTTACGACGCGGTCCACGTCTGCGATCTCGTGATGGCGCAGTATTTTTTGGAGCGACACCGCGAGTTGCCGCTGGCCGTGGATCGCAGCCGCGTGGACCTGCAATTTCAAATCGCCCAGCACCAGACGGCGGGTGGCAAGGACCTCAAGTCCCGGATACTCGCCGCGGAAGGCTTGTGGAAGCTGGCACGCTTCGAGAAACGCGTTGCCCGCCGCGCGGCCGTGGAGGTCGTCTGCGGCCCGGACGACGAGACGTTCGTCCGCCAACGCATCAGCCGCCGCGCGCCGGTGGTCATTGTGGTGAACGGCGTGGACCTGGACTACTTCCGGCCGGACGCCGCGCGGGTTCCGCGCGACGAGCAGCCGACCGTCCTGTTCTGCGGCGCGATGGACTACACGCCGAACGTGGACGCGCTCCGCTGGTATTTCGGCGAAATCCACGACCGGCTGCGCGCGGCCGCGCCGGCGCTGCGCGTGCTCATCGTCGGCAAATCGCCCGTGCCCGAGGTCCGGGCTTACGCCGAAAGGCCCGGCGTGACGGTGACCGGCGGCGTGCCGGACGTGCGGCCGTTTTACCGGCGCGCGTGGCTGCAAATCGTCCCCCTGCGCATCGGCGGCGGGACGCGGCTCAAGATTCCCGAAAGCATGGCAATGGGCACGCCCGTGGTTTCCACGACCATCGGCGCGCAGGGACTTGACCTGCGGCACGGCGACGACATCCTGCTCGCCGACGCGCCGGAAACGTTTGCGATGGAAACGGCGCGCGCGCTGGCCGACGCCGCGCTGCGGCAACGATTGGAACAGACCGGCGCGAGCACCGTCCGCGCGCGGTTTGCGTGGCCGATGCTGGGCCGGCAGTTGAGCACCGACTATGCGCGCCGATTTACTGGCTGACGCCGCGGCCAAAAGACGTTGCCTGCCACCAGGAAAGGCTGGTGTGGCAGACCACTTCGCCGTTTCGCTGCAAATGAACAATGGCGCGATAACCGCCGCTTGGTTCGACGTAATCGCCGTGCCAGAACGGCGTGCTCACGCCGTTGGTGAACAGCGCTATCTCGCTCTCGCCGCCAGTCGGCTGCAAGGTGAAGCGCGCCGAACCGCCGTCCTCCAGGCTGGTGAACGTGGCCTGCTGGCCGCAGACGGTCACCGTCAGATCGGGGATGGTTGCGCCGGTTTCGTTGCAGATCATCACCCGCGACTCGCCCGAACGGCCCACGGCCACCACCAGCGCCGCGGTCATCAGTGCGCCGGCCGCCAGCGGCCACCAGATGCGCCGCCGCCGCCACCAAGGTTTTTGCCCCGTCGTGCTGGCCATGCCTTCGTGAACCCGATGACACCATGAACCGCGCGTCCGCGCCATCCCAAACCCGCCGCCACGCGCCGCCCCTGGCCATCCTCGGCGTGCCGTTCGACGGCGTCACCACCGCCGAAACCCTGGCCATCGTCGAGGCGATGATCGCGTCGCGCCGGCCGCACTACGCGGCCACGGCGAACGTGGACTTTGTCGTGCAGGCGCTGCACGACGTCGAGCTGCGCCGCATTCTGGCCGACGCGCACCTGGTCCTGTGCGACGGCATGCCGCTGGTCTGGGCGTCGCGCTGGCTGGGCCGGCCGCTGCCGGAGCGCGTGACCGGCTCCGACCTGGTGCCGCGCCTGCTGGCGGAGGCGGAACAGCGCGGCTGGCGCGTGTTTTTCCTCGGCGGGACCGAGGCGAGCGTCCGCACGGCCGCGGAAAAAACCCGTGCGCGCCACCCGCGGCTCCAGCTCGTCGGCGCGTATTCCCCGCCGTTCAAACCGCTCCTGGAAATGGACCACGAGGACATCCTGCGCCGGATTCACGAGGCAAGACCGGACCTGCTGTTGGTGGCGTTCGGCTGCCCGAAGCAGGAGAAATGGATCAACATGCACTACCGCCGCGCCGGCGTGCCGCTGGCCATCGGTGTCGGCGCAACAATTGATTTTCTCGCCGGCACGATGCGGCGGGCGCCGGTCTGGATGCAGCGCACCGGCACGGAATGGATTTTCCGCCTCCTGCAGGAACCGCGCCGGCTGGCGAAACGCTACGGCAAGGACCTGGTGATTTTCGGGCGTGAAATCGGCCGCCAATGGTGGCAACTCCGGCCCGGCGGTCGCGCCGCCGACTCCACTGCCGCCGCCGCATTGACGACTGATCCCGCCGGTGGCGGCGTGGTGAAGACCGGCGTGCGCCTCGATGCCGCGGTCGTCGCCGAACACTTCGATGCCTGGAAACAGGCCGTGGCTGCGGGACCGGTGGTGTTCGATCTGGCCGCAACCGGGTTCGTGGACAGCACCGGCCTGGGCGCGTGGATCCGATTGCGGATGCTGGCGCGCGAGCACGGCCACGGTCTGGCGCTGGCCGGCGCCGGGGCGGCGGTGCGGTCGGCGCTGCACTTGATGCGGCTGGAGGAGTTTTTTTCCGTGGTGCCGGACATGGCGGCCGCGCGGTCGCTGGCGGCCACGGAAAGCGCCGGGCCGTCGCTGGCCGTGGATGCGGACGGCCGTCAGACGGTCCTGCACTGGCAGGGCGAACTGACCGCCGCCAATGCGGCCGCCTTCGGCCGGCAGGTGGAAACGGCCCTGGCGGCGTCGGCCAGCGCCACGGTGGTGGTGGATTTGTCGGCGCTGCAATTCACCGACAGCAGCGGCGTCGGCCTGATGTTGCGGCTCAAAAAACAGATCGAAGGCCGCGGCGGGAGACTGCGGTTCATCAACGCGCGGCCGGCGGTGCGCGACGTGTTGCGGCTGACGCGGCTGGAGGAACGCTTGCTCGGAGGTGCATCGTGAAGGTCGCCCTGTCCACCTCCGTCATCCAGCGCGGCAAAACCGGCGTCGCCCAATACGTCTTCGCGCTGGTGCGGGCGCTGTTGCCGCACGCAGCGGACCACGCGTTCACCTTGTTCGTGCTGGAGGAGGACCTGCCGCTGTTCGCATTTGCGCGGGACCGCATGACGCTGACGCCGGTGCCGGAAAGGTTCCGCCCGGCGGTGAAAAACATTCGCTGGCACCAGACCGTCCTGCCGCGGCTCGTGCGTGAACAGGGCATCGAAGTGCTGCACGTGCCGAGCTACCGGCGGATGCTCTGGCCCAGGCCGTGCGCGCTGGTGGCGACGATTCACGACCTCGCGCCGTTTCACGTCGCCGGCAAATACGATTTCGCGCGCATGTTCTACGGCCGCGTCGTCGTGCGCCGGCTGGCGCGCCGGCAGGATGAAATCATCGCCATCAGCGACAACACGGCACGCGACATCGAGCGTTTTTTCGGCCGGCCGCGGACGCGCTTGAACGTGATCCACAACGGCCTTGACCACGCACGGTTTTCGCCGGCGGGCCGGGACGCGGCGAAACCGTCCGTGGCCGCGCGCTGGGGCCTGGACCGGCCGTTCTTTCTTTACGTCTCGCGGCTGGAACACCCGGCGAAGAACCACGTCCGCCTGATCGCGGCGTTCAACCAGTTCAAGGCGGCAACCCGCTCCGACTGGCTGCTGGCGCTGGGCGGCAGCGACTGGCACGGCGCGGCGGCCATTCATGCGGCGGCGCGGGAATCGCCCTTCGCCGCGGACATCCGGTTCCTGGGCTTCGTGGACGACGCCCTGCTGCCGACGCTTTACCGCGCGGCCGCGGTGTTCGTTTATCCATCGCTCTACGAGGGCTTCGGTTTTCCGCCGGTCGAGGCGATGGCGTGCGGTTGTCCGGTGATCAGCTCCACGCGCGGTTCGCTGGCGGAGGTGGTGGCGGACGCGGCGGTCACCATCGAGCCGGAAGACGTCGCCGGCCTGGCCGACGCGCTGCGCCGCGCGGCCACGGATGCGGCGTTGCGGACGCAACTTCAAACGGCGGGCTTCCGGAACGCGCGGCGGTTCGACTGGGCGCGGAACGCCGAGCAGGTGCTTGCCGTTTACGCGGCGGCGCGGCGGCGCGGAGAATTGGCGTGCGCCCGTCCGCCACGCCGCTAGACTCCGGCCGTGGATTTCCTGAGCCACTGGAAATTGCGGGAACGTCCCTTCGAAGCCACGTGGGACACGCGGTTCTTCTTCGCCAGTCCCGAACACGAGGAGGCGCTCAGCCGCCTGCTTTACCTCGTCGGCGAGCATTCCATGAATCTCGGCCTGCTCAGCGGCGAGATCGGCTGCGGCAAGACGCTGACGCGCGCGGTCTTCGCGGAGCGGCTCGACCCGGCGCGCTTCCAGGTCGTGACCCTGGAGAACGCCGGTTTCCCGTTCAATGACCTGCTGGCCGCGCTGCTGCGCCGCGTGGAAACGCCGCCGAACCCGGCCGGCGGGCAGACGAAGCTCGCCCGCTGCGAGCGCTTCGCGCAATGCCTGAGCCGGCTGGCCGCGGAGGGCCGCCATCTCGTGCTGCTGCTCGACGAGGCGCAGGACCTGCCGGCGAACACGCTGCGCGAACTGCGCTGGCTGACGAATTTCAACGGCGGCGGCCGGGCGGTCGTCACGATCGTGCTCATCGGCCAGCCGGAACTGCGCGGGCATGTGGCGGCGAACCCGGCCATCAACCAGCGCATCAGCCTGCGCTTCCACCTCCGGCCGCTGCGTCGCGAAGACGTGGGCGGCTATCTGCAACACCGGTTGCGCGTGGCCGGGCGGGCGGGCGACGGCGTCTTCACCGCCGCGGCGGCGGACGCGCTGTTCGCTGCCACGCACGGCGTGCCGCGCGAGTTGAACCGCCTTGCGAAGCTGGCCCTGGAACACGCGTGGCTGCGTGAGCATCCGACGGTCGAGGACGGCTCCGTGGCCGCCGTGGTGCGCGACCTGGAAAAACAACAGGCCCTGCCCGTGACATGAACGAGCCGGACGAATTCAGCCTCAGCGCGGTCAATCGCAAGCGCGGTGAAGCCGTCGTCGCCGCCGTGGCCACCCCGGGGCAAGCCGCGGCCGGCGGCCCTCCGTCCGGCGCCGGCGCGGCGCCGCCCGGCGTCAAACTGCCGTTCGATCCCCTCCGGCTGGCGGCCGCGGTGCTGGCGCGCTGGAAGGTGGTGTTGGTGACGGCCCTGGCGGCCGGCCTGCTTGGCGGCCTGGCCGGATGGAGGTTGTTTCACACCGAATACCAGGTTTCCGCCCGGTTGATGCGGCAGGAAATGGCCACCACCGTGCGCGCTTCCGAACTGGGCGAGCCGTTCCAGCCGCGGCAGCTCTCCGTGCCCACGATCGCGAACTTGATGAAGTCCGCGACCGTGCTGCAACACGCCAGCGAAACGGCGAAGACCAGGGTGCCGCCGGGCGCGCTGCTGGCCGGCCTGAGCATCACGCCCGAACGCAACACGGACCTGATCACCATCGCCTTCAAAACCGCGCTCGGTCCGCAGGCCGCGCTCGATGGTCTCAACGCCTACGGCGACGAGGTGGTCCGGCTCACGCGGGACATGCAGATGCAGGAGGCGGCCGACGTGAACCGCTTCCTCAAGGACCAACTGGTCCGCCTCGCGGACGAACTGAAGCAGGCCAACCAGGAGGAGATCGCCTTCGAGAAAGAGTCCCAGTTCATCAACGCCGACCGCGAAACGGAGGCTTACCTGCGCGAGCAGGGCGAGTTGGACCTCAAATACCAGACGGCGCGGCTGGAGTATGACACGCTCGACCTCCGCATCGCGGCACTGGCCAAGGAACTGGCCGAAAACGGCCCGGCCGCCGGGAAGCTCCAGGAAGCCAGGGAGCAGCTCGCGGAACTCCAGCAACGCTACACCGAGGAAAATCCGCTGGTGCAGGACCAGGAACGGCTGATTCGCGGCCTTGAGGCCGGGGCCGGACCGGTCACCAACCAGCCGCCCGCGCCACCGCGCGCCGGCGACAGCGCCGTCACTGCGAGCTTTTATTCCGAGTGGTTCGACTTGAAAACACAGAAGCGCGTCCTGGCCGTGCAGCTTGAAAAACTGGAAGCCGCGCGCAAGGAGCTGGGCGAGCGCCTGAGCCGGCTCCCGGAAAAGGGCATGCAATATGCCCGGCTCCGCGCCCGGCAGCAGTCGCTCGAAACCGCGCAGTCGCTCATGGCCAGCCGGCAGCGCGAGGCCCAGACCTTCGCCGACGGTGCGCCGGGCTACTACCGGTTTTTCCCCGCGAAGGCGGAGGAAGTCGCGGTGCTGAAGCCCACCAAAAAACGGGTGCTGCTCGCGGTGGCCGGCGCCGTGTTCGGCGCGCTGGCCGTCATCGCCTTGGCCGCCCTGGTGGAATCGTTTGACGACCGGCTCAAGACCGCGGCCGACGTGCGGCGCGTTGCGCAACTGCCCCTGCTGGCCAGCCTGCCGGAACTGGACGGCTGGGACGCGGCGGCGCGCGACGACTGGGCGTTCCGCACCTGGACCGGCCTGCGGCCGTTGCTCGCGGCAGGGCCGTCCGGCACGGTGGTGTGCGGCGTGCTGTCCAGCGGCGCCGGCGAAGGTCGTTCCCAGTGGATTGAATTGCTCGCGGCGGCGGCGGCGCGCCGGGAGGCGCGGGTCATGGCCGTCACCAACCGGCCGCCGGCGGGGGCAACCGCCGTCCCGCTCGCGGACGCGCTGGCCAGCCCGGCGGGTCGCGTGCCGGCGCCGGGATCGCCGTGCTGGCTCACGTTGCCGGCGGACTGGCGCTGGACGGCCGAGGTCCGGCAGCGCTGGCAGGCGGCCGTGGAACGCTGGCAACGCGAGCCGGGTTACGTCCTGCTGCTCGAACTGCCCGCGGCCGAACAACCGGAAACGCAGTTGCTGGCCGAGCGGCTGCCGCGGTTGCTCTGGTTGTCGGGCAGCGGCCGGGCTTCCGGCCGGCGCACGGCGGAATTGCTCGAAACGCTGCGTCACGCGCAGGGCCATCTGGCCGGCGCGGTGTTGAATTGCGCGCCGCGATTTCCCTGGCCGCTGGGGCGCGCCGCCCGGCTGCTGCCCGCGGCCGTCGCCGCCCTGTGGTTTGCCGCGGGCGCGGGCGCATGGGGCGCGGAGACCAATCTGGTCATTCCGGTTGCGCCGGCGCCGGCCGCGCCGCTGGTGTTTGCCGGCACGAACGCGAAAATCAAGGCGGCCTGGCAGCAGCCCCTGACGCTGGGACCGGGCGACGTGGTGAACTTCGCCTTCTACGGCCGGCCGGAGCTCAACCGCTCGGAGGTCGCCGTGGATCCCGGCGGGCGCATCACATATCTCCAGGCCCAGGACGTGATGGCGACGGGGCTGACGATTGACGACCTGCGCGAAACGGTGACCCGCGCGCTGGCGGCGTATTACCAGCAGCCGCACATCGTGGTGACGCCGGTGGCGTTCAAGAGCAAGAAGGTCTTCGTCCTGGGCAAGGTCGTCAACAAGGGCGCCTACACGCTCGACCGGCCCAAGACGCTGCTGGAGGTCGTCGCCGAGGCGGGCGGGCTGGAGACCGGCCTGTTCGGGCTGAACACGGTGGAGCTGGCGGATTTGCCGCGCAGTTTTGTCATCCGCCACGGGCAGCGCCTGCCGGTTGATTTCGAGAAGCTGTTCAACCGCGGCGATCTTTCGCAGAACATCCTGCTCGAACCGGATGACTACCTTTATTTCCCCTCCGCCATTGCCAATGAAATCTACGTGCTGGGTTCGGTGGGGCATCCCGGCGCGCAGGGTCTGACCTCGGAAGCCACCGCCCTCAGCGCGGTGACGCTGGCCGGCGGATTCACGCCCAAGGCGTTCAAACAGCGCGTGCTCGTCGTGCGCGGCTCGCTGAACGCACCGCAGCGGATCATCGTCAACCTCGCCGACGTCCTCGCCGGCCGGGGACGCGACTTCCGCCTGCAGCCGCGGGACATCGTCTATGTCGCCGACCGGCCGTGGGCGCGGGTCGAAGACCTGGCGGACATGGCGGCCTCCGCGTTCATCGAGACGATGATCACCACGTGGACCGGCAGCAACGTCCAGCCGGTGATCACCCACGCCATCCTGCCCACGCCATGAACCGTCGTTGCCTCATGGCTGCGGCCGCAGTGCTGGCCGGCTGGCTCCTCAGCGGGTGCCAGACGAAAGGCCCGCGGTTTGACCCGCGCGCCTGCCACGCCCGGCCGCTGACGAATCTGGTGACCACCGTCGAAACCAACGCCATTTGTCCGGAGTGGTTGCAGCCGCCCGTCGAGCCGTTCCGCCTCGGCCCCGGCGACAAGATCGAAATCGAAATCCTTGGCGTGACCGGCAGCCGCGCGCTGACGTTTGTCTGCCCGGACGGCAAAATTTATTACGACCTCCTGCCCGGCATGGATGTCTGGGGACTGACGCTGGGACAAACCAAGCAGATGATGGAAAAGGCGCTGGCCGGCTATTACCGCCGGCCGCAGGTGGCCGTGACGCTCCGCGAGGTCGAGAGCAAGCGCGTCTGGGTTCTCGGCCGGCTCAACCGGTCCGGCGTCTATCCGCTCGAGGGACCGATGACCGTGATCGAGGCGATTTCCCGCGCCGGCGGCCTGTTCGTCTCGCGCTTCACGGGCACGACCGAGGAACTGGCGGACCTCAACCACAGCTTCCTCATCCGCCGCGGCGAGTTTCTCCCGATCAACTTTCAGCGTTTGTTGCGCGAGGGCGACACCTCGCAAAACATCTACCTGCAACCGGACGACTTCCTCTACCTGCCCTCGGCACTCTCGAAGGAAGTGTATGTGCTGGGCGCGGTGCGGGAGCCGCGGCCGCTGGGTTACACGGACGACATGAGCCTGGCGTCGGTCATCGCCAAGACGCTCGGCCCGCTGCCGGACGCGTATCTCTCGCACGTCGCCATTGTCCGCGGCGCGCTCGCGGAGCCGAAGATCGCCGTCGTGGATTTCCAGGCCATCATGCTGGGTAAACAGCCGGACGTGCGCTTGGAACCGCACGACATCGTTTACGTCCCCTTTTCGCCCTACCGCACGCTCGAACGGTATTCGCGGCTCATCGTGGATACGTTCGTCCGCACCGTCGCCGCCAACGAAGGCGGCCACGCCGGCTCGGATCAGTTTCAGGGCATTGGCGTGAGCAATCCAATCCAGTGACGGCTTCGCGGCATGGCTGACGCCACCGCGGGTTCAGCGCCCGAGGAGGCGCAATGCCCGGCCGAGACGCGAGCGCAGACCACGGTAAAGCGATCGCAATGCCGCCGCCGCGCGAATCCGCCCCGCCCGCTCAGGCCGGAAGGACGGCGGCACGGGCGGCGTGGCATAACCCTCCCGCGCCAGCCACGCCAGCAGTTCAAACACCTTCGGCAGGCAGTAAAGATAGGGCTTTGTCCAGCCGGCCCACGGTTTGGGCGAGCCGATGAAATGGACGACGTGCGCGGCCGGATCACGGTCGAGCTGGTAAGGTGCCGGCGCCGGCGCGACGTGCGCGAACAACAGCAGCGAATTCAACACGGCCTCGTCGGTCAGCGCATAGGCTGGGTCGTCGCGGTTGAGCACCGGTGCGTGAGGCGGAATCACCGCCCGGATTTGCCGGTCCCAATGCTCCAGGAACGGCCGGTGTCGCGCGTGGATCACGAAGCAGTTCGATGGATACGTGGTGTCGCCGCGCGGCGTGACGCGCTCGCCAACGTCCCGCTGCCACCGCTCCAGCACCGACTTCGGCATGCCGCCGCGTGGCTCGCCGGGTTCGTAGGAACGATCGAACGCACTGGCATTCTCAGCCGGCTCGCGCCGGCGGGCCTGGAACTCGCCGTTCGCCGGCACCAGCAGGCCGCCCACCGGCCCGGCGATGAAACAGTCCGCGTCCAGCCAGGCCAGATATTCCGTGTCGGCCAGCAACAACGCCTCCGCCTTGCGGTTGTTGAAGCGGTAGGGATTGGCCGGGTCGGCCGGCCGCGACGTCACGTCCGGAAACTGCGCGAGCAGTTGCTGCTGGGCTGCGTCGAAGCCCGCCTGCATGACCAGGACGCGTCCCGGCAACTGGTGGCGGCGGATCGAGGCGGCCAGCAGGAACGCGCCCCAAAAATAGCCGGCGTCACAGGCCGTGACGAGGGTGATGTCCGGTGAACTCATGCCCGCGCCAGCGTAACTGCGCGCCGGTGGCGGCGCAATTGTCCTCCTGGATTTTCAACGAATTCGCGGATGCCACGGCGCCACCGGCATCTCTCGAATGAACGCCGGTTCAATCATCCGCGCCCGCCCCCGTGGCTCAACGCAGCGGCATGCCGAAATCCGGCTTCGGCCCCCGGCCCAGCACCCAGCGATACACCGCCTGCACCTGCTGCACCTTCGCCGGCCAGGTGAAGTTACGATACACGTGATCCTGCGCGTTCACCGCCATCGCGCGGAGCCGGTCCGGCTCGGCGGCCAGCTTGGTCAGGCAATCGCGAAGGCTTGGGATGAGCGCCGCCCGCGACGCCATCGGCAGCGCGAAGCCGGCGTCCGGCGGCACCAGCTCGCCGGGGCCGCCGTAGTCGAGCACCACCGGCACCAGCCCGCGCGCCATCGCTTCGAGCAGCACGCCGCCGCCGAATTCCCGCACGCTGGGAAAGCCGAAGATGTGCGACCGCCCCAGCCGCCCGGCCATCTGGCTGTGGTCCACCCAGCCGGGAAACGCCGTGCCGGCGGCGATTTTAAGTTCGTCGGCGAGCTGGCGCAGGCGCGGCAGTTCCGGGCCGTCGCCGATGAGGTCCAGCGTCAGCCGGCCGGCGCGGACCAGCGGCGCGGCGGCCTCCAGGAGCATGTCCACGCCTTTGAGCGGCACGAAGCGGCCGACAAACGCGACGCCGACCGGCGACCGGAGCGACGGCGGCGCCTGGCGCGGGAAACGGGCAACATCAATGGCGTTTTCCGGCAGATAGACGCATTTGGGCCGGAGCCGGGCCGGCATTTCCCGCCACACGGTGCGCGCGGCGACGAGGATGGCGGCGGCATGGCGGCGGGTGGCGTGGACGCCGGGCAGCAGTTTGTAGGCGCCGCGCACGTAGCTCAGCCATTCCTTTTCGGCGCGGCGCAGACCGGAAAACTCCTTCGGCCAGGGCACGCCGCCGTTGAGCGGACCAACGATGAACGGCACGCCGGCGCGGGCGCAACGTCTGGCCAGCAGGCTGGGCACCACCGGCGCCAGCGGCGTGACGCGGTGGACGAGGTCGAATTCACCGGCCCGGATGCGGTCGCGAAAGGCGCGCCAGACCTTCGCTTCGAAGAACGGATAGGCGAGCGTCCCCAGCGCCGAATACGTGGTCCAGCCCAGCGCGGTGCCGCCGCGCAACGCCTTGCCGACGTTCCACGCCAGCCCCTGCCAGCGGCGGTTGTTGATCGGTGTGAAGCGCAGCGCGCCGAGGTCGGCCGCGGCGATGTCCGTCGCGTTACGCTGTTCGGAGACCAAGTGCGCGTCGGCGGCCTCGGCCATGGCGCGGCTGAAGCTCCAGCCGATGAGGGCGACACTGGTGAGCCGCGGGTTGGCGGCCTCGGCGACGAGCAGCACGCGCAGCCGTCCGGCAGCATTCACGGTGGGTCCGGCATCCATGACGGGGGCAGATCGTGCCTTTCCCGACGGCATTGTTCAACCCTGGCCGCCACGCCGGCGAGGATCAGCCAGAGGGAAAGGTTCTTGGTCTGGGTGAGAATCCGTTCCACCGTGCTGTGCCCATACATGATGGTGAAACCAACCAGCACGCCGGCGACGAAATAGCCGGTCGGGCTGCGCCAGAAGCGGATCATCCCGCGCAGCAACCACCACAGTGTGGCGGCCTCGAATACCACGTAGCCCACGAAACCGGGATACCCCGTCTCCGCCAGCAACAGCCAGTAAAGGCTCTCGGTCAGCGGATTCGCGTGGTAGTTTTCGTCGTAGATCGTGAACCCCCGGCTGGCGTCCCAGTCCTCCAGAATCTGGCTGTAGCGGCCGGCGGGCCGGCTGTTCGCCAGGCCGAAATTGTTCCAGCCGACGCCGAGGAAGGAGTCGTGCAGCATCGCGCGGGACTGCACGATCAGGATCGCCCGCAGGTCGCTCTCACCCTGGTGCGAGGACGCTTCCTCGAACCGCGCCGTCACGGAATCCAGCGCCATCAGGCCGGCCACCACGGCGCCCAGCACGCCCAGCGCGCAGATGCCGGTCCATTTCAACGTCACGCCCCGCAGCGCGACCAGCAACGTCACCGCCACGGACCCCACGACAAACGCGGCCAGCGCCGCCCGCGAAACGGACAACAGCACCAGCACTGCCGCGGCCGCCACGCCCACCAGATAAACCCACGTGTCGCGCCGGCTGGTGTGCCGGGCCAGCGCCGTGGACAGCAGCGGCAGCGCGCAGATATAGGCCCACATGGCCATCGGGTTTTGGTGCTCAAACCAGCCTTTGACCTGCCACATGTGGTCCACGAATCGCTCCTTCATCCCCACACCCACCTGGAGAACCAGCATTCCGGCCATCGTGTGCAAAATCCAGCGGAGATCCTCCTGGTCACGCAGACCCTGGTAGGCGCCGATGAAGATCAGCACGGCCTTCGTGAACTTGAAGGCCGCCATCAGCGTGTAAACCTTGTTCATCGCCGGGATCAGCGACAGGCAGCTCAACAGACAGTAACCGAGGTAAAGCCAGGCGCCGGGTGGCAGCCGCCGTTCGCCAGGCCGGCGATTCTGGGCCGCGCTGACAATCAACGCGATGGCGACGACTTCGATCAGCGAGAACTCGAATCCCTTCGTGTGGCCGCGGTAAAGCTCGATGGAGTCGAGCATCAGCGTGAGCTTGCCGGGAAACCACGAGGTCATGAACACCATCAACGCCAGGGCCGCGCGCTGGAAATTTCGCCGGCGCGCGATGAACAAGCCCAGGAGGGGACCCAACGCGCCGTATTCGATCAAAATGATGATCGCCTTGAGGAATTCCTTCATGCGCCTCCGGTTCGCACGCCGACGCGGTCGTGGCACGCCGCGCCCTTTCGCCCGCGGGCCGCGGTCGGACGGTCAGGGAGGCAGTCGGGAAACGCCGCAGTCATGCAGATTCAAGGCGACGGTAAAGGGTCATCCGCCGCTGGCAACGCAATAGTGCGGCGGGATTGACGCATCAGACCAGCGGGCAAGGGACTGACGGATGATTGCGTTCAATTCCTTTTTGGTCGCGCCGTTGCCGAAGGTGAATGTGCCGGTGAAATGTTGCCAAACCCTTTCTGTAATCCACGATCTCCGCACCGTCCGGCCCGCCAAAGGCAATTCAAGCAAAACGAGACGAAACAAAATAGCGGCGGGTTGGGTGGGTGGCTTCATCCGGATTCATCGGTGGCCGGCGCTGAAAATAGCCACCCACCCAACCCGCCGCTATTCCGCCTCACGATTTCTGGATTCGCGCCGACTGACCACGACGCCTGGCCGACGAAGGCGCAACTGTTGGATTCCGCCTCACGATTTCTGGATTCGCGCCGACTGACGCTACTCCCGTCGCCCGCCTGATTTTGCGCCCCGAATCGCCGCTGATTGCGAGCGGCAATTCGAGTTCGCTTGCTCCATCGGATATGTGCGCGATGCTTCATTCGTGAGTCGCTCAGATTCAGTCGTTTATTCAATGCGAGCGTCCTTGCGGCCGAGCGCCAGCACTTCCACGCTCGCGCCGCGCCGCCGCACACAGGCGCAGTCGTCGCGATTTCAAAAATCATGTCAACCCAATGGCGGAAGGTTGATGGTCGGTGGCGGAGGCCGGAGGCTTTGTTCGCCGGAAGAATTTACGGCACAAATCGCCGGCTTGAGCAAGTCCATTTATTGGTGGTCCGAAAGTCACCTCTGGCCATGACCGATGACCGATCGCCAATAGCCAACTGGTCAAATAATCGTCACGCGCGAACGGACTTCGTAGGGCAAGCCCATTGCCTCAATGATCAGGCTCGCATCTTTGGAACTCGCCCCCAGCGACACAAACAAAACCTGGTCCTCATCATGGTTGAGCAAGTCGTGAAGCTCGGCCTTCAACTTTTCCAGCCGCAAATCGTCCAGCGGACACTCAAACACCGAGTATTGCAGCCGCGTGCCGAAACCTTCCAGCGAGCGTGCCACTTTCCGCAACCGTTTCGGGTCGCTGATGTCGTAGCTCACCAGATAGCGGATGCGGCTCATGGCGCTGCGCGATGGTCAATGTTCAATCGCCGATAGCCGATAGTCTCGGGTGGAAACGACGGCGGAGCTTGGCTATTGGTGTCATTGGCTGTCGGCTATTCTTGAATCGCTTCGCCTCGCGCGACACGGGCTTCAGGCGATTGATACAGCGGATGCTCTGGTTTCAAATTGCGCAAGAAATTCAGACGATAATCTTTGGACCGTTGTGCCGCTTCACGTTTGTCTTTCATCTCGCCGGTCAAATGCCGCTTGCCTTGCACGGGTGAATTCTCAATGGACGCCGTCCAGGCAGTGAGTTGTTTGGCGCACGATTCGGACAACGAACGGATTTCCTGCAACTGCCGCAGGATTGGTTTCAACTTCGGCCGGTCCCTCACCACGGCCATCATCGAACGCACCTCGCCTGCCGAGCCGCGCGCGATGGCGAGGAACGCGTTCAGCTCGTTCGTCGTCACCCGCTCGAATCCTTCCGCGATGTTGTTCGACACCGAGAGCGCGGCCCGATCGAGTTGATTGCGAAAGCCCGGTGTCAACGGCACTCCCGGTTCTTCCAGCAGGTCAAGCACTCGGTTATAGAGCCGCGCGGCGTCCCTCCAGACGGGCAGATCCTCGAACTTCTGGTATTTGGGCATAAGCAATTACCCTTTCTTGATTGTCACGTTCACGAGCAGTATCCAAGAGTCAAAAGCCAATCACCGAGCGCCGATTTCCATGTTTGGCGATTGATCATTGGCTGTTCGCTATTCACGCGTCAGCGCGTGACAAATCCGTGATACGTCAGCGCCTCGCCGCGCACGAACCGCCACAACTGCCGCGCCTGCACCTCCAGCATCCGGCGATATGCCATTTTGTAGCTGAACTCCGGATGGCTGACTTCCGTGTCCAAACGCCGGAACCACGCTTCCCAAAACGGCCGGCGTCCCCGGTCGTTCAAAAAAGTTCCGTTCGCGCTGCGGATGAAATCTTCCGGGCCGAGTTCGCCGCGATTGATGAGGCTGATCGCCACGCTGTCGGCCACGAGCGGACGAAATTCCTCCATCAAATCCAGCGCCAGTGCCGGGCGGCCATAGCGCGGCTGGTGCATGAAACCGAGAAACGGATCCAGCCCGACAGAATAGCAAACGCCCGTCAGTTCCTTTGCCAGCATGGAATAACCGAGTGACAGCAGCGCGTTCACCGGATCGCGCGGCGGACGGCGATTGCGCCCGCGCCAGTCAAATTTCCAGTCATCACGCTGTTTCAGCATCGTCTCGAACTGCTCGAAATAGATCGCCGCCGCGCTGCCTTCAATGCCCAGCAACGCCGTCAGGTCACGCGCCGATTCCGTGGCATCGCGGAAGCCAGCCATCAAGCTCGTCACTCGGTCCGGCACGTCGCCGTTGCGCATGAGCATCACGCGCTGATTGTGGATTTTGGCGCGGATGATTTCCCGCGCCAGTTGCAGCCGCACGCCCGGCAATTCAAACAGCCGATACTGTCCGCGCCGCGCGTCCACGCCGCTGGCCGGCAAACCGCCCAACATTCCGAGAAACCGGCCCGCCGGCGAAAAATAGGAAACGTCAATGCCCAGTTCCAGGCACGTCGAGACCGCCTGCGCCGTCATCTGCACCGCGCCGTAACAATAAATCGCCCGCACCTGCTGGCCGGGCAATTTGCGCACCTCCTCGCCCTTGACGCTGACGATCAATTCATCTCCACGCTGGCCAATCATCGCGCCGGGCGTTTGCACCACCAGCACCTCGCCGTCGTCGCCTTCCGGACGCGGCGGCTGCAATGTGATGGGAGCGTGCGCGTCCCGCGTGCCCGTCGCTGCGTCGCGCGGCGATGATTCGTTGTCCCTTATTTCGTCCGGCGCGACGCCGGACGAGGCAGGTCGGAGGCCCGCGCTCCCCGATTCCGCTGCAAAATCCAATGCCGCCATGATTTGATCGCGCACCGCATCGTCGGATTTTGCGATGAAACCAAATTCCTGCTGCGCGTCGTTGTCCGCCGGCTTGCGGCGCTTCGCCCACCAAAGCGATTCGTTGGGCAGACAAATCGGATACGCGGAGCAATACAGGCAGCGCGCGTCATTCTTCAACGGCGGCGGGCAGCTTCCGCTGCGGGCAACTTGCTTCGCATCCGCAATTGCCGTTCTGACCTTGTTGAAAAGTTCCTCGGTGAATTCCACCGGCACGCGCCGCTTGTCTGCCGCGTAATAAATTGCACCGCGCACGGCGTTGACGCCGTGTTCGCGCAACAGCAGGGCGTGCGCAGCCACCTGCAAGGCGTCCGGTTCCTTGGCCACGCGCTCGCCTTCGCTGTCGCGCCGGGCCGAGCCGCGTTTGTAGTCAATGATCTCCGCGCCGTCCGGCCCGCCCTCGACAATATCCACCACGCCGATGAGGCCGAGCGCTTCGCTTTCCAGGCGCAAGCTGCGGAGCTTCGCGCCTTCCGGCAGACCGAGTTCCTTGGGGTCATCCAGTTTGGACGGCGCGTCCACGTTGCGATGCACATGACTGCCGGCCACCGTGTCCGCGTTTTCCTGAAAAATATTTTCAACCCACTGGAAATAAAACAGGCGCGGGCAATAGATGAAATTGTGCAAGTTGCGCACGCCCATGTGCGGCTGGGCTTCCAACGAACCATCGGTGCGCAACGTGGATTCGCTCATGAGTTAGGCGTTTCTCCGCGTCTCCTTCGCCATTCGCTGACCTTGGCGGTGTTAATCTCCTCAATCCTTTTGCGGCAAGCGGTGGTCACGAGTGACCAAAAGAGTTTCCACTTCGCAACACGGAACTCAGCCCGACTTCTTGGCTGTGGTTTGGCAGTGAAAACCTCTTCTGCTGTCGGCAACTCAAGAAACAGGCCGCCGACTGGCCCCGGAACAAACAGGTAAGGCTTCGCGGCAGATTCATTTTCGTCCTCGTCAGCATCCGCTTCTTCTGCGTCCTCCGATTTCTGCTCCCTGGGTGGCACTGTCGGCTTTGCGATTCTGGCAGGATCGTCATTTGGCTTTGCCGCCAGCGTTCCACGCCAATTGGCGATACGCAGATTGCCATCCTCATCGGTTTCAGTTCGCAGCACGGGAAAGAAATGCCACAAGTCTGGATGAGCCACCGCGCGGAAGCCGATATTGCGTGATGCATTGATGTCCGCGTTGACGGGCTGCTCTCCGTTGACTGCAAGGAAGAGTGGCCCGCCTTCCAGTTCGATGAGCAAGCTGCCATCGCAACCACCCTGGAAATACTCAATCGCTTTCGTGATCTGCGTCGCGCGCTCGGTTGGCTTGCCCTTGGCCTTCTCGTCTTTCCAGCGTCGCCACGGCTGCTCTTTCTCGAAGCCAGTGCGCACTTCCGCCACGCGCACACCCGGAACGTGCGTCTTAGAGCAATAGCGCGATGAGTAGCGCGCATTCACGGCAACAATCTCGACGCCGAAAACCTGCGCCATGTCCTTCAGCTTTTTGATGATTGCCCGATGCGACCAGTCCATCAACCGACGGTTCTCAAACCACGAGCGGTCAAGGCTGGCGCGATAACTCGACAAATCCTCGACGACGATCATGGCGCATTGCGGAACGAGGGGATTGTCGCCTGCCACGGCCAACTCTTTTGCCTTGGCTGGCTTCAGTTCCCGTCGCTGATACTGCCCGTGAACGTCGCGTTCGCTTTTTAGTTGCCACTTGCGAAGGCCGTCAATCGTCACATCTGCCGGATTCTGCAACTCAAGTCCGAGCGCTTCGGCGAGAATCAACGCCGCCGTTTGCTCCACGCGTTGGTCCCGAAGTTGATCAATCTTTTCCAGCAGATCATCGCAAGGCTTCGGTCCTTCTCCGCGCTTGCGCATTGGCGGCGGCTCAACGCCCGGTTCTCCCGGAATCCGGCCACGGTTGAATCGTTCCTCATGCCAGGCGAGGCTGGCGCAACAACGACTGAACCTCTGGAGGAGTTTGATGCGCGTCATGTTCAAACCGCCCTGGCCGATGATTTTTCCCTTTCGCGGTTCTTTCGGAGTCACACGCACGAGTTTCGATGGAATGGGTTTGCCTGATGAATCGATTCGGTGACTCTGCCAATGCCACGCTTTATCACGCAGAGGCCAGGCGTAATCGGCAACCTGAGCCAACAGGCCGCTGCCAACGGAATCGCTAAGTTGACCGAGCAGCCATTTGAGTTGCTCGTGAACTGCATCGGCCAGTTTCTTCCATCGCCAGCCGGTGCCTTGCTTGATCGCTTGCTCCAGCTTGCGCTCGTGGCCGCGGCGCTTATCCCTTTTGCGATCCTTCTTGGTCTTGAGCAGTTCGCTCACGCTGGCCCATGTTTGGTCATCGGCCAAGGCTTCGCGCAATGCGGTGTTCCAGCCAACGTCTTCCACTTCCGCGCCGTCGGGGTGAAGCTCTTTTGCGGCAAGCGACTCCACGACCGCTCGCTTGTGACCATCGTTTTGGATTTCTTGGCGGGGCAATGTGCATTCGCCTGTCTTTGGATCCCGCTCTTTCTCGCCTTCCAACCGCCAGCGCAGTGTGAACAGAAATCCGATCCGGCTCAGTCGCCGCTCCAAACGCATCACGAGATGGTCTGCGAGCGCGGGAACGAAACGGCGGGCATCGGTGCCTTCTTCCGGCAGTGGAGTCCGCGTGGTGTGTGGAAAAAGCCGCTCGGCCAATCCGTCTGTTCCAAAAACCGCCAGGATTTCCTCCGGCGAAGCCAGGCGACCGCGACTGCCGTAAAGCTCACGTCCAAATCGCCAGCCTTGTTTCTCTGTAGTTGGATCAGGCCACTGGCTTTCAACGTCAGTATGAACGAAGCCGTGTAGCACCACCTGCGGCGGAACGTCCTGCAGGGTAAACCGGCTGTCTTGTTTAGAGTGGTCACCATGATTCGGACGGTGCCAAACTTTCGCGTCCTCGCCTTGCAACCGAAAGGTGCCTTCGTCGTAAAAGTGGCACCAGATGTCCGGCGAACCAGACGAGATCAAGTGGGCGGTGACTGGAATTGCTCCGTTGGCTTCGCGTATCCACGCGCGGCTCCACCCTCCGGCGAAACGAACCCCCAAATCCACGAACAGCGCGTGAAATCCTTTCTGTTTGAATGCTTCGGTGTTGCACCAAAGCTCCGTGACGGCGGGCAGGCTGCGCCCACCGCTCTCGCTTTCATCCTCATCATCGCCCTCGGCTGCGTTTGCTTCGCCAGTCTCTTTCTGCTTCTTGATCGCTTCGCGTTCAGACTCCAAATCCACCGGCCATCTCAGGTAAGCAGCGACTTTCGTTTCACCCTGCTTGGTCAAACGGTAAGGCTTTTCGCCCGGCACGCGTGGTTCCACTTGAAATGCCTTCAAGTCCTCGGCGTCAACTTCCACCGCGAACATGAAGTGGAATGCGCCATCCGGGTGTTTCGGCGCAAGCAGCGAGACATTCTTGTTGAAGCAATCCTTGGCCTGCCGCAGCGCGTCGCCCAATGCCATTTCCAGACAGCGCCGGTTCTGCATTCGGTGGTGAAATTGTCGTGGGTCATTCGCCAGCGCCTGCGTCACCGGCTTTGAGATTTTGACTTGTTCGTAAAGCCGCGCAGCCCCATTGACCAAGCGATTCAAGCCATTGCTCAAGACTGCCCTCATGCGCTGCTGTGCTTTCTGCTCGTCTTCTTTTGCCTTCTTCTTGGTAAGTTTTTGGGTTTTCAACGATTCCTTAACTTCAATCAACCTCCTACGACATTTTGTTAGTTCTGTGCGCTCCTCGTCAGGCATCTGACGAAAGATATGTGATGCAACGTTCAGTTGCGCGGCATCTATCTTGCCGCCATCGCGGTCACTTTTCTTGACCTTCTGCAATTGGGACAACTCGCCCAGGCTTTTTTGAAGCTCCGCCAGAACGCCATTCACAGCCAAGGCTGCTGGAAGCCGATCCAGCAAGGACACCAACGGCTCAACTTCGACTTCTCTGGGCTGAACAATGGGACCGGCGAGCGGCGGCGGGAGTGATTCTCCAACCGACAACTTTGGTGGCGACCAAAAGGATTCCCATGAAGTTCCATCCGGCAACACGATGCGGTCACGTTTCAACCGCCGGAAAGAGAGCGTCAACGGGAACTCAGGTTGCTTGTTGGTTTCGACAATCCGCACACCTACGCCGTCCGGCGCAGGAGCGAAGAGTTTGATTTCGGGCTGAGTGCAGATGTCGCACTTGAAATCGAAAGGCCGAAAACTCAACTCGCGTTTGCCGGTGTGTTCCTCGCCGGGCCAAGTGAAGTTGATGGCCTCGGGCTTCCAGTTTTGCTCCTTGTCAGCAATGGCCTGCAAGTCCTCTAGCTTCCCGGTGTAGCGCGCGTAGTGGGCGACGAAGTCCGGCGCGTGCCATTCCCGAGTTTGCTCACCGTCGAGCCAAAGAACGTGATTGTCCGTGTCGCACAGCGCCTTGAAGACATCATCGGCTCCGAAGCCGCCGCCGACTTTTGAACGTATCTTCTCAATGCAGCGATGAAGATTCTGCTCCAAATGATCTTCGAGCCGCTCTTCCAAGCCGTTAGAAATCACTCCGCGCTTTTTCAATCGCTCGATTAGCTTCACGTGTTTGCGATTGGCCTTGAGCAATTCAGGGCGCAAATAAACCCATCCGCCGATTGTGTTGAACCGAAGCCCATAGCCTGACGCACCCGAACCGCGACCTTGTCCCAAGGTCTGAAGCAATTGTTCCATCTTTTCTTTTCGCGAGTCGCCTTCCATCCCAAACACAGCGTAACGAGGCTTGGCTGGTTTCTGCGGTTCCGAAGCCACGTCCGCGTCCTTGCGCTTCTTCGGTTTCGGCTGCTTGTCGCTCTTGCGCCCCTTGCCCGTGAAGCATCCGATGAAGTCGCGAAGTCCGTTCACCTTCTTCTGCCGTTCATGCGTGTGGGTGGCGTATTTGAAGAACTCCTCCGCGGCGCGCTTGAAGGCAGGCGTGTCGAAATCATCCCAAACAACCTGATCTTCGGGATGGAGCGGAGTCATCTCGTCCTTCGCCAGCGAGTTGGTGAAGTAGGGAAACAACGGTTCGTCTTTGCCGATGGTCTGGTAAGGGAGAGTCGCGCTTGCCACTTTGGGCGGCTCGCGATCGATGGCGTATGCGAGGACATCGGTCGCTGCCAGCGGACAAAGGTTTTGATGCTCTTTGGAGCCAGCAAGCCAGAGCAATCGGAAGAACACTTGAAAGTCTTCTCCTTGGTTCTTCTTGCTCCCCTCCTGAACTCGACGAAGGTGGCAATCCAAAGGTGAAACCTTGGCGAGTTCAGTTTGAATTGTTGCGAGGTGAGGGCGAAGGCGGTCTGCCCCAAGCCCCTCACGAAAAACACGGCGATAGCTTTCTAGGGTTGATTCGCGCGCTTCGTCCAGACTCGCGCGAACCTTGATAATTATCCGTCGGCGCAATGCCACATCAGTTTCTTCCGGCATTCGTTCAGCAGATCTCATCTCGGCGTCCAGCCGCCTCTTGAACTCTTGACCGTATTCTTTGGCGTTCTCCTTGGCTCTGCGGTGTGCGGCGTTCACAACTTCTCTGGTAGCCGCGTCAATGAGCGCTGCATCGCCCAGCAGCGTCTCGCGTGCTGCTGTGAGCGCCTGTTCCGCTGTATCGCGCGCCGACTTGTTCCCCTTCGGGACATTCTCCCGTTCACTCTTGCGGCGGAGCCAGTGTTGCCCGGATGGCGACTCGTCAATGATTCGCCGGATTGTCGAATGCAGGACCTTGTAAACGCCGGTCCCAGGCAAATTGTTGTCTCCGGCTGGCGAGCAAAGCTTCCCCGTCATTACACCCGCTGCCGTCTTCATGGACTTCAACTTGAGTTTCGCGCCCTTGGCCTCCACGCATCCCGGCAGCACGTAGCGCAGAAAAGTCTCACGGAGCTTTTGGTCAACCGGTGGTTGAGGGCGCGGCTTTACTTTTGGTGTCGCGCCCGCGGCTCGCTCCTCGCCTTGGTAGCGAAACGCATTCTTGACGACCTCCTCCACTGTCTTCGCCTCTCTTTTATCTTCACGGAATGCAGCATGGCGATAGCGCGGTTGGTTCAAGCGTCCGAGCACGCTGGTTGCTCCAACGCATCGTTCCTTCCAGAGCGGATTGATGGCCCTGCCGACAAACTCCTTCTTCCGCGCCGCCCATTGCGCATCGTCGAGTTTGCCCTTCAAGCTCCGCTTCACTTCCTCGATCTCCAGCAATTCCTCCGTCCACATGGTATCCTTCACCATGCCCGCCAGCATCAGGGTGTAGTAGCAAACCGCGTCCTGAAACATCGCGTTCGTCAGTTTCAGAGCGCCGGTCGTATGGGCATCAATCAGTGATTCCTTGCTGGTCCCGTTCTTGCGTCGTTGCCGGACTTCAGCAGAAACCGTTTCTTCAATCAACATTTCATAACTTCGGTGGATTTTGCTCATGGGATTTTGGGAGTTAGAAATTCACCGCGTCCTGAAACAATTCATGGTGCCGCCACAGAAGCGCCTGCCATTTGTCGCGGGCGATTTTGGGATCGGGATCAAGCGGTTTCCAGTTGTCTTTGCCGTCAGGAATTTCCACGTTGCTGACGCGGCCTTGATAGATGCGATTCATAAATTTTGCCCTGTGAGTCAATGGGCGATGGCATGAAAGCCAATTTCACGCCGGGGTTTGGACTTGCGGACTTTGTCTTCGGCGATAAGGCGCTTGATGGCGTCAAAGACAACACGGAATTGCTCGTCGTATTTCTCTTCAAGGGTGTCAATCCGGCGGGCCAGGTCGCGATTCGAATCCATGAGGCGGCGCAATTGAACGAGGGTGCGCATGATGGCGATGTTGACCTGGACGGCGCGGGTGGAGCGCAGGACGCTGGAAAGCATGGCGACGCCCTGCTCGGTAAAGGCGTAGGGGAGATATTTCCGATGCCGACCGCGTCCGGGTTTTAAGATCACAATCTGTGATCTTAAAGCGGAACTCGTCACAGTTTGTGATGAGTCGTCAGGGGACGGAGCGTTTAAGATGCCAGTTTGGCATCTTAAAGCAACAGCTTCTTCCCGGCTAATCTGAAACATGAAATCCTGGGGGAATCGTTCAATGTTGCGCTTCACCGCCTGATTGAGCGCCCCAGTTTCAACTCCATACAGCGCGGCGAGATCGAAGTCCAGAATCACCTTTTCATGGCGAATCCATTGAACTCTTGGCGCAATGGCCGATGGGGAAAGGGCACGTGTGTTTGGAATTTCGACCTTGCTGACGCGGCCTTGGTAGATGCGGTTCATGGCGGTTGGTATTGCTTTGTGTTCAGTTCATCCGACTTTGGCCTCGCTCACTTGCCTGCACCGCTTCGCTCCCTTCGCGTCCTGCGCGCGAAAGGAATGGGCGATGAGGGCATTGGCACCGTCGCCCGCGGCGATTTCATGACGGATGAGGCACAATCCCACACCCGCCGCCCCCAGCGCCTCATCCAGCGATGTCCTCTCCACCCGATAACCTTAGTGGGGCGGCCAGCTCGATGAATTATTCACCTCCCGGCGGCGTGGCCGGCGCGGGCGGTGCCGGCGGCGGATTGTGGGTGCGGCCGTAGTCACCCACCGCGCTGGCGGTGTTGGCCGCCTTGGTGGTGAAGACTTTCGGGTCTTGTTGGAACCAGACGGGCTTGCGCTCGTCGCTTTGCCGGACGCCCAGGGAGGTTTGAAACATGACCAGACGGTTGCTGGATTCGTTTTTCATGCGCAATGATAGATGTTTGGGCGAAACTCTAATTGACGGGCGGCCGCGCGAGCAAGCCCCAATCTGGAGGGGCGCAACCTGGCACTGCTGCCACGCCACGCCGGAAAACGGAGCGCCAGTCGGCGGCCCCCTTGCAATGGGTTTGGTTTCGCGGAACGCGCCGTTTACCACCCGATCCCAAGCCGGCTTGAAGCCGGCGTTCAGGTGCGCCCCAATCCGGAGGTTAAGCGGAAACCGGCTTCAATCGGACGATTTGTCGCAAACCATTGCCAACGCATTCATTGCGATGTTCGACCGGCGCTTGCCGAAGCGCGACCGGCCATTCCCGACACCCGACCGATGGTTGCGGTGATGCGACCGCATGGTAACGAACCACGACCGGCATCCGCAGGCTTCCGATCGTCCGTTCGCGATCTGCAACCGTGACTTGACGACTTTCGACCAGGAGTTGCTGGATTACGCCGAGACTCGCCGATATGCGACTGATTCTTGCAGAGGCTCGACCTGCCGCTCGCGAAACACAAAGGCCCGATTTCCCGGGTAGAATAGTTGCCGACATTTCGCGGGCGCCGCGGTAAAAGACTGGCGATGAAACTGCCTGCCGCCATTCCTGTTCTGGGAGTCATTCTGGCCTGGCTTGTCCCCGCCCAGGCAGGTTCCGCCGTTCAGGCGGTCATCCGGAACACGAACTTTGAATCCGCGCCGACGAACGATTGGGAGTTGAACGTCTATGGCGCCCGGCCGGACATCGGACTCGACGACACGGTCCGGCACGAGGGCGACCGCTCGTTGCGGGTCACGGCGACCGTGCCTTCGGACACCGCATTGGGCCAGGAAGTGACGCTGCCGCCGGAGCAGTGGTTCCGCTTGAGCGGCTGGGTCAGGACGCGCGGTTTGACCCCGCAGGACGCCACGACGTTGGGCACGTTACAGGTGCAGCAACCGGGCGGCCGTGGCACCATTGCCGCCGGGACCAACCACGGCGGCGACACCGACTGGACCGAAGTGCGCGTGTATTTCCAATCGCCGCCGGATGGGCGCGTCCGCATTTGCCTCTTCTTCGCCGGCTTCGGCAAGGGCACCGGCACGGCGTGGTTTGATGATCTGCAACTCACCGCCACGGACCCGTCACGGTTGCCGATCCGCGTGACCCGCGCGCCGGCCGTGTCCGCCACGATTTCGCCGCTTCAATACGGGCAGTTCATCGAATACCTCTGCAACCTTGTGCCGGGGATGTGGGCGGAAAAACTTTACGACGGCAGCTTTGAAGGGCTGAGTCCCTACCGCTTCGAGTTCATCCGGGAAACTGACTTCAAGGAGAAGCCCTGGTATCCGAGCGGCGAGGTGAATCGCGCCGACTACTCGCTGGACCGCACGACGAAGGTCAGCGGCGACGTCTCGAAGAAGATTGCCGTCGTCGGCAGCGCGCCGTGCGCGGTCGGCCTTTCGCAGGACGGCGTGTCCGTGGATCGCGGCGGCGCGTGCGATTTCCATGGCTGGTTCCGCGCCGAAGGTTTGTCCGCGCCGGTGCAGGTGCGGCTGCACCACGGCACGCGTGTTGACGCCGCGGCGCAGTTCCAGCCCACCGCCGAATGGCAAAAGTTCACGGCCCGGCTGGTGCCGGCCGCCCGCGACGTGAACGAAACGTTGACCATCGAGTTCCGCGGTCCCGGAACGCTGTGGCTGGACAACGCGTCGCTGATGCCCGTGGACACGGTCGGCGGCTGGCGGCGCGACGTGGTGGCGGCCGTGCGCGCGCTCCGGCCGGGCATCATCCGCTTCGGCGGCAGCGCCCTCGCGGACGTGAGTTACGGCGATTTCGAGTGGAAGAACACGATCGGCGACCCGGACCATCGGCGGCCGTTCCGCGCCTGGGGCGGTTTGCAGCCGACCGGACCGGGCCTCGAGGAAATCGTCCAATTCATCCGGGACGTGAACGCCGAACCGCTGATTTGCGTGCGGGTGCCGCAACGCACGCCGCAGGACGCCGCCGAGGAAGTCGAGTATTTCAACGGCGCCACCAACACGCCGATGGGCGCCTGGCGCGCGCGGAACGGCCATCCGGCGCCTTACCACATCAAGTATTGGCAGATCGGCAACGAAATCAGCGGCCCGGAATACGAGGCGGAGCTGCCCGCCTTTTGCGCGGCGATGAAGGCCGTGGACCCGACCGTCAAACTGATGTCGTCGTTTCCCACACCGGGCGTGCTGAAGCGCGCGGGCCATGACCTCGACTTCGTCTGCCCGCATCACTACAGCCAGGATTTGGCGTGGATGGACAACGACCTCACCGCCATCGGGCGGATGATTCGCGAGAACGCGCCCGGCCGCGCCATCCGCATCGGCGTCACGGAATGGAACACCACGGCGGGCGACGCCGGCCCGCGCCGCGCGATGCTGTGGACGCTCGCCAACGCGCTCGCCTGCTCGCGCTACCACAACCTGCTGCATCGTCATTGCGACCTCGTCGAAATCGCGAACCGCTCCAATCTCGCCAACAGTTTCTGCTCCGGCATCATTCAGACGGACAGCCACCGGCTCTTCAAAACACCGACCTGCTACGCGCAGCAGCTTTACGCCACGCTTGCCGGCAACCAGCCGTTGAAAATTGACTCGGAACTGCCCGTGAACGTCGCGCCCGACCTCAGTGCCACGCTTTCGGCCGACGGCCGGGAAGTCACGCTGTTCGCGGTCAACGACACGCTGACGGACCTCGTCCGGCCGCTTGATCTTTCGGCCTTCGGCCCGCGCGAAAAAAGCATTTCCGTCTGGACGTTGACCGACCGGAAACGCGCCGGCGAGCCGGACGCGGCGAACAGCTTTGACGAACCCGAACGAATCGCGGTTGTTGCGTCGCGCCGACGCGTGCCGGGCACCCGGTTTGCCTGTCGCTTCCCGGCGCTGTCGTTGACGGTGCTGCGCTGGCGCGCGGGTTGAACCGTTTTCGGCCGCGTGCCGGTGGCGAATCGGATTGCGCCGCCGGCCGACGGCTTTTAGTCTGCCGCCGATCACTGACACGGATGCACCGTGGGTGAACGATTTCGATGAAAGCCAGGTTCACAACTCTCTGTCTGCTCGCGTTGGCCGCCGCCGCCCATGCGGCGCTGCAACCTACCGACCTCCGCTGCGAATATCTCCACGATCCGCTGGGGATTGACACGCCACAGCCGCGCTTGAGCTGGGTGCTCGACGCCGGCGCGGCGCCCGTTCGTGGCGAGCGCCAGACCGCCTGGCAGGTGATCGCGGCCAGTCACGCCGCCGAACTTGCCGCCGGCCGCGGTGACCTCTGGGACAGCGGCAAGGTGGCGTCGGACCAATCCATCAACGTTGCCTACGCCGGCACGGCGCTTCGTTCCGGCGAGGAATGCTTTTGGAAAGTGCGCGTCTGGGACGCCGCCGGTCATGCCTCCGCCTGGAGCCGGCCCGCGCGCTGGAGCATGGGGCTGTTGCAGCCCGGCGATTGGAAGGCGCAGTGGATCGGCAAGGACGAAACCGAGAAGAAGACCCAGCTCACCGGTGCCGCGTGGATCTGGTTTCCGGAAGGCGATCCCGCCACGGCCGCGCCGGTCGGCACGCGCTGGTTCCGCCGCGCGTTCGATCTGCCGGCAGACCGGGCCGTGCAGCAGGCGCGCCTGCTGATGACTGCGGACAACGACTTCGCCGTGTTCGTCAACGGCGAGGAAGTTGGCAGCGGCAGCAACTTCCACGTCGCGTCGGCCTTCGATGTCGCCCCCCGGCTCAAGCCTGGTCGCAACCTGCTCGCCGTCCGCGTCAAGAATTCCGGCGACGCCCCGAATCCCGCCGGCTTGCTCGGCCGGCTGGAAGTGAGTTTCGCCGCCGGCGAACCACTGGTCGTTGCCACCGACGAATCCTGGAAATCCACCACGACCGAAACGGCCGGCTGGGAAAAGGCCGGGCTGGACGACGCGAGCTGGTCCGCGGCGAAAAACCTCGGCCCGGCGGGCATGACGCCGTGGGGCGCGGTCAGCGGCCCCGAGGACCGCCGTCTGCCGGCGCGGATGCTGCGGCACGAGTTCGCGCTCACGAAGCCGGTCCGCCGCGCGATGGTTTATTTCTCCGGCCTCGGTTTGAGCGAGCTTTACCTCAATGGAGCCAAGGTTGGCGACGCCGTGTTGTCGCCCGCGTTGAGCGAATACGAGAAGCGCGCTTACTTTGTCAGCTACGACGTGACGAAACAACTGCGGCCGGGCGCCAATGCCGTCGGCGCCTGGCTCGGCAACGGCCGGTATTATGCGCCGCGGTTGAGTGTGCCGACCGCGACCATCGGCTTCGGCTATCCGAAAATGATTCTTCAGATGCACGTCGAGTTCGCCGACGGGACCGCCGAGGAGGTTGTCAGCGACGACTCGTGGAAGCTGACCACCGACGGCCCGATCCGCGCGAACAACGAATACGACGGCGAGGACTACGACGCGCGAAAGGAAATGCCCGGTTGGGCGCGGCCGGGGTTTGACGATTCGCACTGGGAAAAGGCGCAGTTCGTGGACGCGCCGACGTTTGATCCAAATGCAACCAACGGCGTGCCGATCCTGGGCGACCGCCCGCTGCTGGGGCATCTGTTTCGTTCCGCCGCGGGCCGGCTTTCGGCGCAGATGATGCCGCCGATCCGCGTCACCGAAACGCTGAAGCCGAGGTCCGTGAAGGAACTCCGGCCCGGCGTGTTCATTTTTGACCTGGGGCAAAACATGGTCGGCTGGTGCCGCCTGAAGGTGAACGGCCGGCGCGGGACGGTGGTCACAATGCGCCACGCCGAGACGCTGCGGCCCGACGGCTCGCTTTATCTGGACAACATCCGCTCCGCGAAAGTCACCGACACCTACACGCTCAAAGGCGGCGGGCCGGAAGTATATGAACCGCGGTTCACCTACCACGGTTTCCGGTTCGTCGAGGTGCGCGGCTTCCCCGGTCGGCCGGACTTGTCCGCGCTCGAAGGCCGCGTCGTCCACGACGACCTCGAAAGCGCCGGCAACTGGACGTGCTCGAATCCGCTGCTCAACCGCATTTACGCGAACGTCCGCTGGGGCGTGCGCGGCAACTACCGCAGCATTTCGACGGATTGTCCGCAACGCGACGAGCGCCAGGGCTGGCTGGGCGACCGTTCGGCGGAGTCGAAAGGCGAGACGTATCTGTTCAACACCCTGCCGCTTTATGCCAAGTGGGTGCGGGACATGGCCGACGCGCAAAAGGACAACGGCAGCGTGCCGGACGTGTGCCCGGCTTACTGGCCGATTTTCTCGGACAACGTCACCTGGCCCAGCAGCACGGTCATCATTCCGGAACATCTGTTCACCCAGTTTGCCGACACCGCGCTCATCGCCCGGCACTACGCGAGCATGAAGCTTTGGATGGACCACATGGCCGGCTATTTGAAGGACGACCTGCTGCCGCGCGACACCTACGGCGACTGGTGCGTGCCGCCGGAGAACCCGAAGTTGATTCACTCGCAGGACCCGGCGCGCAAAACCGCCGGGCCGTTGCTGGGCACAGCTTATTACTACCATTGCCTGAACTTGATGGCCGGCTACGCCACGTTGCTGGGCAAGACGGACGATGCGGCGCGTTTCCGGGAACTCGCCGCGCGCATGAACGCCGCGTTCAACCGCGCGTTTCTCAAATCCGACGGTGCCCAATACGACAACGGCTCGCAAACATCCTGCGTGCTGCCGCTGGCCTTCGGCCTGGTGCCGGACGCGGACCGCGGCAAAATCTTCGATCGCCTCGTCGGCAAGATCACCGGCGAGTCGCACAACCACATCGGCACCGGCCTGATCGGCGGCCAGTTTTTGATGCAGACGCTGACCGGCGGTGGGCGTGCCGACCTGGCCTACACGCTGGCGACGAACACCACGTATCCGAGCTGGGGCTACATGATTTCCAGGGGCGC
>JAJXZJ010000058.1 GCA_021780105.1 bacterium
GGCTGCCAGTCCAGCGTCCGGTCCAGCCGTTCCAGAAAATCATTCGTCGGCGTGGCGATCATCAGGCTGTCCAGCAATCCCATTTGTGCATTGGTCGTCGTTTGCATGGTTCTCTGACGCACTATTAAATCATCCGTTCAAAAGAGTTTTGCAGAGGTCTCGTTATGTCTGATGACTTGGATTCGCGTGGCTGGCCGGTGTTCAAACGCGAGCGCGTCCACCCGGTTCAGGCGTATGGCGGGAGCGTTCAATCCCCGCGGCCATTTTTCTGGGCGTGTTTGCGTTCGAGATAGCGGGGATGGTCCTCCAGGTTTTGCGACAGGTAAACGTGGCGGATTTCCTGGCCGAAGCCGTTCTTGCGGAAGAAGGCCAGCGCGCTGTGGTTCTTGGCGTCGGTGTCCACGAGCATGATGCGGGCGTCGCGTTCGATGAACAGATTCGTCAACTGGTTCAGCAGGCGGCGGGCGATGCCGCTGCGTTTGAACCGCGCCGCCACGCCCAGCCACTCCAGCCAGCCGTAGCGCCAGGCGCTGCGCGGCTTGTCCATGACGCGGCCCAGCGCGAAGCCTACGACCTGTCCGCCGGTCTCGGCGACCAGGCACGTTTCCTCGTCGGAATCGAACAGGGCGACGATTTCGTGCTCATCCCACGAGCGGTAGAGCGTGGGCAGTTGCTCGGCGGTGAAAAGCTCCTGCCCCAGTTCGAACACCGCGGAAATGTCCTTCAACTGCATTTGCCTGATCTCGACGCTGGTGGACGCGGCCCGGGGCCGCTTGCGGGAGGGTTTACTTGGCTCTATCACGAGAAAATCCTGTCAGTGGTGGCGAGTTGTTGAAAAGTTGTCCCCGTCAAGGCCGGGCCGATCATCGGTCCAACTGGCGGTGAAGGGAGGCGGGCGGTTGTGGCGGGAGCAGGAACCCGGCGGCGGCGACCCCGATTCGCGGACCGCCGTCGCTGCCCCTGACTGAACTGTGTGCCGCGTTGGCTGTCATTCCATCCGGTTCAGACGCATCAATCGCCCGGACTTTTCGGCTTTGCCGGCACTTTGTCCAGCCTGCACGCGTGGTCGCTGCCGGGGTTTCGTTTTGCAAACGACTGAAGTTTTTGATTTGGAGCACGTTAGTTGCTTTCGGCCGGGTCGGCCTTGTCGGATCGGCCGCGCCGGGAATAGAGCGCCACGAGCCGGGCGATCAGTATTGCCAGGTAAAACACCCCGGTCGTCGCCTCCATCAGCATCAGCATCCGGGCCGGCTTGGACAGCGGCGTGATGTCGTTGCATCCGAGGCAGGTCAACGAAACGAAGCTCAAATACAGGGCGTCGAACTTGCCCAACGAGTGATTCGCGCCGGTGAAATGGATGCTGGAGAACGAGTTGGGATACAACCGCGACACCAGCAGGTAGGCGGTGGTCCACAGCAAACCCAGCAGCAGGTAGGCGGAAATGCCTGCGCACAGCACCTCGGAATTCACCCTTGGCGCCCGCAAAATGAACGCCAGAAGTTGCGCCACGACGAAGCCCACGAACGTCATCTCGGCGCAGGGAATGATCCACGGCGGCACCAGGTCCGGCTGGTAATGTTCCACCCACCGTCCGCCGGCCGCCGGCAGCACCAGCAGGATGGCGAGCACCAGCGCCCGACCGCGCCCGCCCACCGCCAGCACCGCGGAGATCAGCAACGCCGTCATCAGCGCGGTTTCAATCAAATCCCCATTCTTGAGTTCCACCACGAATGGGTAGGCGACCAGCAATAAAATCAGCGCCACGAGGAATTGAGCCGCCGAATAACGAAACAAACCCGCGGTCAACGGGAGCCGGTTCAACCGCGCCGCCACCGCGGCCGCCTTCTTTATGTGCGCTGGCTTATCCATCAGCGGGCGTTTGACTGTGACCGTGGTTCATTGTCCGCTGGCTTCGGCAGGAAGGATCCACGCTTGCGGGTGCCGGATGAAGCCCAGGCGCGGGTAGTATTCCACCGCCGCCGGCGCGGCGAGCAGGATGATCTGGGCGCGACCGCCGGCTTCACGTGTGCGACGCACCAGCTCCCGGCCAATGCCCCGGCGCTGGTGGCTGCGGCGCACCGCCAGGTCCGAAAGATACGTGCAATAGGCGAAATCGCTCAGGCTGCGGGCGATCCCGACCAGTCGGTCTTCCTCCCAGGCCGTCACGACGAGATTCGCGTTCCGGATCATCGCCGCCATGCAATCGCGGTCGTGAATCGGACGGCGTTCGCCGAGGGTGGATTCCTGGTAAAGGTTGATGACCAGGTCCAGCTCCAAATCATGGCCGACGCGATAGACGATCGCGGACATGGCCGGTTTACCCCAGAAGGCTGCGAACCTTCGCCAGCGCCGCGTCCAGCTTGCCGGCATCCTTGCCGCCGCCGCGGGCGTTGTCCGGGCGGCCGCCGCCCCGACCGCCGACGACCGGCGCGATCTGCTGGATGAGTTTACCGGCCTGGACCTTCGCGGTGAACTCCGGCGTCACCGCCGCGACCAGCGTCACCGCCGTTTCCGAGCCGCCGCCCAAAACGATCACGCCTTGGAAGCGTCCCTTCAGGGCGTCGGCGATGGCCTGCAGGAATTCGCCGTCCGCGTCGCCCAGGTTGTGCGTGATGAGCGGAATGCCGTTCACGGCCACCGCCCGGCCGAGCAATTCGCTCGCGGCGTTCGAGGCGTTGCGCAGCGTGGCCAGCTTGAGCTGCTTCTCCAATTCCTTCTGCTGCGCCAGGAGATTCTCGATTTTTTTCTCCAGCTCGCCGACCGGCGAATTGACCTTGCCGGCGACCGCCTTGATGAGCTGCAACTCGTCGGCGGCCTTGCGGTAAGCCTCCAGTCCGGCGACCGCTTCGATGCGTCGCACGCCGGCGGCAATGGCGTTCTCGGCCACGATGCGGAACAGGCCGATCTCGCCCGTCGCCCGGCAATGCGTGCCGCCGCACAGCTCCATCGAATAACCGTCCAGGCTGGTCGGCCGGCCGCCGACCTGCACCACGCGCACCCAGTCGCCGTATTTCTCGCCGAAGAACTGCATGATGTCGTCGCGGATTTTGACGTGGTTGTATTTCGCCTCCAGCCACGACACCGGCGCGTTCTCGACGATGCGCTCGTTGACGAGCCGCTCGATGTCCGCCACCTGCGGCGGCGTGAGCGGCGCGCTGTTGAAGTCGAACGTCAGCTTGTCCGGGCCAACGAACGAGCCTTTCTGCGACGCGTCCTTGCTGACGACCTCGTGCAGCGCCCAGTGCAGCAAATGCGTCACCGTGTGATGGCGCTGAATTGCGGCGCGACGGTCGCGGTCTACGGACAACGTGACCTCGGCGCCGACGACCGGCGCGTCCAGGTCATCGCTTCCGGCGTCGGACTTCGCGCCTCCGTTCTCCAGCAGGTGCAGCCACGCGCTGCCGGACTTTTGCGTGTTGGCGATGCGCCAGAGCCGGCTGCCTTCGGCCAGCTCACCGGCGTCGCCCACCTGGCCGCCCATCTCGGCATAGCACGCGCTGGTGTCGAGGACGACGGCCGGCTGGTTCTTGAGCGACACGACTTCGAGCACCTTCGCCGGCGTTTCCAGCTTTTCGTAGCCGACGAACTCGGTGGGCGTCTGCGTTTCGATTTGGGAAAGCTCGATGACGGTTTTTTTCTGCGCGGCGCGGGCGCGGGCCTTTTGCTTTTCCATCAACTCGTTGAAGCCGGCGACGTCCACGGTCAAACCACGCTCGCGGGCCATCAATTCGGTAAGGTCGAGCGGGAAGCCTTTTTCGTCATAAAGAAGGAAGGCCGCTGATCCGGAGATCATGCGCTTTTGCGGCTGCAAATTGCTGGCAAGTTCGCCAAGCTTCGCTAAAAGAGTGTCGGCGTTGGTCTCCACAAAATTCGAGGTAACTGCCGGATCAAACCCGGCCAACCCTGAATTCTCACCCGCGTTTGCTTGGACGATATTGTCGGCCCATTCCTTCAGTGCTTGTTTCTCTGGGGAAGTGACGCGATCCCAGACGGCCGCGTCTATGTTCCTAATCAGTTTCTGGACTTTGAAAGCAAAGTTCTGAATACCGAATGCTACGGTGATTTGAGAGACTTCACCCTTTTTGACACGGCTCGAGAAAACCGTGGCATCTACAAGGAAAGCCTCCAGGGCCTCCTCTAAGGCTACAATCTGGTCATAGATACGAATACCCGTATCCAGCGTCTTGTTGAACGCCTCTTCCTCGGCGCGGATGACAGCCTCGACGTGTTTCTGCTTGGCACGGATTTCGGGGAAAACGTCGCCCATCGTGTCGGCCGTCACGGCGACCAGCTTGTAGAAGAACGGTTCGTGGAAGCCGAGCGAGCGGCCGTAGCGCACGGCCCGGCGCAGGATGCGGCGCAAGACGTAATTGCGGTCCGAGTTGCCCGGTTGGATGCCGTCGGCAATCGCAAAGCTCAGCGTGCGGATATGGTCGGCGATGACGCGGAAGGCCACGTCAATTGCGGATTGCGGATTGCTGGCGGCGGATTTGTCGGCACCCGGCAACGTGGAGCCGTATTTCTTTCCGCTCAGTTGCTCCAGTTTGTCGAAAATCGGCCGGAAAATGTCGGTCTCGTAGTTTGAGATCGTGACGCCGAAGTCGGTGAAATCCTTCGTGCATTGCATGATGCTCGTCACGCGCTCGAAGCCCATGCCGGTGTCCACGCTTTTCGCCGGCAGCGGCGTGAAGGTGCCGTCCGGGTTGGCGTTGAACTGCATGAAGACCAGGTTCCAAATCTCGATGCACTCGGAGCTGCCCTTGTTGACCAGTGCGCCTTTGGTGTCGCCGTTCTGGGTGAGGTCCACGTGGAGTTCGGAGCAGGGACCGCACGGGCCGGTATCGCCCATCATCCAGAAATTGTCCTTTTTGCCGCCGCTGACGATGTGAATTTTTGGGTCCAGGCCGGCGGCGGTGAACAGTCGCGCCCAGTGGTCGTAGGCTTCCTGGTCGAACTCGCTCGGTTCGCCGGGACCAGGTTGATACACGGTGGCGTAGAGGCGCTCCTTGGGAAATTTCCAGACCTCGGTGATCAGTTCCCACGCCCATTCGATGGCCTCTTTTTTGAAATAATCGCCGAAGGACCAGTTGCCGAGCATCTCGAAGAACGTGTGGTGGTAGGTGTCGAGGCCCACGTCTTCGAGATCGTTGTGCTTGCCGCCGGCGCGGATGCACTTCTGCGTGTCGGCGGCGCGGCCCGGCGTGTAGGGGCATTTCACCTGGCCGAGGAAGATGGGCACGAACTGGTTCATGCCGGCGTTCGTGAACAGGAGGTTCGGCGAGTCGGGCATGAGGCTCGACGAGGGCACAATGGTGTGCTGCTTCGACTGGAAGAAGTCGAGGAACGACTGGCGGATTTGCGCGCTGGTCATCGTCAGATCAACAATTGGTTAAACCCCGGCAAGCGTGTGGCGCGGAAGCGATGGCGCCCCGACCGGCCACCCTTGCCGAAAGGAGCGCGAAGCATACAAAACACCGGGTGGAAGGCGAGCGCAAGTTTCGCGCCCGGCGGGCAGCTTCGGACAAAAACGCTTGAAACCGGTAACCGCGACAATTTGCCGGTTGTCATCGAGGGGAGCAGTAGTTAAAATACGCAAATGAACATCATTAAAATATCTTCGTTGTTAGTGGTGCCGGTGATCATCGCCGGCACGTTGTCGGCGGCGGAAATTGACCTGAGCAAGCTGCCGCCGCCCGCCAAGAAAGAGGGGATCACCTATGCCAAGGACATTCAGCCCATCCTTCAGGCAAACTGCGTTCACTGTCACGGCGAGGAACGGGCCAAGGGCAAGCTCCACCTCGACACGCTGGAAGGCGTCTTGAAAGGCGGTGAGGACGGCAAGGTGGTTCTTCCCGGCAAGAGCGAGCAGAGCAAGCTGATCATCGCGATTTCCCAGCTTGATCCGAAACTGATCATGCCGCCCAAGCCGCATGAAGGCGCTCATGGCAGACCCGGCGGGCCGCCGCCGTCTGGCGGTCCTGGTGGCGGCCACGGTGGAATGGGGCCGATGCCGAAACCATTGACGCCCGAGCAGGTGGGATTGTTCCGCGCCTGGGTGGATCAGGGCGCCAAATAACGCGGCGGAGGGGGGCGGACGAGGGGGCGATTTGCAGCCGCCGTGTTCGGTGCGCCGGGTGCCAGTTCGCGTTTGCTGCCGTGACTTGACGCAAAGATTGATCACTTCGATGCTGTCTTGCGTCCAACTTGAGGCTTATGAAAGCGAATGCTCTTTCCCCACTGGCGTGGATCACTCCTGGTGTCATGACGGTAGCGCTGGCTTGTGCCGTTCGCGCCGCCAATCCAGCCGCGGTCACGACGACAAACTCAACCACAACCGTTGCCCCGGCCCCCAGCCAGCCCACGGTGCCTTTGTCCTACGGCGCGGGAGAAGTGTTGCAGCTTTCGCGCGCCGGGCTGAGCGAGGACACCATCAAAGCGTTTGTGAGCAACTCGGGCCGGTCCTTTGATCTGGGAGCCTCGCAGATTGTCTATCTGCGTCAGCAAGGCGTGTCCGACGGCGTGCTAACGGCGATGTTGGTGCAGCAGCATTCGCAAACGGCGCCGCCGCCCGCGCCCGCTCCTGCCGTGGCGTCAGCCTCCGCGGCCCAGCCAGCCCCGGCCCCGGGCGCGGACACCAGCGTTCAGCCCCCCCCGCCGGTCTATGTCCAAAGCCCCACCGTTTACTCGCCGCCGCAGACGGTGTATGTGGCGCCGCCGGCGGCGACCTATTACCCCTATTATCCCTACTATTCCGACTACAGCAGTTGGTATTCGTATCCGGCATATTCCTTCTCGCTGGGGTTTGGTGGCTTTTACGGGGGCGGGTTTTATAACGGCTATCATGGCGGATACCATGGCGGTTATCACGGTGGATACGGTGGCTTCCACGGCGGGTATGGCGGCGGTGGATACCATGGCGGTGGCTTTCATGGCGGCGGTGGCTTTCACGGTGGCGGCGGTGGCTTTCACGGTGGCGGCGGTGGCTTTCACGGTGGCGGCGGTGGCTTTCACGGTGGCGGCGGTGGCCATCGGTGATACGCGGTTTGGCCTGCGCGTGACGTTGTCCCCTTGAACCGCCTCGGTTTGCCAGATCGAGGCGGCTGATTGCTTCTTCAGAACCACGATTTGTGCCCGTCCACGTAAACGCGCACAAACTCCTCGTCGGTCTTGGTCAGGTAAAGAATGCCCTCGATCAAGCCGATCAGGTGCATCACACCGTAGAGAACGAAGCACGAGAGCAGGGAAATCAGAAGCATGGCAATGCCGGCACCCGTGTTGCCCAGGATGAATTTGTGGACGCCAAAACCGCCCAGGAGGATGCCGCAGATGCCGGCCGCGATCTTGCTGGACGCCTTGCTGGCGACAACCGGGTTGGGCGCCGGGAAACTGGCCGCTGACGCCGCACCGGGGCTTTGGGCCAACGGGGGAATCGGCGGCGCGGCGAAGTCGCCTGCGAACTCGGGGAACTGGCTCAGCGCCTTCCAATCCAGGGCGGTTTCCAGTTGAGCCAGCGTTTGGCCGACGGCGCGGCCTTCCGCGATCCAGCGACGGAGTTGCTCGACCGTCACGGGACCATACTGCTTTCCATCTGCACCGATGATTTTATACATGGCAGGTTTTTCGTTCTGATTGAATTGTCCTACGGCTCCATAACACAGCAACGATCGGGAAGGTTGCAGAAATTATTGGCCCGGTTCGACGAAGGATGCTCGCCTCAGCGCCAACCGCCGCCAATCCACACGTAGCCGCGCCCTCGATGACCCCAATGGCCGCCGACCCAAATCGCATCCCGGTGCGGTCGGCGGCCCCAAAATCCACCCGCCCAGACCCAACGGCCGTCCCAGCGCCAATAGCCCGGAATCCAAAAGTAATCCGGTCCCGGAGCCACAGGCACCACTTCTACCAGCGGCGGCGGCGGCGCCTGGGAGACGACCACGGTTGCCGGGGCAGGGGCGGGGGGCGGTACCGTCGGCGGCGTGGCAGGGCCGGGAGGGGGCGGGGCGCCGGGGGCGACCGCTGCCGGCGGAGCTTGATACACCGGGACGTAAGCGACGCGGCGCTCAGCACATCCCGCAACCAACAAGGTTATCATGGCGACACCTGGACCGGCCGTCAGGCGCCCCACCGTTAGCTTCTTTGACCAAACCATCGCGGGTAATGACGATTCTTGCTTAAGTTGGTTTCAAATTTTTCGCCGATTTCGCTCAATTCCTGGCGCGATCAGCGTTGACGATGTGCCGGCGCACAAGCGTCTTGGCGGTCGCTCCCAAGCCAATCCTGCATTCGCCGCGTCCGCTGATTGACAAAAAATCCGCCGCCGTCAACAGTGTCGCGAAATTTTGGACCAACATGATGATTCAACCTTTGAAGGGATTGCGAGGCGCGGTGTGGGTGGCGGCCGCCGGGCTGGCCTGTGCCGCCACGGCGCTGGCTTTTGTCTATCAAACTGACCGGGAATTGGTGGCCACGGGCGATTTCGACGGTGACGGCCGGCAGGACGTGGTGATTCTGGATCATTCCACCGGCAAGTATCGCCTCGGTTATCAGGAGGCGGACGGTTCGTTCAAGTGGGTCAACTACCGGCTGAGCGGGGTCATTGACGCCACCGGCCTGACAGTGGGCCGGTTTCTCGATCCAAAGAAGGACGCCCTGCTGGTGCTTTCCGCGGACGCCACCCAGCTCAACCTGATTGACGCCAGTGATCGCGGCATGACGGCCAAGGCTGTTTCGCTGCCGTTCAACCTCCTCGGTCCCAGCGTGGCCGCGCCGGTGAATCTGGGCACCGCGCCGGACGCGCCGCAGGATTTGCTCGTCGCCAGCATTTACAACGACCCGACGCCGAACAAAATCAGCCTCATCCGCAACGGTGGCGGGAAATTCGAGGACGTCGTCGCGGAAACGGACGCGCCGGACCGCTTGACGATGCCCAATCCGGTGGTGCTCAAAGCCGGCGGGCCGGAGGTCGTGGCGGGCATGTGGACGACTGCCAAAGCGGCAACGTTCCGCGTCGTGGATTATCACAGCGGCAAGGCGCAGGTGCTCGTCGAGGCGGCGGGCTTGCCGAAGGATGCGGACTACGCGATCGGCCATTTCCGTGGCCGGCCGCTGCCTGAAGTGATCATTTACCAAAAGGGCACGAATACGGTGACCATCCGGACGATCGAAGAAGACGGTGGCGCGTTCAAGCTCGGCGAAGCCAAGTCCGCCGACCTCGGCAAACCAGTCAGGTTGGCGGTCCCGGCCGGTGACGCCCCAAACGAGCACCTGGTCATGCTGTTCGGCAAGGGTGAGTCGGCGGAGGTCTTCAAACTGGACGAGGGCAACGCACCCGTTTCCATACAGAGCATTGCCGCGAAGCAGGGCGATCTGATCTTCGGCGCCGTGGGCATGGGCAAGACGTTGCTGGTGCTTACCGGGCCGGATTACTCGAAGTTCTCCTCGGACGATCTGGCCTTTCAATGGTCTGGCACCACTTATGCCACGGGAGCCGCGGGCAAACTGGCGTCCCTCGCGGACAACGATGACGCCACGGTGCCGGACATCCGGAAGTTCATTGTGGACACGCTGGCGAAGGAGCACGTCACCTCCGCCGCGGACATGCGGGCCTATACGAACACGATTCCCGGCAGCAAGGTGGATTACGCCATGGTGCCGGTTCCCGGCGGGGAATATGTCATGGGCAGCCCGGACTCGGAAAAGGGCCGCGCCGCCGACGAAGGCCCGCAGCACAAGGTGAAAATCTCGCCGTTCTGGATGGGCAAGTGCGAGATTACCTGGAACGAATACGAGCTGTTCATGTATCCGGACGACGAGAAGAAACTCCGCGCCGACAACCCCACCGAGGAATACGTCAACAAGGTGTCCGACGCCGTGACGCGTCCCTCCAAGCCTTACATGGAAATGAGTTTCGGCATGGGCAAGGACGGCTACCCGGCTATTTCGATGACCCAGCACGCGGCCAACAAATACTGCCAGTGGCTCAGCGCCAAGACCGGTCATTTCTACCGCCTGCCCACCGAGGCGGAATGGGAATATGCCTGCCGCGCCGGCACCACCACCGCGTATTCCTTTGGTGACGACGTGAGCAAGCTCGGGGAATACGCCTGGTTTGAGGACAACAGCGACTTCAAATACCAGAAGGTAGGCAAGAAAAAGCCGAACCCGTGGGGCCTTTACGACATGCACGGCAACGTGGCCGAATGGTGTCTGGATCAATACGAGCCGAACTACGACAAGTTCGTCGGCCAGATGGCGGTGGACCCGTGGATTCGCGCGACCAAGCCGTATCCGCATTCCGTTCGCGGTGGCTCCTACGACGACGAGGCCGCCAAGCTCCGCAGCGCCGCCCGTCGGTTCTCGGACAAATCCTGGAAGATGCGCGACCCGCAACTGCCGAAGAGCATCTGGTGGCTTACGGACGCCCAATTCCTCGGCTTCCGCATCGTCCGGCCGCTGGCCGTGCCGTCCGCGGAAGCGTTGCAGAAATACTGGACCAGCGGCGTGGAGAAGGACAACTGAGCCGTCGGTTCCTAGCCTGATCTCAACCAGCCGTGGCGCCGCCGCGGCTGGTTTTTTTGTCGCGAACCCGCCTGTCTGCCGGAACGCTTTGCGGTTTGACGTTACGGCGCCGGCTCGGCGATTTGGAGATCAAACTCAAGGCGGGTACGGGCGTCGGTGCGGGCGTTGCGGATTTCCATGGACTTGAGCTGCCAGTAGCCGCCCACCTTTTTCACGCTGCCGATGGAGAATTCCTTCACCATCCGGTTTCGGGCATCGTAAGCCTCCGCCCGGATGAGTTTCTTATGCTCAACATCAACCCACGACAGCACCCGCGCGTAGCAACCGTTCTTGGGCGCGGGATTGACGCTTTCCAGCACCCGGCAGGAGCGGCCCTTGCGCATCTCGCGTTTGACGACGCGCTGCTGCGGCCAGTCGAGGAAATCGAGGCCGAGGTCGCACAGCCAGAACTCCGAGCCGGCAAACGGAATCGCTGTTTCCTCGCCGGTCAGTTTGCCTGATGGCTGCGTCCCGTCGGCCCGGAAATAAAGGTAGCCGTTCGGCCGCGGCGGTGCGTGCCGGACGATGAGCGTCTCGGTGACATTCGATTTTGCGTCGAGCGCCTCGTAAATGCTCTGCCACGCGTCGGCGTCGAGTTGCGTGGTAAACCGCACGGCCACAGTGGGCAGCCATTTGCCGTTCGCGTCGCGGGTGCGCAAAACCCCGGAGGTGTTGAGGTTTTCCGAGGGCCGCTGCCGGCGTAATTCCGCGGCCAGCGCCTGGCCTTCGGAGTCCGGGGTCGGATTCTGCGCCAGCGCGGTCACGCCGGCGAGCAGCCCGGCCAGCAGCCAACCAACGGCCGGCGCGCGATGCAAAAAAGGACGGGGATGAAACGTGCTGAGAATCATGGAACGACTCGTCCGGCCTACAGGTGCTTGGAGGCCGCGGCGCGTGTCGCCGACGCGGTCGGTCTGGTGAGCGTCCGGTGATGGTGCCCGTTGGTCGTCTGGTCCCGCAGTGCCAGCGGCAGGGCTTCCGCGATGTGCTCGACAAAGTGGACTTCCAGCCGTTCACGGACCTCCACCGGCACTTCCGTCCAATCCTTGCGGTTCTGGGCCGGCAGCAGCAGCCGCTTGACGCCGCTGCGGGCCGCGGCGAGGACTTTTTCCTTGATGCCGCCCACCGGCAGCACGCGACCGCGGAGGCTGATCTCGCCGGTCATGGCCGTGTCCGACCGGACGCGCCGCTGAAGCAGCAGCGAGGCGAGCGCGATGACGATTGTCACGCCCGCGCTGGGGCCGTCCTTTGGCGTCGCGCCCGCGGGCACGTGGATGTGGATGTCGTGTTTCTCGAACTCGATCTGGTCCAGGCCCAGCGGTCCCGCCTGGCTCCGCAGGTAGGAGAGGGCCGCCTGCGCGCTCTCTTTCATTACGTCACCAAGCGAGCCGGTCAAAATGAGCTTGCCGTTGCCGGGCATTCGGGTGGCTTCGATGAAGAGGATTTCACCGCCGACGGGGGTCCAGGCCAGACCGGTGGCGATGCCGCATTCGCGAATGTTTTCGGCCGTTTCGGCGATGAACTTCACGGGGCCAAGGAACTTTTCCAGGTTTTTGCCGGTGACATTGGTGGGCCGCGCGCTGCCAGCTTGCGAGGCCAGCCGCCGGGCGGCCTTGCGGGCGAGCGCCGCGAGTTCGCGGTCGAGCTGGCGCACGCCGGCTTCGCGGGTGTAGTCCTGAATCAGGTGGCGCAGCGCGGAATCGGCCACCCGCACCTGCCGTGGTTTGAGGCCGTTTTCGCTCAACTGGCGCGGCAGCAGGTGGCGCCGGGCGATCTGGAGTTTTTCCTCGGCCGTGTAGCTGGGCAGTTCGATGATCTCGAGGCGGTCGCGCAAGGCCGGATGGACCGGATCGAGCCAGTTGGCCGTGGTGATGAACAACACGCGCGAGAGATCAAACGGCAGGTCGAGGTAATGGTCAATGAACGCCGAGTTTTGCTGCGGATCGAGCACTTCGAGCAGGGCCGCGGCGGGGTCGCCGCGAAAATCGGCGCCGACCTTGTCGAGTTCGTCCAGCAACATCACCGGGTTGCGGCTTTCGACGCGCCGCAGGCTTTGCAGGATACGGCCCGGCATGGCGCCCACATACGTCCGGCGATGGCCGCGGATTTCCGCTTCGTCGCGCATGCCGCCGAGGGCGATGCGGATGAATTTGCGGCCCAGCGCATCGGCCACACTCTTGCCCAGGGAGGTCTTGCCGACGCCAGGCGGGCCGACCAGGCAAAGGATCGGTCCCTTGATCTGCTGGCGCAGTTTGATGACGGCCAGAAATTCCAGCAGGCGGTCCTTGACCCTGGCCAGGCCGTGGTGCTGCTCGTTCAGGATGCGTTCTGCCTCGGCCAGGTCGAGTTTGTCCGGTGTGGACCTGGACCAGGGAAGGTTGACGATCCAGTCGAGGTAATTCCGGGCCACGGTGTATTCGGCGACCGCCGCCGGGATGTGGCGGAGCCGGTCAAGCTCCTTGATGGCGACCGCCCTGGCCTCGTCGGGCAGTTGTGCCTCGTCAATCTGCTTCCGCAGCGTCTGCAACTCGTCGCTTTCGTCCTCGCCCTCACCCAGCTCGCGCTGGATGACGCGCATTTGTTCGCGCAGAAAGTAGTCCCGCTGGCTCTTCGACATGGAGGAAGTGACCTCCTTTTGAATCTTGGAACCGAGCTGGAGCACCTCGAGTTCGCGGCTGAGCAGCGGCAGAAGCCGCACGAGCCGGTCTTTGACGATGGTCGTTTCGAGCAGGTGCTGGCGTTCTTCCAGGCTGAGGTTGAGGTTGGCGGCAATCAGGTCGGTCAACCGGCCGGGATCGTCCGCGTTGAGCGCGGCCACCTTCACCTGCTCGTTCAGGGCCGGAGACAGCTCGATGATTTCCTGGAAACGCTCCCGGACGCTCCGCAGCATGGCCGTCATTTCAACGGAGTCCTCGCCCACATCGGCCAGCGCGTCGCACCGGGCGCGCAGGTAGGGTTCCTGGGTTTCAAAGACAATCAACCGGATCCGCCGCAGACCCTCGATCAACACCCGGACGGTGTTGTCCGGGAACTTGAGCATCCGCAGCACGCGGCCGGCGCAGCCGACCTGCCACAGGTCGTCCGGACCGGGATTGTCCAGCTCCGCGCGTTTTTGAAGACAGAGGCCGACGAGACGATCCCCGGCGACGACATCGTCAATCAGCCGGATGCTGGTGGCCGATTCCACCAGCAAGGGCACGACCATGCCGGGGAAGACCACGATGTCGGACAGGCCAAGGATGGGCAAAACCGCCGGCAGCGCGCTGGGCGTCAGCCGATGCGCCGGCGTCTCTGCGACTTCGGACGACTGTCCGAGAATATTGATGAATTCGGTATCGGGACTGCTCATGGACCGGCCGCTTTGGGGTTGGACAACTCCACGGACCAAAGGTTCACGGCGGATTCGTTCACTCGTCTTCGGCTTCGACCGGGACCGAGAAGGCTTGGGTGGAGGGCGCCGCGTGCGCCGGCACGTCCACCCGCAGAAAGCCGTTTTGATACGATGCCCTGGCGCTGCTCAAATCATAACCCGGCGGCAATTCGATGTGGCTCTCGAAGTGGCCGTAGTTGATTTCCATCACGACGAATTTGCATTGCGCCGCGCGGCAGGAGTCCCGCCGCACACCGCTGATCCGAAGCTGGTTCCCCTCCACCGTCAATTCGAGGTCTTCCTTCCGCATGCCGGCCAGTTCCACCTTGATCACCAGCCCGTCATTCGTCAGATAAACATCGGTGTTGGGGGTCCAAGAACCTTCCGAGGAGACGCTCCTTCCCCCCGCCGCCTGCGTGCGCCTCACAAAATGCAACGTCGAAACTTTATTCATCCTGCAACGCGCGACGGTAGCCCACGCCGCCAACCCTTGCAAGCGACGCTTTCACCGCGATTTGTAGATCACCACCGGCCGCTCGCCCTTGCGCGCGTGGAAAATGATGGTGGGTTTCGGTCCCTCCGTGGCCGCGCTACAGCCGCAGTGGCCATCACGCTCCAGCCGGAAGCGCCGGCGCCGGAAACGGCTCCGTAACATCAAGCCGGCCGTCGTCACCACGACCGCCAGCGCCGTCCATTGCTGCCAGTTCACACGGGCAGTTTACCAAGGAACGCGTCGTCCGCAACCGCTCCCAGTGAGCGGACGTCGGCTCTCCGCGGTGGTGTTGACCGGCGTCAAGATTGCCGCTTGCCAGACGCCGCCATCGAAGGTCAAAGTCGGCCATGAAAGCGAACCGATTTGCCGTGTGTTTGGCGGCGTTGGCCTTGTCAGCGATGGTTGTTCCCGCCCGCGCCGCCGAGTCGGCCGCTTCCCCGCCGGGTGTGGATCCCGCGGCGCTGGCCCGCTGGCGCGCCATGCGCTTCGGCATGTTTATTCACTGGGGGCCGGTGAGCCTGAAAGGCACGGAAATCGGCTGGTCGCGCGGCGATCAGGTTCCCATTGCCGAATACGACCAGTTATACCGCCGGTTCAATCCTGCGAAATTCAACGCCGACGAGTGGGTCGCCACCGCCAAGGCCGCCGGCGCTCGGTATCTCGTGTTCACGACCAAACACCACGACGGCTTCTGCATGTGGGACACCAAGTTCACCGACTACAACATCATGCACACCCCCTTTGGCCGCGATGTGGTCCGCGAACTGGCGGACGCCTGCCATCGGCAGGGCGTGCTGTTTTGCGCCTACCACTCGATTTGCGACTGGCACAACCCGGATTACCCGCTCGGCAGCCCGGGCGGCCGGACGGTCAAACCGTCGCCGGACATGGACCGTTACAACGCGTATTTGAAGAATCAGCTCGGCGAGCTGATCCGCAATTACGGCCCGCTGGGCGTCCTGTGGTTCGACGGTGAGTGGGAAAAGCCGTGGACGCCGGAGCGCGGGCAGGACCTCTACAATTACGTCCGCCGGCTCCAGCCCGACATCATCGTGAACAACCGCGTCGGCAAGGGGCGCGAGGACATGGCCGGCACCACCAAGCAACCGGAAGTGAATCCCGGCGACTACGACACGCCGGAGCAGCAGATTGGCCGGTTCAACACGGCGCGGCCATGGGAATCCTGCATCACCATCTGCCAGCAGTGGGCCTGGAAACCGGACGACCAGATGAAGTCGCTCAAGCAGTGCCTCGACACGCTCGTCACCTGCGCCGGCGGCGACGGCAACCTGTTGCTCAACGTCGGGCCGATGCCCACCGGTGAAATCGAGCCGCGCCAGGTCGCGCGCTTGAAGGAGATCGGCGCCTGGCTGGCCAAATTCGGCAACACGATTTATGACACCCGCGGCGGACCTTTCCGGCCGGGGCCGTGGGGTGTCAGCACCTGCCGCGGAAACACCGTTTACCTCCACGTCTTGAAGTGGCCGGACGACCCGGTGCGCCTGCCGGCGCTGGCGAACCGGAAGATCATCGCGAGTTCCCTGCTGATTGGGGGCAATTTGGATGTGAAACAAAGCGACACGGGCATTGAAATCAGCGTGCCGCGCGACGACCGGCAGGAGGTGGACACGATTGTGGAACTGCGGCTCGATGGTCCCGCGTTCAACGCGCCGCTGCGGTCGGACAAATCCGGCTAGAGCAATTCAACAAGAACTATAGCCGCAGGAGACAAACCAGCCCAGCGCATCTTTGGCGGTGACTTGGGCCAGGGCCTGGCCAATGGCTTTGACA
>JAJXZJ010000068.1 GCA_021780105.1 bacterium
CCGCGCCAGATCACCATGTTGCCCGGCGGTGGATCAGTGGCGCGAGCCAGATAGCCGCCCAACCGGGCAATTTTCACGACATATTCTGAAATGGTTTTTCGGGATCGTGAACGCGGCGGCCTGGTTTAAACCCGAACTCCGATATAGGAAAAGGGTCGCCATGCGGGAAGGGTTGATGGCATAGGGATTGATGCTTAAACAACCCTTGCCGGCCCTGCACAAAACGACCCGCACTGAAATCACCTCGCTTTTTGGCGAAGCCAAGCTGGTTTTGGAAGAAACGCCCAAGGCGATTTCGCCCTTCGGCGGGCTGGCCAGTTTCATCTCCTTCCTGGGACAGATCGGTTTTGCCGGGCAGGTGCAGCAACATCTGCCCTTTGCCGAACCTGCCTCCAACAACGCCATTCCGCTGGCGCATGCGCTCACCGCGTTCCTGATGTCCGTCGTGGTGGGGGCACGGCGGTTTGCCCACTGTGAATGGCGGCGCGCCGACCGTGTGCTCCACGCCCTGCTCGGCATGGCCCGCTTTCCCGGGGATGACACGATCCGCAACTTCTTCCTCCGGTTTGGGCAGGCGGACATTGAGCGGTTCTGGCGTCCGCTCTGGCGGTGGCTGTTGCGACTGGTGAAGTGTCCGGCGGCAGGGTTCTCGCTGGATCTGGATTCGACGGTGTTTTGCCGGGAGGGCCAACAGGAAGGGGCGCGCAAGGGGTTCAATCCCCGGCGCCAAGGGCGCCACAGTCATCATCCCTTGCTGGCGGAGGCGCAGTTCATCCTGCACGGCTGGCTGCGCAGCGGGAATACCGGCCCGGCGCGCGGGGTCATCCCGTTTCTACAGGAGGCCCGCGCACTGTTGCCGGAGGGGACATGGCTGCGGACGGTGCGGGCCGACAGCGGGTTTTTTGACGGTGCGTTCCTGGACTTTTGGGAGGAACGCTGTCTGCCCTATGTGGTGGTGGCACGGCTGACTTCGAGCCTGAAACGGCAAGGCGCCGGGATCAAGGACTGGACGGTCGTCGATGCGCATCACGCCGCGGGCGAGTTCACGGTGAAGCTGTTCGGCTGGTCCAAGGAACGACGGTTCGTCGTGGTGCGGGAACGCGTGCGCGAGACCAAAGCGCCGGTGGGGCGGCGGTTGCTGGACGTGCCGGGCTTCACGTTCCGCGTCTGGGTGACCAATCGCAGCCAAAGCGCGGTGGAGTTGTGGCGGGATTATAATGGCCGGGCGGGCATCGAGCAGCGGATTGAGGAGTTGAAGCACGACCTGTGGCTGCCGACGGGTTCTGCCTGCAACCCTTCTTCGCGACGGAGGCAGCGTTCCTGGCGGTGCTCTGCACCTTCAACCTGTTGAGCCTTTACCAGCACCAGACCACGCCCAATGCGCCGTATCGGCAGCCGGGGACGTTGCGCGGGGCGGTGTTCCTGGGTGGCGCGGGGCTGGGCGTCATGGGCCGGAATGTGGTGGTTAAACTCTCCGCCGCCTGGGGTGGCTTACGCAAACACAAACCGCTGGTGAATGCCACCTTGGACTGGCTTGACGTCGCGTCGCCGAAGTTGGTCCCACCCGAAGACCGGCTGGCCAGCGGTGGCGTTATGATCTGAAATCACGAAGCGATCCCCTCAAATTTATACCCAACTTCGGAGTTCAGGTTAAATTTTCCAGCCGTAAAGAAGCGCGCCCTGACCGCGAGTTTCACCGGCGGGGACGTGAGCCGCGACGGCGGTCTGCCGTTGCTGCGGCAGTTGGATCGGCGGCAGGGGCTGACGCGCGCGCTGGCGCGGGGGCTGCCCGATCCGCGCGCTCCCGACCGGATCGCGCATTCGCTTTTGAGCTTGGTGCGGCAGCGGATTTACGGGCTGGCCGCCGGCTACGAGGATCTCAACGGCCACGACACGCGGCGGCACGATCTGGTGTGGCAGACGGCGGTGGAACGCGACCGGCCGCTGGCGTCCAACCCGACGCTCTGCCGGCTGGACAACCGCGCCAATCGCGCCGCAGCCTGGGCGATGCACGGCGTGATCGTGGACCAGTTCATCGCGGCGTTCGCCGCGCCGGACGACCGGGTGCCTAGGCGGCAGGCGGACGCGCCCTTTCACGGTTACTACGGCGGCTATTGTTTTCTGCCGCTGTATGTGTTTTGCGGGGAACAGTTGCTGGCGTCCTATTTGCGGTCGGGCCACAGCGACGCGCGGCCCGGCACGCGTGGGCGATTTTAAAACTGTTGGTGCGGCGACTACGCCAGGCGTGGCCGCAGGTGAAAATTATTTTCCGGGGCGACGGCGGTTTTTGCCGCTGGCGGCGGTTGCGCTGGTGCGAAGATCATGGCGTCAACTACATCGTGGGTTTGGCCCAGAACGCGCGGCTGCGGGCGCAGGCGCAGCCACGCATCACGCAGGCCCAAAGCGATTTCGCGGCGCAGACAGAAAAGCAGCGGCAGTTTGGCGAAGTGGCGTATGCGGCGGCAAGCTGGGATCGTCCGCGCCGCGTGCTGGTCAAAGCCGAGCACACCGACAAGGGGAGCAACCCGCGTTTCGTGGCGACCAACTTGGCCGGCGCGGCGCCAAAACTTTACGCCGAGATTTATTGTGCGCGGGGCGAGAGGGAGAACCGGATCAAGGAACAGCAGTTGGGGTTGTTTGCCGACCGGACCAGTTGCCAGGACGGGTGGGCCAACCAGTTCCGGTTGTTGCTCTCCAGTGGCGCGGATGTGCTGCTGGAGCGGCGGCGGGCGCGGGCGCCGGCCGGGACGATCCGGCTCAAGCTCTTGAAGATGGGCGCGGTGGTGGGGCGCAACACGCGGCGGGTGCGGCTGCTCTTGGCCAGAGCTATCCGTATCAAAAACTCTTCGGCCAGATCTGCCAGACGCTGGGCAGCGGCTGAACCGCGCGAAGTGCTGTCCCCGGCACGTCGAAAAATAACGGGGGCTGGGGGGGGCGTGCCGCCACACGCCGAAAAAATCCGTTCCTGCCGCCCTTTCAAAAGCCAAACCACCAAGTCAACGGACCCAAGTGCCCTCAAGCTCGCTCTGGTGAAATAAGCGGGCTAAAGCCTGAGGCAATCCTCCGAACTCATCCCGTGCGTGCCAGTTTCGGCGGGAGTGGGGCATGAATTTGATTCCGCTTTGATTGCATTTAAATTCATTTTGTAGCCGCTAATTTTGCTCGCAGCCAACGACGCATTTTGTATTGTAAACCCAATATATTATGGAACCGCAAGGAGACATCGCACTGATCGGCCTGGCCGTCATGGGCCAGAACCTCATTCTCAACATGAACGATCACGGCTTCACCGTCGTGGCCTATAATCGCACGGTCGAGAAAGTGGATCACTTTCTGGCCAATGAAGCCAAAGGCACCAAGATCATCGGCGCCCATTCCATCGAGGAAATGGTGGCCAAACTTAAGCGTCCGCGCCGCGTCATGATGTTGGTCAAAGCCGGCAAGCCCGTGGATGAGTTCATCGAGCAATTGATCCCCCACTTGGAGCCCGGCGACATCATCATTGACGGCGGCAACTCGCTGTTTGAGGACACCAATCGCCGCCAGAAATACGTTGAGTCCAAAGGTCTGCTCTACATCGGCACCGGCGTATCCGGCGGCGAAGAAGGCGCCCGCCGCGGCCCGAGCATCATGCCGGGCGGTTCGCCCGCCGCGTGGCCGCACGTGAAGGACATTTTTCAGGCCGTCTCCGCCAAGGTGGAAGGCGGCGCTGGTGGCCAGGCGCAGCCTTGCTGCGATTGGGTCGGTGAAATGGGCGCAGGCCATTACGTGAAGATGGTCCACAACGGCATCGAATACGGCGACATGCAAATCATCTGCGAAGCTTACAACATCATGAAGCATGGTCTCGGCATGAGTGCCGACGAGATGCATCAGGTTTTCGCTGAATGGAACACGGGGGAACTCGACAGCTATCTCATTGAAATCACCCGCGACATTCTCGCGCACAAGGATGAGGATGGCGCGCCGCTGGTGGACAAGATTCTCGACACGGCCGG
>JAJXZJ010000016.1 GCA_021780105.1 bacterium
TCCTTGCCCAAGCGGGGCAAGGCATCTTCGCCGCGCACCCGCTCCAGGCCCATCAGCGTGGCCACGGCCGGATCGTCCATCACCCAGCGCACATGGCAGAAGCGTTTGCCTTCCACCAGCGCCCCCAGCAGAAAGCTGTGCAACACCTCGCGCACCGGCGCGGCGTTGGGACTGGTGCGTGTCACCGGGCAATGCTCGGCGAGGCGTTCAATGATGCCAAGGTGTTTGAGAAAACCGCTCCACGCGGCCAGGCCGCCGTAAGGTGTCAGCGCTTCGTCCGTGCGCGTGATCGTAAATTTGCCCGGCAGCGTATCCAAGGAAATCTCGTCCTTCCCTTCACCCGCCAGGTGAACCGAAACCAGCGATGCCAATGTGCTCATGACCCCTGATTCGATTGACTCACATCACGTTTGACCACGGCTCCAATGGCGGAGATTAGGGTGAACAGGTGGCCATCGACATGAGTGGGGCCTACACCCAAGGCGTCCGCGAGAACCTGGGCAACGCGGCCATTGTGTATGACAAATTCCACGTGGTGGCGCTGGCCAACGGGGCGGTGGACGCGGTGCGCCGCGACGAAGCGCGGGCGGGGGGCGCGGAGGCAAAAGCGCAGTTGAAGCAGAGCCTCTGGCTGTGGCGCAAGAACCCGGAGCACCTCACCGAGTCCGAACAGGCGCGGTTGGACCAGTTGGACCTCAAGCACCTGGCCACCGGACAGGCGTATCAGGTTCGCTTGGAGCTGCAGTCCATCTACCGAAGTCGGACCGTGGAGAAAGCCCGGGAACGTTGGCGAGATTGGATCGGGTGGGTGCGTCGGAAGGTCGAGCGCTTGGGGGCGCTGCTGGCGCCGATGAAGCGACTGGCCGACACCGTGGAAGAACATCTGGAAGGCATACTGGCCCATTGGCAGGCGGGACTCACGACCAGTTTCTGGGAAGGACTCAACAGTGTGTTCAGCGCCGTCAAGCGCAAAGCCCGCGGGTATCGCTCTTCAGTTTATATGATCACCATGCTCTATTTCGTGGCCGGTAAACTCGCGATACCATCCATCTTCACCCATTCAAAGTAGCGGGGAACCTGTTTCTTCCGCCAACAGGCCGTGCGTGAGATGCTGAGCGGCGTGTCTGGGGGCAGGAACGTTCCCTTTCGCTTTGGAGGAATCCTCAATGGGGTGAACACCCCATAGCGCCATGCGGCGTGCCAGTGTACTTTCTTACCCCGTAGAACAAAGTTCAATTCAGACATGTGAAGTCAGCCAACACACGAACCACCTGCGCCGCCAAAGCAAACTGCAATTGCGGTCAGGCCGTAGCGGCACAAAGTAGCTTGGAATGCTTCCGTCATCAACCGGGCCCAAGGCTGGCCGCAAGGACAGGACGGACAACCGTGGTTGGAGGCCGAAGCCTCAACGAGGGATCCGCCCAAGCCTGGCCGCCGGCTCCTACTATGGTAATTACAAAACCAAAACAGAGCGAGTTCCTGCGCAAAACCGGGAACAACGCGTCGAAAAAGGTGCGGCTCAAGCTGGCGGCGCTATTGTGAGGCCGGCTTGTGTGGATTTCATTGGCCTGATGTTCCAGGTCCAGCAGCCCCATTGCACCATGCGTCCATGCTTGCCGCTGAACTCATCGTGACATGCCTGGAGAACGAAGGCGTCGAATACATCTTCGGCGTGCCCGGCGAGGAGAACATGGATCTGCTCGACGCCTTGCTCGGCTCGTCCATCCGTTTCGTCATGACACGACATGAGCAAGGCGCGGCGTTCATGGCGGACGTTTACGGCCGGCTCACCGGCAAAGCGGGTGTGTGCCTCTCCACGCTGGGGCCGGGCGCGACGAACCTCCTCACCGGCGTGGCCGATGCGAACATGGACCACGTGCCGCTTGTGGCACTCACCGCCCAGGCCGATCGTGACCGGCTGCACAAGGAATCACATCAGCATCTGGACATCGTCACCATGTTCCGCCCGGTGACCAAGTGGAACACCAGCCTGCCCATTCCCGACATCATTCCCGAAGCCTTCCGCAAAGCCTTCAAACTGGCGCAATCCGAAAAACCCGGTGCCACACACATCGAGATCCCCGAAGATGTGGCCCACATGGAAATTGACGGCCAGCCGCTGCTCGTGCAATGGCTTCATCCCGGCGGCGCCGCGCCGGAACAAATCGCGAAGGCCGCGCACATCATTTCAAAAGCCGCGCGCCCAATCGTGCTGGCGGGCAACGGCGTCATTCGCGGACGCGCTTCCGAAGCGCTGGTGCGGTTCGCCGAAAAGCTGAATCTTCCAGTCGCCACGACCTTTATGGCCAAAGGCGTCATTCCGGATTCGCATCCGCTCGCACTGGGTGCCATCGGCTTGCAGATGCGGGATTATGTGAACGATGCGTTTGCGGAGGCTGATGTCGTCATCGCCGTCGGCTACGACGTGGTGGAATATGCACCGCGTTCGTGGAACCCGAAACGCGACAAAAGGATTGTGCATGTGGACAGGTCGCCCGCCGAAGTGGATGCCGCTTACATTGTCGAGGTCGGCGTCGTGGGCGACATCGCCTCATCGCTCGATGCACTGACGCAGGCGGTGACACCGCACGCCACGGCGCACGGTTTGCATTTCCGCCAAAGGTTGCGCGACGAACTGGAAACGGGCCGGCAGGACAATTCTTTTCCGCTCAAGCCGCAACGAATCCTTGCCGACCTGCGTTCCGCGCTGGCCGCCGCCGACATCGTCATCTCGGATGTCGGCGCGCACAAACTGTGGCTCGCACGCTTGTTTCCGTGCCTGCAACCCAACACCTGCGTCATCTCGAACGGTTTTGCCGCGATGGGAATGGCCGTGCCCGGTGCCGTGGCAGCCAAACTGGCGCACCCGAACCGCCGCGTGGTGGCGGTCACGGGTGACGGCGGCTTTCTGATGAACTCGCAGGAATTGGAAACCGCCGCGCGTCTGAAAGCGCCCTTCGTGGTGCTCGTGTTCAACGACCGCAGTTACGGTCTAATTCGCTGGAAGCAGATGCAGCAGTTAAAACGGCCGGCCTTCGTGGACTTCAACAACCCGGATTTCGTGAAATATGCGGAGAGCTTCGGCGCGAACGGTATGCGCATCGAATCGGCGGACGACCTGGCGCCCGCGCTGCGCGCCGCTTTAAGTTCAAACCAGCTTACGATCATTGACTGCCCGGTGGACGCGGCGGAAAACTTGCGCCTGACTCAAACACTCGGTCCGCTCGCAATGCCCAGCCGGCTTCGCGCATGAGAAGAAATTAAACCGCCAAACAGAATACCGGGCATGGTGTGGTGACGGCACTGCCGCATAGTCAACTCCCGGATCATCGCAAAATGACTGAAATCTCTTCGGTTTTGGCGGCTGTGGCAGAACGTTGACTTATTATTCCTGGTAGGGTTTCACCCCATAGCGAAAGTCCGTCCGACACCGTAGCATGGCCTCATGAGCAAACGCGGGAATGCCGCAACGCGAACGGCGTTTTGCTTCAACGGTGATGAGCGAACATCAAAAATATACCGAGTTTCTGCGGCAGTGCATCCTCTACGACGAAAGCGCCAAGCACCAGGAACTGGCGGAAGAGATCAGTCAGCTTCAGCGCGACATGCGTTGTGTACAACGCGCGGCATGGCTGGTGGCCATCTTAACCGCGCTTGCTGTGGCTGGCTTTGTCTATCCGGCGATCCTGGTGGAGAACTTTCCCTATAGCGTGCCGCATTTCATCGTAAACCTTATTTTCGCGCTGGGGTCGGCATCGCTGATTTGTTTTCTGGTTTTTATGGGCCTCGGGGCGGTCTATCGCATGAAGCTGGACCAGCGGCGGGAGGAATGTCGTCAGCGGGTCGCGAGGTTGTTGGAGTCCCGCTTGGGCAAGCCGGTCACCACACCGTTGCGGGACAATCGAGGTGGCGTCGGAGATGGTAGAACCGTCCGAGTTGTCAGCGAAGTCAATCGTTCTCCAATAAAGATTGAATCAGCCGCACCGGGCGGAAACGCCGATTCGCTGTCACAGTCGCGACGTCACGGGACTTCTTCAGTTTTCAAACCATCCACCGCTTCGGCAGTTATCGGTGAACGCCATAAACAACGCACGGTAGGGTTACACCCCATAGCGCCCGGCCAGCCCGGGCGTAGCGTATCACCTGCGATAAAACCGAAAATACAAAACGAAAGAACAAACATGATGACCAATAACAATGCCGTGGTGGCGATTTACACGTCCCACGCCAACGCGGAAAACGCCGTCAAGGAACTACAGCAATCGGGATTTGACATGAAGAAACTCTCGATTGTCGGGCGCGACTATCATACAGATGAACACGTCGTCGGCTACTACAATACCGGGGACCGCATGAAGCACTGGGGGAAACTGGGAGCCTTCTGGGGCGGGATTTGGGGATTATTGTTCGGTTCCGCGTTCTTTTTGATTCCCGGCGTCGGACCGTTGCTCATCGCGGGGCCGCTCGTCGGTTGGCTCGTCGGGGCGCTGGAAGGCGCCGTGGTGGTGGGCGGCTTGAGCGCGCTGGGCGCCGGACTCTACGGCATGGGCATCCCCAAGGACAGCGTTCTGCGATACGAGACGGCCATCAAATCCGGCAAGTTTGTCGTGATCGCCCACGGTTCCGATGCGGAAACGGTTCATGCCCGGGAGATCATCAACCGCACCAACCCGGAGGCGCTGGAAGAACATCAGCCTTCACGCACCAGCCCCGCACCGCAGCTCGTGGGAGCATAGTCTGAGCACAGAACGCAATCACCCAACAAAACAAAATCACCATTATGAAAAACAAAACACTATTCCTCACCCTCCTTTCCATCACCGTTATCGCGGTAGGCTGCAATAAAGAGCAGTCCACCTCGCAGCAGATGGACAAGGTTCAAACTGAAACGAAGCAGGCCGCGCAGGATATGAAGGATTACACCTTCGCGCAGAAGGCCGAATTCGTTAAAACCATGCAGGGCCAGTTGGACGCGCTTAACAAGGATTTGGACCAGCTCTCGGCCAAAATCGACAACGCCAGCGACGCGGTCAAGGCCGAGGCTAAACCCAAACTCCAGGCATTGCGCGACCAGGCGGCCCAGTTAAACAAGCAGCTTGAGGAGACCAAGGATGCCACCGAGTCCACTTGGGACAGTGTCAAGGCCGGCTGCCAGAAGGCATACGACGCCACGAAGGACGGAATCAACTCAGCACGCCAGTGGGTAAGCGACAAAATCGCACCTTGAAGCTTTATAAAGCGAAACCTTGCACAATAGAACGGAATAATATGTTGTGGACACTCGCAGTAATACTGTTGGCCCTGTGGCTGCTCGGTATGGTGAGCAGTTACACGATGGGCGGGCTGATTCATATCCTGCTGGTCGTTGCCATTGTTATGGTGCTCGTCAGGCTGATTCAGGGCCGTCGGGTGTTGTGATGTGGGCAGGAAACAAACAACGCGGGTCGCGTTGTGCATCGATCAACAACCTATTGAACAAGCGTTATGAATATCATTGTTCCAGTCGCTTTGCTCGTGGGTGGTGTCGTCCTCATGAGCTTTGGGATCAACGCCACGAACTCCTTCAGTTCCGACGTTTCGCGGTTCTTTACAGGATCGCCGACCGACAAGGCGGTCTGGATGCTCATCGTGGGCGCCGTCGCCACCGTCATTGGCTTCGTGTGGACGTTGCGTTATTGGAAACAAGCCTAAGCAAGGGCCAACGAGTCAAACCAAACCATTTCCCCGTCAACACTATGATACCTAATCATGCGCGGTTTATCGAAGCGATCAAGGAGAAGAACAAGGTGAGCGTGCGTTTCTATTCCAAAGCGGACGGCGGCGTGCTGGATCGCATCTGCGCGCCAATGGATTATGGTCCAGGCGGCGGCTTCCCGGACGGACTGAATCGTTATTGGCTATGGGACTACTCCAGCAACACAGGCACTCATACTCTGGGTCTCGTGCCGCAGCAGATTGTGGATTTGCAGGTTTTGGGCGAAGTATTTGATCCGGCACAACTGGATGTCCGTCCCCCGCAGTGGTCTATACCCCGGGATTGGAGTTCGCCATCACACTTCACGGAGGCGCCAACCGGTGCCCCCGCGCCATTCACCGTCGCCGCCCGGACTGTTGGCGGGCCTGGCGCGACGGCCCACAACCTCACCCGCCAACAAGAAATGAAATCATGAATGCATTGACACGTTGGAATCAATTACGACAACTGGAAGCCCTGCAACACGGTCTGGGCAGCTTGTTCAACCGGTCCCCAGCGCAGTGGCCCGAAGGCCAGGAGGAACAGATCGCGGTGCCCGAATGGGCCCCGTTGGTGGACATCAGCGAAGACGACAAGGAATACCTGATCAAGGCGGAATTGCCGGAAGTGAAAAGGGAGGATGTAAAGGTCACGGCCGAGGAAGGCACGCTGACCATTACGGGCGAACGCAAATTCGAGAAGGAGGAGAAAGGCAAGAAGTATCACCGCGTCGAACGGTCCTACGGTAGTTTTGTCCGCAACTTCTCGCTCCCGGATGATGCCAGCCCCGCGAAGGTCAGTGCCGAGTTCAAAGACGGCGTGCTCACGGTGCATCTGGCCAAGACCGAGAAGCCCAAGCCGCAGCAAATCGAGGTCAAGGTTGCCTAAGCGGAAATGAAAACCACGCTTCGCTATCTCAGTCTCAACGCCCAAGCCACCTGGCACCGTCAGGTGGAGGAACAGCTCAACCACCTGCACAACTTGACGGAGGTAACCTCTGCCGACGTGATTCTCGAACACCAACGGGAAGCCAAACCGGCCTTCCGCGTCCAAATCCGGCTGGAGGTTCCGGGGCCGCGCCCGCACGGCGAGGCCACCCGTCATACGCGCCGGGTCGAGTTGTTGGTTCACGGCCCGGCCCTGCGAGCCGAGGCCAGGGGCAACACGCTCGAAGCGGCGCTGCTTAAGGCCACCCAGGATCTGGAGCACCAAGTTAAGGCCCGCCAACTCCGGCGCCTGGAACGGGGCAAAAGCCAACTGCAACTCAGCGCCATCTCGGGCCGGTGGACTCATGCTCCGGCCGGTCAAAGGGCGTAAAGGACATTGTCTGTCCATGACATGCCCCAAAGAGTGTTCTTGAACTGATCAACGAAGAACCCCAAAAAAACAAATCTCCATGAAACACAGCAACCATCATGACTACGGCAGGAGCGTTGGGCCTCGATTGGAGGCAGTTCGCTTCGAATTAATCCATCCCACAGCCACCACCATTTGCGTCGCGGGGACGTTCAACGACTGGCACGCCGAAGCCAACCCGATGCATCTCTTGGGCGACGGTCGCTGGCTGACAGAGATGGTCTTGCCGGCCGGCACCTACGAATACCGCCTGGTGGTGGACGGCCAATGGACCGCCGATCCGCTGGCCAAGGAATCCGTGCCCAACCCGTTCGGTGGGAGAAACTCGATACTCAAGGTGGCCAGCTCATCGGCAGCAGCCCATCTTGCCGACGCGGAACATTTACCCTTGAAAACCCAGACCAAATAGAAAAACACAACATTATGGACAAACAAACAGCCCTGACATGGGCACACTCGCCGAAGACGCGCGCGCCCTGATGGCCGCCACTGCCGACGTGGCTGGAGACAAAGTCACGGAAGCCCGCAAGCGTCTCGCGGCCACACTATTGACTCTCGCATAAATAAGTAACATACTTTTCCCGCATGAGCACCAAGACCAGGCGGGATCTCGAAGGAATGGAACAACGTCGGCGTGAAGGCATGCGCCTCCTTGCCCAAGGCATTCCCCAAGCTGAAGTCGCACGGCGCTGCGGCGTCAGCCGGGTGAGCGCCCTGCGCTGGGAACAACGGCGCACTGCGGCTCAAGGAGTCGCTTGAAAACGCCGCCCCTTGGGCCGGCGACCCAAACTGAATCCGACCCACATGCAAAAGCTGGAGCAGGCGCTCCGGCAAGGGGCGCAGGCCCATGGTTTTCATCAATGATCTCTGGACCTTGCCGCGCATCGCCGGACTGATCTGCCGGCAGAGCGGCGTGCGTTTGCATCCCGGACATGTCTGGCGGCTGCTGGGCCGCATGGGCTGGAGTCTCCAGCGCCCTGCGGGCAAGGCGGTGCAGCGTGATGACAAGGCGATGGACCGCTGGAAACGAGAGGTCTGGCCGGCCTTAAAAAAAAAGGCGCGCCGGCAGCGCCGAACCCTTGTCTTTATTGACGAAAGCGGGTTGAGCACCCGGCCGACCCGGGCGCGCACCTGGGCTCCGCGTGGACAAACCCCGGTGCTCCACGAGACGTTCAATTGGAAGAGCCTCTCGATCATCGGTGGATTGACCCTGTGGCGATGCCTCTTTCAAGTCCATGCCGGCAGCATCAAAAGTCTTCAGGTGATTGAATTCCTGAATCATCTCCAGCGGCATATTCCCGGGAAGATCCTGATCCTCTGGGATAGGGCGCCCATTCATCGCAGCCTGTTGGTCAAAAACCACGTCGCCGCCACCCGGGGACGCATTCAAGTCGAGCGGTTGCCGGCCTATGCGCCCGAACTCAATCCGGTGGAGTATATGTGCGGACATCTCAAGACGCATGAAATCGCCAATCGGATCGCCACCCAGGCCTGGGAACTCAGTCGGGAGGCCACCGCCGCCCTGCGCCGGATGCGCCGACGGAATTCCCTCGTTGCCGCCGGCTGCTCCCAAGCTGAATTGTGGCCTTGATGTCACCGTATTATGCGATGCTAAATAGGCCACAGCAACAAGGGGAGGAGCCATTGATGACGGTGAATTCGATAGACTGGAGCGACGACGACGACAGTTCGGCCACGGCCTTCAAGCAGTTTGATCACTATTATACCAGCGAGACCTGGACCTGGCCGAGGGACCACTGGATACCGATCCGGCGGGGAACCTATTCCTACTGTGATTTCCTCAATCAACAGACCACCACCAACGATTGCGACCCGCCGGACTCGGCTTATTTACTGCCCATGGAATCCTGTGCCGTCAACTATGCGCGCATCTGGAATGACAACACGAGCAGCGAGACCTTCTCCTGCGTCGCCCAGACCCGGCTCTTTCTGCGGACCGGGGGCAAGGCCTTGCCCGGCCGGCGCAACCTGATCGTGCTTCATGCGGATGGGGCGGTGGTCACGGACGCCCAATGGCATCCGCCGACGCCACTCAACAGCGGTAATTCACTCTATCTGGGGCCCGAACGCATGATAATCCGGGGCCAAAGCGTGGGGACGGACGGTTATTTGTATCTGGCCCTGCCCGACGGCGCGGAACTGGACATCACTCCCACCGTCGCCGACTGCGATATCTATGCGTTTGAGGTCAACCCGACCAAACACAGATTGGTTTCACAAACAGTGTGCTCCGCACCGGCAAACACTCCCGACACCCGAACAACGATTGGCATCGGAGAACAAGTGCTGTGCTCGATGGCCCGGCGTTCGGGGCGTTGGCAACTGAACCCGCTGGCCCCCGGCAACCGCCACACATGCCCCGGATGATAATCCACCCCCGTCAACTCTTTGATCAGCAACGCGACGCGCGGCAACGTCCAGAGGGCGGTCTTGCAACCCCGGGCCACCGGACCTGCCAGCAGCGCTTTAACGACCTGCTGCGTTTGTTTGCCGGTCAGTTTGGGTTTGGGGCCGGCAGGGCCTTTGCTCGCCAAGGCGGCCTGCCCGCCTTTCTCCCAAGCGGTTTTCCAGCGGTAAGCCACCAGGCGGGCGCTCCCCAGCCGCCGGGCCACCTCGGGGGCAGAAAGGCCCCTGGCGAACAGTTTGCCCACCTGAAGGCGGCGTTTTTCCAGCTTGGCATGATCTCGGGTCTCCGACATGCCAACAGCCCGGCACGCATCCGCATAACTGTCACCCTATAATGCGATGACTCAATGGTATAACACTGATACTTCAGTCTATGTCAATTTCTGTAAATAGAGACTTTAGGAGGTTATTATGACTCAAGGTCGGCTCGTGTTCTCCATGCTATTGTCTGTACTGTTATGCGTTGCGGCGACTCGTGGCGACGATCACTCCCTGGTTCTGCCGAAAGGAATGCAAGACGTGCGGCTGGGAATGGCCCTTACGGAGTTTGTCAGGACACATCCATTTGCCAAACCGTTGCTGGAAAGCCGAGTGGATACTAACCGGCCCAATCAGACTCTTGTGGAATTCCAAGCGGCGAGCACTAATCCCGCATGGCGAACAATCGCCACGAACCTCGCAAACGGCCGTTCAATGGACCAGTATGTGTTTCGCAAAGGCACCTTGAAAGAGGCAAGTTGGAGCTTGATGGGCAACGCGCCTCAGGTATTGAATGTGCAAAGCAACCTCTTAGCCGACATTGTCAGGAAGAACGGATCGAGATACAAAGTGTGGTTCATGCGGCGAGATGATGGCACGCCTATATCCGCGGCACCAGTCGTTCGGTGGGAACAGAATAGCTGCTGGCTGGGTCTGATTCTACAAAACCCAGTCGAGGTGCCCAAGGACCACCCAGTAGCCGTTACGGTGTTTTTTCAAGGAGGAGAAGCTGACAGGAGATCTGTTTTGCCCACAACGGTTGTTGAAGCTGACAAGGCACGGCTTATCTGGAGCCAACTTGGAATCACCAATAGCGTTCGCCGGTAATGAGTGAATGGGCAGCCAATGGTCAGACAGCAGCCAGCGGTCGGGGCACCAACCCGGATGACCCGGCCGCGACCACGCACGACCTCCATCCCGACCGGGATGATTGCGTGTACATCGACGCCTTTACGGAATTGCCTGATGACCAACGCTCGCCGCCCGTGCCCGCGGACCAGGTGGAGCACCTGCACGTGTTGACAATGCTAAGCCGGGGAATGGGCGGTTTTCGGTCGGAGACGGACATCATGGGCGACGCGACCATCTACCACTCCCTTGACCTCTGGCCGGACATTGACCGAGCAGGAGTGGACCAGGCGGCAAGCCGTTTGCCGCTCCCGTTTTTGGAATCAAGGCAAACCCGGTAGCGGCTCCTCTGCGCGGCAGCGGGGCCGAAGCCGGTGCGCTTGCGCGGCATCCCGGCCGGGACCACTTTATCGCATGAATATCTATCTGCTCCGCCACGGTTTGGCGGTGGAGCGGGGTTCCGCGAAATATCGCGACGACCGTGACCGTCCGCTCACCGCCGAAGGTCGCGCGAAGGTCAAACGCATTGCGCAGGCGATGACGGCGATGGATTTGGAGTTCGACGCGATCTTGAGCAGCCCGTTCGTCCGCGCCCGCGAGACGGCCGAACTGGTCGCCGCCGGCGTGAAACCGCGGCGAAAAGTCACGCTTTGCGACGCGCTCGCCGCCGATGCCGAACCGGCGGAAATCGTCCCGCATCTGACCGCGTTGAAGCCGGCACCCAAGGAGGTACTGCTTGTCGGTCACCAGCCTTACCTCGGCAACCTGGCTTCACTGCTGCTCGCGAGCACCTCGCCGGACGCCCTGGAATTCAAGAAGGGCGGTCTGGCCAAACTCAGAGTCAGCGGTTCGCCTGCGGCACGCAGCGCGTCGTTGGAGTGGCTCCTGACGCCCCGGCTGATGAAGCTAATCGCGTGATGCTGCGGACCTGCCGAGGTTGTGCCTCTCAAGCCGGCGACTCGGGATCGCCGTCGTCTTCGCCGGTTTCCCATCTCGGGTAAATTTCCGCCGGAATTTCGCCACGGCGGATGAGTTCCTGCAAATCGCGGATGATGGTGCGGCGCGCCACCTTGAACCGCCGGGCCAGGGCGGAGATGTTGGGCCGGTCACGGGCGTCCTGCAGTTGGCGGCGGATTTCCGTCTGCCGGCTGAGGCGGTCGGTGGAGCGGCTGAGCAGGTCCGCGATGTCCGCGCGTTTGGACCGTTCCAGCGCCTCGAACTGCCGCACGATTTCCGTCGCGCCGCATTCCGCCAGGGCGGTTTGAATTGTGCGATGAAGTTCGTTCAAATCCAGCGGCTTGGTCAGGCAATAATGCGCCCGGCGCGGACCTTGGAGCGCATTGATTTGCTGATGCACCTCCAGCGCGCCGGAGACAATGATCACCGGCACATAAGGCAGCAGATCCTTCATCTCCGGCAGGAAATCCAGCCCCAGTTCGCCCCGGGCCAGGATGTGGTCCAGGATGATGATGTCCGGCCGGTCGGCCGCCAGCGTAGCCAGCGCCTTCGAGCCGGTCTTCGCGCGGAGCAGGTCGAAATCCTTCAGCGCCTCCTCATACAACTCATACTGGAGGTCGTCGTCCTCGATCACGAGAATGTGCTTGCGTTCCATGAACAACGAAAAACATGCGCCGGCCCGCCCGGCGAAGCAAGTCCCTCTACATCGTGACCGTCAAGTCGCCCGCGATGTTCAGTGGCGCCGATTTCCTCCGCGCATTGACCCGGCTTGTTCCCCGGCCGCATGATCAGACCGTTCTTCAACGCGTTTGGGGCGTTTCCCCATGGCTCTGCCAGCGCAAATACCCAATCGTTTGCCAGTCGGAGAAACACTGCAAAAGCGGTGGCGCTTTCTTTCGGAAGCTAGAACTATCTTTCAAAGACAGAACGTTGTTCCTGGGAGTGAGGTTCCCACGAAACCGTGGACAAGGGGCGGAGAAACTGAGAAAGAAAAGCCGCCACGTCCACGCATCCGAAACCCGGTCGCAAGACCTACGATCCTGAGTTCAAGCAACAGGCCGTGCGGCTGCTGATCAGCAGCGGCCGTCCCATCAACCGCGTTGCCCGTGAGCCGGGCATCTGCGCATGGAATCTGCGTGACTGGCGCCGGGTGTTGCAACACGATCCGAACCGTCCGGAGGACGTGCTGAAGGTGGACGCCGACGAGGACGGCGTGGGCGGGGACGAGGCGGCCGACGCGCTGCGTTACCGGTGGCGACCCGGACGCGCCAGGTCAAGGCCCGGAGGCTGCGGGGGGTGAGCCGCCGTGATCAGGCGGCGGGCCGCAGTTCGGCCCGGCGCATCCAGCTCAGCAGGAACAGTGCGCCCACCAGAAAGAGCGGCCCGGCGATGATCAGATACGTAGGCCACGGGAACCGGCCCCAGAACGAGGCAATGTAAAATCCGCCCAAGGCGGGGAAGGTGATGGCGCCAATCCAAGGCCAGCGCCAGGCGAGGGCCACCAGGACCAGCAGGATGGCGGTGGGGATCAGGTGCATGGCCAGGGCCAAGGCGGTGGGCCAGAAGCCGAGGTGTTCATCAAACACATCGAGGGCGAAGAGGCTGATGAAGGCGGCGAAGAGCAGCCCCAGCACGCGGGGTGTCCAGAGGAGGAGGCGACGAAGGTTGGTTTTCATAGCTTTGATGCTCGACGATAAGCCCGGAGCGGCTTGGGCGTGAGTTGAAAAAACCAACGGCGGGATTGAGCGCGTCAATCAAGGGTCGTCGTGATCGAGGCAGGGCGGGGCGGGGTGTTGCGGAATGAAGTCCAGAGGGCGTTGCCCTTTGGCGCGGTCTGGTGCGCGGAGCACTAGACGGTGCCGGAGCGGCTGAGCGGCGTCGCGGCGAAGCCGCGAAAAAAATTTGGCCACCTCATCCGGCCTGCGGCCACCTTCTCCCCAGAGCGGAGAAGGCGCCGCAAGCGGCGTGGTCAATCTTCGTCGGGCAGCATGACGGTGATGGCGGGTTGCGGGGCGTCCAGGTCCAGCGGGCCGCAGGGGTGTTGCCAGCACTGGCGCTTGTTTTTCCGGTGAAAGCCGAACTCGGCGAGCCGGGCGGTGATGGTCGGGGGCTGCCGGTCGGGGAACTGAATCCAGACCCACTGGCCGACGATCTGCGCGAGGTGGAAGAAGTCGGGCGCCTCGTTGCGGAGCAAGGCCAGCAAGTGGGCGGTGGGAAGCTGGCGGTTGGTCTGCCGTTTCGCGTAGTCAATGCGGGTCGGGCGGGTGTCGCGCAGATTAGGCTTTGATTGGTCCGGGCTTCACCCTGTTTCAGCGCAAGGAAGTCCGCCGCACGATTCACAACAACGAATGGTGGTTCGTTATCACGGATGTCGTTGCCGTGCTGACCGACTCCGTTGATGCCAGCGACTATTTGAAAAAGCTCCGCAAGCGCGACGAGCTTTTGTCCAACGCTTTCAAAGGAGGGGGACAACTTGTCCCCCCCCTTGGCCTCGAATTCGACACGGCCGGCGGACGCCAGTTGCTTCAATGCTGGAACACCGAAGGCATCTTCCGCCTGATCCAATCCATTCCCAGCCCCAAGGCCGAGCCCTTCAAACGCTGGCTTGCCAGGGTCGGCTATGAGCGCATCCAGGAGATCGAAGACCCGGAGCTCGCCACCAAGCGCACCCGCGCGCTTTACGAGGCCAAGGGCTATTCCGATGACTGGATTGAAAAGCGGATGCGCTCCATCGCCATCCGCGATGAACTCACCGACGAATGGAAAAAGCGCGGCGTCCGCGAACAGCGCGAATACGCCATCCTCACCGCCGAAATTTCCCAGGCCACGTTCGGCCTGACTCCGTCTCAATACGCCGAGTTCAAGCGCCTCAAGCGCGAGAACCTCCGCGATCACATGACCGACCTCGAACTCATCTTCTCCATGCTCGGCGAGGCTTCCACGACGGAAATCGCCCGGACACGCGACGCGCAGGGCTTTCCAAAAAACAAACAGGCCGCGCGCGAAGGCGGCACGGTCGCCGGCAACGCCCGCCGCGAACTCGAAACCAAAAGCGGCCGCAAAGTCGTCACCAGCGAAAACTACCTCGCCCTCACGCAATCAGCAAGACAGCCCAACGCCTGGCTGGCAAGTCCGCCAGAAAATCCTGATTTATGCCCCGCACTCCAGACCACGAACGCTACGACCTCTCCGACGCCGAGAAGCGCGACCTCATCAAGCTGATCGAGCAGGGCAGGCCGCTCCCGGAGAAATACCGCTTCCTCCTCTTCGCCGACAAACGCGAGGTCGAACTCGTCTGGAACGGCAAGTCCCGCGAAGTCTGCACCGCGATCCTCCCGTTTCAGACGCTGGAACACATTGACGAGCCGCGGAAGGAAACCCGCCCCGGAGCGCCGATTTCCAAATCGGCACGGGCGGGCACGGCGGAACACGCCGGTTCGGAAACCGGCGCTCCGGCGGAAACCCTCCAACAAGCCGACCTCCTCGACCTCTCCGGCCGCCAGGTCAAGGGCTGGACCAACAAACTCATCTGGGGCGACAACAAGCTCATCCTCGCCTCCCTCAAGAGCGGCGCGCTCCGCCGCCAGATCGAGGACGCCGGCGGCCTCAAGCTCATCTACATTGACCCGCCCTTCGACGTGGGCGCGGACTTCAGCATGGACATCGAGATCGGCGGCGAGACCTTCCACAAGGAGCCCAACCTCCTCGAACAAATCGCCTACCGCGACACCTGGGGGCGCGGCGCCGATTCCTTCATCGCCATGATTTACGAACGCCTCATCCTCATGCGCGATTTGATGCACAGCGACGGCAGCATCTACGTGCATTGCGATTGGCGGGTAACAGCGTTCATCCGACTGGCGATTGACGAAATTTTCGGTGCAAACAATTTCCGAAATGAAATCGTCTGGCTGCGAACGAACGCTCACAACATGGCGACGAAAGGTTACGTTCGCGCTCAAGACACAATTTATTACGCAACGCGGGGCGAACGATTCGCCTTCAACGAAGAATTCACCGAATACGGCGAGGCACAGCTTGGAAGATACAAGAAGGACGAAGCGGGGCGTCTTTACACCGGACGCGATTTGACTTTCTCGGGTGCAAATCCGAATCGGCAATTTGAATGGCGCGGTTCAAAGCCGCCTTCGCGCCGCTCATGGGGCTACGCGCTTGAAAAGTTGGAAGAGCTTTGGAGCAAGGGACTGATTCTCACCAAGCAGGATGGTTCGCCACGTCTCGACGGATTGAAAACTTATCTGGATGAGACACGAGGCAAGCCCGTTACAACAATCTGGGACGATGTTGGGCGCGTTGGAAACACTTCAGCCGAACGCCTTGGCTACCCGACGCAGAAACCCGAAGCGTTGTTGGAGCGGATTATTAAAACCAGCAGCAACGCCGGCGATTTGGTGGCGGACTTTTTCTGCGGGAGCGGCACGACCGCCGCCGTGGCCGAAAAGCTCGGGCGCAAATGGATCGCCACCGACCTCGGCAAGTTCGGCATCCACACCACGCGCAAGCGGCTCATCCAGGTGCAGCGCGAGTTGAAGGCCGGCGGCCAGCCCTTCCGCGCCTTCGAGGTGCTTAACCTCGGCCGCTACGAGCGCCAGGCCTATCTCAACGTCGGTGGCAATCTTTCCGCCAAAAAGAAGGAGCAGGCCCTGGCCCGCAAGGAACAGGAGTTCCGCGATCTGATCCTGAAAGCCTACCGCGCCGAGCCGCTGGGCGGGGGAAGTTTTGGTCCGGGTGGAACAGGCTACCAGCCTGTTGTGCCGGGCGACCCGCCCGGCACTCCGGCTAGCGGCGTCCCTTCGCGCAAGGGCGGCAAAGGCAAGAACGGCGTCTCTTTCATGCCGTCCGGCGGGTCGCCGGACGGAACGGGCGGGTCGCCCGTTCCACCCAGGCCCATGGGCGATTCCTTCTTCCACGGCAAGGCGGGCAACCGGCTGGTGGTCGTCGGCCCGATCAACCTGCCCGTGGGGCGGCTGTTCGTGGAGGAAGTCATCACGGAATGCCGCAAGCGCGGGGCGTCGCGCGTCGATGTGCTGGCGTTCGAGTTCGAGATGGGCCTGTTCCCGGCCGTGCTGGACGAGGCCAAGCAGAAGGGCATTGACCTTGCGCCCAAGACCATTCCGCCGGAAGTCTTCGACAAGCGCGCTGTGGAACGCGGCCAGGTGCGTTTTCACGATGTCGCCTACGTCGAGGCCACGCCGCGGTTCGGCAAGAAAGACAAAATGACCGTCGCGGTGGAGCTGACGGATTTCTCGGTTTACTACTCGCAAGGTGTCGTGGACGCGATCACCGCCGACCTGAAAGCCGGCAAGAGCGAAGTCGTCTGCGAAGCGGGCACCTTGGTGAAGTTCAGCAAAAACAAAGACGGCGTCATCACCCGCGACGTGCTCACGAAGCAGTGGACCGACTGGGTGGATTACTGGGCGGTGGATTTCAATTACGAGAGCCGGAAAGAAATCATCAAAGTGCCCAAGCGCATGGGCGTGGAAGGCGAGTTGCCCGGCGCGGTTCAGGCCGATGCGGGTGAATTCGTGGATTTCGAGGAACGCTGGACCGGCGCCTATATCTTCGAAAACGAATGGCAAAGCTTCCGCACCCGGCAGGATCGCGACCTGGAAATGACCACCGCCCCGCACACCTACGAGAAGCCGGGCCGCTACGTCATCGCCGTGAAGGTGATTGATATTTTCGGGAACGACACGATGACGCTCGTGCCGGTGACGGTGGGGTGAGGTGAGCGCCAATCGCCACGGCGGGCCTGCGCCGGGGGCTCTTGCGCCACCCTGACCAAATTGGTTGGCGCCGTCCGCGAAACCGCGTCAACTTCTTTCCTCACTTTTCCGCTGCGCTCGGCCGACGGGGTGGGCGGCTTGACGGTGGGCGAATGGGTGCGGTCGCAACGGAAGGCGGCGACGGAGTTGTTCGCGCCGGCGACCCCGGCCGACGGGATCGTGGAACCGGAGTTGCCGCCGCGCAATCCGTTCAAGCGGAAGCACTGGAATCTGACCGAGCAGATGCGGCTGCAACGGACCGACCCGGAACGGGCGGCGAAGTTGAAACGGGAGGCGTGGGACGCGGAGGCGTGAAACCACCGATGAACACAGTGGGACACGGATTTAGCCGACTAGCACAAACGGTTCATCTCCGCCGCAGGCAGGTTAGTAACTCGTGGGGGACGCCACGTCTTGGCAACAAAAAAGCCGCCCCAGAGTTGGGGCGGCCGAAACCCGCAGGCGCTGCCGGAGCGCCCTCCGCTTGCCTATGGAATGGCTGCCCGAGCGGCGCAAGACTGGATGGCGCCCTTTTGGTCCCCGGTGATGATGCCCTCGGCCTTGAGGCCGTTGGTCAGATGGGCGACACAACTGACGAATTCCCCGTGATTGGAGGCGCTTTCTGCGCAGTCTTCAATGAGGTCGGAAATCGTGCAGAGGTTGTCCGTATCCACCACAGCATTGGGCACGCCGGTGTCGCGGCCGTCAATGATCACGGTGGCATCCGCGTCCCATTCGACGACGTAGCCTCCGTTGCCGTACAGATCCCAGCCTGAAGGAGAATCGTTCCACAGGCCATCAGTCCAGAAGACGATCCTGTCCTCGTAGCCGTAGGGTGCCCCGTAGCTCAGGTTGTTGGGTTCGCCCGGAGCCCAGTCGGTAAAGTTGAACGGTTCGCCGGTGACCCATTGATGGTGGTGCGGGTTTAGCCTTGCCGGAGGACCTTGGGGAACTTGGGACATGTCACGGGCGCGATTTTGTCAGCATCTGACGATGCAATCAAAAAAATCCTCAGGAACCCCAATAAAATATGGTGGAGGCGGCGGGAGTCGAACCCGCGTCCCTGACAATGAAACCAGCCGCGACTACATGCTTAGTCGGATGAGAGTTTTCTGCCCGACGGTAGCGATCCGACCCGATCCGCCCGGCCTAGCCCGCTGTGAATAACTTCAGCCGTCGCCGCGCAGACCCCGGCGCCAACCTAACCTGCTGTGGCGTTCGTCCGGCGTAGCAGGTGTCCACCGGCGAACGTCGCGGCGCATTAAGCCGCGAGAGCTAATTCTTCGTTAGCAGTTTTGTTTTGGTCCGATGTTTAACGAGGCCAACGAACCATCCTCGGCATGCCGCCTCTGGCGCCTTTCCCAGGTCGAAACCAGTACGCCCCCAGACGACTGGCCCCAGCTTCGGCTGCGCCCGCTCCGGGGTCAAGCGGCGCTTTCCCCGGCATCGCCGGTGGCCGGGCGTCGCCGGCCGGTGTCCGCGCAAAGCCCGCGTCGGGTCGTGGCGACAAACTCCAGGACCGCGCGCGCCGCGTCGCTGGCAAACTCGCCCTGGGCGGCCGCCACGGCCGCGCGCAACCGGCGGCCGCTGCGGAACAGGAAATGGTAAAGCCGCCGCAGTTCGAGCCGTTGTTCCGCGGGGAAACCGGCCCGCCGCATGCCCACCACGTTCAGACCGCACATGCCGTTGTCCCCGCGGGCGATCGTGAACGGCGGCAGGTCGAGGCTGATCGCCGAGCCGCCCTGCATCAACGCCAGCATGCCGACACGCACGAACTGGTGGACGAGACAGTTTCCGGAGATGAACGCGCGGTCCTGCACCACGACGTGTCCGCCGAGTGTCGCCCCGTTGGCGAGGATGACCCGGTCGCCAATCCGGCAGTTGTGTCCGACGTGGCAGTGCGCCATGAAGTAATTGTGCGACCCGATCACGGTGTCCTCGTCCAGCTTGTTCGAGCGGTGGATGGTGACGTGTTCGCGGAACTGGTTGTCGTCGCCGACACGCAGCCCCGTGGGAGCGCCGGCGTATCGGATGTCCTGCGGCGCATCGCCGATGACCGCGCCGGTGTGGAAGCGATTGCGCGCGCCGATGGTCGTGTGGCCGGTCAGGTGGACGTGCGGCCCGATGACGCACTGCGGCCCGACGACGACGCGGGCGTCAATCACCGCGAACGGGCCGATCTCAGCGGTGGCGTCCACCTGCGCAGTGGGATGAATGATGGCGGTCGGATGTATCATCGTGGCGGTGACATAGCAGCCGGCGCGCGGAAGGAAAAGCCGGAAACGCCGGCCGGGCTGCCGACGACACCAACAGAGGACCTGCCGGCGCGGCAGGCGTTGATCCATTGGCCGATGCGCCGAACCATTTCCGTCGGCAATGGTGACGCCGCCATGCTCCGGGTTCCGTCTGCGTTCAGATCGTGATTTCGAGGAAGATCGCGACTGGTCGGCAAAATCCCATAAGACAGCCGCGCCAACCAGGAGTAACGTCCCGCTCGAACTTTGTGAGCCGGCCGGCAGATGCGGACGTGAATTGAATCTTGTTCTGGCCGGCGCGCCAGGAAATACGAGTCCCGACAAATGCAACCAAATCAATCAAGGGTAAAGCGAACAAAATTGAGATATGAACATCACCAGAGTTGGCTCGCAGCCATCGAACCCGGGACCGGCTGATTGGTTTACCGGCACGGTGCGCATTGACTCACCGTTTAAGGGAAACGATCCCGCGCGGGTCACGGGGGCAATCGTCACGTTCGAACCCGGCGCTCGGACTGCCTGGCACACCCACCCGCTGGGGCAGACCTTGCTGGTCACCGCCGGTTGCGGTTGGGTGCAGCGCGAGGGCGGTCCGATTGAAGAAATTCATCCCGGCGACGTGGTCTGGTTCGCGGCCGGTGAAAAACATTGGCACGGCGCCACGCCAACCACGGCCATGACCCACATCGCCATGCAGGAACAACTCGACGGGAAGGCCGTGGACTGGATGGAAAAGGTCAGCGACGAACAATATCGGCGCTGAACTGAACCAAAAGAAGGGGTTTAATCATGCAAAAGCGCAAACTTGGAAAGAGCAATCTGGAAGTCTCAACCCTCGGGCTGGGCTGCATGGGAATGAGTTTTTCCTACGGTCCGCCCAAGGACAAAAGAGAAATGACCGCGCTTCTGGGGGCAGCCGTCGAACGCGGCGTCACGTTCTTCGATACCGCTGAAGTCTATGGCCCATACCTCAACGAAGACCTCGTCGGCGAAGCCCTCGCGCCGTTCCGCGGGCGGGTGGTGATCGCCACAAAATTCGGGTTCGATCTGAGCGGCAGCGACAAGCGGCCCGGTGCGGCGGGCTTGAACAGCCGGCCGGAGCACATCCAGCAGGCCGTCGAAGGCTCGCTCAAGCGGCTCAAGGTCGGGACGATTGATTTGCTCTATCAGCATCGGGTTGACCCGAACGTGCCGATCGAGGATGTGGCGGGAGCGGTGAAGGAGCTGATTCAGCAAGGCAAGGTCAACCACTTCGGCCTTTCCGAAGCCGGCGTGCAAACAATCCGTCGCGCCCATGCCGTTCAGCCGCTCACGGCCCTCCAGAGCGAATACTCGCTGTGGTGGCGACGCCCGGAAGCCGAGGTGATACCAACGCTTGAAGAACTCGGCATCGGCTTCGTTCCCTACAGCCCGCTGGGCAAGGGTTTTCTCACGGGCAAGATTGACGAAAACGCGAAGTTTGACAGTTCCGACTTCCGCAGCACGCTCCCGCGCTTCACGCCGGAGGCGCTCAAGGCGAATCAGGCGTTGATTGATCTGCTTGGCCAGATTGCTAAACGGAAGCAGGCGACGCCGGCTCAAATCGCGCTCGCCTGGCTGCTCGCGCAGAAGCCGTGGATTGTTCCCATTCCCGGCACGACAAAGCTGCATCGCCTGGACGAGAACATCGGAGCCGTCGCCGTCGGGCTGACACCAGATGATCTCCGTGACATCGAAGACGCCGCCGCTAAAATCACGGTGCATGGCGCCCGGTATCCGGAAAAGTTGGAGCAAATGACCGGTCGCTGAGCAGCGAAGCAAACCAATTCGCAGAAATCCATGAACACAAAAGTCAGGGTGAGCGCCCTGGCTTGGACAATCTTGTTGTCTTCCGCGTCGGCTGCTGACTGGCCGCAGTGGCAGGGTGGCGCCCTCGTCTGTCTCGATTTCCAGACCGGCAAGATCGTTTGGAACGAGCACGACGACCCCGACCGCCGGGTGCCCAAAGGCTCGGTGGCCCTGGCGGACGGCCGGCTCTACTATCGCACCGAGACCGGGACCCTGCTCCTGATTGAGCCGAGCCCGAAGCAATACCTCGAGCGGGGCCGCTTTGAGCAACCCGACCGCACCAAACTGCCGGCCTGGGCGCACCCGGTCGTTGCCAACGGCAAACTGTACGTGCGCAACCAGGACCTGCTGCTCTGCTACGACGTGAAGGCGCACGGCACATAACATCACCGCCAATGCCGGATTTATTCCCGTTCAAAACGTCAACGAAGCCTCCGTGCTCTCGTCGGTGAACGGGAAGGCCACTGCGCATCGCGACCCGACGACGACGCGGGCGTCAATCACCGCGAACGGGCCGATCTCAGCGGTGGCGTCCACCTGCGCAGCGGGATGAATGACGGCGGTCGGATGACTCATCACGGCGGTGACGTAGCAGCCGGCGCGCGGAAGGAAAAGCCGGAAACGCCCCGGCTCAACTGTAGAAATACCCCAGCTCGCGCAACGACGCGTAATCCTTCGGCCGCTCCGGCGTGGCGCGGCCAAGAATGACGTGATCGAGCAGTTCGATTTTCAGCAACTGACCGGCACGGATCAAATCCCGCGTGACCTTGATGTCCGCGTCGCTCGGCGTCGGATCGCCGCTGGGATGATTGTGGACAACGACGATCGCCGCGGCACCGGCGGCAATCGCCGGTCGGAAGACCTCGCGCGGATGCACCAGAATCATGTCGAGCGTGCCCTGGGAAAGCTTCTCCACGCGGAGCAGCCGCCGGCGCGTGTTCAGCAGCGCCACCTGGAAGCACTCGACCTCGTAGGGCCGGTTTTCCTCGCGGAGCAAATCCGCCACGCGCTCCGGGGTGTCGAGCAGCGGTGCCTCCTGGTGCAGCTCGCGCGTCATTCGCTGTGCCAGCGTGAACGCCGCCTTGAGCGTGACCGCCTTGTCCGGACCGATGCCGGGAAAGCTCTGCAACTCGTTGAGCGGGGCGCGGGCGAGGCGGTCCAGTGACTGGAACCGCGCCAGCAATTGCGCCGCCACCGCCGCGGCGGAGCACCCCCGCACGCCGCTGCGCAGCAGGATGGCAATGAGGTCGGCGTTGCTTAAATTCTCCGCGCCCTGCGCCGCCAGCCGTTCGCGCGGTCGTTCGCTCAGCGGCAAATCCTTCATGCGGGTGCTTGGGATCACGGCCGCATTGTGTCCCGCCAGCGCACAAATTCAACCCGGAAAACCGGCGGAAAATCGCCGTCTCACCCGGCGAGCAACTCCTGGATTTCGTTCCAATCGAGCGCCTCGGCGAGCGATTCCTCGCCCAGCAACGCCGCGAGCGTCGCCCGCTTGCGCTCCTGCAGGCGCAGGATTTTTTCCTCCACGGTGCCGCGGGTGATGAGCTTGTAGCTGGTCACCACGCGGGTCTGGCCGATCCGGTGCGCGCGGTCCGTGGCCTGTGCCTCGACCGCCGGGTTCCACCACGGATCGAAGTGAACCACCGTGTCGGCGGCGGTGAGGTTCAGTCCGGTGCCGCCGGCCTTGAGGCTGATGAGAAACACCGGCACGTCGGCACGCGTCTGAAAACGGCGCACGACGCCGGCGCGGTCCGTCGTCGCGCCGTCGAGGTAACAAAACTCCACACCGTTGGCGGCGAGCCGCTCGCGCAACAGCGCCAGCATCGTCGTGAACTGGCTGAACACCAGCGCGCGGTGCCCGCCGTCGAGAATTTCTTCGAGCAATTCGCCGAACAGTTCCAGCTTGCCGGACGCACCTTCTGGCGGCACGTCAGGCAAATTGAGCAGCCGCAGATCGCAGCACGCCTGCCGCAGCCGCAGCAGCGTGGTGAGCACGACCATCCGGCTTTTCGCCAGCCCCTGCGTGCCGACGGCGTCGAGCACTTCGCGGCGGCCGGCGTCGAGCAACTGGCGATACACGGCGGCCTGCTCCGGCGTCAAATCGCAGAGCGAAATTTGCTCCAGCTTCGCCGGCAGGTCGGTGGCCACCTCGCGTTTCAGGCGGCGCAACAGAAACGGTCGCACGCGCCGGGCGAGCCGGGCCTGCGCGGCTTCATCGCGGTCACGCGCGATCGGCACTTCGTAGCGTTCGCGAAAATCCTTTGCCGCGCCGAGATAGCCAGGCATGAGAAAGTCGAAGATGGACCACAGGTCGAGGACGGAATTTTCCAGCGGCGTGCCGGTGAGCACGAGCCGGTGGCGCGAGCGGATCGCCTTCACCGCCTGCGCGTTTTGCGTCGCCCGGTTCTTGATGTGCTGCGCCTCGTCGAGGATGACGGTGTCGAACTCGAGAGCGCGATACTGCTCCGCATCACGCCGGATGAGCGCATAGCTGGTGACCACGAGATCGTGCTGCGGAATCCCGGCGAATCGCGCGTGGCGTTCCGGCCCGTGCAGCGCGAGCACGCGCAGTTGCGGCGTGAATTTCGCCGCCTCGGCGACCCAGTTGTGGACGAGGCTTGTGGGGCAAACGACCAGACTCGGCGCGGCAGACTGGCTCTGCAGCAGCGCCAACACTTGCACGGTTTTGCCGAGGCCCATTTCGTCGGCCAGAATGCCGCCGAAGCCGTTTCGCCGCAGGAACGCGAGCCACGCGACGCCGTGCTGCTGGTAGGGCCGGAGCACGTTCGCCAGATCGCCGAGCGGCGGACAATCGAGGCGCGCGTCACCACCCTGCTGGCGCACGCGTTCCTGCCAGGCGGCCGGCGCCTGCACCTGCCAGCCGGGTTGAGCGCGCAACGTGGCATCGAGGAAACCGGCCTGCGCGGCGGCGATGCGATGAACGCCGGCCTGCTGCGCCGGCTCGCAGTCGAGCAGCACCTGCTGGAGTTCCTCGACCGCGCCGGTGTCCAGCAGGGCGATGCGGCCGTTGCGTAGTCGCGTGTGGCTCTGGCCGGAGAGAATGAGCCGCTGAATGTCCGCCGCGGAAAACCGCTCGCCGCCGGCTGACGCAAAACCAAGCTGCAGGTCGAACCACTGCTCGCCCGCCGGCGCGACGCGGAACGCCGGCTCGATGCGTTCCAACTTCGTGGCCGTGCTGCGTTCGAGCCGCTCTTCCAGCGTCACCGTCCACTCACGTTGCAGCCGCGGAAACTCGCGCGCGAAAAAATTCAGCACCGCGTTTTCGCCGGCCAGCCGGCAATGCCCGGCGACGTCCGGCGCGCTGAAACCGGCCCGCAGCAACCGTGCCACGGCCGCCTGTTCGGCCGCGAAATCGCGGGCCGAATAGCGCGTGGGCGACGCGGCGTCCGGCAGCCACGGCGGCTCATCGGGTGCGAGTTTGCCCGGCGTGCAAAGCCGGTCGCCGTAGGCGCAGCGCAGCGTGGCGTCGAGCTGCGCCAGGCCGCCTTTCAGCGCGAGTTGGAAGCGCGGCGTCAGCGGCTGGAGCGTGAAGTCCTCGATCTGGAAATTTGCGGTCACGTCGGCGCCGGCGCACAGGGCGGGCCAGTCCTGGTTCAGAAACACAGGCACCTGTGGCCGCGCCAGGCGCACCGGCCCGCGCAGCAGTTCGTGGCAGGCGGGCGGCAGGCCGATCGGCGCCAGCGTGTCGCCGCGCAGCGCCCAGGCGGTGTCGCCGGTGGTGAGCATGGCCGGCGCGGGGCCGGGGAGCCGAAGCGTGATTTCGCCGTTGGTTTCGAGCGTTGCCCGCACGATCAGGCGCAGTGGCGCCGCGACGACGTTGAGCGGCTGGTTGCGGCCAAGCGTGAGGCGCGGATGGCCGACCAACCGCGGCAGGAGCCGGCCGAAGCCGGTCGCCGGCAGCAGCACCATGCCGGGCGGTTCGCCGGCGAGATCCTCAAGCAGGTCGAGCAACGCCGCGTCTTCCGGCGCCAGCGCGAAGGGCGTGGTGAGCGGCAGCGTGTTCAGCGGCGTCCGGCCCCGGCGCCACGCTGCCTCGATGACCAGCATGACTTTGCCCTTCACGAGTGCGGCGGCGAAGTTCGGCGGCAGGATGACGTGGAGTTCGAGCGGTTCGCCGTCGTCCACGGTGGCGGCGCGTTGCAGTTTTTTGCCGGCGGGCGCCGGCGGTTTGGGCGTTGTCGCGGCGGCAGCGGCTGGCGGTGGTTTTTGCCGGTCGGCGATGACCTGCAAACCGACGGCGACCGCATGGGCGCAGATGATGCCATCCCGGCGCGCCTGCCGGCAGGGGCAGAGATTGTCCACGTTCACGGCGTCGTGAATGACAAGACCGGTGCGCAACGTGGCACCCGCGTCCTGCACCAGGCCGGTCAGCCGCGGCGGCGCCCAGGTGGCCTCGCGGACGCGGCCGGTGGCGACCAGGCCGCGGGCCTGTTTGACGGCGTTCCAGCCGGCAACACGGGCGAGCAGTTCAGCGGTGAGATCAACGGCGCTCATCGGGTGGGTTCAACCGGGGCAAATTCCGCGCGGCGCGGCCGCACCGGCACGTTCAGCCGCGGCAACCGAAGAGCTTGCGGTCCTTGATCATCCGGGCCACCTGGGGCGGAACCATGTCTTCCCAGCCGGCGTCGTTCTGCCGGAGGTGGGCGAGCACGTCGGGGGAAAAGATCGGCAGGCAGTCCGCGTGGATGTCACGCAAATCCTGAATGAAATGGTTTTGCAGCAGGTAGGCGTGCAGCGGGCGGAGGTGCGGGGCGAGGGGCATGGTCCCGGCCGTGAGCAGCAGCCCCGCGGCGGGGTCGCGGAAGGGATAGATGTAGAGCTTGAGGTCGTTTTTGAACAGCCGGCCGAAGGATTCCAGGATGCCGCCTTCGAGATCGGCATAGTATTTTTCCTCGAAGATTTCCTGGAGCGTCGGCACGCCCATGACGATGCCGATCTTCTGTTTCGTGTAGCGGAACAGGTGCGCGGCCAGGCGATGGAACTCGCCGTAGTTGGAGATGAGCACGGTCTGGCCGAGCGCGCCGAGCGTGTCCACGCGGTCGAGGAAATCCTTGTGGTCAATGACGCCGCCTTCGGAAAGGTTTTTGAGCGTCATTTCCATGAGAACGACGACCTCGTCCGCACGCACCTGCGGCTCGCGCAGAAACTCGGCGCGGGCGCATTCAAGCATGTCCACGGTGGCACGGGTGACGGGGCGGAACCGGCCGCGTTCGACGAGGATGGATTTCTTGTAGAGCACCTCGGCGGCCTGCACGACCTCGCCGCTGGCGGTGAACATCGCGGCGTTGGTCATGCCCTGCTGGACGAGTTGCAGGGCCAGGAGGCGGTTGTCCACGGCGGCGAAGTCCGGGCCGGAGAACTTGACCATGTCCACCTCGACGCGCTCCGGGCTGAGATTGTCCATCAGCGCGGGGAGGAGGTGCTCGGGTTGGTCGTAAAGGTGGAGGGCGGCGAAGACGAGGTTCACGCCCATGATGCCCAGCGCCTCCTGCTGGAGCACGTTTTCGCGGTCGTGCATCCGCACGTGGATGATGATCTCGCACGGCGGGGCGAGCGGCCGGGTCTGGAAGCGGATGCCCATCCAACCGTGCCAGTCGTCGCTGCGCGAATAGCTGCGCGCGGCCACGGTGTCGGCGAAGACGAAGAAGCGCGTGGTGGCGCCGCGTTTGATCTGGAGCCGCTCGCGCTGGAGGTCGTATTCATAGCCGAGCATCCGGTCCAGCCGCTGGCGGCTGACGTAGCGTTCGCACGGGCCGTAAATCGCGTCGCTCACCGTCATGTCGTAGGCGGAGATCGTCTTGGCGATGGTGCCGGCGGCGCCACCGACCCGGAAGAACCACCGGGCCACCTCCTGCCCCGCACCGATCTCGGCGAACGCGCCGTAGGTGGAGGCGTCGAGGTTGATCTGTAACGCCTTCTCGTGGGTGCTGGGCACGGTGCGGTTCATGCGGACGGGCAACGGACCGGCGGCGGGCTACGGTTTGGTGGAAATGCGGTTCCACTCGACGCCGGTGGTGGCGGCGTATTTCGCGAAGGCGCTTTCATGCTGGATCAGCACGGCGCGAACGACGCTCGAGTCGTCAGCCCGGCCGATGTCGCCTTTGTAATCCGGGATCAGGTCCATCGGTTTATGCCCGTAAGTGAGGGCAAACACCGCAGCCGCGAAGGCGCCATACGGCAACGCCTTGTAGGCACCCTCGGCGAAGTCCTCGACGGCGTCGGCAAGAAATTGAAGCTGGGGCACGAGGTGCGGGTGGTTGGGCGCTTGAATCTGGGTAAACTCCGCCTTCCACATGGGCAGATGACGCATCACCTTTTCCACGACCTGCGGGGTGATCAGCGAGGCCCCGTGGTTGACATACTGAACGATTTCAGACATGCGCGCGAGGCTAGCAGCGCGGCCGGGGCGTTGAAAGCGGAAAGCAGCAGCCTCACTTCGCCGCGGTCGCTGCCGGCGCAACGCCCGTCGCGGGAACGTGACCCAGCAACTCGGCGAGGTTGTAATGCGTGAAGCGGCAGGCGCTGGCGACGTTCTTGGCGTCGGCATTCGCCACCCAGAAGTCCAGCGTCTCCGGCGCAAACAGCACCGAGTGCAGGTTCGACGTCATGCAGACCGGCCGGTCCATCAGATGCCGCGCGCCGTCGGCGTCGAGCTTGCCGTATTCCGCCTGCACGCGCCGGGCCAGTTCTTCATAGCGGTCACCGGCGCTCATCAACACCGCGTCCGGAATGGCGTGCGGCAGCCGCGGATGCGCCTGGCCGGGATGAATCACTTCGAACGTCGTCGGCGTGGCCGCGATGCCCGCCGCGCGCTTCGTGTTGCCGTCGGAGATGACGTAGTAATACTCACAAGTTCGCGGACCCTTGCGCATGAGGTCCACGGCCTCGTCGAGCGTCGCCGCCTTTTCCATGACGTCGCGGACGAGCTGCGCCATCGGTTTGCCATCCCAGTTGCCCTCGCCGCGTCCGCCCATTTCACCGATGGAAATGTGCTTCTCGTTCATGGCCGTGACCGAGCCGATGAATCCCGCGTAGCTGATGTTCACCCACGCGTAACCGTGGTCCGGCTGGCTGACGATGACCACCGCGTTCGGCTCCAGGCCCACGCCGCGCATGTAATCCAGAATCCGCCCGTGATACATCCGGCCGTCCACCGTGGCGCGGCCGAACACCGAGAAGCCGCTGCAATGAAACAGCTCCGGGAAGAAGTTCGCCAGCCGCACCTCCTGCTTGTCGAGGTTGGCCGCCAGCGCCATCGCGTCCATTTCTCTCAGGTAGCGCTCGTCAATAAACGGCGTGATCCGCCGCTGCGCCTCCTCGACCTCGCCGAAAAACCACCGGCCCTTCTCAAAGGAACTGCCCACGCCCACGCCGTAGAGGACCTTGTCCACGAGATCGCGCACCTGCTTTCGCATCAGCGTTCCCTGCTGCCGGCCCATGTCCTCCGGCGTGCCTTTCAGGAACAAAACCTTCGTGCCGTCGAAATCCTCCAGCCGGCCCGCGCCCTCCGTGGCAATCACCTTCCGCTCGCCGGTCGCCGGCCCAAGCGTGGATATCTTCTCGGTCAACAACGACCACGCGGCCGGCAGGAACCGCCGCAGATGCGCCAGTGCGACCGTCTCCACCTTCGCGTCCGCCGGCGCGTTCATCCGCCACTTCGCTTCCGGCCACGGCTCGCCGACGGCGAGCTTCTGGAATTCCACCGTCACCGCGAGGTTCTTGTCGTTCGCCACGCTGAGGCGCGCCGGCAGGCCGTCGGTTTCCCGCGCCCAGAGGGTCAACGTGCCGTTGGGCAGGTTCAGCGCGTCGCGCGCCTGCGGCAGCGGCGTGCCGCGCACGACATGACAGTTCACACCGTCCACGGTTTCATCAGGCAACGCCTCGACCTGGAACAACAGCGGCAGCACGAGCAACTGCGCCTTTGGCAACGGCAGCGTCACCGGCGCCAGCGGCGTGGTGTCAAAGGAGTCCGGCTCGGCGGTGAATCGCGGCACATTCGTCGCCCCGACAAGGCCGAAGTTTTTCTGCGGCGCAAAAATCCAGAGCTGCTGGCCGTCGCGGCCCAGCACCAGCGACCGGCCTTCCACGTCGCCGGCCACGCGCAGTTTGTCCGGCGCCTGGAAAGCAACCTCCACGGCATGGCCGGCCAGCGACTTCACGTCGCCGTCGGCGGCGATGACCTTCACCGTGGCCGACAGCGTCTGCGGTTCGGCGTTGGTGGCCGGTTCGATGAGGTTGACGAGCTTGCCGAGCGACAGCGCGAGGATTTCCTGCGGTGACGTTGCCGGCGCGGCGGCCGGCTGGCCGAGGACCGTCCAGACGGCGACCGCGACGGCCGCCAGCGGCATAAGAAAACGGGAGGTATTCATGTTTCAAATCCCCGCCCCGATCCAAGGGCCGGGGTGACCATTGCCGGAAACCGTAGCGCAATTCCGCGGGAGTGACGAGTCATTTCCGCGCCTTGGCCAGTTTCTAAGCCGGCCGCGGTTGGCGCGCGGCGCGCATCGCCGCGACGAACCGGGCGGCCATGCGTGTCAGCGCCGGCCAATCGCTGGCCGCAAGAATGGATTTCGTGATGAGCGAGGATCCGACGCCGACGGCCGCCGAACCGGCCTGGACGAACACGGCGAGCGTCTCCAAATCCACGCCGCCGGTGGGCACCATCCGCAGGTGAGGCATCGGCGCCCGCACCGCACGGATGAACGCCGGGCCGAGGACGTCGGCGGAAAACACCTTCACGAAATCCGCGCCCGCTTCGTGGGCCGTTTGCGCCTCGGTCGCGGTGCCCGCGCCCAGCATCACGGGCTTGTCCGCGGCGTGCGCAATGGCCACCAGTTCCGGCCGGCAGATTGGGCTGACGACGAATTCCGCGCCGGCCTGGATCACAGCGCGGGCGTCTGTGGCAGTGAGCACGCTGCCGGCGCCGACGAGCGCACGGTCGCCGAGGGCCGCGCGGACAGCGCGGATCGCCGACGGCGCGTCGGGAATCGTCAGCGTGACTTCGATGGCGATCACGCCGCCGGCCACGAGGGCTTCGGCCAGCGGCGGAACCTGTTCGGCGTGCTTCGTCCGCACCACGGCAATGACACCCGGTTCGGTGAGCCGGGCGATCGTGGCGTTGCGGGTCGGCATGGGCGCGCGTTAAATCTGGTCCACGAACTTCTGCATCGCCTCTTCCTGTTCGCGGATGGACTCGACCAGTTTGAACTGCGTGCGGCTGCGGTCGAGGTTGTGATCCGGGCGGTGGACGCGGAAGTAGGTGTCGCCCGCGAGGTAGTCGGCGAGGAAGCGGATGCCGATGGTGAAGGTGACGAGCCGGCCGGCAAAGGCGAGGTATTTCCGCTCGGCGGGCGTGAGGAAGCCGTTGGCCGCGGTGACGTAGCCACGCGCCAGCGACTCGAACATGGGCATTTGCATCCGCACTTGGTTCAGGTCCAGTTCGTCCTCCAGCGTGGGGCTGGTGGTGGTGCGAACCATGTCGCCGAAATCGTAGTGGATCAGGCCGGGCATGACGGTGTCCAGGTCCACGACGCACATGGCATGGCCGGTTTCCCAGTCGAGCATCACGTTGTTGAATTTGGTGTCGTTGTGCGTGATCCGCTCGGGGACTTCGCCGCTGGCCAGGGCGTTCAACAAGGTGTCAATCCACGGTTCCTGCGCCAGGGCGAAGGCGATATCCTTCTCCGCAAACTTGGCGCGGTTGCAATGGTCGGCGGCGACGGCGCGTTGCAGGGCCTCGAAGCGTTTGCGGGTGTGATGGAAGTCCGGGATCGTTTCGTGCAGGCGCCCGCCGGGCAGATCCGCCAGCAGCGCCTGGAATTCGCCGAACGCGCGCCCGGCCTCGAACGCCTGGTGCGGGGTCTGCACCGCCTCAAACGACTGCACCCGCTCGACGAACACGAACGTCCGCCAGAACTCGCCGTCGCCGTCGCAGAAGAACGGCTTGCCGTCGTGGGTTGGGACCACCGTGATCGCGCGGCGGGTGGCCTGGCCGGTGCCTTGTTCCTTGAGCTTGCGCTGCAGGTGCGTGGTGACCCGCATGACATTCTCCATGACCTGCTCCGGGTTGCGGAACACCGTCTGGTTGACCTTTTGGTGAATGTAACGCACCAGCACGCCGCCCTGGTCGTAGGTGGCGGTGTAGGTTTCGTTGATGTGGCCGATTTTGCACGGCTCGGCGTGCAGAATCTGGCCGTAGATGCGGAATTGCTGGGAGATTTCCTGCAAATGTTGTTCCCGATACAGTGGCATGGCGGCTGGATGGCGGTTGCGGTTAACGATGTTCAGCGCACAGATTGCATTGGCTTGGCCGAGACGGGAGAAGAAATAAGCGCGGACCGGCGGCGTAACAAGTCCATTTTCGACTTTTCCTCGTCCTTGGCTCGTGAACAGAATTCGCCTCATGCAAGTGAGCGATCTTCTGCCCGCGCCCCGGATCGTGCCGGCGCTGGACCCGGCCTTCCGGCCGCCGGCACTGGCCAACCGCGCCTTCCGCCGCCGCGCGCAGGCGACCGGCGCGGCGGTGCCCATCGGGATCGCGCTCGAACAGGCGGACGGCTCGATCTTCCGGTTCGCCACGGAAGTCCTGCCGCCGTCGCATCCCGATGCCGCGGCGAATTTATTCTTCCTCGAACGCTGGCTGAAGTTTCTGCTCTGGTCGCGTGGCGGGTTCCGCGTGCATTGTGCCGGGCCGGCAGCGCTGGTCGATGCGTTGCAGGCGCATTATCGTGACACCGCGGCGGGTCGTTTCGACGCCGACATGATGGGTGGCCGGATTTATGAACGCCCGTTCGAGATCCGACCGTGCGCGCCGGTTGCCCTCCCGCCGGCCTGCGCCCGCACCCAACCGCTCGGCCGGCACCTGGGCGGCTGCCGCATCGGTTTCGACCTCGGCGGCAGCGACCGCAAGGCGGCCGCGGTGCGGGACGGCGAGGTGGTCTTCAGCGAGGAGGTCGTCTGGGATCCGATCACGCAGACCGACCCGCAATATCATTTCGACGGCATCATGGATTCGCTCCGCCGCGCCGCCGCGCACCTGCCGCGGGTGGACGCCATCGGCGGCAGCGCGGCGGGCGTGTATGTCAACAACCGCGTCAAGGTCGCCTCGCTGTTCCGCAGCGTGCCGCCGGAGCTTTTTGTGCGACGGGTGAAAAACCTGTTCCTCGACCTCCGCGCCGCTTGGGGCAACGTCTCGTTCGAGGTTGTCAACGACGGCGAAGTGACCGCGCTCGCCGGTTCGATGGCGCTCGCCGACAACGCGGTGCTCGGCGTCGCCTTGGGCACCAGCACCGCCGGCGGCTACGTGACGCCCGACGGCAAGATCACTTCCTGGCTGAACGAACTCGCCTTCGTGCCGGTGGATTACCAGCCGCAGGCGGCAACGGACGAGTGGTCTGGCGACCGCGGCGTGGCGGCCAAATATTTTTCGCAACAAGGCGTCGGACGATTGATCGGCGCGGCCGGCATTGCCGTGGACACTGGCACGCCGCTGCCGGAAGTCTTGAAGCAGGTGCAGGCGTTGATGGCGGCGGGTGACGAACGCGCCCGGCGGATTTATCAAACCATCGGCACCTACCTCGGCTACACGATCGCGCATTTTGCGGACTTTTATGACCTCCGCCACCTGCTCATTCTCGGCCGAGTCACCTCGGGGCCGGGCGGCGATCTCATTCTCACCGGCGCGCGTGAAGTGCTGCAGGCGGAGTTCCCGGACATCGCCGGCCGCGTCGCGCTGCACACGCCGGACGAACAACAAAAACGCCACGGTCAGGCCATCGCGGCCGCGAGCCTGCCGGTCGTCGCTTGAGCGGCGTCAAACCCTTTTGGAACCGCGAAATTGCTATTGGCTATGAACTCCTATCACGAACTGGTTTCCGACTACGCGCGGCTGGCCCGCGAAGGCAAACAGCTTCCGCTGGGCGGCTTTCCGCCCGCGCCCCGGGCGGCCGTCCCCGCGGACGCGCCCAAGGCGCTGATCTTCGCGCCGCATCCCGATGACGAATGCATCACCGGCGGCCTGGCGCTGCGGCTCCTGCGCGAGGCGCGGTTTCGGGTCATCAACGTTGCCGTCACGCTGGGCAGCAATCCGGCGCGGCAAGCCGAACGCCTCGTGGAACTGCAGAACGCCTGCGCCTTCCTGGGCTTCGAACTGATCCAGACCCGGCCGAACGGGCTGGAACACGTCACCGCCCGGACGCGCGCCCAGGGCCGCGACGACTGGCGCGCCATGGTCAAAATCATCGCCGACATCCTCGTCACGCAGCGCCCGCGGGCTATTTTCTTCCCCCACGAACGCGACTGGAACGGCACGCACATCGGCACGCATTTTCTGGTGGCGGATGCGCTGGCGGCTTTGGGACCGGACTTCGACTGCTTCACGGTCGAAAGCGAATACTGGGGCCAGATGGACGACCCGAACCTGATGGTGGAATCCACGACGACGGACGTGGCCGACCTTGTGACCGCGGTGTCGTTCCACGTCGGCGAGGCGAAACGCAATCCGTTCCACGTGCTCCAACCCGCGTGGATGCAGGACAACGTGCGGCGCGGCGCGGAACTCGTGGGCGGGCAGGGCGGTCCGGCGCCGGATTTCACGTTTGCCACGCTCTACCGCTTGCGCCGCTGGCAGCAGGGACGCTGGGAGAAACGTTACGCAGGCGGCCGGCAACTCGCCGCGACCGAGGCGCCCGGCGCGTTGTTCGATTGAACGTCCGCTGCGCCACGAACTTGCTGGCGCGGCCCCGCTCCGGTAGGGTCGCGACGTGGCCAGCCAATCTGTTCCGCCCCCCCGCCCGGCTACGCCGGCCGAAGGCTGGCGCGTGGTGGCCGCGTCCGTGCGCGGCACCAGTCACGTCAAATCCAACCTCCCCTGCCAGGACGTGCTGCTGTGGCAGCCGTTGCCGGGGCAACGGTTGCTCGGCGTGCTCGCCGACGGCGCGGGCTCGGCCGGCTTCGCCGAAGTGGGCGCGGACGCCGCCGCCCGTGCGGCGCGCGACACCGTGGTGTCGCGTTTTGCCGGAGGCTCCGAGCCGGCGACCGATGAGGATTGGAAAACGCTGCTGTGCGACGCGCTCAAGGCGGCCCGCACGGCGGTGCTGGCCGCGGCGGAGAAACGATCCGTCCGTCCGCGCGAACTGGCCACCACATTGACCGTGTTGATCGTTGGTGCGGAACTGACGGTGGCGGCGCAGGTGGGCGACGGCGCGGCGCTCGTCGCGGACGCCGCCGACGCGCTGGCTGCCTTGACGAAGCCGAGTTCCGGCGAGTTCCTGAACGAGACGACGTTTCTCACGTCGGACACGGCGTTGGAGCAGCCGCAAATCGAAATCCGCCGCGGCCGGTGTCGCCACGCGGCGCTGTTGTGTGACGGCCTGCAACTGCTGGCATTGAAATTTCCGGAACTGACACCGCACGCGCCGTTTTTCACGCCCTTGTTCCGGTTTGTCAAAACCGCCGGCGATTTCGCGGCCGCGCCGGCGCAATTGCAGGCGTTCCTGCAGTCGCCACGTATCACGCAGCGGGCCGACGACGATTTGTCCCTGTTGCTGGCATGGCTGCCGGAAGACTGAACTTCGCGTTTCACCGTGCGCTTCCAACGGGCATCCAACGGCGAGATTCTCACGCTTGACGAGCGGGCGCTGCTGGGCGCCGGCGGCGAGGCGCGGATTTACGTGCCGCCAAACGACCCGACGCTTGTCGCGAAAATCTGGCACAAGCCGACGCCCGAGCGGACGCGCAAGCTGCGGGTCATGGTGGGCAACCCGCCGTTGAACCCCACCGCCGGCCAGAGTCACAGCGCCATTGCCTGGCCGAGCGACCTGCTCCACGCGCCCGGCCGGCCGGATTTTCTCGCCGGTTTTCTGATGCCGCGCGTCACCGCGATGCGGCCCGTGGGCGAATTTTACAACCCGAAGACGCGTCGCGAGCAGTGCCCGTTGTTCACATTCTTTTACCTCCACCGCACGGCACGCAACCTCGCCATCGCCATCCGGGCCTTGCACGAACGCGGTTATGTGGTCGGCGACGTGAACGAATCAAACGTCCTCGTCTCCGAGACGGCGCTGGTGACGCTGGTGGACACGGACTCGTTCCAGGTCTGGGACGCCGCGGCGGGGCAGATGTATCGCTGCCGCGTGGGCAAGCCGGAGTTCACGCCGCCGGAATTACAGGGAAAGTCCTTCGCGCAGGTGGACCGCGCGCCGGAGCACGATTTGTTCGGCCTGGGTGTGCTGATTTTCCAGTTGCTGATGGAAGGCACGCATCCGTTCGCCGGGGTGTTTCGTGGCCGGGGCGAACCGCCGCCGATCGAGCAACGCATCGCCGCCGGGCAGTTTGCCTATGGCACCGACGCCGGCGTGCCATTCACACCCAAGCCGACCGCGCCGGTGTTTGAAACGCTGGCGCCGGGGCTGCGGAATCTGTTTGTCCGCTGTTTTCAAGACGGCCATTTCCGGCCGAACTTGCGCCCCGATCCGCAGAGCTGGCAATTCCTCCTCGAAGAATCCGAGTCGCACCTGGTTTCCTGTTGGTGGAACAACCAGCACGTCTATGGCGACCACCTCGAACAATGCCCGTGGTGCGCCCGCGCGGCGCTGCTCGGCGGGCGCGATCCGTTCCCGTCCGTGGACGCAGTGAAGTCAGGCAAACACCTGCGCCCAGCGAAGCCGCCGCCCGGCCGCGTGTTCAACAATCCGCTGCCCGCCAGCCCGGTGCCCGGCGTGCCCACGCCGCCACCGATCCCGCCTTCGCGCGGTTCCACGCGCGGCCGCCGGCGCCCGCTGCTGGGCGACTGGAACGACTGGGCCTGGCTGGCCGGCACGTCCGCCGCGTTGACCGTCGCCTCCGCCTGGCCGTTCCGCTGGCAGGCGAACCCGGTGACTTTCCTGCTTGGCCTCGTCACGCTGCTGGTCGGCATGGCCGGCGAGGCGAAGTCCCACCAGCCGGATCTCGACGGCGACGGCAAATGGCTTTCGCGCGCCAGCATCCTGTGCGGTTTGCTGGGCGTGCTGTGGTCCGCGTATGGGAAATTCTAGCGCCGCCGATCAATCTTCGGTTTTGCCGAGCGCGAGCAACCGTTCAAACTGCGCCCGCGTCAGCGGCATCACGGACAGGCGCGACTGCCGGAGCAACGGCAAGTCGGCCAGCGTCGGGTCCGCCTTGATCGTGGCGAGGCTGACAGGCTGCCGCAACGGTCGCACCGGCGCGAGGTCCACGGCGGACCAGTCACCTTCCGTGGCGGTGGGATCGGCATACGCGGCGCGGGTGATACGCGCCAGGCCGACGATCCGCTTCTCGCTGACGCTGTGGTAGAACAGCACGCGATCGCCGGGTCGCATCGCGCGGAGATGGATGCGCGCCGCGAAACTCCGCACGCCGGTCCATGCCGTGCCGCCGTCCCGGACCAGGTCCGCCCACGCGTAGGCTTCCGGCTCCTGTTTCACGAGCCAGTAGTTCGTTGTCATGGACAGTTCATGCCGTCGGATGCAGCGGTGGGAAAGCCAAAACGGATTTCCCCGCCGGCGGCAATTTGCTTCCCCCCCGGCCGGGACATGCTATGCTGCGCCATGCCTTTCGCAAAGCTGGGGCTTTCCAAACCGGTTCTGGACGGTGTTCGCGCCATGGGTTATGTCACGCCGACGCCGATTCAAATCCACGCCATTCCGTTGATCCTCGCCGGGCGCGACGTGATCGGCAGCGCGCAGACCGGCACGGGCAAGACGGCGGCGTTCGCGCTGCCGATTCTTTCCCAGCTCGGCCAGCATGCGCCGGGACCACGCGTGCTCGTGCTGGAGCCGACGCGCGAGCTGGCCGCGCAGGTGGAGACGGCCTTCCGCGATCTGGCCCGGTTCACGGACTTGAAGGTCACCGTCGTCTTCGGCGGCGTGGGTTATGGCCAGCAGGTGGACGCGCTCCGGGGCGGCACGGACGTGCTCGTGGCCACACCCGGCCGGCTGCTGGACCACATGGGCCGCGGCAACGTCCGGCTCGACGCCGTGAAATTCCTCGTGCTCGACGAGGCCGACCGGATGCTGGACATGGGCTTTCTGCCGGACGTGCGGCGCATCCTGGACAAATGCCCGCGCGCCCGCCACACGTCGTTGTTTTCCGCGACCGTCCCCGCCGAGATTGAAACGTTGATTCAATGGGCCATGAAGTCGCCGCAGACGGTGGAAATCGGCATCCGCCGCGCGCCCGCGGCCACAGTCCGCCATGCGCTCTATCCGGTGGCTACAACGCAAAAAATGGACCTTTTGCGCGAGCTGCTGAAGCGGATTGCCTACGACTCGGCGATCATCTTTTGCCGGACCAAGCACGGCGCCGACCGCGTGGCGCAGACGCTCAAGCGTAACAACTACGCCGTGGCGGTGCTGCACTCGAACCGCACCCAGCGCGAGCGCGAGCAGGCGCTGCGCGGGTTCCGCGACGGCCGTTACGAGTTGCTCGTCGCCACGGACATTGCCGCGCGCGGACTGGACATCCTGGACGTGAGCCACGTCATCAACTACGACGTGCCGCAGCACCCGGAAGATTACGTGCATCGCATCGGCCGCACCGGGCGGGCGGAGGCCACCGGTGACGCCCTCACCCTCATGGCCGCCGAGGACGCGCCGCACGTCAACGCCATTGAACGCTTCATCGGCCGGAAAATCGAGCGCACGAAACTCGACGACTTCAACTACCAATACACGGCGGTGTTCGACGAGGGCAAACCCGGCCAGTCGAAAACCGAAGTCGGCCGCGCCCGCGGCGTGCGCCTCAGCGGCGGCTATTACTTTGGCCCCGCCCGCCGCCGGCGACGTTGACCCTTGCCGCGGCGCAACGCCGGCTTTCAACGCAGGTCGTTTTCCAGCACGATGCGATACCGCGCCTTGCCGGCGCGCAGGTGGTCGAGCGCCTCGTTGACCCGCGACATCGGGAACTTCTCAATCTGCGGCCGGATGCCGTGCCGCGCGCAAAACGCCAGCATTTTCGCCGTCGTCGCCGGACTGCCCAGCGGCGAGCCGGACACGGATTTCTGCGCGCCGATCAGCGCGAACGCGGCGATGGACAGCGGTTCGAGCACCGCGCCGACGAGATGCAGCCGGCCTTTGGGCGCCAGCGCGCCGAGGATCGCGGACCAGTCCAGCGGCACGTTGACGGTGGAGAGGATGAAGTCCAGCGACCCGGTGATCTGCTGGAGCTGCGCGCGGTCGCGCGAGTTGACGACGCGGTGCGCGCCGAGTTTCAACGCCTCCTCGCGCTTGGCGTCGCTGGACGTGAAGGCGCACACCTCGCAGCCCCATTTGTTCAGAAACTGCAGCGCCAGGTGGCCGAGGCCACCGATGCCGATCACGCCCACGCGGTCGGTCGGCTTCACGCCGCACTGGATGATCGGGTTGAAGACCGTGATGCCGCCGCAGAACAACGGCCCGGAGCTGTCCGTGTCGAGCGCGGCCGGCAGTGGAATCGCCCACGCCCAATGGCAGCGGACGCGGTCGGCAAAACCACCGTGCCGGCTGACGATGGTCTGCTCGGCGTGCGCGCACAAATTGTGGTCGCCGGCCAGACATTGCGGGCAGGCAAGGCAGCTCCCGGCGAACCAGCCGAGGCCCACGCGGTCGCCGACGCGGACGTTCTTCACCTGATCGCCGGCGGCGACGACGTTGCCGACCACCTCGTGGCCGGGCACGAGCGGATAGGCGGTCTGGCCCCATTCGTTGTCAATCATCGAAAGGTCCGAATGGCAGATGCCGCAGTGGCTGACGTGGATTTCCACCTGCTCGGCGCCCAGCGGGCCGGGATCGAATTCGAACGGTTGGAGTGACTGTCTCTTGGCGGACACGGCGTAGGCTCGGAATTTCGTGCTCATGGTGGATGCGGTGTGTTGCTGATACCTTTAATCTCGAGTGTAGATTGTGTCCCAAGTCAGCGACTTTGCAAGTGGCAGCGCCACGACGTGGAAACCGTGCAGTTCGTCACGGCCAGGTAGCTTGTTGGTGCGAATCGCGGTGCGACCACGCGGCTTCGACCACGCGGCTTCGACCACGCGGCTTCGACCACGCGGCTTCGACCACGCGGCTTCGACCAAGTTGACCCTGACGCCGTTCTGGGACAAACTAGCCGCGTCAAGCGCGTTCCAATCCAGTGTCTGATGGTCAGCTTTGGCGGCTGGCTTCATCGCGGCAGGGAACGCGTGAACCGGAACCAACGCATGGAACAACCAACCTGTAGAAACTGCCGTTTTTGGGAACTGGTCGGGGAAAGCCGCGGGCATGGGCTTTGCCGGCGTTACGCGCCACAGGCCAAGATGGGCGGCGTGGAGAGGGATTCCGATGCCGCCGGTAACTGGCCCCTGACCCGCGCGGACGACTGGTGCGGCGAATTCCAGCCCAAGACGACCCCGCCCGCCTGAGTCGCGGTCCAGCCCGGCGCCGCACCGCCCGGCCGCAAAAAGCGTTGCGCCGCGCGGCGGCTTCGCGCACATTGCGGGCGCTTTCTCGGTCGGAGAGGTGGCAGAGTGGTTTAATGCGCACGCCTGGAGAGCGTGAGTGGGCTTATACCTCACCGGGAGTTCGAATCTCCCCCTCTCCGCCAGCTCGAGTTTTCCAATTTTTCGCGCTGACGCGCGAGGTTTGGCGTGGATGCGAAATTGAATTCCGCCAAGTAAATCCAGGGCTTTTCGAACTCCACCGCCAACGATTTCTCCGCCACCAGCAGGTTCGAACCGATTTGTTGAAGGAAATCCCGTTTTCGTTCGGCCGTTCCTTCGACGAGCAAAAAAGTGCCGTGTTTAGCGGCTAAAACGAACGCGATGGCCGGTTCGAACCGATTCTGGCGGTTGTGTTCAAACGCCCTCTTGTATCTGAATTTCCCTCTACTCTTGTCACGGTGTGATGACTTGGGAAGATGGGTTTGTCCTGCCGCCTGCAGGCGGCAGGACAGTGGCGCGGACGTGTTCGTTGCCCTCTTGGCATTGGCTCTTGGCCAAGTGCGTGGGGAGCCAGAACCGTTCGCTCCAGCGTCCTCAACTCGAACCGTTGATTGAGGACCCACCACGGCTCGCTCGCATTTGCAGGAATGAGTCCGAACACCCGGACCACGATCCACGCCGGCTTGGACATTGCCAAGCTTAACCTCCAACGCCATCTGGCCGGTCGCTTGCACGACTTGCCCACCCCCCCGCCGGCCACCGCCGTCTGGTCAAGCTGCGGGCCCGGCATCCAGACACCCACCTCCTCTGCGAAGCCACCGGCGGCCATGAACGCGACCGCGTCGCCGCCCTGCATCCAGCAGGCATTCCCGTCAGCGTCTTGAACCCGGGTCGGGTCCGCCACTTTGCCCGCGCCCAAGGCCAGCGCGCCAAAACCGACCGAACTGGTCCGCCGCCGCGCCCAAGTCTTGGAAATCCTCGTCGCCCAACGCCTGCAAAGCCAGCACCCTGACGGTGCCCGCCTTGCTCCGCTGCCTGGAAGCCGACGTGGAACAAATCGAAAACCCGCTCCAAAGCCCTCCGCACCCAAACCGCCCCGCTGGATCAACGCGCCCCAAAGTTTGCAGCCATTACCGGCGTGGGCCCCGTCACCGCCTGGAGCGTCTTGGCCGAGTTGCCCGAATGCGGCACCCTCCATCGGCGTCAAGTCGCCGCCCTGGCCGGTCTGGCCCCACATCCGCGGGAAGGTGGCACCTGGCAAGGCCGTCGCACCATCGGCGGGGGACGGGCCACCGTGCGGCGGGCTCTTTACATGGCCGCCTTGGTCGCCGCCCACAGCAATCATCAACGCAAAGCCTTTTACCAGCGGCTGCGCGCCGCCGCGCAAACCCGCCAAAGTGGCCTTGGCTGCCGTCATGCGCAAGTTGAGCCAGCCTCGCTTCGGGACGCATTTTGAGGCCGTCGGCCTTACACCGTGTAAGTGCTGCTGGCCACGCGACCGCCCGTGCCGGTCCAGTTGGTGTGGAAGAACTGGCCGCGGGGCTGGTCCACGCGCTCGTAGGTGTGGGCGCCGAAGTAATCGCGCTGGGCCTGGAGCAGGTTCGCCGGCAGGCGCGCGCTGCGCAGGCCGTCGAAGAACGCCAGCGCCGTGCTGAACGCCGGCACGGGAATGCCCTTGCGCACGGCGGTGCCGACGACCTTGCGCCAACTGCGTGCGCAGCCTTTGATCGCCTTCTTGAAGAACGGATCGAGCAGGAGGTTCGTCAGGCCGGGATGCTTGTCGAACGCCCGCTTGATGTCGCCGAGGAACGCGCTGCGGATGATGCAACCGCCGCGCCACATGAGGGCGATGCCGCCGTAGTTGAGGTTCCAGCCGTAATGCTGCGCCGCGGCGCGCATCAGGAGGTAGCCCTGCGTGTAGCTGATGATCTTCGACGCGTAGAGCGCCCGCCGGATGTCGTTCACCCATGCCTGGCGGTCGCCGGCGAACCGGGGATTCGACGGCGGAAAAACCTTCGCCGCCGCCACGCGCTGGTCTTTCATGGCGGAAACGCAGCGGGAGTAAACCGCCTCCGCGATCAGCGTGATGGGAATGCCGAGTTCCTGGGACGACATGACGGTCCACTTGCCGGTGCCTTTCTGGCCGGCGGTGTCGAGGATTTTGTCCACGAGCGGCGCGCCGTCGTCGTCGTCTTTCTTGGCGAGGATGTCGCGGGTGATTTCGATCAAGTAGGAGTTGAGTTCGCCCTGGTTCCACTCGGCGAAAACCGGGTGCATCTCATCAGGCGTCAGGCCGAGGCCGCCCTTCAGCAACTGATAGGCCTCGCAGATGAGCTGCATGTCGCCGTATTCGATGCCGTTGTGAGTCATCTTCACGTAATGGCCGGCGCCGCCTTCGCCCACCCAGTCGCAGCAGGGCGAGCCGTCGGCAACCTTCGCTGCGATGGCTTGGAAGATCGGCTTGAGATGTTCCCAGGCAGCCGGCGAACCGCCGGGCATGATGCTCGGACCGTGGCGGGCACCCTCCTCGCCGCCGGAGACGCCGGTGCCAATGTAGAGGAGACCCTTGGACTCGACGTATTTCACGCGGCGGATGGTGTCCTCGAAGAGTGAATTGCCGCCGTCAATGATGATGTCGCCGGGTTCGAGCAGCGGCAGCAGGTGTTCAATGAATTCGTCCACGGCGCTGCCGGCCTTGACCATGAGCATGACTCGACGGGGCCGTTTGAGGAGCGCCACCATTTCCGGAAGCGAATGGGCGCCGATGATCCGGGTGCCTTTGGCCTCGTTGGCGAGGAAGGCGTCCACCTTGGAGACGGTGCGGTTGAAGGCCACGACCGTGAAGCCGTGATCGTTCATGTTGAGGATCAAGTTCTGGCCCATGACGGCCAGACCGATGACGGCAATGTCAGCTTGCGGTTCCATGTTCGTTGAAAGTGATCACATCCGACGGCCGAGGTCTCGAACCATCGCATCTCACCCGGACCATACGCCGTCATGCGGCCGTCGAGAAAGCAGAAAACCGCGCCGCGGCACGGACGCCTTGCCGCCCCTTCGGAGCACCGCCCGAAACCGCGTAACCGCCACCTCGCACCACACGTCATAAAGGAAGCGGAAAGATGAACAAAACTGCTTTAGTGGTCTGCCTGACAACCTTCCTCCTCGGCGTGCCTGCCTGCCGGGTCGAAGCCGCCAACACCGACGCCGTCAACGAGGTGCTCAAGCTCAAGGATGCGGGTTTGGGTGAGGAAACCGTGGTGGCCTTCATCAAGGGCAAAAACGTCAACTACGACCTCTCGTCGCAGGACGTGATCAACCTGCACAACCAGGGGATTGGCGCGGCGATCTTGAACGTCATGCTGGCCAGCGGCAAAAGCGCTGCGCCAACGTCCGCGCCGGTGGCGCAACCGGCGGTCGAGGCAGCACCACAGCCCGTCCCCGCGCCGGCACCGGTGCCGCAACCGGTTCAATATCAACCGCAGCCCGTGGTTCAACCGGTCCCCGTGGCGCAACCGGCCGTAGTGACCGTGGCGGCCATTCCTTCCGACGCGGCGTATTTTTACCAGGAACTCAGCCCTTACGGACACTGGCTCCTGGCCGAGGACAATCAATGGTATTGGCAGCCGACCGTGGCGGTCCAGACGCCAAGCTGGCGTCCTTACTGGGACAGCGGCCATTGGGTGAACACGGACCAAGGCTGGTATTGGACTTCCGATTATCCCTGGGGCTGGGCGGCGTTTCATTATGGCCGGTGGTATCTGCACCCGCACCTCGGCTGGATCTGGCTGCCGGATCGCGTGTGGGGACCGGCCTGGGTGGTTTGGCGGAGCGGCGGCGATTATTGCGGCTGGGCGCCACTGCCGCCGGGCGCGGTGTATGACACCGCCAGCGCCAGCTTCGTGTTCCGCGGGGCACACGTCACGGCGGGCTTCGACTTCGGCCTGGACTGGAGTCATTTCAACTTCTGCTACGTGCGTGAAATGGGCAGCCCGATGCGCGCCCACTGGCACAAGGAGGCGGAAATCCGCGGCATCTTCAGCCGCACCACCGTCATCAACAACTACACGGTCAACAAGGTGGTTGTGAATCACGAGACACGCAACCAGGTGGTCAACCACGGGATTGATCCGGCGCATGTCGGCGCCACCCGTGGGAAATCGGTTGAAACCGTGCATCTCCAGGATCTTCATACGCCGACGGCGACACGTTCCCCCGAACGCATGGATTACAAGACCAAGACGCTGGAAGTGTATCGCCCGAACCTGGGCGAGCCGCACGGTGGAGGCGGGAAGAACAACGGGGGCGGCGGTGGTGGTGGCGAATCGCATCAACGCCCGCCGCACTGAGCGGCTTCGTCCGCGCGGGCTGGCCGGTGGCCGTGCTCCGGGCAGCGCCGGCACGAGTATTAATTGACGGCGACCAGCGAGACCCGCTTTTCGCGCGCCAGCGGCGCCAGCAGCTCCTGTTCGAGCACCAGCGTCCGCCCCGCTTCGAAAGCGAGCACGGCCACGCCCGCGGCCGCGCAGGTTTCGAGCGTGTGCCGGCCGAGCGTCGGGATGTCGAACCGCATGTCGTGGTTGGCCTTGGCGACCTTCACCGCCACGGCACCGCCATCCTTGCCGGCCAGTTCGCCGCCGCGCGCGAGGCATTTGTCGGTGCCTTCAAAGCCTTCCACCGCCAGCACGGTGCCGCGTTTGACCACGACCGTCTGGCCGATTTCCAGCCGCGAGATTTCCTTGGCAATGCCCCGGCCGAACTCGACGTCGGCCCGCAGCTCCGCCGTCAGCTTGGGGCCCAGGACGAAGCCCTCGCCGGGCATCAACGGCCGCAGCCAGGGCGTGGCCTCCACGAGTTCGACGCCGTCCTTCTTCAACTCGTCGGCAATGGCGCCGAAAATCGTGTGCGCGTTTTTTTCCTTGAGCCGCAGCAGCAGCGCCATCGCACGCAGGTCGGGCCGCACGTCGAAGAGGTTCTTCGGCGCGATCTGGCCGAGCATGACGCATTGTTTGACGCCGCGACTGGTGAAGGCGGAAATGAGTTTGCCCAGTTGGCCGACGCGCAGCCAGACGATGTCGTCCACCAGACCGGCGAGGGCGGGATCGGTTTCACCCTCGCACGCGACGGCGACGATGCGGCCCACGCCTTGGGCGTGGGCGTGGCGGGCGAACTCCAGCGGCAGCGAGCGGTTGCCGGCAATGAGGCCAATGACGTTGGTTGTCACGCCCGGCACGATAACCAGCGCCACGCGGGCCTCGCAACCGCTTTCGGCGCCGGGCCGCGGGCCGGTGTTCGCACTTGAATCTGTTCCCCGGTTCGCCTATTGCTTTCGCCCGACAGCAATGCAAAACCACGCCTGACCATGTCCGAAGCCTCCGCCAGTCCGCCGTCCGCGCCTGCGCCTGCTGCGCCCGCCGCGGCTCCCACCACCCGTCTGATGTCCCTCGACGCCCTGCGCGGCTTCGACATGTTCTGGATTGTCGGCGCCGACGCGCTGGTGGACGGGCTGCGCAAGGTGAGCGATACCGGCCTGATTCATGGACTGGGCGTGCAGTTGGGGCACGTTGACTGGGCGGGTTTTCACTGCGAGGACCTGATCTTCCCGATGTTCGTGTTCATCGTTGGCGTGTCGCTGGTGTTCTCGCTGACGCGGATGATCGAGCGGGAAGGCCGGGCCGGCGCGCTGGCGCGCATTTTCCGCCGGGCGGTGCTGATGTATGTGGTGGGCGTATTCTACTACGGCGGTTTCGCCACGCCGTTCGAGAAGATCCGGCTGCTGGGCGTGCTGCAGCGGATTGCGCTGTGTTATTTCTTCGCGGGGTTGATCTTCTGCTATTTCGAGAAACGGGGCCGGATCATCTGGTGCGCGGGCCTGCTCATCGGCTACTGGGCGTTGCTCACGTTTGTGCCGGTGCCGGGCGGCACGGCGGGCAATTTCGCCGAGGGCCAGAACCTGACCAACTGGATAGACAAGCACTACCTGCCGCTGCGCAAGTGGGACGGCGACCACGATCCAGAGGGCCTGCTGAGCACGCTGCCGGCCATCGCGAACTGCCTGATCGGCGTGTTCGCCGGCATGTGGCTGCGCGACACCCGGCGCAGCGACTGGACGAAGGTCTGCTACCTGGCCGCCGCCGGCGTGGCGATGGTGGCGCTGGGCTGGCTGTGGAACTTCCAGTTCCCCGTCATCAAGAAAATCTGGACCTCGTCGTTTGTCCTCGTCGCGTGCGGCTACAGTTCGCTCCTGCTGGCGGCGTTCCATCTCGTCGTCGAATGCTGGGGCTGGCGCGGCTGGGCGATGCCGTTCGTGTGGATCGGCATGAACCCGATCACGATCTACATGCTGCACAATCTGGTGGACATTGATCAAATCGCCCAGCGCTTCGTCGGCGGCGATCTGAACAAACACTTCGGCAATTACGGCGAACTGGTGGTGGCGCTGGCCGGCATGGCCATCACTTTCGGCTTCGCCCGGTTCCTGTATCAACGAAAGATTTTCCTGCGGCTCTAGCGGGAACGGACTTGATCGCCAGTGCCGCGGCGCAGGGCGCAGGCCTGGCGTGGATTGATTTCAACAAAAGCAAGCGCGGCCGGCCCCAGGCGGCGGATCGCTCACTTTGAAACTGATTATGCAAGACTGGAAATCGCTCTACGAAGCGGTGCTCAATGGCGACGCCAAAGCAGCCCGCGAAACCACCGAACAAGCCATCGCCGTCGGCGTCGAGCCGCTCAAGCTCGTCCACGATTTCATGGTGCCGGCCATGGACGAAGTGGGCCGCCGGTTCGAGTGCAACGAGTATTTCGTGCCGGAACTGCTCATCTCCGCCCGCGCCATGAAGTCCTGTCTCGAAGTCATCCGCCCGCTGCTCACCGCCCGCGGCGACCAGCCCGTGGCCCGCGTCGCCATCGGCACCGTCAAGGGCGACCTCCACGACATCGGCAAAAACCTCGTCGCCGCCATGCTGGAAGGCGGCGGATTCGAGGTGATTGACCTCGGCGTGAACGTTTCCCCGGAGCAGTTCGTCAACGCCGTCCGCGAGAAGAACGCCCAGATCGTCGCCATGTCCGCGCTGCTCACCACCACCATGCCTTCGATGAAAACCACCATCGAGGCGCTCAAGCAGGCCGGCGTCCGCCAGAAGGTCAAGGTGCTCATCGGCGGCGCGCCAATCACCCAGAAATACGCCGATGAGATCGGCGCTGACGGCTTCAGCGACAACGCCCCGGCCGCCGTGGCGCTGGCCCGCAAACAAGTCGCTCCGCCGGCCTGACCCACTGCCCGCATGAGCGACGTCATCCAACAACTCCTCGCCGCCGGCCCGGTCGTCACCGACGGCGCCTGGGGCACGGAACTTCAGGCCCGCGGCCTCGCCGGCGATGAGTTTCCCGATGCCTGGAACCTGACGCATCCGGAGCGCGTCGCCGAGGTGGCGCAGGCTTACGTCGCCGCCGGCAGCCAGGTGATCCTGACGAATACGTTTGGCGCCAACCGCGTCCGCCTCGCCAACCACGCGTTGGCGGATCGCGCCGGGGAAATCAACCGGCGTGGCGTGGAAATTTCCCGCGCCGCCGCCGCCGGCCGCGCCCGCGTCTTCGCCTCGCTCGGTCCCAGCGGCAAAATGTTGATGACCGGCGAGACAACCGAGGACGAACTCGCCGCGGCCTTCGCCGAACAGGCCCGCGCGCTGGCGGAGGGCGGCGCGGACGCCATCGTCGTTGAAACGATGTCTGATCTCGTCGAGGCGAAACTCGCGCTGGCCGCCGCGAAGGCCACCGGTCTGCCGGTGGTCGCCTGCATGGTGTTTGACGCCGGCAAGGACAAGGATCGGACGATGATGGGCGCCACGCCGGAGCAGGTGGCCGGGGAATTGACCGCCGCCGGCGCGGACGTCATCGGCGCCAACTGCGGCGTCGGCATCGAGCGCTACGTGCCGGTCTGCCGGCGGTTGAAGGCGGCCACCGACCGGCCGGTCTGGATCAAGGCCAACGCCGGTCTGCCGGCGATGGTCGAGGGGCGGATCGTTTACCGGACGACGCCGGAGGTGTTCGCCAGCCATGCGCCGGAGTTGGTGCAGGCTGGCGCCAGTTTCATCGGCGGTTGCTGCGGGACGACCCCTGACTTCATCCGCGCGGTGAAGCGGCGTCTCGGCCGGTGATCGTGGTTTCCTTATGAAGGTGGAACTCTTCGCGTTGTGCGATTTCGCCGCCGATTACGGCGGGAAACTGAGCGTCGTAGGTGTCTTCGACACCTTGTTTGCGCGGCAGACGCCGGTGGTTCATCCGCATTGCTGCATCGTTGTCAAGCTGCGCTTCGAGAAAATCGAGGAAGGGCCGAAGCGGCTGCGGCTGTCGGTGAGCGATGCGGACGGGCACGCGGTATTGCCCGCGGTGGAGTCGCCGCTGGCGGTGGCCATGCCGGCCAGCGAACACACCTCGACGGCGCAGGTGGTCGCCAACATCGGCGGCATCAAGTTCGCGTCCTTCGGCGAATACTCGATTGATCTGGCCATAGACGGCCGGCAGGAGGGAAGCCTTCCCCTGTTTGTCCGGGCGGTTCCGCAGCCCGGACGCTGATTTCCGATCCGGCCCGGCCCGCGGCACACGCGCCGGCGCAGTGAGGGTGCTGGCCGGTCAGACGCGCAGGATGACGTCCTCCGGTTTGAACCGGACCTTCGGCGCCGCGGCGTATTTGTCACCCGCGGCGCGGTAGCCGAGCGCGCAGGCCACGGTGGCCGCGAGTCCGTGTTGGGGCAGGCCGAGGATTTGGTCGTATTGCGGCGGTTCGAAACCTTCCATCGGGCAGGCGTCAATGCCGAGCAGCGCGGCGCAGGTGAGCAGGTTGCCGAGGGCGATGTAGGCCTGGCGCGCGGCCCAGGCATTCACGCAGAGGCTGCGCGGGCCTTCGACCAGGTCGCCCATCATCATGCCGCGATAGGTGGCCAGCGAGTCCATCGGCACGCCCCGCACCTCGGCGACGCGCCGGAGGTAGGTGTCCAGGTCGGCGGCGGAAAGCTGCTTTTTGATGGCGATGACGACGAAGTGCGAGGCCTCGGCGACCTGCCGCTGGCCCCACGACACGGGCACGAGTTTTTCGCGCACGGCGGGGTCGGTGACGACGATGAATTTCCACGGCTGCAGGCCGTAGGACGACGGGGAGAGGACAAGCGCCGCCGCCAGGGTTTGCCAGTCCGCCGGCGAGATCGTCCGGCGGGCGTCGAATTGTTTGGTGGCGTAGCGCCAGCGGAGCTGGCGCAGGAGCGTTTCATTATCAATGGGCTTGGTCTGCATGTTCAACAAATGGCGCGCAAGGTAGCACATTCCGCCGGTGGCGCCAAGGCGGCTGCCGGCGTGGACGCGCGGTCGCAACGCCATTTGACTTGCGGATCATTTCCTCGCAAGCTCGCCGGCCGATGAAGCGCCTGCAAGTGATCCTGCTTGGCCTGGCTGTATGGACGGGACGTGCGGCGACGCCCGCCACCGAGATCCCGAGCCGCCGGCTTTCCCTGGCCGAGTGCCTGCAACTGGCCCTGGAGCACAATCTCGATCTGCAGATCGAGCGCAAGCAACCGGATTTGATGCGTTACACCCTGAGCGGCGCCTACGGGGCGTATGATCCCACCTTGCAGGTGGACGGGGGACGCCATTACGTGGACGAGCCGCTGAATCTCGACCCCAAGAAGAACAACTTCGACAGCCCTTACCAGCAGTCGGTGGACGGCGTTGGCACGGGCTTGAGCGGCCTGTTGCCGACCGGTTTGTCCTACAGCCTCGGCAGTCGCACGGAATTTCTCACCACCGACACGCAACTGGTGAACAACCAGGGAGAACCCAATTCCTTCCGCCACACCAACCAGGTGGACACGGCGATGGCCATCACGCTGCAGCAGCCCCTGCTGAAGGACTTCTGGATTGACGAAAATCGTTACCAGATCTCGGTGAACAAGCAGAACCTCAAGATCGCCGAACTGGCCCTGGTGCAGGCCATGATGAATGTCGTCACCCGAGCCGAGGTGGCTTACTACGAACTTATTTACACGCAGCAGGAAATCTCCGTTCGCGAACTGGCGCTCGCCCAGGCGCGCCAACTGCTCGCGGAAAACGAACGCCGCGTCCAGATGGGGCTGCTGCCGCCGCTGGGCGTGCAGGACGCCGCCGCGCAGGTCGAAACCGCCCGCGCCAATCTGCTGGCCGCGCAGCTCACCTGTGCCAACCAGCAGAACGTGCTCAAGGGGCTGATCGGCGACAACTTCCGGGATTGGGCCGACGTGCGGCTGGAACCGTCCGATCCACTGGAGGCCACGGAGACGCCGGTGCGTCGCGACGAAAGCTGGGCCCGGGCGCTGGCGCAGCGCCCGGACGTTCGGCAGTTTCAGCTCGAACTGGCCAAGCATGACGTGCAGGTGCGCTACCGCTTCAACCAGTTGTTCCCCAGCCTGGACGTGGTGGGCAGCTACGGCAGTCATGCCGTGGACCACACGTACAGCGAGGCGTGGGATCAAATGCACGACTTCTCGCATCCGCACTACAGCTACGGTGTCGTCCTCAGCTATCCGTTGAGCAACCGCGCCGCCCGCAGCGCCTACCGCGCCAGCCAGACCGAGCGCGAGGCGTCCGAACTCCGGCTCAAGCAGCTCGAACAGGACGTTCTCATCCAGGTGGACGACGCGGTGAATTTCGTCGAATCCGCCTTTCAGCGCGTGAGCGCCACCCGCCAGGCCCGCATTCACGCGGAGGCGGCCCTGGCCGCCGAACAACAGAAGCTCGCCAACGGGGAAAGCACCAGCTTCGTCGTGTTGGAAATGCAGAACCGCCTCACCTCGGCGCATGGCGCGGAAATCCGGGCGCTCGCGGACTATCACGAGGCGCTCGTCCGCCTGGCTTTCGCCGACGGCAGCACACTGGAGCGCAACCGGCTCGACGTGCAGTTCAAGCCGGCGCCCTAGGCTTCCTTGGGAAACAGGCCCCGCACGAACGCCACGTCCGCCGGATAGTCCTTCATGAGACCGTGCGGCGCCGCCGCCTCGATCTGAATCCAGCCGCGGTAGCCGATGTCGTCCACGGCCGCGCGGACCCTGGCGAAATCAATCCGGCCCTGGCCGAGCAGATGGTCGGCGTCCTTGAAGTGCAGTTCGCAAAGCTGGCCTTTCAACAGGCGAATTTCACGGCAGATGTCGTAGCCCTTGTCGGTCGAATTGCCCACGTCGTAATACACCTGCACGGCCGGCGAGCCGATGCGCCGGATCACCTCCAGATTTTCCTCCGCACTCAGATAATTCTCCAGGCCCAGGATTACACCCGCCCGCTCGGCGCGCGGCGCGATTTCCTTCACCACCTCCACCGTCCGGTCCACACCGGCCGGATCGCCCTTCAATTCGCCCTGGTAGAACTCCGCCACGAGGATGACTTTCGCGCCGATCGCCCGGGCGACGTCAATCGCGTCCACGACCCACACCGCCGCCCGCGGATCGCGCTTCAGCGGGATGTTGTTCAACTCTGCCAGCGCCAGGCCGCCAATGGCGACGCCGCTGGCACGGGCGGCCGCAAGGTAGGCCCGCTGCACCTCGGGCTGCCGCAGCCGCAGGTGATCCGCGGCACTGCCCATGTTCACCTGCACGCCGTCGAGGCCGAGGGTTTTGGCCAGGGCCATGCACGAGGGGTCGCTCTTGCCCAGCGACCATTCGCAGGCGCCGATTTTGAAGCCGCGTTGCGCCGGCGCCGCGAACAACGGGGCCAGTTCGGCGGCCAGCGCCACCCCGGCAGCGGCCCGGGCGGTGCGTGCCAGCATCCGGCGGCGGTTCAGGGTTGTGTTCATGGCGCGAATCTGGGCCGCCCCGCCGGCGATTGTCCAACACTTTTCACCTGCCCGCGACAGCCACGGGTGAGCAAAGCTGGTTGTCACCCATTGCGTCAAGCGTGGCGTTGAATGAACAAATCGTCGCCAGTGTCATCAAAGGAAATGAACGAATCCGGGATGATAATCGATGATGACGAATAAGCGTCCATGGTGTATCTTGGAGGCCGTCAACACAAGCCTGACCGGAAGAATTCCTGAACCGAGAATGTGATTATGCGCAAAAAGAATTCCCACAAAGCGGATCCGCCCAAACAGACCTTCGCCTTCAACGCCCCGGCGGCGTCAAGCGTGCAACTGGTGGGCGACTTCACCCACTGGCAGGAACAACCGCTGAGCCTAAAAAAGGAAACCAGCGGTTTGTGGCGCGTCAGTGTGGAACTGCCGGCCGGCACCCACCACTATCGTTTCCTGGTGGACGGCGAGTGGCGCGACGACCCCGAATGCACTGTGCGCGTGCCCAATCCGTTCGGCAGCGAGAATTCCGTGCGCGTGGTGGCCTGAGACACGACGGCGCCGGCCGGTGGCTGGGCGCCTGGCGTGGAAGTGGATTGGAAATGGCGGGCCGGTGGCCCGCCGAGGCGGACGAGCGCGCGTTTGAACTGTAACCTTTCCCCGCCTCGCGGCTCCAATCCGGCAGCGACAACTACGTTGTCAGCTCACACAACCTGATTACAGGAAGACTAATATGACAATATTGACCGAAGGAACCTTTGAAAACGAAGTTGTCCGGGCCGCGAACCCGGTGCTGGTGGATTTTTACGCGCAGTGGTGCGGCCCGTGCAAAATGCTCGCCCCGGTGCTGGAACAACTCGCCGGCGAAATGGGCGACCGTGTGAAATTCGCCAAGCTGGACGTGGACGAAGCGCCGGGGCTGGCCGCGCAGTTCGGGATCACCGGCGTGCCCACGCTGATGCTGTTCCGCGGCGGCAAAGTGGTGGACCAGATGGTCGGCGCCGCCTCGCCGCGGGCGCTGAAGGCCTGGATCGAAAGGGCCGCCGCCCCGGCCGCGTGAGGGCGCTGATGGGATGCGCGGCAGCGCGCACCGGGTGGGAACGACAACAACACCGCGTCATGCGTTGGTTCAGGATCACATCACTTGGGCAATGGCTCACGGGTTGGGCGGCCGTGGCGCTCACCGCGCACGCGGCCGAGCCGTGGACGCTCGCGCGGGCGCTGGACCAGGCCCTGGCGCACAATCCGGACGCCCGCGTGGCGGTGCAGCGCATCGCCGCCGCGCAGGCCGGCCTTGAGCAGGCCAATTCTGCGGTGTGGCCGAAGCTGCAATTCCAGTCCAGCTACACGCGCACGGACAACCCGATGTTCAGCTTCGGCAACATCCTCAACCAGCAAGCCTTCAGCCCCTCGATCAATTTCAACCAGGTGCCGGACACCGACGACCTGAACGTCAAGGGCCTCGTCACCGTGCCGCTTTATGCCGGCGGCCAGATCAGTGCCGGCCGCACCGCCGCCAAGGCCAACACCGAGGTGGCGCGCCAAAACGCCGAGGCGGTGCGCAACGCCCTCGCCTTCGAGGTGGCCCGCGTCTTTCATACCGTGCTCAAGACGCGCGAGTTCATTCGCGCCGCGGAATCGGTGGTGAAGGACTACGAAACCAATCTGGCCATCGCCAACCACCGCTTCCAGGCCGGCACGCTGCTCCGGGCCGACGTGCTCGATGTCGAGGTGCGCCTGGCCCAGGCGCGCGAGGACCTGGTGCGGGCGCGCAACGCGAATGAACTCGCCCGCAGCGCGCTGCGCAACCTGCTGGGCCTGGATCCCGGTGACTTTGACGTGGCGGACGCCGCGCCCGCCGTGGCGGTGCCCGCGACCGACGGTCCCAGCCACCGCGCCGAACTGGTTGCCAGCCATCAACGCATGCTGGCCGCCGAGGCCGGCGTGCGCCAGAGCAAGGGCGGCTACCAGCCAAGCTTGAGCGCGTTCGGCAGCCTCGACTACGACTACGGCTGGCGCACCCAGGGCGACGGCGAAAGCTACACCGCGGGGGTTCTGCTCCAGTGGAATTTATGGGACGGCAAACTGACGCGCGGCAAGGTCCACGCCGCCCGCGCCGACCTGGAAACCGCCCGCGAGGAGGACCGGAAATTGCGGCTCGGCCTGGAACTGGAAGCCGAGCAGGCCCGACTGAATCTGAAGGACGCCTCCGAGCGCCTCGAGGTCACCGCGAAATCCGTGGCGCTGGCCGCGGAAAGCGCGGACCTGACACGCGCCCGCTTCGAACAGGGCCTGGCGATTCCCACGCAACTCATTGACGCCGAAACCGCCCTTACGGCCGCCCGCGTGCGTCGCGCCGAGGCCGAGACCGACCAGCGCATCGCCGTCGCCGCCCTGCGCAAGGCGCTGGGCCTTCCCCAGCTTGATGCGAAGTGACGCTTTGACGATGAAAACTGCTTTGACTGAAAACGAGACGCCGGCCGCCGGGCTCCCGCCGCGCGCCGTGCCGCGTTCCGCCCGGCGCTTCGCGCGCAACTCCAGTTGCGCGCTGGCGTTGCTGGCGCTCATGGCCGCCGGTTGTGGGAGACACAAGACGCCGCCAGCAGGCGAAGCCGCCCCGCTCCCGGCGGCCGCCGTGCGCGTGCAAGCGGTCGCCAACGAGCCTTACCAGTCCACCGAGGAAGTCGTCGGCACGGTGCGCGCCAAACTCCAGGCCAGCCTCGAAGCCAAGGTCAGCGGCCGCGTGCTGGAAATGCCGGTCGTCGCCGGCCAGACCATGCAGGCGGGCGACCTGATCGCCGCGCTTGACGTGGGCGAAATCCAGGCGCGGCTCGACCAGGCCCGCGCCGTGCGCGAGCAGGCCCAGCGTGACCGCGACCGGCTTGCCAACCTGCTGCGGCAGCAGGCCGTGACGCAGGCCGAGTTTGACGCGACGGAATCACGATTTCGCGTGGCTGACGCCGGTGTCGCCGAAGCGGAATCCATGCTGGGCTACGCGCGCGTCACCGCGCCGTTCGCCGGGGTGATCAGCCGGAAGCTCGCGGACGTGGGCGACCTCGCGTCGCCGGGCCGGCCGCTGGCGCAGCTTGAGGATCCCACGACGCTGCGTTTTGAAATGGACGTGCCCGAGGCGTTGCTGGACCGCGTCAAGCCCGGCCAGAAGCTCGCCTTGCACATCGCCGGCGCGAGCGGCGACATCACGGGCGTCATCAGCGAAATCGCGCCGATGGCTGATCCGAACAGCCGCACGTTTCGCGTGAAGCTCGACCTGCCGCCGGGGTCCGGCGCGCGGCTCGGCCAGTTCGGCCGGGCGCAGGTGCCGGTGGGCGAAGTGACCCTGCCGCGCGTGCCGGCCAGCGCCCTCGTGCAACGCGGCCAGATGGAGCTGGTGTTCGTGGTCGCCGACCGCATCGCGCACCTCCGGTTGGTCAAATCCGGCCGGCGCGTGGGCAACGAGGTGATGCTCGTCTCCGGCGTCAACCCCGGCGAACAGGTTGTCGTGGACGGCGCGGCCGCGTTGCTGGACGGCCAGCCGGTGACGGTGAAATGAACTCCGAAGCCCGAATGCCGAAATCTGAAGGCCATCCCAGCCCCGACACCCGGGTCCGCTTCCGGCAGGGGATTGCTTCGGACGGCCGATTTTCCCAATAGCATGTCTGCGGACAAATCCACCCCCGCCTCACCGGGCGCGCACATCGGCCTCGCCGGCCGCGCGGCGCACGCGTTCATTGGCTCCAAGCTCACGCCGTTGATCATCATCGCCTCGATCCTGCTCGGCGTGCTGGCCGTGGTGCTCCTGCCGCGCGAGGAGGAGCCTCAGATCAAGGTGCCGATGGTGGATGTGATGGTGGCGATGCCGGGTGCCGGCGCCAAGGAAGTCGAGGAGCGCGTGACACGGCCGATGGAGAAGCTGCTGTGGGAGATTCCCGGCGTCGAATACATTTACTCCACGTCGCGGCCGGGCGAGAGCCTGGTCATTGTGCGGTTCAAGGTGGGGGAGGACGTGGAACGCAGCCTCGTGAAGTTGAACCAGAAGCTGCAATCGAATTTCGACCGCATTCCGCACGGCGTTTCGCCGCCGTTGATCAAGGCCCGCTCGATTGACGACGTGCCGATCCTGGCGCTCACCTTTCACAGCGGGCATTACGATCATTACACACTGCGCCGGCTGGTTGCGCAGGTGGATGACGCCGTGAAGCAGGTGCCGCTCGTCGCGGAAACCACGCTCATCGGCGGCGCGCGGCGCCAGGTGCGGGTCCTGTTCGACCCGGTGCGGCTGGCGGCGCGTCATCTCACGCCCGCCGGACTCGTGCCCATGCTGCAACAGGCCAACCGCCAGTCCATCTCCGGCAACCTCACCAGCAACAACCGCGACGTCGTCGTCGAAACGGGCGCGTTCCTGAAGGACGCCCGCGACGTCGGCAACGTGGTCGTCGGCGTCTTCGGCGGCCGGCCGGTTTACCTGCGTGAAGTCGCGGACATCACCGACGGCGCGGAGGAACCGAGCCAGTATGTCTTTTTCGGCGCCGGCGCGGCGGCCGCGGCGCGGGCCGACGAGCAGCCCGCCGTCACGCTCAGCATCGCCAAACGGCCCGGCGCCAACGCCATCGTCGTGGCCGATGAAATCCTCAAGAAAGTGGACACGCTCAAGGGCCGGATCATCCCCGCCGACGTGCAGGTGACCGTCACCCGCAACTACGGCGAGACCGCCGACGAGAAATCCAACGAGCTGCTGCTTCACATGGGCATCGCCGTCGTGAGCGTGTCCCTGCTCATCCTGCTGGCGCTGGGCTGGCGCGAGGCGGGCGTGGTGGCGATCGCCATTCCCTCGACGCTCGCGCTCACGCTGCTGGTGTTCTACCTCTACGGGTTCACGCTGAATCGCATCACGCTCTTCGCGCTGATCTTCTCCATCGGCATTCTCGTGGACGACGCCATCGTCGTCGTCGAAAACATCGTCCGCCATTTCCACCTGCCGGATAGCAAGGGCCGTCCATGGGTGGAGATCGCCGTCGAGGCCGTCAGCGAGGTGGGCAACCCCACCATTCTCGCCACCTTTGCTGTCATCGCCGCCGTGCTGCCGATGGCGACCGTCGGCGGCCTGATGGGACCTTACATGCGGCCGATTCCGATCGGCTCCAGCGCGGCAATGCTGTTCTCGCTGGCGATTTCCTTCATCGTCACGCCCTGGGCCGCCGTCCGGATTTTGAAGTGGGGACGGAAAAACGGCGCCGGCGCCCACGGCCACAGCGGCGCGGGGGCTGAAGAAAGCATGTTCGCGCGCCTTTACCGCGGGCTGATGTCGCCGTTGATCCAGCACCGCGCGTGGCGCTGGCTGGCGCTGGCGGTGCTGGCCGTGCTGCTGGTTGGCGCCATGGCCACCGTGGGCGTTGGCTGGGTGAAGGTGAAAATGCTGCCGTTCGACAACAAGAGCGAGTTCCAGATCATCCTGAACATGCCGGAAGGCAGCTCGCTGGAACGCACCGCCGAGTGCGCCCGGGAAATCGCCGCCGTCGTGCGCGTCGAGCCGGAGGTCACCGACTATCAGGTTTACGCCGGCGTCGCGTCGCCCTTCAATTTCAACGGTCTGGTGCGGCACTATTTCATGCGCCGCGGCGCCAACGTGGCGGACCTCCAGATCAACCTTGTCAACAAGCGCGACCGCTCGGCGCAGAGCCACGACATTGCCAAACGCGTCCGCCCGCGCGTTGCCGCCATCGCCGCGAAGTTCGGCGCCCGTGTCGCCGTGGCCGAGGTGCCGCCCGGTCCGCCCGTGCTGCAAACACTCGTGGCCGAGGTTTACGGACCGACCGAGGAGACGCGCATCGCCCTCGCCCGGAAGGTCGCGGACATTTTCCAGAGCACCCCCGGCGTGGTGGACACGGACTGGTATATCGAGGCCGACCAGCCGAAGACGCGCTTCGTCATTGACAAGGAAAAGGCCGCGCTCAACGGCATCAGCGCCGAAACGATCTCCACCACGCTGCGCCTCGCCGCCGCCGGCGTGCCGGTGGACCTCCTGCACGGGCCGCGCGACAAGGAGGACGTGGACATCCTGCTCCAGCTTCCGCTGGCGAGTCGTTCGTCGCCGGACGATTTGCTGGCGCTGCGCGTGGGGGCCGGCGACGCCAGTGGATTGCCCGAACCGCTGGCCGCCGGCACCATGCCGCCGCTGGTGCCGCTGCGCGAGCTGGTGAAGGTCGAGCAGACGATCACCGACAAGAGCATCTACCACAAAAACCTCATGCCGGTGACCTACGTCATCGGGGACGTGGCCGGCGTGATCGAAAGCCCCGTGTATGCGATTCTCAAAATGAACCAGGCGCTGCGCCAGCTCGACATGCGCCCGTTCGGCGGCACCGACGCCTCGCTCAAAATCTATAACGCCACGCTGCCGTTCACGGACTACGCGCCGGCGCTCAAGTGGGATGGCGAATGGCAGATCACCATCGAGGTGTTCCGCGACCTCGGCCTGGCCTTCGGCGCGGTGCTGGTGCTGATCTACATTTTGATGGTCGGCTGGTTCCGGTCCTTCCTCACGCCGTTGATCGTGATGGTGGTGATTCCGTTTTCGCTGATCGGCATTCTGCCGGCGCACGGGCTGATGCACGCGTTTTTCACCGCGACCTCGATGATCGGCTTCATGGCCGGCGCGGGCATTGTGGTCCGTAATTCAATCATCCTCGTGGACTTCATCGAACTGCGCCTTGCCGAGGGCCGGCCGCTGGCCGACGCCGTGCTCGAAGCCGGCATGATCCGTTTCCGGCCGATCATGCTCACGGCACTGGCGGTGGTGGTCGGCGCCACGGTGATCCTGGCCGATCCGATCTTCCAGGGGCTGGCGATTTCGCTGATGGCCGGCGGGGTGGTTTCGATGCTGATCGCGCCGGTGGTGGTGCCGCTGCTCTACTTCATGGCCTACGAGCGCAAGCCGCATCCGCCCGCCGCCACCTGACTCAAAGACCCTGGCGAGCCGCCACCGCCTCCAAAACCCCAAAGCGCTTGCGCGGCAGACTGCGCCGGCTCTGCCGCCAACCTTTGGGCCACGCCAGAACCGAGACCTTCCGTCAGCGCCTCTTGGGCAAGGAGCAGAAGCATCTGTTTGCCTGCTTTGCTCACCGGGAGGTGCCTCCGACCAACAGCCAGGCCGAACAGAGCATGCGCCCGGTCGTGCTCAACCAGCAAGCCCAACCCGGCCCACGCGCCCCGGAAAATGCCCGCCTGATCCAACAGATTGTCCAGTTCCATCCGGCCAGTGCCAGACCTATGGCAGCCCGCGCATTCAAGTGACGTTGGCCCGAACCGGCCACACTCAGCCGCTCCGTCTTCTGCCCGCCGTTCCCTTCTCCGCGCGGAGAGAAGGTGGCCGCAGGCCGGATGAGGGTCGTGGGGTTGAAAACAAACTTTCCTGGCGCGGTGTCGAATCCGTATCCGGCACGGACACCTTGATGCCTTGCTTGAGCCGCTCCCAATCCGCCGTGAGCGCGCCGACGCGGCTGTCCGTGCCGTTCGAGGCAAGGAGCAGCGCGTTGAACCAGAACAACGCCGGGATTTGCCGCATGTAGTGCGTCAGGTTCTCCTCGAACGCCGCGAGCGGGCACGCCGGGCTTCTTCGACTCGATGATCACCAGCCGAGGAGAGGAAGAAGGCATAAGGATAAATGCCGAAGTCACCGCGAGCGCACCGGTGACGCTGAGCGGCCAATCCGCTCTGCGTCTGCTACTCGTACCTCGGCTTTGGCATGGGACCACCCGTTCGGTGGAGGGCCAGCACGACTACCTGCTGGCCCTTCGTTCTTCTCAGGAAAGCCCTTCAGGCCGCCACACTATTTGAAGCGTCCTGCCGCGCGCTCCCGCTCCAGAAAACCACCCGGCGTCAACCCGTCCAGACCGTAGAAACCCGTTCCCATCACCGAGCCGAAATCACCGCGATCCAGCGTCAATAACACTTCAGCCCACGCAGCGGCGGTGAACAGAATGGGACGATCCTTCGCTGGGCCAAAAACCGCGGGCCGGTCTATTGTCCACACGTCGCGCAACGCGACGAGCGCCGCGCGGAGTTGTGTCCAATCCCGCGTCGCTTGCGCTGGAAGGCGTGGAAGGTTTCTCGTTACTTCTGAAACCACGTAAGGGCTGGTCATCAGCGTCCGGACGTTGCGAGACGCCAGATCGAAAACTCCCCGCGACGCGCCAGCCGGACGTCCGCAGGCCGCCAACACCACACTGGCATCCAGGAACAAGTTCACGAGCCCGCTCGGAAGCGGCGCATCGCCTCCTCGTCCTCATCCATCCAGGCCCGGAGTTGTTCGTCGGAGAAAAGACGCGGCTTGGGCAGCGGCGCTTGTTGCCCACGGAGACTCTTGGCCACGAACAGCAGCAACTCGGTCTTTTGCGCGGGCGGCAATTCCTCAACCGCGTGCTCGATTTCTGCCAACGTCTTCATGGCCACATTCTGGCACTCGGTCTCCCGGCTGGCAATCCCGTGCCGACACCGCCACTTGCCCCAACCGCAGGTGCTACAGGGGCAATGACAGGGCAAATCCATCCACGGGCGGCGGTGTTGCCCTTTCGTTGCGTCAAAGGACTGCATCGCCAACGCCGGACACACCGGTTGGGCGACTTCCGAGCAGCCCGGCAACCAGGCCGCCGACGTGGAAACCGCCCGCGACCTGGCGCAGCGGAGGGACCGGATTTTCGCGCTGTGAGGCCCGACCGGCGGAAGCTTGTAGCTCGTCTGGTTTTCGTCGAACGCCGCGTACACGGCCACGCCGGGTTTCTTCAACTCGATGAACTCCAACGGCAGGCCGTTGACGAAGCCGACCGGGGAAAGTCCAAAGTGCGAAGTCCGAATTGCGAAGTGCAGTCAGTTCGACAATCGAAAATCGTCGTTCGAACTTGCCGGTTCGTCCGTGACTCTGAACTGGCTGACCAGCAGGAAGGCCTTGAGGGAACTAGGGATTGAACGAGCGCCGCGTTTGGCAGCCGTCGATCTCGCAACAGATGGCGTTCCCTTCCCTGTGGACGTAGCAGGTGCAAACCCTCACATCGCCGGCCCAATGCTGGCCGAGCAAGTCTTTCAGTTTTTGGATTTTGGCCATGTCGTCATTGCGCTTGGCCGTAAGGTCTTGTTCCGCAGTAACGCCCCAAACCCAAACCTGAACGTCCTTGTCCTCTTTCAGAATGACGGAGACCACGTCGAACTCGTTCTCGGGCCGCCCATCCTCTTTCATCAGTTTAAGATTCGGCAACGCGATGCGGAAAGACACTGAAGACGCCGGGTGTTTTAACGCTTCCAAGAGCGTGTAGGCTTCAAGGTCGCTGTTGGCTGTGGGCGCGCTCGCGATGACCTTCTTGGCGAGGGCGTATTGCGCGTCATCCAGAAGCTTAGCAAACGTTTTTGGCGAGTGCTGGCCGAAGTGGAAGGACTGCCAGCGCAACAGTTCGTTCCACAGGATTCTGGCGGCACCTGAGCTTGTCCCCGAAATTCGGACCAGTGGCTAAGTAAGACTTTTGGGTGTCTGATGGACAGCCGTCCGCGAGGGCGGTAGAAAAACAACAGACAACCAAATGAAAGCGAAACGACAGAGACATCAA
>JAJXZJ010000074.1 GCA_021780105.1 bacterium
GGCGGACACGCTGGTGTTCGTCGAGGTGAACCCGGACAGCATCTGCCGGCCGTGTTTTGGGGTGTTCATGAACGCGCCGCTGCGGTTCCAGTTTCTGCCCGCCAGCTACCACGGCCGCGCCGGCGTGCGACGGCGATAGACGGTGACGGTAACACGGCCAAGGCGGATTTTTCGGGGCCGGCGGGCCGGACTGGCGGGCTTGCGCAACGCGGGCGGAACCATGCGCGAGCTGTTGCACTTACGTTGCATTTTGGGCAATACAATCCGCAAACCGGCGGGATTTTCTGGTTGTAACGCCTTGATTATTAAGTGGAGCCAGTTGTCGGATTTGAACCGACGACCGACGGTTTACAAAACCGTTGCTCTACCACTGAGCTAAACTGGCATCCGCATCACTGCCGGACGCCTTGGACTATGCGGTTCGCCGGCACCCTCCGCAATTTTTTTCACACGGCCGCCCGGTTCGCCTTGATGCGCGCGCCCAAATTGGATTTGGGGCTGCGTTTCGCTGAAACAAATCGCCGTGCTTGGGGGTAACAATCTTAGTCGTGGACAATGTGGACCGCAGGCATTGCCGGTGCGACGGCGCGCCGGGGAGTCAATTATGGCCGCGGATGCCGACCTGAAGACGCACTCGACAATCGAAAGCTGGTTATGAACGACACACGTTTGCTCCTTGCCTTGCGGAAACCCGATTGGGTGGACGCCTTGGTCCACGCGATGCTGGGTTTCTGCGCGGTGCTGGCGCTGGGCCTGTTGCTGCGGGAAACCATTCATCTGGAAACGCGCGCCCCATTGATCGCCTCGGCGCTGGAACGCGGCGGGTCTGGTCCGGTGGAATTATTGCCGGCGGTCGTCGTCCACACCAACCTCTCTGCCGGCAAGTCCCCGGTTCATCCGGGGACGTCCGCCACATCGCTGGAACGCAGCGCGACGTCGTCCTGAACCGGCGATCGAATGCCGACCCGCAAGGGCGTCGCGGCGGGGGGTTCCACACAATTTGACGAGATTCCGCGAAACCGGCGGGCCGGGTGGTCTGTCTATGCAAACAGTAAGGTTCCCGCCGGACCGGAGTTGAATATCGTTGCTTCGGATGCGCCTTGAACCTGATGCGGGTGGACTTTCTGCAGGTTGATCCTGCCGCCCCGCAAGCGACGATGATTTGACGAACTTGAACAATTAGCGCAGTCTCACCGACTCATGCAACTGACACGACTTCTTTCCGTGTTGCTGGTGGCCGGAACGGCCCCGGCCGTGCTCGGCGCCGATACCGCCAAACCACTCTCCCTCTCGCTGGATGACTGCATCCAAATGTCTCTGCAGCACAACCTGGACGTGCAGATACAACGGCTGAATCCGGAGATCGCGCGCTTCACGCTCAGCGGCTCCTACGGGGCCTACGACCCGTCGCTGAACCTGGGCTACAACCACAATTACAACCTCGCCACGCCCAATTTCAGCCCGATCATCAACGCCTCCGTGCCGGGTGCGCAAACGGACGGGGACACTTACAGCGGGGGAATCCGCGGAGCCCTGCCGACCGGAACGGCCTACAGCCTCACGGCCTCTGCGGGCGACATCACGGGCAACAGCTATTTCACCACCGCCTCCAACATCCTGACGGCGCCCATTGCTTACGCCGACAGCAGCGCGACGATCAATTTGACCCAGCCGCTGCTGAAGAATTTCTGGATTGATAGCGCGCGGCTGAACATCCAGCTCAACAAACGCAACCTTAAGATTTCCGAACTGGCCTTGCGGATGCAGATGATGACCACGATCACCGCCGTGGAGCAGGCGTATTACGAACTGGTCGCCGCGCGCGAAACGGTGCAGGCACAGCAGATCGGCCTCGAACTGGCCGAGCAACTCCTGCGCGAGAACAAGCGCCGGGTCGAGGTTGGCACCCTGGCCCCGCTTGACGAAAAGCAGGCGGAATCGCAGGCCGCCTCCAGCCGTGCCGCCTTGCTGGCCGCGCAAAACACGGTCGTGCAGCGCCAGAACGATTTGAAGAACCTCCTCGCCGACAGATACAGCGAATGGCAGGACGTGAAGCCGGAGCCCAGCGACAAGCTCAGCGAGGTGCCGCCCGTGCTCAACCGGCAGGACAGTTGGTCGAAAGGATTGAGCCTGCGGCCCGACCTGTTGCAGGCCAGACTCACCCTGGAGAAAAACCACATCACGCTCCGCTACACGAAGAATCAGTTGTTCCCGGAACTGGACGTGGTGGGCAGCTACGGGCGGATCGGGACCGGCGGTCCCACCGGCAGCCTCTGGAACTCACTCGGCGGCGTGAGCGACGCCCAGGGCGAGCAGTACTCGTATGGCTTCACGCTGACCATTCCGTTGAGCAACCGGCAGGCGCGAAACAATTACCGCACCACCAAGGCGCAGGTTGAACAAAGCCTGCTCCAGCTCAAGCAAATGGAGCAGAACATCATGGTGCGCATCGAGGACGCCATCGCGCAGGCCCGGAGCAGCTACCAGCAGGTGCAGGCCACCAAGGATGCCGTGTCCTACGCGGTTGACGCCCTGGATGCCGAGCAGAAGAAACTCGACAACGGCAAGAGCACCAGCTTTGACGTCCTGGGTCTGCAAAGCGCGCTGACCACCGCCCGTTACAACGCCATCCGCGCCCTGGCCGATTACAACGAGGCGCTCTCGCAACTCGCCCTCGCCGAGGGCACGACGCTCGATCGGCACAACATCACCCTCGAGGTCAAATAGCGCCGGCGCCACCGGCCAGCACGGGTCGCGGGTCTTGCACAAAATCGTCCAGCATTCCCTCGACCACGGTTGCCGGGATGGGCAGGTATTTCCCGGTGGCCATGGCGTGCGCCCGGCCGGCGGTGTCGCTGAGTTCGGCGCGCGCCTCGAACAGGCGGCCCCGCCGGTTGAGCACCAGTTCCGCCGTCACCAGCACGTCCTCCCCCGGCCGCACGGGTTGCATGAAACGCACGGTCAATTCCGCGCAATAGGCAAACTGGCCGGTCCGCACGCCGCAAACCCACACCATCACCTCGTCCAGCACGGTGGAAATCAGGCCGCCGTGGACCGTCTCCGCAAAGCCGACGTGGTCCGCCCGGAAGCGAAACCGCGCCGTCACCCGCGTCCCGTCATCGTGGAACTGGAGCGCCAGACCGGCCGGATTGGCCACGCCGCAGACGAAACACGATTTGGACCGGGGCAGTTTCCGCATGGCCGCAGGATACCCGCGGCCGCCGCCGGCAGGGAATTCATTTCTCGGCGGCCGGTGATTAAACCCCGGTCCACCGCCGTCTAACCCGCCAATGCCGGTTTCGCCCTCCACGGTTTCGCGCATCCGCGCCGATGGCAAATTCTTCCGCCTCGGCGCGGCGAAGTTTTTTCCCAAGGGCGTCACCTACGGACCGTTCCCGCCCAATTCGTCGGGCGAGCCGTTTCCCACGCCCGCGCAAACCACGAGCGATTTCGCCCGGATCCGCGAGCTGGGCGCCAACCTGGTTCGCGTTTATCATGTGCCTCCGCGCTGGCTGCTCGATCTCGCCGCTGCCCGCGAGCTGCGCGTCCTCGTGGACGTGTCGTGGAACTGGCAGGCGTGTTTTCTGGAGAGCGCCGGCGAGCGGGAGGCGGCCCGCGAGGCCGTGCGCCAGGCCGTGCGGCAGTGCGACCGCCATCCGGCCGTGTTCGCCTTTTGCGTGGCCAACGAAATCCCGCCCGACATCGTTCGCTGGAGCGGTGCGGCCGATGTGGCGGATTTCCTGGACGAACTGGTCGGGGTGGCGAAGACGGCGGACCCTGACTGCCTCTGCACGTATGCGAATTTCCCGCCGACGGAATACCTGCGGCCGCGCGCGGTGGATTTCGTCTGCTTCAATCTTTACCTGCACGAGGCGAAGGCGTTCAAAAACTACGTTGCCCGCCTGCAGATGCTGGCCGACACCAAGCCGCTGCTGCTCGGCGAATTCGGCATGGATTCGTGGCGCGAAGGCGAGGACCACCAGGCGGAACTGCTCGCCTGGAAAATCGAACTCGCCTTTCGCGGTGGCGTGGCCGGCGCGGTCGTTTACAGTTTCACCGACGAATGGTTCAAGGACGGACGGACGGTGGAGGACTGGTGCTTCGGGCTGATGACGCGCGACCGTCTGCCCAAACCGGCGTTTGCCTCCGTCCAGCGCGCCTTCGCCGCCGCACCCTATTTTCCGCTGCCCCGCGAACCGAAGGTCTCGGTGGTGGTGGCCGGCTACAACGCCGCTCGCACACTGCGCACCTGCCTGGAGGCGCTGGAACGGCTGCATTACCCGGATTACGAAGTCATCTTCGTGGACGACGGTTCGACCGACGGGACGGCGCGGATCGCCAGGGAATTTCCGTCGTCTGTGCGGGTCGTTTGCCACCCGCGCAACCTGGGCTTGTCCACGGCGCGCAACACCGGCATCGCTGCCGCGCAGGGTGAAATCATCGCCTTCACCGACGCCGACTGCCGGCCGGACGAGGACTGGCTGTTCTATCTCGTCAACGACCTGCTCGGCGCGAAATTCGCCGGCATGGGCGGACACAATCTGCTGCCGCCGGACGATTCGTGCGTCGCGGCGGCGGTGCTCGTATCGCCTGGCGGTCCGGCGCACGTGATGCTCACCGACTGCGTGGCGGAGCATATTCCCGGCTGCAACATGGCCTTTTGGAAATGGGCGCTGGCGGAGATCGGCGGCTTCGATCCGGTGTTTCACGCCGCCGGCGACGACGTGGACGTGTGTTGGCGGCTGCAGCAGCTCGGTTATCAACTTGGGTTCAGCCCGGCCGGTTTCGTCTGGCACTACCGCCGCTCCAGCCTCCGTGATTACCTCCGGCAGCAACGCGGCTATGGCGAGGCCGAGGCGCGGCTCGAGCGCAAGCACCCGGAGTATTTCAATCCGCTGGGCAGCAGCGTGTGGCGCGGGCGCATTTACGCCGCCACCAACGTCGGCCTGGTCACACGCCGGCCGATGATCTACCACGGTTTTTTCGGCAGCAGCTATTTCCAGTCCCTTTACACGGCGGCGCCGTCGTTCGCCCTGATGTTGCTGACGAGTCTGGAATACTACGTCCTGCTCGTGCTGCCGTTGCTGGTGCTGGCCACGGTCGTGCATGAACTGCTGCCGGTGGGGCTGGCGGCGCTGGCCGTCTCGCTGGGCATTTGCGTGGTGGCCGGGGTGCAGGCGCCGCTGTCGGGGACCAAGCAGCGCTGGTGGTCGCGCCCGCTGGTGGCGCTGCTTTTTGCGCTTCAACCGATCGTCCGCGGCTGGGCGCGGTATCGCGGCCGGCTGCTGTTGCGCCAGTCGCCGCTGGCGGTGCATGAGACGCTCGATTCGCTCAGCCGCGGGCAGCGCGGTGAAATCCGGCGCGAAGTGCGTTACTGGGTCGCGGGCGTGTTCAACCGGCACGACTTTCTCGCCCGCCTCCTCGCGCGGCTCGACGAGCAGGGCTGGCAGCACCGCGCCGACACGGGGTGGAACGCGTTCGATCTGGAAATCTACGGCAACCGCTGGTGCAAACTCCAGCTTGCCACCGTCAGCGAATACACGACGCGTGGCGACCATGTGCTGCGCTGCCGGCTCCGTCCGGCGTGGCCGTTGCCGGCGCGGCTGTGTCTCGGGGCGACGGCGGGCGTGTCCCTGCTGGCGATCGGGTTGTCAGGCGACGGCAGTCTCTGGCGCTGGCTGGTGCTGCTTTCGCTGCCGCTCCTGGTTTGGTGGTTGCGCCGGCAGCAGCGTGATCTGCAGCGCATCGTGGCCACGATGCTGGACAAGCTGGCGGAGGAAATCGGTCTGCAGCCGCTCGCCACGCGGCTGGCGGCGAAACCTCCGCCCGGCGACGCCACGGCCGTTTAGCTGCCGCGCGCCTCCTTCACACCGCGCGGGCAAGCGTCTCGCAACCCCAGCGCACCAGGCGTTCGGTGGTTTCCCAAGAGATGCACGGGTCGGTGATGGAGATGCCGGGGCGCAATTCGGCCGGATGCGCTGGAATCGGCTGGCTGTCTTCGTGCAGGTAGCTTTCGAGCATGGCGCCGATGAGCGAGCGCGTGCCGGCGGCGCGCTGTTCAATCACGCTGCGCCAGACATCCTCCTGCTTCGCGGGCTGCTTGCCGGAGTTGGCGTGGCTGCAATCCACCATCAACACCGCCGGCAGGCCGGCCTGGGTCAGCGCCGTCTCCGCGCCACGGATGCTGGCAGCGTCGTAATTGGGCTGCTGGCGCCCGCCACGCAGGACGATGTGGCCGTCGGGATTCCCGGTCGTGCGCACGATGCTGGTGACGCCATCCTGGTCAATGCCGAGAAAACTGTGCGGCGCGCGCGCCGAGTGCATGGCGTCAATCGCGATCTGCAGGCTGCCGTCGGTGGCGTTCTTGAAGCCGACCGGCATGGAAAGTCCGCTGGCCATTTCCCGATGCGTCTGCGATTCGGTCGTGCGCGCCCCGATCGCCGCCCAGGCGATGAACTCGGCCGTGTATTGCGGAATGATCGGGTCCAGAAACTCGGTGGCGGTGGGCAGGTCCATGCCGGTGATTTCGCCCAACAGCCGCCGGGCGGTTTTCAAGCCGGTTTCAATATCGTGCGAGCCGTCCAGATGCGGATCGTTGATCAGACCTTTCCAGCCGATGGTGGTGCGCGGTTTCTCGAAATACACGCGCATCACGATTTCCAACTGCCCGGCGCATTCGGTGCGCAGCCGGTTCAATCGGTCCGCGTATTCCAACGCGCCGTCGGGATCGTGGATCGAGCACGGTCCGACCACCAGCAGCAACCGCGGATCCTGCCGCTGGATGATCCGTGTCACCGTCTCGCGACTGCGCGCCACGGTGGCGCTGGCGGCCTCGGTGATCGGGAATTGGAGTTTGAGCGCGTGCGGCGACAGGAGCCGGACGACTTCCTTGACGTGTAAATCCTGGGTGCGAATCATCACGGCCAAGTGTATCAGCGACGGCGGCCGGCGGAAACGTCAACCCGCCGCGGCCGGCCAGACCCGCCGCGAGGGAACGTGGCGTCGCGCAAGGTCGCGGCGTGCCCTCAGCGCTGCTGCGCGCGGAGTTCGGTGTGACGCACCTGGCCGCCCAGATCGGCCGTCCACAGCAACAGGCCGCACGCGATCGCGGACAGCAGCAGCAAGAGCGCCAGATTCCACGCCGGCAGCGGTCGGGCCTTGCGGAATACGATCAGGCTCGCCAGGGCCGCGGCCCCCAGCACGAGCACGGCGGCAAAGCCCAGTTGCGCGATGTCGAGATGGCGGTCCACGGTTTCCTGCCGAAAGTCAGGCATGTTCCGCAGTTCCTTGGCGGCCGGCTGGCCGGACAAATACGCCGGAATGGCCAGGCCGGCGGCGACCACGAACACGCCGAGCGCCGTCTTCTTCAACTCCGTGCTGCGGCGCGCCAGCGCCCACAACAGCAGGCCAACCCCGAATACGGTTCCGAGCACGGGCAGGTGGGTGGTCATGAGGTGCAAATGGGCGGGATTCATGGTTGGCGCCGGTTGTGATTTGTCCGCTTCATGTGTCGGGTCATTCTTGCGATTCACCGTCGCTGAGGCAACCGATTTTGGCGCCGGGGCGTGGCCAGAAATGGATTGCCGGCGCCGCATTCCGTGCTAGAACTGCCCCCGCCCTACCGAAAGGCACCACTATGAACAAGTTTTTTGCACAAACCGTGACCCTTGCGACGCTCGTCGCCGCCCTGATGTGCGCCCGCGCCCAGGACACCAATCCGCCCGCCGTGCCGCCGCCCTCGACGCCGTTGCCCATGCCGTTGAACACTGATCTCGGCACGCCGACCAATCTGCCGGCCGCCACGGCCGAAACTCCCGCTCCGGCGGCCGCGCCGGCGAAGGCAAAGCCCACCAAGCCCAAAGCCAGGAAACCGGCCGGCACGCCGTTCCGCGGCCAGCTCGAGGCGGTTGACCGGGTGGGCATGACGTTCACCATCAGCAGCAAGGCCGGCAAGAGGCGCACCTTCGAGATTACGTCTCAAACGCGGTTCACCAAGGATGGCAAGCCGGCGATCTTCAGCGATGGCGTGATTGGCGATGAAGTCGCCGGTTACGCGAAAAAGGCCAAGAACGACAAGTTTGAGGCCGTTTCCGTCCGCTTCGGGCCCAAGCCGACTCCCAACGAGAAGCCGGCCAAGGCGAAAAAGTCGCACTCCGCGAAGACCGAGGAAACGCCCAAGGCGGAGTAACCCTCCGCGCATCGGTCATCCTCCGGCCGGCGTTGCACGTTGCGCCGGGGCGCGCGCGGCATTAGTTTTCGACGATGATTGATCTGGCTGAAACCCCGCCGGAGGTCAGGGAGCGGGTGCTGACACGGTCGCGGTTGTCGCGGGCGGAGGTGGATTCGCTGTCGCAGGAAATCGGCGCGTTGAAGCGCCGCCTCAACGCCGTCATCCTCGCGCACAATTACCAGGTGCCGGAGATTCAGGATGTGGCCGATTTTGTCGGCGACTCGCTGGGGTTGTCGCAGCAGGCGGCCAAGACCAGCGCCGCCGTCATCGTCTTTTGCGGCGTGCATTTCATGGCGGAGACGGCAAAGATTCTCAACCCGTCCAAGCTCGTGGTATTGCCGGATGCCGGTGCCGGTTGCTCGCTCGAGGAGAGCTGTCCGGCGGACGAACTGGCCGCGTTGCAACGCACGAACCCGAATTTCCACACCATCGCCTACATCAATTGCTCGGCCGCCGTGAAGGCGTTGAGCGACGTAATCTGCACCAGCGGGAACGCGGAGAAGATCGTCCGCGCCGCGCCCGCGGACCGGGATCTTCTGTTTGTGCCGGATGAGAACCTGGGCGCGTGGGTGATGGAACAGACGGGCCGGCCGATGACGCTCTGGCGCGGCAATTGTTACGCGCACGTCGAGTTCCGGCGCGACGCGTTGCTCCGGCTGCGCGACGCGCATCCGGCGGCGAAAATTGTGGTGCATCCGGAAAGCCTGCGGGAGGTGCGCGATCTCGCCGATGAGGTTTGCTCCACCGAGAAGATGATCACGTTTTGCCAGACCAGCCCGGCGAAGGAGTTCATCATCGTGACCGAATCCGGCATTCTCCACCGGATGCAGAAGGCGTGTCCGGACAAGAAGTTCATGTGCGCGCCGGTGTTCGACGTGATGCGGATGCCGACGGACAATTGCCGTTGCAGCGAGTGCAAATACATGAAGATGAACACGCTGGAGAATTTGCGCGACTGCATGGCACGCCGCGCGCCACGGATCGAGCTGAGTCGCGAAATCATCGCCCGCGCCCGCCAGCCCATTGAGCGGATGCTGGAAATCTCCGCCCGGCCCGCGTGACCGCGGCTGCCCGGTCGGTCGTGCGGCGCCGCGGTGGGAGGCTTTTGCGAACCGGCGATAAATTCTTCCCCTAACCACTTGACTCAGGCAGATGGATTCTGGAAATTGACGGGCTGTGCTGACTCCGGCCGCAAACGACCGGGGTCATTTGCCATTTGATATGTCGAAATCCAAGGCCCGAAAGCCGGTCACGAAAGCCAGTTCAAAACCAGGTTCATCCACCAGTCACCGGACGGAACCCAAGCCCAAAAAGGCAGGAACAGACGCTGCCGAGGCGAAGTCCATGCCGAAGAAGCCGGAAGCCGGGGCGTTGGCGACGCTGGCGGCCCCGCCCAAACCGGCCACCGCGCCCGCGGTTCCAACCAACGGCGAATCCAAGCCGCCCGGCGTTTTCGATTTGACCGAGAAGATCAAGGAACTCGTGCGCCTGGCGCAGGAGCAGGGGTATCTTACTTACAACGACATCAACGACGCGCTGCCCGATAACGTCATCACGCCCGAGGAACTGGACGAGATCTACATCAAGCTCCGCAACCTCGAGGTGGAAATCGTGGACCAGGCGGAGGTGGACCGGATCAAGCAACCCGAGCCGGACGAGGAGGACGAGAAGATCCGGCTCGACATCCTGGACGACCCGGTCCGGATGTATCTCAAGCAAATGGGCCAGGTGCCGTTGCTGACCCGCGAACAGGAAGTGGAGATTTCCAAACGGATTGAGGACGCGGAAAACGAGGTCAAGCGCATCATCTACAGCTTCGGTTTCGCGGGCAAAGAGCACATCGCCCTGGCGGAAAAGCTGATTTCCGAGCCGCCGAAGGAGCGGTTTGACCGCGTCATCCTCGACAAAAAAATCGAAGGCCGGGAGAACCACCTGCGTTCGCTGCGCAAACTCGTCAAAGACGTGCGGGTCATTGACCAGCAGGTGGACGACAAATACGCCACCTGGCAGGCGGAGGCGAACAAGACCAAGAAGGAGAAGTTGCACGCGGAGTTCAAGCGGCTGGACGCCAAGTTGCAGGGCAGTTTCCCCAAGTTTTATTACAAACAGCGGGTCATCGAGGAAATGGCCCTCGTCGCGGACAACATCCACGATAAAATCCAGATCAGCCTGCGGACGATCACCGAGCTGGAAGACCAACGGAAGGGGACGCAGCAGCAACAGATCATCCAGTCCGAACAACGGAAGATCAAGGCGCTGGAAGAGTTCGTCCGCATGTCGCACCAGGAATACCTGGACGCCTACAAACAACTCCAGCACTTCACCCGCAAGGCGCACCAGGCGAAAACGGAAATGGTCGAGGCCAACCTGCGGCTCGTCATTTCCATCGCCAAGAAATACACCAACCGCGGCCTTTCCTTCCTCGACCTGATCCAGGAAGGCAACATGGGCCTCATGAAGGCGGTGGAAAAATTCGAATACCGCCGCGGCTACAAATTCTCCACCTACGCCACCTGGTGGATTCGCCAGGCCATCACCCGCTCGATCGCCGACCAGGCCCGCACCATCCGCATTCCGGTGCATATGATCGAGACGATCAACAAGCTCATGCGGGTGCAGAAGCAACTCGTCCAGGATTTCGGCCGCGAAGCGACCCCGGAGGAGATCGCGGACGAAATGCAGATCCCGGTGGATCGCGTCCGCGCCGTGCTCAAGATGGCCCAGCAACCCATCTCGCTCCAATCGCCCGTCGGCGACAGCGACGACACGAATTTCGGCGATTTCATTGAGGACAAATCGGCCGAGAACCCGTCCGACATGACCAGCTACAGCCTCCTCAAGGACAAGCTGAGCGATGTGCTGGACAGCCTCACCGAGCGCGAACGCAAGGTGCTCGAACTGCGCTTCGGACTCGGCGACGGCTATTCCCGCACGCTGGAAGAAGTGGGCAAGCAGTTCAAGGTCACACGCGAGCGCATCCGCCAGATCGAGGCCAAGGCGCTCCGCAAAATGCGCCATCCGACGCGCATTCGCCAGCTCCAAGGCTTCCTCGAAACCGAGGAAATGGAAGCGGTCGCCGCGCCGATCTGAAGCGATCTCATCCCATTGTGCGCCGGCTTGCGCGCCTTCCGCGAAGGCCGGCTTCGTTTTCGGTTTGCCGGTCGTCCCGCGGCGGGGAACACTGCCGGCGTGAACGCATTTTCCAACCTCATCGGCGGTGAGTGGATCGGCGCCCAATCGGGCCGGATCGTCCAAACCCGCAATCCCGCCGACACGCGCGAAGTGGTTGCCGAATACCCGCTGAGCGGACAACCCGACGCCGTGGCCGCCATCGCCGCCGCGCGAAACGCCTTTCCTGCGTGGGCCGCGTTGACGCCCGTTGCTCGCGGGCGGTTTCTCAGCCAGGCGTCGCAACTCCTCGAATCCCGCAAAACCGCGCTCGCCGGACTGCTGACCCGCGAGGAAGGCAAGACGCTCGCCGAAGCCGCCGGCGAGGTGCAGCGCGCCGTGGACATCTTCCGGTTCTTTGGTGGACTGAGTTACACCGTCGGCGGCCAGGTGATTCCGCATGACGCGCCGCGCAACCTGCTATACACCACGCGCCAGCCGCTCGGCGTCGCCGCACTCGTCACGCCGTGGAATTTCCCCATCGCCATCCCCGCCTGGAAAATGGCGCCGGCGCTGCTGGCCGGAAACACCGCCGTCCTCAAGCCCGCCACGGCGGCGCCGGCCATGGCGTTGGAGCTGGCCCGCGCACTGATGGACGCCGGCCTGCCTCCCGGTGTGCTGAACGTGCTCGTCGGCGAAGGCCGCAGCGTCGGTGACGAACTCGCCGACAACGCCACGGTCGCGGCGCTTTCCTTCACCGGCTCCCACGCCGTGGGCCATCAAATCTACCAGCGGCTCGCACGCCGCATGGCCCGCGCCCAGATGGAAATGGGCGGCAAGAATCCGACCATCGTTCTCGCCGATGCCGATCTCGATCTCGCGGCAACGCTGGTCGCCCGGGCCGGCTTCGGCCTCACCGGCCAGGCCTGCACCGCGACCAGCCGCGCCATTGTGGACCGCCGTGTTCTCGGCCCGTTCGTAGAAAAACTCATTGCCAAAGCGCGTTCGCTGAAGGTTGGCAACGGTCTCACGCCGGGCATTGAAATGGGGCCGGCGGTGAACCAGGCTCAGCTCGACACCGACCTCGCCGCAGTTGAACAAGCCGTCGGCGAAGGCGCGAAATTGTTGTGCGGCGGGAAACGCCTTACCGCTGGTGACCTCGCAAATGGGTTTTTCATTGAACCGACGGTGCTGGGCGGCGTCACGCCGACGATGCGCGTGGCGCGTGACGAGGTTTTCGGCCCGGTTGTTGCCGTCATGGCGGTGGACGGCTTCGATGAAGCCCTCGCGGTGGCGAACGGCGTAAACGTCGGGCTTTCGGCTTCGCTCGTCACGCGCGACCTCCAAAAGGCAATGCTCTACGTCGAGCGCATTGAGGCGGGCGTGGTGAAAGTCAACCAAGTCAGCACGGGACTGGCGTTGCAGGCGCCGTTCGGCGGCGTGAAGCAATCCAGCACGGACACCTTCCGCGAGCAGGGCGCCGGGGCCATCGAGTTCTACAGCCGCGTCAAGACGGTGTATCTGGATTACTCGGCGTGAGCCGGCCGTGGCTTGCCAAGGCCAGCGGTTGCGTCACTCTCTAGCTCATGCGCATCGTCGTTGCCGCCACCGGAGCCTCGGGCAGTCTCTATTTTCAGCGGTTGCTGGACAATCTCGACACCCGCCAGCATGAGCTGCATGTCGTCCTCAGCCGCTACGCGCAGCAGGTGATTGCCGAGGAACTGGCCGATGGCCTCCGCCTGCCGCCCGGCGTGGTGACGCACAACGTGAAGAGCATGAACGCGCCGTTCGCCAGCGGCTCCAACGCGTTCGATGCGATGGTTGTCATTCCCTGCACGATGGGCACGCTCGGCCGCATCGCCCACGGGTTGAGCGACGACCTGCTGTTGCGCGCCGCCGACGTGATGCTCAAGGAGCGGCGCAAGCTGATCCTTGTGCCGCGCGAAACGCCGCTGAATCTCGTTCAGGTGAAGAACATGGAACTGCTCCTGCTCGCCGGCGCCACGATCCTGCCGGCCAATCCCTCGTTCTACATGCGTCCGCAAACGGTCGAACAAGTTGCCGACACCGTGGTGGCGCGGGTGCTGGACCACTTGGGCATTTCGCACCAGCTCGTTCGCCGCTGGGCGGAGGAAAACGAGTAAGAACGACGCCTCGGCGGCTTCATTGACCGGCAATCGTCAAAGCCCGCAGGCAGCCTCAGCCGGTATTGAAGCCGGCTGCGGTTGCCGGCCGCCCGGCGATTCTGTTGGCGCGTCTGCCAAGCGGCGTCGGCCCGCCTGAAAACCCCGGTTACCGGGTGACTTTGAGCGAAACGGTCATTGTATGCGCCAAGCTGCCGGCCGCGCCGGTGAGCGTCAATGTATAAGTTCCGGTGGATGTTTTGCTGCTGGTGCTGATCGTCAAGGTCGAGGAACCGGGACTTGAACTGCTAACCGAGACTGAAGTTGGATTAAACGAGGCGGATGTCCTGCCGGGCAATCCGCTTACGCTCAAAGCAACTTTACCGGAAAAACTGTTCGCGGCAGCAACCGCGACTTGCAACGTCGTGCTCTGTCCCCGCTTGACGCTCTGCGAGGCGGGTGAAGCGGTCAGTGAGAAATCCGGTTGCGGCGGTGGCGGAATCAAGGCCGTCACCAGGCCGGCGGCCGATGGCGAGCCAAGGCCGGTGACCAGGTCATAACCGGCCACGGCGTAGTCGTCGGCATCCGTCCCGTTGTTCCCGGAGGTCAGGTCGAAGAAGGCGGCCGCGTTGATGGTCGGCGCCGTTCCGGCCGCGGTGTAAATGTCCGCATTGGCCCAGCCTGAAGTGTTCCATGCCTGGTTGGCCAGGGCGATCAAGGCCGCCCACTGCGGAGCTCCCACGCTCGTGCCGCCCACTTCATACAGGTTCCGGCCGTAAGCGACGCCAACGCCCGTGTTCGGGTCCGCCACGTAGCTGACATCAGGGACGCCGCGTCCGGCCGTCCAGTCCATTCCCGGCATCGAGTTGAACGCGGCCTGCCAGGAGGCCTCCCAGGCCTGGCTCGGATACACGGAACTGATGCCGCCCCCGCTCGTGGACCAGCCGGTTTCATAGGCGTAGTTGCCGTTGGCGTCGAGATACAACGTCGTTCCACCCACGCTCAGCACGTCCGGTGACGATGCCGGCCATTCCACTTCGTAAGGCGCCGGCAGTTCGCCGCTGTCGCCGGAAGAAGCGACGAACGTCACGCCCGGCACCTGGAAATGGGAATCATACGCGTTGATGCCGGCGGACTCGGTTGCGCCCCAGCTCATCGAGACCACCTTGGCACCGGCGTTGACCGCCGCGTCCACCGCGCCGAGCAGGTCGTTGAGGCTCGCCGATTTCGCCACGGAGAGAATGATCGTGGCGTCCGGCGCGATCGCGTGCGCCCATTCCACGTCCAGGGCGGTTTCCAAGGCCCAGCCGCTGTTGCCCGACCGCGGTTTGCCTTGGGGATAAACCACCTGCACCGTGGTCGAAGCGATGCCGTAGTAGCTGCAAAAATTGTTCAGGTCGGTCTGGATGCCTGGATCCCCGTAGGCATCCACAATCCCGATCTTCTGGCCCCTGCCGGTGGCGCCGGCGGCGAGGAGCTGGTCAATGCCGTAGGCATGACGAATCTGGGCCGGCGAATAAGGTCCCAAGTCAGAGGCAGCATCGAACGGCCGCAGACTCAGGTGCAGCGGCGGCCGGGCAAAACCGGGCCGCAAGCCGCCTCCCACGCGGATGCTTTGAGCCGTGACGGAAGACGCCAGAGTGAAGACAAGGACGAAAAGAAACCAACCCGCGCGGAGCACGTTCGTTTTCATGGGCCTTTAAGCATTGTTTATCGGACTTATAAACGCGAGCGTAGCATTGTCCTTTGCGTCCGCAAGCGGGTTCTTCATCGTGTCCTTTCGCCTTCGCGCAGTGCTTGGATCGGCTCACCTCGCTGCGATCATGGAATGCTCCCCTAAAATTGAGCCAGGAGTTATGAGAGTTGCTGGCGGCGCGGAGCGCCGTCAGGAACACTGATAACCCATGAAACGAACGCGACACAGTCCGGAACAAATCGTGACGAAGCTCCATCAAGCGGCCACGGAACTGGCCGGGGGCAAGCCG
>JAJXZJ010000002.1 GCA_021780105.1 bacterium
CGGGTGCGGTTCCACAGCGCCCTCGGCTACCAATCTCCTGTGGACTTTGAAACCCATCTGAACTAAAACTAAACCCATGCCTCATGTGTCACCCCAACACTGTCCACCAAATCGAGGCAAGGCCAGCCCGCATTTTTTGGCGTAATTCAAAATTTCATTGGCACAATTTTGATAACCGCCGGTGCGGTCATCTTCCTGCGCACCGCCTCGGTCGGAGTCGTAGCGCGCCAAACCGATGGCGAGCACCTTCTTCTTCGCATCATCATAAATGACAAAATCAACTGGGCGATCCGGCTTGGGATAATTCTCAAATACTTGCCCCAATAGAATATCTTTGCCCGCGCGTTCAGGGCCGGTGATTTGCAAATCCGGAAACGCGGAGCGGAACAACGAAAAAAATCGTTCAGTCAAATCATAGCCCTTTTTGCCACGGTCTTTGTATTCCCACAAAACGGCGCACAATGCTTCATCCGGCAGCGGACGGGACAAAAAAGCAGCCTGGACCTTTTGAATCGGTCGAAAACCTTTCCCAAACTCGTCGCAAATTTTCTGGGCTTTCGATTTCTGCTTCAACATCTCCACCGGCGTTTCGGGGCTGACATATTTCCGGAAGACTCGCGCCAGTTGAACGCGCATCCAGCCGTCAGTCTGCTCTGCAATTCGCAGAAAAAGCCGGTTGGAAGACTCTGAAGATTTCAACAATTGACCAAAAAGAACCAAGACCGGCTTGTATAATTCACAGGCGTCTTCGAGGATGTCGGGATAATACTCGCCCGTCGCCAGCGTGATCCAATTCCTCGCATCGGATTTGTAATCGGCGAAGGTCTTGGTTTTTTCTTTGGCTGCTGGCTTCATTGGCTCCTAGTATTTCAACAACTTGTTGGCTAATCAAGAAGCGCGACGTTATTTCGGTTTCAACTGCGGGAAGAGGATCACGTCGCGGATGCTTTCCTGGCCGAGCAGCATCATGCACAGGCGGTCGATGCCGATGCCGATGCCGCCGGCGGGCGGCATGCCGTGTTCCAGCGCCACGAGGAAATCCTCGTCCAGCTTTTGCTGTTCGCCGCCGGCCTGGTGCTCCAGCCGCTCGCGCTGCTCGATTGGGTCGTTCTGCTCGGTGTAGCCGGGCGCGATTTCCTGGCCGTTGATGCACAACTCGAACACCTCGACGGTCGTCGGGTCGTCGGGCGAGAGCTTGGCCAGCGGCACGAGTTCCTTGGGCAGGTGCGTGACAAACGTCGGCTGGATCAGCGTCGGCTCGACCAACTTCTCGAACACCGCGCCGGTGACCTCGAAATCCTCGTAGCCGTCGGCAATGTCGCCGGCGAGTTTCAGGTCTTCGATGGCCACGCGGCGGCGTTCGGCCGGTGACAACGCGAACCAGTCCTCGACTTTGTCCCCGGTCTTTTCGCGGACCTTTTCACGAACGAGGTCTTTGTATTTGCGTCTAGGCCAAGGCGGCGTGAGGTTAATTTCCTTCGGGATTTTCAATCGCTCCAACCAAGCAAGTGCGCTGTCGAGTCTCTGAAAAGTCTGATCAACCACTGGTGCTGACATGCGGAATTCCTCACCGCAGAGAGTGGCTACACGGGCGAGGTCTGCTTTGGCTTCACTGCCCAAACTAAGGCCCTTTGCCGCTTTTACATGCGATGGCTCTTCATCGTAGCCAGGATAAAGGCGGAGAACCTCGTTAGTTACACGTTCGGTGAGTTCATCTAGTTCGCCTTTGGCGCCATTGATCGCTACCGCACATCCATCCACAGCCCCACGAAGCTCGTTCAGTGCCGCGATGGTTTCCGCTCTGGCTTCGTGGCGAATCTGAAGAGTGCCAAGCACTCTCTGCGCGACATGACAAACCATGCTCTGGACCAATTCCATCATGCTCCCGTAATCGCCGAACGCCTGATAGGCTTCGAGCATGGTGAATTCCGGATTGTGCCGGCGGGAGAGACCTTCGTTGCGGAAGTTACGGCCGATCTCGAACACCTTGTCGAAGCCGCCGACGAGCAGGCGCTTGAGGTAAAGCTCCAGCGCGATGCGGAGATAGAAATTGCAGCCGAGCGCGTTGTGGTGGGTGATGAACGGCTGCGCCGCCGCGCCACCGGGAATCGCCTGCATCATCGGCGTCTCCACCTCCACGTAACCGCGCTCACTCAGGAAATTCCGGATTTCACGGAGGATCGCGCTGCGCTTCACCATCACGGCCTTCACGTCCGGGTTCGCCATCAGATCGAGGTAACGTTGGCGGTAGCGGATTTCCGTGTCCTCCAGCCCGTGCCACTTGTCCGGTGGCGGGCGCAGCGATTTTCCGAGAACTTTGAGCGACTCGACCTTGACGGATGCCTCGCCGGTTCTGGTCAGAAACATTCCGCCTTCGACGCTGATGAAATCACCGATATCGAGCAGTTTTAGAACTTCAAAATCCTGGCCGTGCTGTTCGAGGTGGGTTTTGTTGGCGAACAACTGGACGCGCCCGGTCGAGTCTTTGATGTCAAGGAACCAGCTTTTGCCCATGTCGCGGATGGCGGTGATTCGCCCCGCGACTTTCACCGCCGTCGTGTGCTCGCCGACTTTGCCGGCGAGTTCGCCTTTGGCCTTGCCGTGCGCCTCCCCACACCCGGTCAGTCCCACCGGGTTGACCTTGTTCTTGAACGGGTCAATGCCCTTGGCTCGCAGGGCGGCGAGTTTGGCCTTGCGCCGTTCGATCAATGCGTTTGTATCGTCCATAAAGCGATGGAGGGGCATGAAACCGGAAACCGCCGGCGTGCGCAAGCGGCGATGGCCCGCGTCATTTCGCGGCGGCGCCCTGGTGCAGCGTGTAAATCTGGTTCGCCGCGAACGGGCCGAAGGTTTCCTCGCCACCGCGCGGCCAGCGGACAACGACGCGTTCGGCGTTCGCCAGCGCGCCGAGGCCGAAGTGGACGCGCGGGTCGTTGCTGGAGCAGTAGCTTTCGTTCGGCATCACGTAGCGCCACCAGCGGCGGCCGGCGGTCTCCAGCCGGACCTCCGCGCCGATGGCGTCGCAGCCGCGGCGGTCCAGCACGCGGAAGGTAACCCAATGGCCGTCGTGGCCCACGCGATTGCGGAGGACGCGCGTCGGGCCGTCGCGATTGGTGACGATGATGTCAATGCCGCCGTCGTTGTCGAGGTCGCCAAACGCCGCGCCGCGGCCGGCGGTGAGCAGCACGGGATCGGTGCCGCCCTGCGGAAAAACTTCGTCGAACTCGCCCGGCGCCACGCCGCGGAGCAGGTTGCTTGGCTCGGCGTATTCGTTGTGCGGGTCGAGGTCGGTTTCGCCGTGTTTGACGCGGCCGTTGGCGATGTAGCAGTCGAGCAGGCCGTCGTTGTTGAAGTCGAAAAAGCCGACGCCGAAACTGGTGTAAGGCCCGCTCGGCGCGCCGGGGCCGCGCGGGGACACGTAGTCCATGAAATAGCCGTTCTCGTTTTTGAACAGCCGGTTCTTCTCGCCGACGAGATGCGTGACGAACAGGTCGAAGACGCCGCGGTCGAAGGTGTCCACGACGGCGATGCCCATGCCGGCCTCGCAAATGCCCAGGCCGTTCACCGCGCAACCGCGCAGCATGGCTTCGTCCTTGAAGGTGCCGTCGCCCTGGTTGATCCAGAGCTGGTTCGGCGTGGCGTCGTTCGCGACAAAAATGTCCGGCCGGCCGTCGCCGTTGAAGTCGGCGCAGACGACGCCCAGGCCGTAGCCGTAGGCGCGGTCCAGCCCGGCGGCGGCGGTGACATCCTCGAACGTGCCGTCGCCGCGGTTGTGATACAGCGTGCAAGGCTGCATGGCGTTATAGACCAGCGGCGAGCAGTAGTCCGGCATCCCGCCGCGCGCGAAACACGCCGTCTCGATTTGCGGCGACCAACGGATGTAATTCGCGATGACGAGATCGAGGTTGCCGTCGCCATCGTAGTCGAAAAACGCCGCGCTGGTGCCCCACGCGACGTGGCCGACGCCGGCCTGCCGGGTCACGTCCGTGAACGTGCCGTCACCATTGTTGCGGTAGAGCGTATTCGTGCCCAGCGCGGTGACGTAGATGTCCGGCTTGCCGTCGTGGTTGTAATCGCCGCAGGCCACGCCCATGCCGAACGAGCCGTTGTCGCGGATGCCCGCCGCGGCGGTCACGTCCTGGAATTTCCAATGGCCGAGATTGCGATACAGCTTGTGGCTGGGGCGGTTGGTCACGTCGGGATACAGCGAGCCGGCCTGGACGCAGAAAATGTCGAGCAAACCGTCGCCGTCGTAATCGAGCACGCCCACACCGCCGCCCTTGATTTCCGGCATGAGAAAATGGCCAGGGCGGTGGCCGGTGGTCATCTCGAAATCAATGCCGGCCGGCGCGGCGACCTCCTGAAACCACGGTTCGGAATTCGTCGCGGGCCGGGACGTTTGCGGTTCCGCCGACGGCGCGGAAGGGGGAGCGTTTCTTGAACAACCGGCCAGCCACGCCGCGGCCGCGAGCGCGACCACGCCGGCCCGGACGTTCAGCCGGAACCGTGTCGTTAGATTTTTGAGGACCGCAGCCGCTCCGGCTGCGGTTCGGCGCACCTCGCATCGAACCCGAACGCGCCGGTCGTCACCAAAGGGTTTGGACCTCGCGTACGCAAAGGTGGATCGCGGGGCCGCGGTAGGGCGGCGGTGCTCCGCCGCCCAGGTTTGGGCGGAGCGGCAGCTCCGCCCTACCGCGGCGAGCGCGTTCCGCATTTTTATTGCATGGTTCCGGTTCAAGACATGGCGGCGGAAAGCAATCATGGCGGCGGAGCGGCGCCAAGACGTCGGGCAAGCACCGCCACGCGTTCATCCTTCGGGGCGATCTGGTTCGCGGTGCGCAGGGCGGCGACGGCCTCGTTCGTGCGGCCGAGCTGCCACTGCAATTCGGCCAGCCGGAGCTGCGCCGGCAGAAACAACGGATCAATCGCGGCGGCCTTCTGGTATTCGCCGAGCGCGGCGTCAGGCCGGTTCAGATTTCGATACAGGATGTCGCCCAGGTCCGTGTGGATTTGCGGATTGCGGGGATCGCACGCGGCCGCGGTGTCCAGCGCGGTGACGGCCTCGGCGTCGCGTTCCAGCGCGAGCAGGGCATTCGCGCGGGCGAGATGCGGTTGCACGGTGTTCGGGGCCAGTTTCGCGGCGTGGTCGGCGTTGGTCAGCGCGGCGTCGTTGCGGCCCAACGCAAGCCAGACGGCCGAGAGCAGGACGTAGCCGGACACGTAACGGGGATCAATCTGCAGGGTCCGTTCCACCAACGGCAGCGCCTTCTGCGGCTGGCCGGCCCGTTCGTAGGCGAAGGCCAGGTTGTGGAGCAGCGGCAGGCTGTTGGTGTTGTAACGCAGTGCCGTTTCCAGAATCGGAATGGCGCGGTCCGGGTAGCCGGCCTTGACGTATTGTTGCGCCATGTCCACCTCGTCCTGGACGCGCTTCATGTGTTGCGGCGCCTGGACCGACCACGCATCGGGCATCGGGTAATGCTGCGCGTTCAGCCCGAGCTTCAGCTCGCGCGGCGCGTCGTTCGTGCGGCCCGTGCGCTGATACGCCTGGCCGAGCAGGTAGTGCGCGGGCTGGGCGGAAGCGTCCATGTGGACCGCCTGCTCCAGCCATTTGACAGCGTTCGTGACATCGCCCTGCCGCAACAACGCGTCGCCCAGCCCTGCGTAACCGCGCCACTCCTGCGGGGCCAGTTCCGTCAACCGGCGGAAGGCCGCGGCCGCGCGGCCGGCGTCGCCTGCGCCCAGCAACGCCTCGCCGAGCCGGTAGTAACCGGGCGCAAATTGGGGGAACTGCGTGGTCAACTCCTGGAACCGGCGCAACGCCTCGTCCCGCTGGCCCAGTTCCTGGCAGGCGACGGCGTAATACATGCGCGCCAGCGGCTCGCGCGGTTGCAGCGCGATGACGGTTTGAAAGGTGCGCTTCGCCTCGGCCCAGAGTCCGTTGGCGGCATAGACCAGTCCCAGCGTGGCCCGGCGCTGCGGGCTGCGCGGCGCTTGCAGCACCGAGCGGACGTGATCGGCAATATAGGCGCGCAACTGCGGCTCCAGTTTGGCCGGGTCGGGCGGCACGGGAATTTCCGGGACGGGCGTCAGCCATGTGCGCAGCATTGAACCCGCGACCAGCAACACGACGACCCCGGCGATCGCCCAAGCCAGGCGCCTCTGGCGTCGGGAGCGCGGCGGAGTCGAAGCCGTTGAATCGTGCGTTGTCATGCCGGCGGCGCCGGCGTTCCTCCGTCCGGCGTCAAGGCCGGTAACCTATTCCCAAACGGCGGATCGCGTCAAACCCGCGTGTGGCGGGGCTACGTCGTCAATCAAGTCAAGGAAAGTCCGTCCGCCCTGCCCGACCGGTTTCGGCAGGTGGGTCAAAAAGTCCGCCGGTTGTGCAATCCGCGGCTTGTCTGATTTTCAGGTTTCGCCGAAACTGCGTCCACGTCCGGTCATGATCTGTCAACCGAAGCTGTCTGCCATCGGCCGCGAACCCGGCTTTCGCTGTTCGGCGGCAAACGTCGCACGGCGCCCTTAACCTTGAGGCACCGCATGAAATTTCTCCCGATCTGCCGCTGGCTGGTTCTCGGAGCCTGGTTGCTTGCCGCCGCCCGGCCCGCCGCCGCGCCGCTGGACGAGGGCTGGCAGCAGCCGCCGAACGACGCCCGGTTGCGCGCCTACTGGTGGTGGCTCAACGGCAACGTCACCAAGGCGTCCATCACGCGCGACCTCGAACAGATGAAGGCCAGGGGGTTCGGCGGCGCGGTGATTTTTGACGCGAACGGCGCGGCGCAGAACGGCAACGCGCCCGTGCCCCACGGACCGACGTTTTTTTCCCCCGCGTGGCGCGAGCTTTACCGGCACACGCTGCGCGAGGCCAACCGTCTGGGCATGGAAATCAGCCTGAATATTCAGAGCGGCTGGAATCTCGGCGGACCGGTGGTCGCCAAGGAGGACGCCGCCAAGAAATATGTCTGGTCGGAATTGAAAATCGCCGGCGGCACGAACGCAACCGTCCGCCTGCCGCTGCCGAACATCCGGGACGGCTTTTACCACGACATTGCCGTCGTGGCCTTTCGCCGCCAAAACGCCGCGCCGCACGCCCCGCTGGAGAACTGGAAGCAAAAGGCCTTGCAGGCGTCGCTCCAGCCGTTTTCCGCGCCGGATTCCTCGCCGCTGTTCGCGGAAATCCCCGCCAAGCCCGGCGAGGAGGACACGGAAACGTCGCAGGTGCTGAACCTGACCGAACTGGTGGACGCGAACGGCGGCCTTCACTGGAACGCGCCGGCCGGCGCGTGGCAGATTCTCCGCTTCGGCTACACCCTCGGCGACCATGCCTACGTCTCGACCAGCAGCGAGGGCTGGAGCGGTTACGCGCTGGACGTTTACAGCGCCACCGCCTTCCAGCATTACTGGGACAAGATCGTCGAGCCGCTCATTGCGGACGCCGGGCCGCTGACGGGGAAAACGTTGCGGTATCTGCACACCGACAGTTGGGAAATCGAACTGGCCAACTGGACGCCGCGGCTGCCCGATGAATTTTTCAAGCGCAACGGTTACGACCTGATTCCGTGGCTGCCGGCGCTGGCCGGGCGCATCGTGAACAGCCGCGAGCAGAGCGACCGTTTCCTTTTCGATTACCGCAAAACGCTGGGCGACCTGGCGATTGACGATCACTACCGGCTGTTCCGCGACAACGCCCACCGGCACGGCCTGCTCATTCATCCCGAAAGCGGCGGCCCGCACGCGGTGCCGATTGACGCCCAGCGCTGCCTCGGCTGGGACGACGCGCCGATGAGCGAATTTTGGGCGTGGTCCTGGGAACACCGCATCGGCGACGCGAACCGTTTCTTCGTCAAGCAACCCGCGTCCGCCGCGCACACTTACGGGCATAGATACGTGCTTGCGGAGGGCTTCACAGACATTGGCCCGCAGTGGCAGGAATCGCTTTGGAGCAATCTCAAACCCGCCTTCGACAAGGCGCTGTGCGAGGGCCTGAACCGGCTGGTCTGGCACGCCTTCGTGTGTTCGCCGGATTCCACCGGCATTCCCGGCCAGCAGTATTTTGCCGGCACGCATCTCAACCCCAAGGTGACGTGGTGGCCGGAGTCCCAGGCCTTTCTCGATTACCTTGACCGCTGCCAGTGGATGCTGCAACAGGGGCGGTTCGTGGCCGACGTGCTGTATTATTATGGCGATCACGTGCCGAACTTCGCCCAGCTCAAGGCTTCCGATCCCGCCCGCATCCTGCCCGGCTACGATTACGACGTCATCACCGAGGAGGCGCTGATCGGGCGCGCCAGCGTTCGGGACGGCTGCATCGTCCTGGCCGACGGCATGAGCTACCGTGTGCTGGTGCTGCCGGATCGCAATGCAATCGCCCTGCCGGTGCTGAATAAAATCAAGGACCTCGTGGCCGCCGGCGCAACGGTCGTCGGTCCCCGGCCGGTGCAAGGCGAAACGCTGCGGAATTATCCCGAATGCGACCGGGAAATCGCGGCGCTCGGCCGTGAGTTGTGGGAAGGCAACATCCGTCCCGGCCGGGTGATGGCGGACCAAACCGCCCGCGAAGTGCTGCTGGCCGACGGTGTGAAACCGGATTGTGAGTTTCAATCGGCGCCCGCATTGCCGGGCAACTTTGACTACCTCCATCGCCGTGACGGCGACGCGGACATTTATTTTGCGGCCAGCCGCACCAACGTCGCGGTGGACGCGGTTTGCACGTTTCGCGTCAACGGCAAGGCGCCGGAACTGTGGGACGCGGTAAGCGGCGAGCGTCAATTCGCCGCGGCCTACAATGAACGGGACGGCCGCACCTCCGTGCCGCTGCACTTCAATCCGTGCGGTTCGTGGTTCGTGGTGTTCCGCGCCCCGGCCAAGGAACATCCGGCGACGGCGGCCACGACCTTCACGCCGCCGCAGCCGGTGAACGAAATCACGGGTTCCTGGACCGTGCATTTTGATCCGCAATGGGGCGGGCCGGCCAGGGTTCAGTTCGATCGCCTGACCAGTTGGACGGAACGCCTGGAGCCGGGGATCAAGTATTATTCCGGCGCGGCGACGTATGAAAAGACGATTGACCTGACGCCGGAGCAAATCCGGCCGGGCCGCCGGTTATGGCTGGATCTGGGCGACGTGCGCGAGCTGGCGTCGGTGACGGTAAACGGCCGGGCTTGCGGCATCACCTGGTGCCCGCCGTTTCGCGTGGACATGACCAGCGCGGTGAAAGCCGGCGAAAATCGTTTGCGGATCAAGGTGGTGAACTTCTGGCCCAACCGCATCATCGGCGACGCCGGTCTGCCCGAGAACCAGCGGTTAACACAAACGAACATCCGCGCGCTGACCGCCCAAACCCCGCTGACGACTTCCGGGTTGCTGGGGCCGGTCGCGTTACTGTTGAGCAGATGAGCGGCGACGTCCCTCGCGCGGCTCAAACCACCGGGTGGCGGCGACAGACAACTTGAGACATAGACACGAAACGATTTTGGGCCCTATGCGAATCAACAACCAGCTTGTTCCATTACTGACCGCCGCCATCCTCTCCGTTCCCTCCCTGCACGGGGATCCAACCCTGGAGTCTGGCTTTGCCCATCCGCCGGCCGCCGCCAAACCGTGGGTTTACTGGTATTTCATGGACGGCAATCTCAACCGCGACGGCATGACGGCGGATTTGGAAGCGATGAAACAGGCGGGCATCGGTGGCGCGATTTTTCTGGAGGTCAACATCGGCATTCCGCGCGGCCCGGTGGATTTCATGAGTCCGCAATGGCAGGATCTGGTCGCGCACGCGGCGCGCGAGGCGGATCGCCTGGGCATTCAGATCGCGCTGGGTGCCGGGCCGGGCTGGTGCGGCACTGGCGGCCCGTGGATCACACCGGACCAGGCGATGCAGGACCTGGTCGCCAGCACCACCAACGTGGCCGGCCCCGCCCGGTTCTCAGGGAAACTCCCGCGGCCACGCCCCCGTGAACCGTTTTTTGGCGTGGGCACCCTGACGCCAGAGCTTAAACAGGAGTGGCAGGATTTCTATCGCGATACCGCTGTGCTGGCGTTTCGGACGCCGGACGGCACCAACCAGATTGCCGATGTGGACGAAAAGGCGCTTTACTACCGCGCCCCGTTTTCCTCGCAACCGGGAGTCAAACCGTTCCTGTCCGCGCCTGCCGAATACCCGGCACTGCCGGCGGCGGACTGCATCCAGACCGCCGACATCGTGGACCTGACGAGGCACCTTTCACCCGGCGGCCATCTGGATTGGCAGGTGCCGCCGGGGCGGTGGACCATCATGCGGTTTGGCCGGGCGCTCACCGGCCAGACCACCCGGCCGGCGCCGCAGCCGGGTCTGGGCTTTGAAAGCGACAAGTTTGACCGCGCGGCGCTCGACGCGCATTTCGCCGCCTACATCCAAAAGCTACTCGACAAGATTGGACCGCACCCCCAGCGGAACGGCGGCCTGACGATGCTGCATTTCGACAGTTGGGAAATGAGTTCGCAAAACTGGTCGCCCAATTTCCGCGCCGAATTCCGGAAACGCCGCGGCTACGATCCGCTGAAATATCTGCCCGCGCTCTTCGGCCGCGTCGTCGGCAGCCCGGAAATCTCGGAGCGGTTCCTGTGGGACCTGCGGCGGACCGCCCAGGAACTGGTTGTGGAAAACCACGCCGGCTACTTGAAGCGGCTGGCCCACAAAAACGGGTTGACCCTGTCGGTCGAACCTTACGACATGAACCCTGCCGGCGATCTCACGCTCGGCCGCGTGGCCGATGTGCCCCAATGCGAATTCTGGCATCTCGGCTTTGACACGACGTACAGCGTCATCGAGGCCGCCTCCATTGCGCACACGTGCGGCCGCAATGTGGTCGCCGCCGAGGCGTTCACCAGCGAGCCGGGCGAAGATTGGAAGGCCGATCCGGCCTCGCTGAAAGCGCAGGGCGACTGGGCGTTTTGCGCAGGCGTGAACCGGTTTGATTTTCACCGGTTTCAAGCCCAGCCCTGGACCAACCGCTGGCCGGGCATGACGATGGGACCTTACGGCGTCCACTGGGACCGCACGCAGACATGGTGGGACATGGTTCCCGCGTATCACGAATACCTCGCGCGCTGTCAGTTCCTGCTGCAACGCGGCGTGACCGTGGCGGATGTCTGCTTTCTCGCGGGCGAAGGTGCGCCCCATGTCTTCCGTCCGCCGGCTTCGGCCACGACCGGCAATCCACCGGACCACGGCGGTTACAATTTCGACGGCTGCGCGCCGGAAACGCTGCTCGAACGTGCCGAGGTGAACGACGGCCAGATTGTCTTTCCGGGCGGCACCCGCTATCGCATCTTGGTTCTGCCAGAACAACGAACGATGACGCCCGCACTGCTCGAAAAAATCAAATCGCTGGTGCGCGCCGGCGCGACGGTGTTCGGACCGCCGCCGGAGAAATCGCCGAGCCTGCAGGATTATCCGAACTGCGACGCCACGATCCGAACGCTGGCCAAAGAACTCTGGGGCGACTGCGACGGCAAAACCGTTTTCGCGCACGCCTACGGCCAAGGCCGGGTGGTCTGGCGGGAAACGGAGGTCACGCCGCTGGCGGAATACGGCGATTTCGCGGCGGTCACCAACGTGCTGGGCGGCATGGACGTGCCCCTGGATTTCGCGGCCGACGGCCCCCTCCGGTTCACGCACCGGCGCGACGGCGCCACGGACATTTACTTCCTCGCCAACCATGAGGCGCGGACGGTGGACGCCAACTGCCAGTTTCGGGTGAGCGGCCGGCAGCCGGAAATCTTCGATCCGATGACCGGCACGATTCGCCCGCTGCCCGATTTTACGGATCACAACGGCTGCACGCGGGCGCCGATGCGCTTCGAACCGACGCAATCCTTCTTCGTGGTGTTCCGCTCGCGCGCCCACGGATCGGGTGGCGCGACCCGCAACTTTCCGGTTTTGAAGCGAATCCTGAACGTGGACGGAGCCTGGACGGTGAGGTTCGATCCGAAGTGGGGCGGACCGGAGCAGGTCGTTTTTGAGACCCTGGCTGACTGGAGCCGGCGGCCGGAAAGCGGCATCAAGTATTACTCGGGCAAGGCGGTTTATGATCAAACGTTCACCCTGCCGCAACCGCCGGCCGGCCAAAGGATCTTTGTGGATTTGGGCGACGTCAAAAACCTCTGCCGTGTCTGGCTGAACGGGCGCGAGCTGGGGGTGGCGTGGTGCGCGCCGTGGCGGTTGGAGGCCACCGGCGCCGTCGCCAGCGGGGCCAATCAACTGAAGATCGAAGTGGCGAATCTCTGGCCCAACCGTTTGATTGGCGACCTGTCCTTGCCGCCGGAAAAACGCTTTACGTGGACGACGTTGAATCCGTTCCAGAAAAATTCGCCGCTGTTGCCATCCGGTCTGCTCGGTCCGGTGCGCCTCTTGGTGGAATCAAAATGAAATGGCACCGCGCGTGAGACACCAAAAGACGATGGCGGATTCTCCCAAGCGCAAACGCGGCGGGCAGGGATTGCCGCCGGTGGACCGCCCTGGTGCGTGGCTACCGCGCCGCGAGGCCCACGTCCGGCGCTCCCCGTTGTCCTCCGGTGATGAGATTGAGATTGTCGGTGTGCCGGGCGCAGTGATATGCTTCCGGCATGAAAAGACTTTTGTGCTCATCCCTTCTGGCGTTGCTCAGCCTGATGATGCTCGGCGTGTTCACCGGTTGCGGCGGGAGCAAATCGAAGGTGGATCTCACGGCGCAGTTGAATGCGCTCAAGGGCACGGACGCCAACGCCAAGGAAGATGCGTTGAGCGCGATCGCCACGATGGGCAAGGACGCCGGGCCGGCGGTGCCCCAGCTTATTCCGTTGCTGAGCGACAGTGATCCCGTGGTCCGCCGGCTCGCCGCTTACGCGCTCGGAGAAATTGGCGCGCCCGCCGCCACGCCGGCCTTGCCGGAACTGCGCAAGCTGATGAATGACAACGAACGCGGCGTGGTGACCAGCGCCTTGAATGCCTGCCGCGCCATTGACCCGAACGGACCGGAAGCCAAGATGGTCATGCCGAACGTCATGACGCCGGCGCAATAGCCACCGCTTGGTGGTTGCTCGCTCGCGGGACGAAGGAATGGTTTTGCGCCGGGCTTCAGACGTTGAACCGGAACAGCAGCACGTCGCCGTCCCGGACCTCATAATCCCGGCCTTCGATGCGGTAATGGCCCGTTTCCCGCGCCCGGGCCACCGAGCCGCAATTCACCAAATCCTGCCAGTTCACGGTTTCCGCCTTGATGAATCCGCGCTCGAAATCCGTGTGAATCGTGCCCGCAGCGCGCGAAGCCGTGTCGCCGGCGTGGATGGTCCAGGCGCGCACTTCCTTGTCATTGAACGTAAAAAACGTCCTCAGCCCGAGCAACTGGTGGGTGCGGCGGATGAGCGTGTCAGCGCCCGCTTCCGCCACGCCCAACTCCCGCAAGTAAGCCGCGCCTTCGTCCGGCGTCAGATCGGCGACCTCGCTTTCCAACTGGGCGCAAACGACGACGGTGTCGCAGGCGTGATGCGTGCGGGTGTAGTTCCGCACGGCCACCACGTGCGGCTGGGTGTCGGCGGTGGCAAGTTCGGCCTCCTTGACGTTGGCGACGTATAGCGTGGGCCGGGCCGAAAGCAGAAAACAGTTCCGGGCCAGCGCCCATTCCTCCTTCGCCAGCGGCAGCGTGATCGCCGGCTGGCCGGCGTTGAGGTGCGGTTCCAGTTTGTCGAGGATGTGATTTTCGGCGACTGCGTGTTTTTCGCCCTGTTTGACTTCCTTGCTGATTTTTTCCCGCCGCCGGCGCACGGCTTCGAGGTCGGCCAGCGCCAGTTCGGTGGCTACGATCCCGATGTCGCGCAAGGGATCCGGGGCGCCGGTGACATGGGCGATGTCCGGGTCCTCGAAACAGCGCACCACGTGGATGAGCGCGTCCACCTCACGGATGTGGCTGAGAAACTTGTTGCCCAAACCTTCGCCGCGCGAGGCGCCCTGCACCAGCCCGGCGATGTCCACAAACTCCACCGTGGCTGGGATGAGCTGGCTGACACCGGCAATCCGGGCAATCCGCTCCAGCCGCGGTTCCGGCACCGTCACCACGCCAAGATTCGGCTCGATGGTGCAAAACGGATAGTTTTCCGCCGGCGCCTTGTGCGACCGGGTGACCGCATTGAACAAGGTGGATTTGCCGACGTTGGGCAATCCGATGATTCCGGCTTTGAGCATGGGCGATTGATACCCGGCGCGGCCCGCGCTGAACAGCAGGAAAACGCCGCACCGCCGGCCGGCTCAACCAAACCAGATCGCGGTTTCGCGGGCGACGGACGCCTCCGAGTCGGCGGCGTGGACGAGGTTGTCGGTGGTGCGATTTTCGGCGTCGGCCCGGGCGATGGTGTCGTTGCCCAGGTCGCCGCGGATCGTGCCGGCCGGAGCGGCCAGCGGCTCGGTCGGGCCGGTGAGTGCGCGGACTTTGGCGATGGCGTTCGGCCCGGTCAGGAGGATGGCGATGAACGGCCGGCCGGCGAGCGAGCGGGTCGTGCGCTGAAATGCGCGTTCGTTGCGGGACCGCAGGTCCGCATAATGCGCCTCAAGCTGGGCCAGCGTCGGGCGGACCAGCCGGCAGTTCTCAAGCCGCAGGCGGGCGGCCTCGAAGCGCGCCAGGATTGCGCCGGCAAGGCCGCGTTCGAGGGCATCCGGTTTCAGGAGGATCAGCGTGGTTTGCATCGCTGCCGGACTTGTAAGCGCATCGGGCGGCCGGAGGCAAGCCCGGCGCGCGCAGGCGAGGCGGAGCCTTGTGGGACGACGGCCCGCGTTGCGGGCGCGAACCGCGCTTTCGCCCGGGCGAATGGCGCTCAAGCCGCTGGCTGGGCGGCCGGCGGCGGCGCGGGCGGCCGTTCCAGCCGTTTGACGGCCAGTTCGAGCTGTTGCACGCGCCCGTTGAGGCGTTCGATGATTTTCCGCACGTCGGCGGGAAGAATCACGCAATCTTCGCAGTGGTGGCGGCTGGCGTTGCTGCCCTTGACGGGATAATCGAACTTTTTGCCGCAGGCGCGGCAGGTGCGCGGGCGCTGACCGAATATGGCTGGCGTAGTCATGTCGAGTTTGCTTTCACAACGGCGTGCGCAGGGAAATCACGCTTGTTCGCTCGCGCCGGGAATGGTCCGCAGTTGCGGGATTGCTGCGCAAGGAACGGCCGCAACCGGCGCGTGACGCCGCCGAACGCGGGGTGTCAAAACCGCCAAGCCGAAGGCCACGGCATTTCAATTTCGCCGGTTTGCCGATTAATACTAACATCTTACTTGCCCTGCTTCTCTTTCTCCATTGGCGGCGGCGCCTTGCGGACACAACGGAAGCCGTAAATGTCATAGCCAAAACAGACATCGGCATAGCCGGGACTTTCATTGTAGCGATAGCCCGAGCGGCAGTGTTCCGCGCTGAAACGCCACGCTCCGCCGCGGACCACCTTCGTCCGCCCCGTGTCCGGACCTTGGGGATCGGCCGGCGGAGAATCCTTGTAGTAATCCACTTTGTAGAAATCGTTGCACCACTCCCACAGGTTGCCGCAGATGTCATACAGCCCCCACGGGTTCGGTTGTTTTTGTCCGACCGGATGAGGGTGTCCGCCCGAGTTTTTGTCAAACCAGGCATGCTCGCCCAGCTTTGCCGGCGAATCGCCGAAGAAATACGCGGTCGTGGTTCCCGCCCGGGAGGCGTACTCCCATTCTGCTTCGGTGGGCAGCCGGTAGCCGTCCGCATTGAAATCGCACTTCCAGGTTTTCAAATCATAGCATAGGCGCAGACCTTCCATCTCCGATCGCTTGTTGCAGTAGCGCACCGCGTCGGACCACCGCACTTGTTCCACCGGGTTCTGGCTGATCTTCCAGCGGGACGGGTTGTCACCCATCGCCTTCTCGTATTGCTCCTGGGTGACGAGGGTCCGGTCCATGAAGAAGGCGCTCACGGTGACTTCATGAGGCTTCGCGTCCACCTGGTCCTTGTCCCCCATCAGAAAACGTCCCGCGGGGATGAAAACCATGTTTGTCGGCGTGGCCGGCGCGTTCGTTGCCGGCGCAGCGTCCTGGCTCGGATTGGCGTTCGCCTGTGATTTCTGGCTGGTTTCCGGTGTGCGTTCGCAACCGCTCCACCAAAACAGCCCGGCGGCAAGAATAACGATGGCCGTGATGGGGATCTTCATAGTTCAATAATCCGCCCAAATCTCATAGCCGTCCGGATTCCGGAGGATTTGCCGGCACTGGGCGCGAATCTCCTCTGCCACGGGCAGGGCTGCCGGTAGCGACGCGCAACCGTAACCGGCCGCCTGGAAAAGGTTGCGCGCGACGGTGTGGCACCTGGCGACCACGTAATCCTGAGCGCCGCCCATTCCACGCCACGCCTCCAGCAATTTCATGTAGGCCTGCAGGTTGGCAGGGTCCTTCTTCGCCGTCAGCGCCAGGGTCTTCGCGGACAGTTCATTCGCGTATTTGACCATCGAGGTGGCGTCCTGCGTCTTCATGTTGTCCTTTTGCGCCTCGCACTCCTGGGGAATCTGCTGCACGATTTCCTCAAGACCATCCAGATACCGTTTCAGCTCTGGCGACGCCTGCCGCTTCGCCCCGATGATCTTCAGAACGTCATCGGTGAATTCCCGGTATTCGTTGATGCGTTCCACGTGGCAACTGACGAAGAAGATCATGTCGTCCAGCGCGCCGCGGATGTAGTCCTTGTCGCTAACTTCGTTGCCCGCTTGAAAGACGGCCTCGATTGCCTCGGTGCAGCCGCAGGTGCAAGCGCGGCGCACACCATCGGCGCCGCGACGGTGGTGCGTGCGCAGCTTCCGGCCCGCGTAATCGAGGATGGAATCGGCGGCCGGCCGGCCCAGTGTTTGTTTCAGAATGCTTGCCGGCGTCGCCACGTCCACCGGTGTGTCCCGCCCCTCCAGACAGTAAATGACTGACTCGCCTTGGGGCTGCACTTTCTTGCTCAAGTGATAAAAGGTCTCGTCTCCGTCGAACCACACCGGATAGATATAGGAGCCGGTGACACCGCGCCAGACCTCACCTCTCGATTCGTGAAAGGTAAATGTGGTCTTCACGTCTTCCTCAGGCAGTTGTGTTCGCCACTTGGCCGGAAATGGGCGCTGCCATTGGATCTTAACATCCTGTTCCAGGAAATCCGGCAACAGCGGTTCCCGGTGCCAGATGCCGGGCGCGCTCAGCGGCGCCAGGTAGAAGCATTGCGCGTCATTGTCAAAATCCACGGCGCTGAACGAACCTTCGCCCGAAGCAACCTGCGGGCGCAAGTTCAGGCGCTGCCTGCCCGCGGGCCAGGTCACCACCAACTCCGTGTTCTCGCCCGCCAACAGACCGAGGAACAGGTTCCCAACGGGCAACGCCAGCGCGTTCGTGGCGACGTTTTCAGGCCCGCCGAAAATCAGGTCGTCGCCTACGAAGTCAGGCACCACGCCGTAGGCGATGGGACTCGTGAGCCGCACGTGCGGCATGTTCGCGGCCGGCTTGACCTCAACGATGCCGGTGCGATCGAACGAAAACACGCCGGCGATTCGCGGCGAGCCGGGAGGCGAAAAGGTGGCTTCCAGGACAATTTCGTCATCCGCATTGCGCAGCAGTTCCATGTGGCTGATCGTCGCGGCCTCGCCGTCGGCCCGCACAGGAGACACCTCGACGGTCTTGTGGCCGGGCCACGCGACGGGAGTCGGGCCGCTCTCCTTGCGGGGCGAATCCTGCCTCGCATAAATTGCCACACAGCCTTTGGCCGAGCTGAACACCGCCGTAAGCGCAGGCGTTTCCACGACCGCATCGCCTTTGAAGGAGTAGTCACGGCCATAGTAACCCGGATCCGAGCCGGCTTGGGGAGGGTCTTTTTCCAACATCAGCAACTCGGTCGGCACCACCTGCCAGTGCGACGGGTCGCCCGCGGTAAGCTTGTCGGCAACCGGCGACACCGTGTCCCAGAGCGTCAGCTTGGGAGCAACTGCTCGCGCCGGCTGGGCGATGCCGGTGGCGGCGGCCGCTGCGATCGCCACAACGATGGTGATGGTCAGGATTCGTCCCCGGTTCCTCGATCGTCGTGATGCGTTCATGACTTGCGTAGAGTCGGATTATGCTGGCGGCGGCCCAGGCGTGGCAAGCCCAAGCCGGTCGTTCCCAACCGGTTTTTCTCCCGGAGCAACGGGTCAGCGTTTGACTTCCGCGCTTTGACCGCAACCAACATGGCTCAAAGCTGGAGTTTGCCTCCCGATTGAACGAACACGAATTCGTGCAAATTAGACAACGCACGGAATCTGCGGATCCGGGCGAGAGCAGTGGCGCGCTCGAAACGGCCATCCTCCGCGCGTCATGAGTTTTTCGCAGCTCGTCGGAAGATCACCTTTGCCGCTTTTCCAAATCCATCACCGCGCTGGTCACACCGCCGTCCATCAGCAGCCGGCGGTCGCGGGAGCGGGTTTCGCCGACGGCGGAAACACGGATGGCAGCCTCGTCGGTGACCGGGCATTCGTGCTCGCAAATGCCGCAGCCGATGCACAACGCCGGGTCCACGTAAGGCCGGCGCAGTGTGATCGGCTTGCCGTCGCGCTTGGTGATCGTGACCTCGCGCGAGTAAATGGCTTTGGGCGACGTGGGGCAGACCTCTTCGCACACGACGCACGGCGTTTCCATGCTCCACGGCAGGCAGCGGCCGTGATCGTAGAAGGCGGTGCCCAGCCGCACCGGACCTTGCTGGGCGAAGGCGCCGACGCCGGTTTTTTCCTCGATGGTGATCCGCTGGATCGCGCCGGTGGGGCAGGCCTGGCCGCAGAGCGTGCAGTTCAACTCGCAGTAGCCGAGTTTCATGTTGAGGATCGGCGTCCAGATGCCTTCCAGACCGGATTCCAGGAAGCTCGGTTGCAGCACGTTCGTCGGGCACACGCGGATGCACTGGTCGCACTTGATGCAGCGGTCCAGGAACTGCAGCTCCTCCACGGAACCGGGCGGGCGGATGACCTTCTTGCTGTAATTTCGTTCTGACGCGCCGGACGTGCGTCCGAACGCGTAAAAGCCGACGCCCAGCAGGCTGCCGAGCAACGCCCGCCGCGCGGGCACGACCGGCGCGGTGATCTCGCGTTGCAGTGCCGGCATGAACTTGAACGAAATCGCGTCCTCCGGGCAGTCCTCGATGCAGTTGAAGCACACGAAGCATTCGCTCTTGCGCAGTTGCTTGTGCGGATCGGAGGCGCCCTCGCAATTCTTCAGGCACAGGTCACAGTCCACGCACTTGTGCGGGTCGCGGTCAATGCGCCAGAGGGCAAACGTGGAAATCGTGCCGAGAAAGGCGCCCAACGGGCAGAGCACGCGGCAGAAGAAACGCGGGATGACGACGTTCATGCCCACCAGCAGCACCAGCAGAAACCCGATGAGCCAGGCGCCGACGTGATAATACTGCCGCACGTAAACGCTCGAAGGCACGAACAGGTTCATCAGCGGCAGAATCGCCGTGGTCATCGAACGGTGGAACAGGCAGATGGGGTCGAGCAGGCCGATTTGCAGCGAGCCGAAGATCGCCGCCACGATCATGCCGATGAGGATGATGTATTTGACCGAGTAAAGCCGCTCATAGCGGTTGGACTCGATGCGCTCGCGCTCCTCCGCCCTGCCCTTGCCCAGCAGCCAGCCGGTAAAGTGGTGCAGGATGCCGTAAGGGCAGATCCAATTGCAAAAGATGCGCCCGAGCAGCAGCGTCGGAATGAGCAGCAGCAGGCTCCAGAGCAGGCCCTTGTAAACCGTGTGCGTCGTGATCGCCGTGGCCGCCGAAACCAGCGGATCCAGCTCCAGGAACAGCGACACCGGATAACCCTTCAGATACCGCAGGTCGGACACGATCACGAAGAACAGGAACAGGCTGAAGAAGAAGACCTGCGAGATGCGGCGGGCAGTGCGGGCTTTCATGGCGGGCTCCGGCTGAGGATTCCTTGCGCAGTCACGTTTCCATCGGCGAACCGGCCGGCGCGATCACGCCTGCACCTCCTTGTGGAGGAGTTCCTGCCAGTTCTTGTTGCCAAGGCCGCGGGCGTGGGCCTTGTGCACGTAGGTCAATTCCGCCAGGTCGCGTTCCATGAGGTGCGTGTAACCGTAGGCGTCCACGGCCACCATGTCCGTGCCGGCCACAACCGTGTTCATCTGCTTCACGTCGGACAAACGCCCGCCGGTGGGACCGTTCTTCATCAACACGTTCATGCCATCGAGCACCACCAGCGTCGGCTTCATCATCAGCGCAAAGTCCGAGACAATGCTGTGAATGAACTGGTGGAACTGGTTGCGCCGGCCGCCGAGCAACCCGTACCAGTTCTTCATCGTCATCGAGGCGTGGCACAGGTTGTGGTCCTTGCACGGCGCGACGCCGATGACCTTGTTGGCCTTGACGAACGGCTCGTGGAAAAACGTCCAGTCGCGCAGAACCTCGCCGTTGAGCTGGAGCGGCGCAAACGCGTCGGCCTCCGGGTAGAGCAAATCCAGGTTCATGTCGCTCGCCACCTGGCGGAGGCCGCTTTTCAGGAAACAGCCGGCCGGACTGTTGATGGGATTGTCGGCCACGAACACTTTTTTCGCGCCGGCTTCAAGCACCAGCTTGGCCACGGCGCGGAGCGTCGCCGGATGCGTGGTGGCCGCCAGCGCCGGGGGCCGGTCGAACGCCACGTTCGGTTTGAGCATCACGACGTCGCCCTTGCGGACAAACCGTTCCATCCCGCCGAGCGCCGCCAGCGCGGCACGGATGGTTTTCTCGTGATCGGTGCCGTGGGCGATGGCGAGCGAGGGCAGGGTTTTGTCCGCGGCCACCGCGTAACTGGGAAGTTGCAGACCCTTTTGCGGCTGAAAGCCGGGCACGAAATGCTTTGGTTGCCACAGGGCGTAACCGCCGGCGGCGGCGCCGGCAATCAAGGCGCCGGTGGCTCCCGCGCGGAGCAGAAATTCACGCCGGCTCACGCCCTCCGCGGGCATGCCGCCGGTGTCTTCACGTTCGTTGTCCTTCTCGTTCGTCTTCATAACCACTCCTCCTACCGGCCGCGGATCACGGGAGTTTCCCCCGCAGGTATTGCTCCACGAACTGGCGGGCGGCGTTCGCATCGTCCGCGTCGAACGCCCCGCCCAGTTCACCCGCGCGCTGGTAAATCACTCGATACGAGCCGAAGTTTTCGGCCGTAAAAACCTTGGCGCCGGCCACCTCCGGCAACACCGTGACCTTGCCGCCAAATTTGCCGCTGAAATCCTGGAAAGACTGCCACGCCTTCGCCACCTCGTCGGGCGTCGCCACCATCACGAAAAACGGCACCTTCTTGCCGGCGAACTGATACGAAGCCTGGAACACGTTCTTGAGAAACGCCTGCCCCTGGGCGTTTTCCTGCACAAAGGCGACGCTCGACGGAATCAGCCCGGTGACGGGCAGGCGCCGGCGGCCGTCGAGGCCCGTATCGTCGGCCGGCAGGTTTTTCGCCCGGTTCTCCGCCAAAGCCAGCGCCAGTTTCATCGTGTTGGCGTTTTGGTCCGAGGCGATGATCTGGATGTAGCGCGGCCCCTGACGGAAGAAATAACCCATGTCGCCGGCGTAGCCGTCATGCGCAAAATCAAGCAGCTTGCCCTTGGGATCGCGCTCCAGCGCAAACATGCCAAAAGCGTTGATCGGCGTGTCGAACAGGTACTCAAACACATCCACGTAACTGCCGTCGCTGCCGACGACGCTGAACGTCCGGCAGCGCAGCATCTTGAAATTGAAATCCAGGTAGGCCGGCGCGCGACCGTCAATTTTCTCGAAGAGATTGTTTGGCCCGTAAAACTCGGTGTCGCTCATCGGCTTCAGGCCGGCGATCGTCACGTCCAGCGGATCGCCCTTGATCGGCGCGGCCGGGGCGGCCGACCCTTCGCCGGATTCCTCGCCGCCGCCCGCTTCACCGGCCGTTTCCGGAGCCGCAGTCACGGCAGACGCCACCGCTGGCGCCGCAACCTGGGCCGCCGCCGCCTCCGGTCGCGCGTCCACCGCGCGGACGGTGCCGGCCTTCCCGACCACCGCCGCCGCCGTGGACTTCAACGCGTCGGCGGCCAGGACATAGCGGTCGGGATTGTAATGGTGGCCCTGAATCCAGATGGCCACGCCGATGATGCCGAGCAAGCTGACGATGACCCAGCTTGCTACGCGCTCCACGAACGGCACATTCGTGCGCAGAAACGATTTCCGGTTTCGACCGGGCGCCGAACGTGGAGCGGTAGTTGAAGATGTTGCCATGCCAAGGCGGAGCAGGTTCAGGCAAAGTAGCGCTCCGCGCGCTGCAGGATGTCCGGATAATCCACTTTGAACGCACAACGGTCGCGCAGCGCGGACAAGTCCACGCCCGCGGCGTCGCGGGCCGACGCCGGCAACGCCTGGTAAAGCTCGCGCGCGCCGAGGTCGCCGTCCTGTTCGTAATAGGTGACGAAGCGGGAGATGTCCAGCAGGGCGAGTTCCGACTTCGCGGCGAACTCGTTGCAGGCCGGGCAGCCGGGACACATCGTGCGGCGATGCGCCATCACCGTCTGCCGCAGCAATTCGACCTGGGCCACCTTCAGCGGCGTCTTGTATTTGCGGGCCGCGGCGACGCTCGTCTGCATCATGTCCACGTTGTCAATCATGTTGCACACGGCGCTGATGCGCGGATCGCTCCACACCGCCTGCAACACGGCCTGATGGGTGGTCAGCCCCATTTGGTCGAATTCCGGCAGGCGTTTGGGAATGTCCCGCGTGTTGCGCATGGTCTTCATGGCCACCAGGGCAATGCCCTTGTCGTGACACGCCTGCAACGCGCTGTCGAACTCGTCGCCTTTCTTGAAGAACGCCGTGTAGCGGAGCATGATGATATCCACGAATCCGCCCTCCGCGGCAGCCTTGAGATACTCGTTCAGCCGGGCGTCGTGGCAGGAAAAGCCCACCATTTTGACCTTGCCGGAGCTTTTCAACTTGTCGGCGGTCCGCTTGAACTCGTCGCTTTTGGGCCATTCCAGCGAACCCTGGCCGTATTCGCCGGGGCCGATGCCGTGGATGTAAAACGCGTCGAGATACTTCGTGCCGCAGCGCTCCAGCCGGCGGTCAACCATGTCCAGCAACTGCGCCGGTCCCTTGTGCGGATGGTCCTTGGAAACCAGGAAGATTTCCTTCCGGCGTTCGGGATATTTGTTGAGCCAGCCGGCGAAGAACGTCTCGCTCTTGCCGCCCACGTAGCAGTCCGCCGTGTCGAAGTAGCGGATGCCCATGGACCAGGCGATGTCAATGTATTGCGGGCTCATGGCGCTCATCATCCCGCCCATGCACAGGATGGTGACTTTCGGCCCGTTTTTGCCGAGCTGGCGCCGGGGCAACGGCTCCTCGGCGGCGGCGGGCGTTTCGGTGGCGGCGGTTTCCGCGACCATCGCCGGCGCGGCGGCGAGCGCAACCGGCACGGTCAGGGCATTTTGCAGGAACCGACGGCGGGAAGAAGAAGTGGCACTCTTTTGCATAACAAAAAACAATTTTTGACTAACCTACCACCCGTCACCCCGTGCGCAAGGGACAAAAAATCGCTCGGTCTTCCATGTTGACCCCGGCGCCGCGCCGGCGGCCATGCACAGGCCGATGCTTTCACTCGTCGTATTCTTGGCCTAGTCTCTCCACGCCAACGTGCAAACGCCCGCCGCCGACCCTGACAATTTCCTGCGTTTTTCCCGTGCCGGGACACGCGGCGGAGATGGCGCGCTGCGTGCCTTGTTCTGACTGCACTACCCCGCCGCGCGCCGCCGACCGGCGCCTGGGAAGTCCAGCGGGACGCCACGAATCGCGCCACTTCGAGCGCGCTGAACCGTCAGGCCAACCGGCGAAATGGTCCGCCATGGCGCGTTGTCTGCGATTCCCGCGATCATTATTAACCCATCGCCTGCCACCGGCCGGGTGATCTACGAAGATTTTCGTTGACTATTACGAAGAAGTTCGTAGATGGCGCGGCGTCGCTTATGAAAACGTCCTTGCCGCCCAAACCCACCGATGCCGAACTCGCCATTCTCCGCGTGCTCTGGGAGCGCGGCCCGTCCACCGTTCGCCAGGTGATGGATGCGCTTTGCCGCACCCAGCCCACCGGCTACACCACCGTCCTGAAACTGATGCAGATCATGACCGAGAAGGGCCTGCTTCGTCGCGAGGAGTCCGGCCGGGTGCATATCTATGAGGCGGCGCGTTCCCAGGAAATGACGCAACAGCAACTCGTGAACCACCTGCTCGACCGCGCGTTCGGCGGCTCCACCGAGAAACTCGTCCTCCGGGCGCTCGCGGCAAAACAGGCCACCCCCGCCGACCTGGCCGAAATCCGGCGTCTGCTGGCGCGCATGGAAAAGGAGTCCCAATGAACACGCTGGTCGACCTGCTCCAGCAACCCCTGGTCCACCGGCTCGGCTGGACGTTGCTGCACTTCCTCTGGCAAGGCGCGATGCTCGCGGCCGCCTACGCTGCGGTGCGCGGTCTGGTCCACCGGCGCTCCGCCAACACGCGCTACCTGGCCGGCTGTCTGACACTGTTGCTGATGGCGGCGGCGCCGGTGCTGACCTTCCGCGCGCTGGACGCCAAACCTGCCGTTCACCACGCCGCGCCGGTTGTGACCGCGCCGGCACCGACCTTGCCGGCGATGGCGCCGCCGGCTGACGCGGGCCCAAGCTTCGACGGTTGGGCGAAGTTGGCCGGCTGGCTCAACAAAGTGACCGAAGCCACGCTGCCGTGGTTCGTGGGCGTGTGGGCGGTGGGCGTCTTTGCGCTGTCGTTGCGCCTTGGCGTCGGCTGGTTTCAAGTGCAGCGGCTGCGCCGGCGGTCGGTCGAGCCGCTTGACGAATGGCTTGGCGAGCGGCTGGCCGATCTGCAACGCCGGTTGCGCGTGAGCCGGCCGGTGCGGCTGGTGAAGTCCGCGCTGGTGGAAGTGCCGACGGTGATCGGCTGGCTGCGGCCGGTGATTCTGCTGCCGGCCAGCACGCTCAGCGGGTTGAGTCCGCTCCAGCTTGAGTTGATTCTCGCGCACGAACTGGCGCATCTGCGCCGCGGCGATTACTGGGTGAACCTGTTCCAGATCCTGCTCGAAACGCTGCTGTTCTACCATCCGGCGGTGTGGTGGGTGTCGCGCTGCGTGCGCGAGGACCGCGAGCACTGCTGCGACGATCTGGCGGTGGCGGTGTGCGGCAACCGGCTGGCCTACGCGCAGGCGCTGACGGCGCTGGAGGAATTGCGCCAGCCTCCGGCAAACGTGGCGTTGGCCGCCAGCGGCGGCTCCTTGATGGCGCGCGTCAAACACATCCTTGGCCTGCCGACGGAGACCACGCCCAGCGCCGGACGCCGCGTCGCGGGCGGCGCGCTGATTGCCTTGGGATTGCTGGCCATCGCTGCCAGCGTGGTGATGATGCTAGCGCCCGACCGGTATTGTTCCGTGGCGCGTATTTCGGTGGGCAACGGCACTCAGGAGACAAACGCGCCGCGAGCAGACTTCGATCCTTATTTCATGGCAACGGAAGCGGAACGCATCCAATCCACGCTGGTACTGTATCCAGTCATCAAGAAGTTTGACCTCCAGAAGAAATGGGCCGCGCGATACAATGGGGGCGAGGAGCTTTCCGAACAGCAAGCCTTTCAACTGTTTTTACGCAACTTGGAGGTCCATCAGGAACGCAACAGCAAGCTGATTGACATTTGCGTGTTCGACGAGGATCGGGACGAAGCGACGGATCTGGCCAACGCAATTGTGGGTTCCTACCGGCTCTCTGGCGTAATAGAGCGCCAAGCAATGAGCCAAAGAGGCATTGACGCGCTTCAACCCCAACTTTCCAAACAGACGCTGGTTGTCAGCAACCTGCAAGCCAAGGTGGACGATCTGCGAGTGAAGCTTGGTATTATTGACGCTGACGAGGTTTCCGTTTCTGCGCAGAGTGCGCTAAAGGAACAACGAATTGCCGCCATGGTGCAGCAGTTCACCCAAGCTCAGCAACTCGAACAAGCAAAGTCGCAATACGTCCTCTACAAAACAAAACTGACGGAACTCATGTCCTTGGATCACGAGTCAATGCGGCAAGCCGTGTTGACGGTGGTCCCGGAGGAAAGGGTTTTGCCGCAACGTCTGGATGAACTTTCCGCCGTAGAGCAGAAGCTTGCCCAACTCAAAATAGATTACGGTCCGAACAGCCAAGACGTGAAGCGCGCCGAGGCGTGGCAGCGGCAAGTTGAAAAGCAAATCGAAGATCGTCTCAAGGGTATTTTAAAAGGATTGGAGGACAATGTCACCGCGTACAAGGCACAGGTCGAAAACATCAAACAAGACATGGCGGAGTTGCGAGTTCAGGCGTCCGAAGAATCAGTGAAGCAACAGTCCTATTACACAGCTAAACACGACCTGGAAACGCAGCAGAAAATCTGCGATGCCTTGATGCTACGCGCCCGGCAGGAACAGGTGGACGCCTCGGTTCCAGTGCAGAGTCTGGTCGAAGTCGTTGACCGGGCCGAGCCGGGGCTGCGGGCGGTTTCGCCCAATCGTTATCTGGCCGGCGCGCTGGGGATGAGCGGCTTGTTGTTCGTGTTCGCCGGCATTTCGCTCCGTCGCGCGCCGCAGCCGGCACCCGCGAAGGCGTGATTGAGATGAGCATCCCGCGGCGACCATTCCACTTGCCGGCGCGGGCGAACGACCTGATCTTGGCGGCATGAAAGCCGCTTCCCCTTTCGCTCGCCGCGGCCGGTTGGTGGCGAGTTTTGTAGTTTGCCTCGTTGCTTTCAGCGCGCTGACAGAACCGAGCGCCGCGGAGTTTCCCTGTTTCCAGCGCCACACGATTGACGCCTTTCCCGCCGGGTATCAGGTGGCCGTGGCGGACATCAACGGTGACGGCCGGCCGGATGTGATCGCGCTCTCCACCGACGCCAACCGCGTGGACTGGTTCGAAAATCCCGGCTGGCAGCTTCACCCGGTCGCCCGCACCGAGAAGAACATTGACCTCGCGCCGCGTGATCTGGACGGCGACGGCAAGGCGGAAATCGTCGTGGCCAGCGGGTTCTATTTCTCGGAATCCACCCGCGGCGGGGCGATTCAATGGCTGGAGCAGCCGGCGGGTGCTTCCACGAACCTCTGGACGATTCATCCGATCGCCACCGATCCGGTGGTGCATCGCGTTCGCTGGGGCGACCTCGACGGCGACGGCCGTCCGGAACTGGTTCACGCGCCGATTTTCGGTCCCGGCTCGCAGGATACGGTGGCGCCGAAGCCTTCGCATCTGTGGGCGTTCCGGCCACCGCGCGACCTGCGGACCGGCGCGTGGACGGTGTGGAAGATTGACGAGTCGCTGACCGTGCTGCACGGCATCCACGTGTCCGATCTGGACCACGACGGCCGCGACGAAATTCTGACCGCGAGCTTCGAGGGCATTCACCGTTTCGACTTTGAAGGCAACGGCCCGGACGGTCGCTGGATCAAGACGCAAATCGGCCGTGGTGCCCTGCCGAAATCCTCCGCGCCTGGCGCGACGCGCGGTTCCAGCGAAGTCGCGCCGGGGAATCTTGCGCCGGGCAAACCGTTCATCGCCGCGATTGAGCCGTGGCACGGCGAACTGGTGGTCGTTTACACGCCCGGCAAACCCGGTGAACTGTGGCACCGGCGCGTGCTCGACGACACGCTCGACCAAGGCCACGCGCTGGTGGTGGCGGACCTCGATGGCGATGGCCGGGACGAGATCGTGGCCGGCTGGCGCGGCGCGGGCGGCGGCGTGGCGATTTACCGCGCCACGGATGACACCGGCGAACACTGGACGAAGATCCCGCTCGACGCCGGCATCACGGTGCAAGGAATGGTGGCGGCGGACTTGAACGGCGACGGCCGGCTGGACTTGGTCGCCATCGCCGGCAGCTCGAATTTGCTGGTCTGGTATGAACAGCGCCGGTGACATGAACCGGCCATAACGTGCTTCCGGACGACATACCGCCGACGCCTTGCGCGTCCTGGACTTCGATTTTGCGGCTGGCGATCACACCGCCGCGAATTTCCCGTGACGGCGGAGTTCAAGAAAAGCGAACTGGTCTTCGAGACGAAGACGGGGAGGAAGGAGAACACGGCTTTCAAGCTGTCTCCGAATTCAAGGCGTGGGCAACTCGTCGTCGCCCGGCAACGGCGGCACATCCGGCGCTTTTGACAACACGGCAAGGAACTTTTCCCGGTTCCCACGCTTGGCCCGCTCGGCGATGACGCTCTCGGTCTGCCATGCGCCCATCGCTTGCGCCAGCGCGAGGGAGAGCAACCGCTCCACTGGCACCTTTTCACGCTCCGCCATCGCGACCGCCTGCTTGTAGATCGCGTCAGGCACTTCTGTTCGCATCGTTGTCATGTCAACGTTGTCAGTTTCGTCAGGAACTCTGCCGGACTCAAGGGCACAATACCAAACTGCCTCGCTTCTGCAAAATGCCGTCGGTTGTGCGTGATGATGTGGGCAGCGCCGCACGCGACCGCCAGTTCCAGAACCAGGTCGTCATCCGGGTCCGCCAGCACCGGTCGCCAGCGGAAATAGATGGAGCGCTCCACACCGGCCGCGCAGATGTAGTCCAGGAAATCCTCGCAGTCCTGCCACGAATAACCCAGCGGCCGGCCTTCCCGGTGGACGATCTCCGTGTATTCCGCCACCAGCGATACCGACAGGTTCGCCTGCCATCGCGGGTCCGCTCCGAGCTTCTGAAGCAGCGCCGCCGACCCGCCGTTGCGCGAACGCCATGCGGCGATCAGAACATTCGTGTCAATTACGACCTGAAGCGGCAACATCGGCGGCGAACGTAGCACCCGGCGTCAAACGCCTTCAAGCAACGATTCCCGCTCCTGCGCGACGGCAAGGCCAGCAACCGCCTTTTCGATCAACTGGAAACTCGCCAATCCACCGTCTGTTGTGCTATCTGAACCTCATGAAAGAGCTTGAGCGAATCACGGTGAACCCGCTCGTCATGTCCGGCAAACCTTGCATCCGGGGCATGCGGGTCACAGTCGCGAATATCTTGCGCCTTCTGGCCGCCGGCCATTCCCGCCAGCGGATCCTTGCCGCCTATCCCTATTTGGAACCGGCCGACATAGATGCCTGCTCTACGCTTCCGTGCGCGTGGAAGACGAAGAACTCGTTCCTGTCCCGGCATGAAGATGCTGGTGGACATGAACATCAGCCCGGAGTGGCGGGGGTTTTTTGGAGCAAGCCGGATGGCAGGGCTGCCCCAAGGGGACTCCAATGTCCGACACTCTCCAATACGATGTTGTCCTGAGCCACAACCAGGCGGACAAGCCGCGGGTGCGGCGACTGGTGGAACGGCGGAACACAAAGGCAAAATGTCGAAGGCAGAATGCAGAACCCCTTCATTCCACATTCTTCCTTCATCCTTTCCCGCCGGTGGGGCTGGAGCACAACACCGTTGGGAGGGGCAACTGCGGGAGCCGCAACTTGCCCTTTCGCGATCCGGCCAACGCCGGTCGCCGCTTCATCCCGCTCCTGCTGGCCGACTGCAAACTCCCGGACAAGCTGCGGCGAGTCAAACGTGAAGCCGTTCGTTGGACGCGCGACCTATTGCTGCCGCACCTGCTGTCGGGGCAAGTCAATTTGGAAACGAACTGAGCCATGAGGAAAGAGGTAAAGTTTCTGCGAGCAAAAGCGGTGGAGTCGCTTGTCTTGAGCATCGAACTGTTTAACCGCCCGTCAGACGCGGGCAGAACGCACGGCGTGCTCATCTTCCTTGACCATGCCTTCGAAATGCTTTTCAAGGCGGCCATCCTGCATCGGGGCGGACGGATTCGCGAACCACGCGCCAAACAGACGATCGGATTCGATGCGTCGGTGCGGAAAGCACTCTCGGACGCAAAGTTGAAATGCCTGGACGATAATCAGGCTCTGACGGTACAGATGATTAACAGTCTCCGTGACGCGGCCCAGCATCACATCCTCGATATTTCTGAGCAGCACCTCTACATCCAGGCGCAAGCTGGTCTCAGCCTCTTCCGCGACATATTCAAAGCCGTATTCGGGGAGGAATTGCAGGCCCACTTGCCAGCGCGAGTCTTGCCGCTTTCAACAACACCTCCGACTGACTTGGCGACGCTCTTCGACAACGAGACGAAAGAGGTCAAGAAGTTGCTCGCGCCTGGTGTGCGTCGGCACACCGAAGTGGAAGCCAAACTGCGGTCCCTTGCTATCGTGGAGAAATCACTTAACGGCGAGAAGGTGCAGCCCAGCGTCGGCGAACTTCAACACGTCGCGAAAGAAATAGCCTCTGGCAAGAAGGCGTGGAATGAGATTTTCCCCGGTGCTGCGACTGTGACGCTCAGCGCCAACGGGTACGGTCCGTCTATTGACCTGCGCATCACCAAGACTGGTGTGCCGGTGCAATTGGTGAAGGAAGGCATCCCCGGCGCGACCGTCGTCGCTGTGAAACGGGTTGATGAACTTGGGTTTTACAATCTTGGACGCGATGAACTGGCAAGGAAGATAGGGCTTAGCAGACCGAAAACCACCGCCGTCATTCGCTTTCTCAATCTTCGGGCCGACAGCGAATGCTACAAGCAGGTGACTGTGGGGAAATCACACTTTGACCGCTATTCACAAAAGGCCATCACAGCAATTCAGGAAGTGCCGAAAAAAACCACGATTGACCAGATCTGGCAGAGCCACGGAATTCGATGGAAAAGGTGTGAATCCGGAATGAAGGGGCAATGAACTCTCAAGTCCAGGACCTCGGCGGGAATTGCGACCCGCTGCTGCCACGTCTGCTGCCGGAAATGGAAGACCCCGCATGAACATTGACATCATCCATCACTTCAGACTTCGAAATTCGGAATCAGTCTCCTCACGGCGGCGCCGTTGATTGCCCGGCACGGCTCAGTGGCCGTCCACTGGTTCCGGGATGGCCTCGCCGTCCTTGCGCGGATCGGACGCGCCGTAGTTGACGCCGGTGGCGAAGTCCCGCAGCACGGCCTGTCCGCCGCCGACATCCTGACCGAACGGCCCGATGAGTTGCAGCCGATGGCCCTTGGCGGCGAGCGCGGCGCGGATTTCCGCGGGAACGCGGGATTCGATCTCCACGTCGGCGCCGTCGAAGCTGATTTTCGTGAACCGCGGCGCCTCCATCGCAGCCTGCAGGTTCATGCCAAAGTCCACGATGTTCGCCACGAATTGCGCGTGGGCCTGCGCCTGGTTCCACCCGCCCATGATGCCGAAGGCGATCCGCACGTCGCCCTTGGTCATGAAGCCGGGGATGATCGTGTGCAGCGGGCGCTTGTGACCGGCGAGGGCGTTCGGATGCCCTGGTTCGAGCGTGAACAGCGCGCCGCGGTTTTGCAGGCCGAAACCCGTGCCGGCGGCCACAATGCCGGAGCCGAAGCCGCCGAAGTTGCTTTGGATGAGCGAAACCATGTTGCCCTCGGCGTCCACGGCGCAAAGGTAGGTCGTGTCGGTGCCTTCGTTCGGCGGCGTGCCGGGCGGCACGACATCGGCGGCGTGGTCGGGATCAATCAATTTGGCGCGCTCGCGGGCGTAGGTTTTCGACAGCAGGCCGGTGACCGGCACCTTGGCGAAGCGCGGGTCGCCGACGTAGCGCAGCAGGTCGGCGTAGGCGAGCTTCTTCGCTTCGATCATCGTGTGCAGCGTCCGGACCGAGCCGGCGCCCCAGTCGCCGAGCGGAAACGGCTCCAGCAAATTCAACATCTCCAGCGCCGCGATCCCCTGCCCTTGCGGCGGCATTTCATAAACTGTCCAGCCGCGATACGTCGTTGAAATCGGCTCGACCCACTGCGGACGGAATTCCTTCAAATCCGTCGCGGTCCAGACACCGCCGTGGCTGGCCGAACAGGCGAGCAGCTTGCGGGCGACCGCGCCTTCGTAAAATGCCCGGCGTCCGCCGGACGCGACCTGCCGCAGCGACCACGCGTCGTCGGGATTGCGGAACACCTCGCCCACGCGCGGCGCGTGGCCTTCCGGCAGGAACGTGCGTGCGGCGGCGGGGTCCGCGCTCATGAGCTTCTCGCTCGCGTGCCAGTACGCGGCGACGAGTTCCGTGACGGGGTAACCTTCCTCGGCGATGTGGATCGCCGGCGCGAGCAGACGCGAAAGTTTCTTGCGGGCGAAGCGGCGTTGCAGCGCATCCCAGCCGGCGACGGCGCCGGGGATGGTGACGGATTGCATGCCGCGCTGGGGCATGTTCGTGAAGCCGTGGCTGCGCAGAAATTCAATCGTCAGGCCGGCCGGCGCCCAGCCACTGGAGTTGAGGCCATAGAGCTTGCCCGATTTCGCGTCATAGACGATGGCGAACAGGTCGCCGCCCATGCCGGAGGTCATCGGCGCGACGACGCCCATGACGGCGTTGGCGGAGATCGCGGCATCCACGGCGTTGCCGCCCTCGGCCAGCACCTGCGCGCCGGCCTGCGAGGCCAGCGGGTGCTCGCTCGCCACGATGCCGTGGCGGGAGATGACCATCGAGCGGCCTTGTGTCCGCTCGGCCGCGGAAACGAAGACCGGGGTCGCGAGGCAGCCAATCCAGAGCGAAACCATCCAGCGGAAACACAAGCGTTTCATGGTTCCGTCAGCATAACCGGCCGGCGGCGACTTGCCAGCGCGAACGCGGCGGCAAAGTCAGTCGCGCGGAGCAGCGTGGACAAGGAATGCTGAATTTGCCGGCAAACCGGTTCGTCCACACTTCACGTCTGGATCGGCCGCTGGCTGGATTCCAGCGCACGCCTGGTTTGAGCTTGCCTCAGTTGGCAGGCGGCTCAAGCTGACCGGTGGCGGGAGGCGGTTGATTCGACTCCAAAAATATCGCAACACGACAGTGGAAACCATGTTTATGAGAGCTCGCATTTTCCTGGCGGCAGTGTTCGGGTCGTGCCTGTCGGCGCTGTCCCTGCAAGCGCAACCTCAGCCGGTGGACGAACCGCTTCCCCTTGTCGGCACGGCCGCGCACGGGCATACCTATCCGGGGGCAACGGTGCCTTTCGGCATGGTGCAGCTCAGCCCGGACACGCCGATGCCCGGCTGGGACGGCAGCTCCGGCTATCACTACACGGACTCGGTCATCCGCGGCTTCAGCCACACGCATCTGAGCGGCACCGGCGTCGGCTGCCTCGGCGACGTCCTGCTGATGCCGACGGTCGGCGAAGTCCAGCTTGAGGCCGGCACGCCGGGGCACGGGTATTCGTCGGCGTTTTCGCACGCGCAGGAACAGGCGACACCCGGTTACTACCGGGTGTTCCTGGAGACGCCGAAAGTGACCGCCGAACTGACCGCCACCGCGCGGTGCGGATTCCACAAATACATTTTCCCGGCGGCGAGCGACGCGCACCTCATTCTGGACCTGGTGCATGGTGTGGGCAGCGAGGCCATCGAGGCTTCCCTGACAGTGGAAAACGACCACACCCTCAGCGGCTCCCGCATTTCCCGCGGCTGGGGCGGCCGGCGGGCGGTTTACTTCGTCATGGAATTCTCGAGGCCGTTCGCGGCTTTCGGCATGGAGCGCAACGGCCAGCGTCTGGCGGCGGACACGCACCAGGCGACGGGGCGCAATCTCAAAGCCTGGGTCAACTACCAGACCAGCGCGGACGAAACGATCCTGGTCAAGGTCGGCATCTCGGGGACCAGCGTGGAAGGCGCCCGGAAAAATCTGGCGGCGGAAATTCCCGCGTGGGACTTCGACGGCGTCCGAACCGCGGCGGTGCGACAATGGAAGGACGTGTTCAACACCGTTCAGATCGAGACGTTCGATCCGCACATTCGCACCACGTTTTACGCGAACCTTTACCTGAGCTGCGTGGCGCCGGTGCTCTTCAATGACGTGGACGGCACCTACCGCGGCATGGACCGGCAGAACCACACCGGGGCGAAATTCCAGAACTACACGACCTTCTCGATCTGGGACATCTACCGGGCCGAGTGGCCGCTCTTGACTCTGCTCCAACCGGGCCGCGTCAACGACATGGTCGGGTCCATGCTCGCCGAGTATCGGGAGTCCGGTCTCCACACGACGCCGATCTGGCCGCTCTGGGGCAATGAAACTTGGTGCATGATCGGCTATCATTCGATCGCGATGATCGCCGAGGCCTATCTGGAGGGCTTCCGCGGTTTCGACGCCGAGGCGGCGTATCAAGCCATGCGCGACACCGCCCTGCAGGATCGCAACGGCCTGAAGAGTTACCGGGAACTTGGCTACGTGGCCTCCCGGCCGGACGAGCAGGCCACCTCACGCACGATCGAATATGCCTTCGATGACTGGTGCCTGGCGCGCATGGCGGAGGCCCTGGGCCATCCAGAGGACGCCAGTGTGTTCTATCAACGCTCGGCCAATTATCGCAACCTGTTCGACCGGACGACCGGATTCTTCCGTGGCCGCAAAGCCAATGGGAGTTGGCGCTCGCCATTCGTGCCCAATGCGCTGGTCAACGATGAATACACGGAGGCGGACGCCTGGCAATACGCCATGGGCGTGCAGCAGGACGTGCCCGGTTTGATCGCGCTTTACGGCGGCGACCACGGCTTGATCAACAAACTTGACGCACTGTTCACCGTGGATTCGACCATCCAAACGGGCATTCCCGACATCACCGGCCTGATCGGACAATACTCGCAGGGCGACGAGCAGTGCCACCACGTGGCCTATCTGTATGATTACGTGGGCGAGCCGTTCAAGACCCAGCAACGCGTCCGCCAGGTGATGGCCACGCTTTACAACGACACGCCCGCCGGCGAGTGCGGCAATGCCGACTGCGGCCAGATGGCGGCCTGGTATGTCTTCAGCGCCCTCGGGTTCTATCCGATGAACCCCGCGAGCGGCATTTACGCGCTGGGCAGCCCGGCGGTTTCCAAGGCGGTCATCCAGCTTGACAGTGAACACTATCATGGCCGGACCTTCACCATCATCGCGCGGAACAACGGACCGGAAAACCTCTACATTCAAGCTGCGGCGCTGAATGGCGCACCGCTCCGGAAGCCCTGGCTGACCCGCGAACAGGTCACCGCCGGCGGAACATTGCAACTGGAGATGGGGCCCAAACCCAACCGCAACTGGGGGAGCGCCCGGGCCGACCGGCCGCCTGCCACAATGCCGGCGGATTTTCACTATGCGCCACTGCCGGCGCCGGCGTCGGACAAACCTGTCGTTCTCCAACTGCCGATTCGCGTCGTGTGCGGCAGCGATGAGCCGGTGGCGGGTTTCGTGCCGGATCCCAACATGCTTTACGGTGGCATGAACCGGGCGAACTCCGCGATTGACACCAGCGCGCCAAACGCCGCCCCGGCCGCCGTGTATCAGAGCGAGCGTTACGGCAACGACCTTACCTACGTATTCGCCGTGCCGAAAAACGTGCGCTATCTGCTGCGACTCCACTTCGCCGAAATCTTCGACAACGGCGCCGGCCGACGCCTGGAAAATGTTGCGGTCAACGGGAAACCTGTCTTGACGAATCTCGACATTTTCACAGCGGCCGGCGGCCTGAACAAGGCGCTGGTGAAGGAATTTCCGGACATCACGCCGGATGCCAAGGGTAACATTGCCATCCGGGTTGCCTCGGCGCCGAACAGTCCGGATCGCAACGCCAAGCTCAGCGGCATTGAGATATTGGAGGCCGGCCACTGATTCGCTCGACCGGCGAACCACAAACGCCACCGGGCATAGTGTGATGGTCTGATCAATGCGGATTCCTCCGTAGAAACATGCGCGAAGAAGCGCACCAGGCATAACAATTAAGGGCCGAGGCAGGCACGACGTTTGATGTTGTTTCAGGCGACGGGTGAACCATCGCCGTCCGCAATAACGTGAAAGCGCCCGGCTCACGCGCCCGTTTGTGCTTTGTTGAGGCCACTCGACGTCGGCCTTTAGGATCATCGTAGGATAATTCGCCGCGACAACGCGGCGCGCGGCTGGTAATTTTTCAGCTCTCTTCCTCGTAGTTTTACGAGGTCACAAACGCCCTTGATTCCTCCAAAGTGCGCCTCCCATCGCCGGACAGCGGCTCGCGATGCACCGGCGGCGGGAATGGGAACGACCATGAGCGAAAAGGCCCACAAGTGCGTTTTGCTGGCGGATCGCCACCTCGAACTGACGGAGGGTGTGCGCGGGCTGCTGGAAACCACGTTCGACGTCGTGGTCATGGTGGCGGACGAACCCTCGCTGTTTGAGAGTGCGCAGAGGTTGCAGCCGGCTCTCGCGGTGATGGATCTTTCGCTGGTTCGTGGTGACGGCCTCGGCTGGCTGCAGCGACTCCGCGCCCGCTGTCCGAACTCGAAGTTGATCCTTCTAAGCGTGCATGACGAGCCGTCTGTATGCCGCGAGGCGCTCGGTGCCGGTGCCGATGGCTTTGTCCTGAAGCGCATGATTGCCACCGAATTGCTGACCGCCATTGATTCCGTCATGTCGGGCCGGCGTTACGCATCTCCGCGTGCCTGGGGACGAGAACCACGGCCCACCAGGTCAAACCTGTAATCGCTCTCAACCAAGCAATCCCCCCAACCTAAACATGAACGACAGACAAGATCGCAGAATGGCAGAGAAATCAATTGCAGCCAACCTATGAAACAAACCTCATTACTATGCCTCGTGGCCGGCGTCCTGACGCTGGCCGGTTGTTCCTCCACGCCGACGCGAGTGGACAAGGGACCGATCCCGGCCCGCTCGTTCAGCTTCATTGATCCAGGCGCCCGAAGCGCGCCGGGATTTGCCGACAGTCGCCAGCCGGTGCATGCGGCGATCCAGGAGGCGATCACCCGCAACCTCGCCGCCAAGGGCCTCACGCGCGCCGTCAGCGGGGGCGATATCATCGTGGCCTATCTCATCGTCGTGGGCAACAACGCTTCCACGGCGGCGGTTGATGACTACTTCGGCTACGGGCGCGACGCCGCCTCCTTGCAGGAGAAGGCGCAGGCCGCCTACAGCGGCAGCAAAAATCCGAACTATTTCGAAGCCGGGACGCTGGTGGTGGATGTCATTGACGCCAAAAGCTACAAGCTGCTCTGGCGTGGGCACGCCAGCCGGCAGTTGCTCCGGAGCCTGCCCGCCGACGTGCGGGCGGCGCGCTTGCAAGAGGTCGTGAACGAGATCCTGCAGGAGGTGCGTTTCTCTCCGAAATAGAGCGCCAAGTCATCCAGGTGTTCCCTCTGGAGCCATGAAAACCAGGCAAATCCTTAAACGGGCCCGGGAACTCGCCGCACCCTTCCGTGTGACGCGAGGGGAGACGTTCTGCCTTGAGAGCGTGGATCCAGGTGACACTCTCGATCTCAAGGCGGAGGACAGGCCGCGAGCGAAGGAAGCGCTCGCCATGGGCGTCGAAGCCCTGGCCGAACTTCAGGACATGCTCTATGCGCAGGACCGGTGGGCTTTGTTGCTCATCTTCCAGGCCATGGACGCTGCCGGCAAGGACGGCGCCATCAAGCACGTCATGTCCGGTCTGAATCCCCAGGGTTGTCAGGTGTTCTCCTTCAAGTCGCCCTCGGCCGAGGACCTGGACCACGACTATCTTTGGCGGTGCATGAAGTGCCTCCCCAACCGGGGGCACATCGGCATCTTCAACCGCTCTTACTACGAGGAGACACTGGTGGTGCGCGTCCACCCGGAGTTTCTGGGGAAGCAGAAACTGCCGCCGGAACTGGTTGGCAAGGGCATCTGGCAGGAGCGGTTCCAGGATATCCGCTGCTTCGAGCGTTACCTGGGCCGCAACGGCATCGCGGTGCGCAAGTTCTTCCTGCACGTTTCAAAGAAGGAGCAAAAGCGCCGCTTTTTGGAACGCATCGAGAACCCGGAGAAGAATTGGAAGTTTTCGGCGAACGACGCCAAGGAACGCGGGCATTGGGACGCGTATATGAACGCCTACGAGGACATGATCCGGCACACCGCCACCAAGGATGCCCCGTGGTTCGTCGTTCCCGCCGACAACAAGTGGTTCACTCGCGTTGTGGTCGCGGCAGCGATCATTGACGCGCTGGCAGCCATGAAACCGGCCTACCCCGAGGTCGGTGCGGGAAAGCAGAAAGAACTGGCGCTCGCCCGTCGGGCGCTGAATCAGAAGTGAAGTCAAGAAACCACAGCGACATATAAGGAATCCACTGCCATGAGCGCGAAAATCGCAAGCGTTGAGGGCGACATCATCACTATCGAGGTTGCCGGCAAGCTGACGCAACCGGAACTTGCCGCCGTGCAGAAGGCCGCTGCCGCCATACTCCAGAAGCAGGGCCGGATGCGGCTCCTTGTCGTCACCCAAAACTTTCAGGGCTGGGAGCGCGGCGGTGCCTGGGGCGATCTTTCATTCCAGTCTGCCAATGACAGCAAGATTGTCAAACTTGCACTCGTGGGTGACAAACAATGGGAGGATCTGGCGCTGATGTTTGTTGCCGTCGGCCTCCGGCGCTTCCCGATTCAATTCTTCCAGCCGGTGCAACTGGCGGAGGCCAAAGCCTGGCTGGCCGCCAACCCATGAACGAATCATGATGCCACCCAACACTCTCCTCGTCCGTTTCGGGATCGTCGTCATGGCGGCCGCCCTGGGCGTGCATGGCGCCGCGGCCGCCGGGGCCGCGCCGCTGCCGCCGTTGTCCGCCGTCCCGGGCAGTCCGCGGTTGCCGGGCAAGTTCGTGTGGGCGGATCTGGTGACGGACGATGTGGCCGCCGCGCGGAAGTTTTACGTCGGGCTGTTCGGCTGGAGCTTCCGGAACGCGGGCAACTACCTCATCGCGACGAACGACGAACGCCCCTTGTGCGGCATGTTCCAGCGCCCGCGCCCGGCGGATGACCCGCAGGCCAAGCCGCGTTGGATCGGCTACCTTTCGGTAGCGAATGTGAAGCGGGCGGAGCGCGCCGTGGTTGAAGGCGGAGGCAAGGTGTTAGCCCCGCGAAAAACCCTCCCCCGGCGCGGCGAGCAGGCGGTGTTTGCCGACCCTGAGGGCGCGGTTTTCGGCGTGATCAAATCCAGTTCCGGCGATCCGCCGGAATTCTTCGCCGCGCCGGGCGACTGGGTTTGGATTCAACTCCTGAGCCGCGATGGCCACAAGGCCGCGGATTTTTATCGTCGCATCGGTGGTTACACAATCGTCACCAACGCCCGGACGAACGGGCTGAGCGATTACGTGCTCTCCGTCCGTGGCTACGCGCGCGCAACCGTGCGCACCATCCCGGAAACCAACGCGCAGGTCCAGCCCAACTGGCTGCTGTTCGTGCGCGTCAAGCAGGTGCAGGAGTCGGTGGCGCTGGCCAGACAACTCGGCGGCGCGGTGCTGCTGGAACCAAAACCTGAAGTCCTGGGCGGCCGGGTCGCCGTCATTGCCGATCCGACCGGCGCGGCCATCGGCCTGCTCGAATGGAACGACGACCTGCTGAAAGGAAAGCCATGAACCCGCGCGTTGCCACCACGTCCGCTCTCAAAGGCCGGAACCTCGGCCGGATGGCCGCGCTTGGCCTGGCGGTGCTCTCATTCATCGGTTGCGCCAGCGGCGACGGGGGAGGCACTGTCAGTGGCAGCACCTATTACGGTACCGGCTTCAACGATCCGTGGTATCACGGCGGATATTACTATCCGCCCGGTGTCGTCGTCACCCCGCCGCCGGGCCGACCCCCGCCGCGTCCCGCTCACCCGATTGCCCCCCCGCCACGCCCGATGCCGCGAGCGCGCTGACGTGCCATGAACGCGCTGCGCTCCAAACTCGAACAGAACCTTGGCTGGGCGGTGCTTGCGTTGTTGTTCGCCGGCTGCCTCTGGGTGCTGCTCCCGTTTGTCTCGGCGCTGCTGTGGGCCGTGGTGTTGAGTTACTCGCTCTGGCCGTTATACCGCCGGCTGTTGAAGGTGGTTGGCGGCCGTCGCACGGTGGCGGCGCTGCTCCTGGCCTTGGGCATGGTGTGCCTCATCCTGCTGCCGTTCGTCATAGCCGGGGCGACTTTGGCGGACAACGTCAAGGAACTCAGCGTGGCCACGCGGCGATGGCTGGACGCCGGCCCGCCGGACGCGCCGGGCTGGCTGGCCAAGGTTCCGATGATCGGCGGAGCCGCCACGGACCAATGGCGGGCGCTCGCGGGCGACAGTGCAAAACTCTTCGAAGGCGCCAAACGTCTGGTCGAACCGCTCGGTTCCGGGGTGTTGAAAGCCGGGTTGAAGCTGGGCAGCGGTCTGCTCCAACTGGCGTTGAGCATCCTGATCACGTTCTTCCTGCTGCGGGACGGACTCGCGATCGCCGAGCGGATGAACGCCAGCGTCGGCCGCATCGGGGGCGAGAGGGGTCAACATTTGCTGGCGGTGGCCGGCAGCACCGTGCGCGGCGTGGTGTATGGCATCCTCGGCACCGCGCTGGTGCAAGCGGTGACGGCGGGGATTGGCCTGGCCGTTGCCGGGGTGCCGGGCGCCGGCTTGCTGGCGTTGCTGGTCTTCCCCATGTCCGTCGTGCCGGCCGGACCCGTGATGATCATGTTGCCGGCGGCGCTTTGGCTCTTCCACGAAGGCGCCAGCGGTTGGGGCGTCTTCATGCTGTTTTGGGGCCTCATGGTGAGCACCGTGGATAATTTCGTCAGGCCCTGGCTGATCAGCCAGGGAAGCGACATGCCGTTGATCCTGATTCTATTCGGCGTGGTGGGGGGAGCGCTGGCATTCGGATTCATCGGCGTGTTTATTGGTCCAACCCTGTTGGCGGTTGGCCGGCGGATTGTGGCGGAATGGACTGCCACCCATCAGGTCGCCCTGGCGGAACCCGCGAACATGCCTGTCCCCGGCTGACCCTATGAAGGCGCTTCTCTAATCGGCGCGTGAACCAGCCTCTGCAACGCCAATGAAGAACTCCACCAAACGCAGAAGCCGGATGCTGCCGGGTCAGGGCAAGCCGACGTTGAACGAGCCAATTCATGAGGAAATCGCAATCCTGGCGCATGGCTTCTGGGAACAGGAAGGCCGGCCGGAAGGACGCGGTAGGGAACACTGGCGGATGGCCGAGGCCCAAATCCGCCAGAGCCGCATGACGACCGCAACCACATCAGGACGAAGCGCGTGTTCGGGTTTATGATGATGTCCTCCATGCTTCCGGAGACGGGTGAGCGGGAGCACCTCCCACTGACCACGCTTCCGGCCCGGTAGCACCGGCAAAGAAGCACTTGCCATGAATCTTCAACTCCCCGCCGTTGTCTGGCTGCGCGGCTACAACCGCCAGTGGCTCCGTGGTGACATCATCGCGTCCGTCACGCTGGCAGCGTATCTGCTGCCAGCGGCATTGGGTGACGCCTCGCTCGCCAACCTGCCGCCCGAGGCGGGGCTTTACGCGTGCCTCTTCGGGGGATTGGTTTTCTGGCTGTTTTGCAGTTCGCGACACACCGCCATCTCCGTCACGTCGGCCATCTCGCTCCTCATTGGCGCCTCGCTTGGGGAAATCGCGGGGGGCGACACGACGCGGTTTGGCGCGCTGGCAGCGGGCACGGCGCTCCTCGTGGCACTCATCGCCTTCATCGCCTGGCTGGTCAAGGCGGGTGCGATCGTGAACTTCATCTCCGAGAGCGTGATGGTGGGCTTCAAATGCGGCGTGGCGCTGTTCCTTGCCAGCACGCAGTTGCCCAAGTTGTGCGGCGTCAGCGGTGCCCACGGCAATTTCTGGGAGAACAGCGGCACCTTTCTGAAGCACCTGGGCGACACCAATCTTCCATCACTGACCGTTGGTGGAATCGCCCTGGCGGCGCTTGTGCTCGGGAAGGTCTTTCTGAAGAACAAACCCGTGGCCCTCTTCGTCGTAGTGGGCGGCATTGCGGCCTCGCACTGGCTCGACCTCGACGCGCGCGGGGTGAAGCCGTTGGGCGCGGTGCCGCAGGGATTGCCGCAAGTCGGTCTGCCCAGGGCGTTGGACTGGGGCAGCCCGGACGTCGTGCTCCAGGACTTCAACAATCTGCTGCCGCTCGCGTTCGCGTGCTTCCTGCTCGCCGCGGTGGAGACGGCTGCGATCGGTCGCACGTTCACGGCGAAACACGGCGGCCGGCTCGACGCGAACCAGGAATTCCTCGCCCTCGCCGTTGCCAATCTCGCCGCCGGCCTGGGCCGCGCTTTCCCGGTCAGCGGCGGCATGTCGCAGTCGCTCGTCAACGAGGGCGGCGGGGCGCGCTCACCGCTGTCCACCGCGCTCGCCAGCGGCATCATTCTGGTGGTGGTGCTTTTCTTCACGCACCTGCTGGCCGCGTTGCCCCAGCCGGTGCTGGCCGCGGTGGTGTTGGTGGCGGTGGCCGGCCTGTTCAAGGTTACCGCCCTCAAGCATCTCTGGCGCGGCGACCGGACCGAATTTGTTGTCGCCATGGCAGCCGTCGTCGGCGTGCTCGGTTCCGGCCTGCTTCGTGGCGTGATGATCGGCGCCATCATCTCGTTGGTGCAACTCCTGCGTCGAGCCTCGAAACCGCACGTCGCCCTGCTGGGGCGCATTCCGGGAACCCGGCGCTTTTCCGATCGTGAGCGGCATCCGGACAACGAACGGATTCCCGGCGTGCTGATTTTCCGGCCCGAATCGGGCCTGGTTTACTTCAATGTGGACCATGTGTGCGACGTCATCCTGGACCGGGTGCGAACCGAGGTTCCCCCGCCGAAACTGGTGGTCATTGACCTGTCCGCCGCTCCGCAGGTGGACCTGCAAAGCGCCCATGCCCTCGCGGGCCTGGCGGACGAACTCAAGGCGGCGGACATTCGCCTGTTGACCGTTGAAGCGCGTGCCCAGGTCCGTGACCGCCTGCGAGGCGAGGGCGTGGCCACGCGGCTCGGCGCCGCCGACCGATCTACCTCCGTCGCCGATGCGGTGGAGGCCTTCCGATCCCAAAGCCCAAGCGCAACCTCATCATGAACCACGTCCACCGATTCAGCTCAGACCAACCCTCAACGTCAGCCATCGCCGCCTGGATCGGCCTGGTGCTTCTTCTGCTGGTGAGCGCCGGCTGCAACTCGCTCAGCGGTCCCGGCTCGGCCAGCTTTGCGTCCGTGACGATTCAAAACCATTCGTCCGAGGAAATCGCGGCCGCCACGGCGAACGTCTTCGCTGCCAATGGCTACGCCGGCGGCGCGAGAGGCCCGGAAAAGATGATGTTCGAGCGGGAGGCGTCACGCGGAACGACACTGGCCCGCGAAGGCGTCGTCGCCACGCAGGGTGGCGCCCGGACGCTCATCCGCGTGCGGCTGGAACTTGTGTGGCTCAGCGAGAACTCCTACCGGCTCCAGTGCCAGGCATACACCGTCACTGGCGCGGGCGATTCCTTCTTCGAGGAGGAAGTTCGGCTCGCGAATGTCCGCAGCGGCCCCTACCAGTCCCTGCTCAACAAGGTGGCAAAGGAGTTGAAATAAACCGGGATTGCCGGCGGCTTTGGCCCGAACCCACACATGCACGATCAAACCTTGACCCGGAATCCGCTGCACTGGAGGTCTTGCGTCGCCCCCGCCGGCGGAGAACTTCGGCGGCCGCGCCGGCCGGCCAACGTCACCACCAAAGACGGCCCAATCGGGAGCCGAATCTGAATTACGCCCCATGCCAAATCACCCTGCTCTGGTCCAACTGCTTCGCGTCCTGGTCGAAAACCGGGGTTCCGATTTGCACCTGCAAACCGGCGAGGTTCCCATTGGCCGCATTCAAGGCCAGTTGGGGCGCTTCGAGATGCCGCCGCTGAGCGAGGACGACGTGCTCCGGCTGGCCCGCGAGGTCCTGGGGAGCGACGAGAAGCTCAAGGAGTTCACCGCGTCCAAGGATTGCGACGCGGCGGTCGCCCTCCCGGAGCTGGGCCGGTTCCGGGCCAATTTGTTTTATCAGCGGGACAAGCCCGGCATGGTCTTGCGGGTCATCGGCACGAGGATTCTCAGCCTCGACACGCTGGAGTTGCCGCCGGTCCTCAAAGACATCGCCGGCGCGAACGATGGCCTGGTGCTGGTGACCGGTGCCACCGGCAGCGGCAAATCCACCACGCTGGCCGCGTTGATTGACCACATCAACGCCACTGAGGCGGTGCATATCATGACGCTGGAAGACCCGATCGAGTTCGTGCATGAGAACAAGCTCGCGCTCGTCAACCAGCGTGAGATGACGCTGGACTCCGCGAGTTTTGCCAGCGCACTCAAGCATGTGCTCCGCCAGGATCCCGACGTGATTCTCATCGGGGAAATGCGCGACATGGAGTCCGCGGCGGTGGCGTTGACCGCGGCGGAAACCGGCCATTTGGTGTTCGCCACACTGCACACCCAGGACGCGCCGGAATCCCTGGAGCGGTTGATCAACATGTTTCCCACGGATCGCGCAGCGCAGATTCGCATGCAGCTTTCCCTCGGCTTGCGGGCGATCATTTGCCAGAAGCTGGTCGCGCGCCCGGAGGGCGGCCGGGTGGCGGCGCTCGAAATCCTCCTCAACTCGCCGCGCGTCAAGAAGCTCGTCCTCGAAGGTGACACCACGAAGATTCCGGCCGCCATCCAAAGCTCGCGCACGGAGGGAATGCAGACGTTCAATCAGGCGCTGGTGGACCTCGTGAAGGACGGGAAAGTCACGGAAACCGAGGCCTTGCGCGTGTCGCCCAAGCCCGACGAACTCAGGATGAACCTCAAAGGCATCTATTCCGGCACCTCCGGCTTGGTGTAGCGCGGTGCCTTACCTCCATGCGAATCCCAAATCCAAACCAAACCATTCCTATGGACCTCGCCGAACTCCTCAAATACGCCGTCGAATACGGCGCCTCCGATCTGCACCTCACCGTTGGACGACCTCCGATGGTGCGCATTTCGGGCCGCCTCATCCCCAGCGGCTACGAAATGGAAATCAGTCCCGACGACACGAAGACGCTCATTTACAGCATCCTGACCGACGACCAGAAGGCCCGGTTTGAGGAGGACCACGAACTGGACTTCTCCATCGGCATCCCGGGCGTCTCGCGCTTCCGGGTAAACGTATTCATGCAACGCGGCTGCGTTGCCGGCGTGTTCCGCGCCATCGGCGAAAATATTCCCTCGGTGGAAGACCTTGGCCTGTCCGAGACGGTCTGCCAACTGGCGCTCCTACCGCGCGGCCTCGTCGTCGTGACCGGCCCCACCGGGTCCGGCAAATCCACAACCCTGGCGGCCATGCTGAACCTCATCAACCAGCAGAGGGAGGCGCATATCGTGACGATCGAGGACCCCATCGAGTTCGTGCATCCCCACCTCCGCTGCACGGTCAACCAGCGCGAACTTGGCCACGACACACATTCCTTCCCGCGGGCGTTGAAAAGCGTCCTGCGCGAGGACCCCAACGTGATCCTGGTCGGCGAGATGCGCGACCTGGAGACCATCGCTGCCGCGCTCACCCTGGCGGAAACCGGCCACCTGGTTCTCTCCACGCTGCACACGCAGGATGCGGCGCAGACGGTGGACCGCATCATTGACGTCTTCCCGCCCTACCAGCAGGAGCAGATTCGGGTAATGCTCGCCTCCAGCCTGAAGGGCGTGGTGTCCCAGATTCTCCTGCCCAAGGCAGACGAAACCGGCCGCGTGGCGGCGCGCGAAACCATGGTGGTCACGCCCGCCATCGCCGCCATCATCCGCGAGGGCAAGACGCACCAGATCTACTCCGCCATCCAGACCGGCACGCGGGACGGGATGTGTACCATGGAAAAATCGCTGGCCGATCTTTACGCCGCGGGGTTGATCACGGAAGAGGACGCTCTGAGCAAGGCCAATCATCCACAGGAGGCGCGGGCGTTGATGTTGCCCCGGCAAAACCACCACCTGCAAGACGGTGAAAATCAGGAGCCGCGATGAAACCCGAGGATCTCAAGCGCATCGCGCTGCTCCAGGCCATGGACGATACGGCGCTGGCCCGCCTGGCCACGGTGCTCGAACCGCGGGAGTTTGCGGACGGCCAGCGCGTCTTCCAGGAAGGCGATCCGGGCGACGGCATGTATTTCATCGTCTCCGGCGCCGTCCGGATCGAAAAGCAAACCGGCGCGGGCGCGGGCGTCCACAAGACCCTGGCCATCCTTGAAGCCGGCGATTACTTCGGCGAAATGACGCTCTTTGACCAGCAGTCGAGATCGGCTTCGGCCGCCGCCTCCGGCGTCACGCACACCCTGCGCCTGTCCACCGCAGCCTTCGGCGCCCTCCACAGCGGCGCCGGCCAGGCTGGCCTGAGCGTGCTATTCGCCATGATCCGCACGGCGGGCGACCGCATCCGCCGCCTGAACGCCCAGGTGGTGGTCTATGACGAGATTGGCAAGGCCATCGGCGAGTCCAAGACGCTCGACCAGCTTCTCGACGTCGTGCTGCGTCAGCTCAGCCATGCCACGCAGGCGGATTGGGGACTGGTTGTGCTGCGCTCCCAATTTTCCGATCGCCTCGAAGTTCGTGGCACTGTCAACCTCGCGCTCACGGCCGGACAACAGGAGGAAGTCACCTCCGGCAAGGCTTTCCTCGCGCCCGCGCTGCGCGAAACCCAGGGGCGGCTCGTGGCGGACCTGGCTGCCGAAGAGCCATTCCGGTCGTGTGGCCGGCTCGGCTTTGAAACCTCGCCGTTGCTGCTCATGCCGGTTTCGGTCGCGGACCAGGTGCTCGGCCTCATCGTGTTGGGAGGGCGGCAGCCCGGTCAGTTCACTTTGAACGACCTGAACCTGGCGCGCGGCGTGGCGCGACAGGCGGCCCAGGCGATTCTCAACGCCCGCCATCGCGAGGAAGAACAGGCCCGTGCCCGGCATGGGCGGCAGTTTGTGCGGTTCTAGGCGCGTACACGGCGATGTTAACGAACGAACAGTTTGACCGCACGCGGCGCCCGGCCTTGCGGCTGGCGGGCATCGAGTTGGTCGAACACCACCGCGAGCTTCCAGGCCGGAGACGCCGACGGCTGGGGCTGTGCGACGCTGCGGAACTGGACGCGCTGCTCGGCGCCGCCGAAGCGGGGACGTCCGACGCCACAGGGCAGATGCTCTGCCTGCTGACGACGAAGTTCACCGGGTTTTTCCGGCACCCGCGGCACTTTGAAGTCGCGTCCGGACATGCGCTCCGGGCGGCGCGTCGGCATGGCCAGGCGCGCTTGTGCTCCGCCGCCACCGCCACGGGCGAAGAACCTTGTTCGCTGGCGATGGCATTAATTGAAGGATTCGGGCGGAACGATCCGCCGGCCAGCGTCGTCGCCACGGACATTGACGCGGCGGCACTGGCGGTGGCGAAGCGGGGCGAATACGGCGCGGCAGCCGGAGCTTGAAGAAGCGACTGAGGATTGACCCATGACCATTGCCAAACGCTTGATCATCCTGCTGGCCGTGCCGCTCGTGGCCCTGCTGGGGCTGGGTGTCTTCACCCGGTTTCAGTTGTCGAGAATCGAGGAACAGAGCCGGTTTGTGGCCGAAGCCCAGATTCCGACACTCGCGGCGCTCGGCAATCTTTCCCGGAACATCGCGGAATTGCGGGTGCATGTGCGCAGTCACCTTCTGGCCACAAACCGGGCGGAACAGGCGGTAGCCCAATTGGCCTTTGACAAGACCGAGGCGGCGGCCAACCACCTGTTGGGCCAATACGGAGACTCCCTGGTCACTGGCGATCGGAATCGAAGGCTGTTCGACGATTTTCGGGATTCGTGCCGCGCGTATGTCGCCGGTGCGAGGCAGGTCATGGCCCTGTCGGCCGCGGGCCGCCGCGAGGAGGCGGTGGCGCTGCTCAACGGTTCGATGGCGGAACATGCCGGACAGCTTAGCACGGTGTCCAGCGAGTGGATCCAGCATAACGAAACTCTCGCGAACGACGCGGGCAAGGCAGCCGTCACGGCCATCGAGGAGTTTCGCTGGAAAATGCTGGTCGCCAACTCGGCGGCGCTCCTGTTGACCGGCCTGCTTGGCTTCCTCACGTTCCGACGCATCGTCAACCCCATCCAGGCGCTCGAATCCTCCGTGAAAAGCATCGCGGCGGGCGACTACGCAAAGGAAGTTCCGTTCACCGCGGCGACGGATGAAACCGGCGGTCTCGCCCGCTCGATTGATATTCTCAAGCAAGGCGCCGCCGCAAGGGACGACCAACGCTGGGTGAAATCCAGCGCCGCCGCGCTCACCGGGGAATTGCAGGGGGCGACTTCGCTCGCGGAGTTCGGGCAGCGGCTCGTCTCCGGCCTGGTGCCGCTCCTGGGCGGCGGTGTCGCGGGCTTTTACGACCTGGAGGAAACTTCCGGTCGGCTGAAGCGCATCGCCGCCTACGGTCTCGCCGACGCCATGGACGCCACCGAAACGATCAGCCCCGGCCAGGGTTTGGCGGGTCAATGCGCTCGGGAGCGCAAGCCGGTAACGCTGACCGGGCTTCCGCCCGAGTATCTCCGCATCACTTCCGGTCTGGGTGGGGCCGCGCCGGTTCAAGTTGTGGCTTGGCCGTTGCTATCCACGAACGCCCTCTTGGGCGTGCTGGAAACCGCCTCCTTCCGCGCCTTCAACCCGCGCGAGAACGTGCTGCTCGAAGAACTGCTGCCGGTGGTTACGTTGAGCCTGGAGGTCCTGCAGCGCAACCTCCGCACGCAGGAGTTGCTCGCGCAGACGCAGGAACAGGCGCGCCAGCTCGAGGAGCAGACGGAGGAATTGACGCAATCGCAGGCGGAGTTGCTGGCACAAAAGGAGGAATTGCTCACCCAGCAGGCCGAGCTGACGGCGCAGCGCGAGCAGCTCAAAGTCAGCGAGGAACGCTCGCGGCTCATCCTCGAATCGAGCGCCGAGGGCATCTTTGGCACCGACATCGAGGGGCGGATCACATTCGTGAACCCCGCGGCGTGTCGGATGCTGGGCTTCGGCGCCGACGAACTCCTCGGCCAACCGTCGCATGCCGCCTTTCATTACCATCGGCCCGACGGCGGAGCGTATCCGATGGAAGAATGCCCGATGTTCGCCGCTTACAAGCACGGCCAGGCCAGCCGCATTGATGACGAGTGTCTCTGGCGCAAGGACGGCACCGGCCTGCCGGTGGAATATGGTGCAACTCCGATCGTCAAGGACGGCGTGCTGATTGGTTCGGTGATCAGCTTCACCGACATCACCTTGCGCAAGCAGCAGGAGGCGGAAGTTCGGGCGGCCAGGGACAAGGCCGAGGAGGCCACGCAGATGAAATCCATGTTCCTGGCGAACATGAGCCACGAAATTCGCACGCCGATGAACGCCATCATCGGCCTCTCGCACCTCGCGCTCAAAACCCAGCTCACGCCCAAGCAACGGGATTACGTCAGCAAGGTCCACAACGCCGGCACGTCACTCTTGGCGATCATCAACGACATCCTCGACTTCTCCAAGATCGAGGCCGGCAAGCTCAACCTCGAGACCACGGACTTTCAGATAGACGAAGTCATCGGCTCCGTCACCACCGTCACGGCACAGAAGGCGCACGACAAGGGACTGGAGTTCCTGGCCGATGTCTCGTCGGCCATCCCCGAGCAGTTGCGCGGCGACCCGCTGCGCCTGGGGCAAATACTCACCAACCTCGTCAACAACGCCGTCAAGTTCACCGAGCGCGGCGAAATCCGACTCAAGATCGAGCTGCTCGAACGGACGGGCGAGAAGGTGCAGTTGAAGTTCTCCGTGCGCGACACCGGCATCGGCATGACCCCGGAACAGGCGGCGAAGCTGTTCCAGCCGTTCTCGCAGGCGGACATGTCCACCACGCGCAAGCACGGCGGTACCGGGTTGGGGCTGACGATTTGCCGGCGGCTGGTCGAATTGATGGGCGGCCAAATCTGGCTCGAGAGCGAGGCTGGCCGGGGCAGCAACTTCATCTTCACAGTCTGGCTGGGCGTGGGCCAGGCGGCGGCCACCGGCCGGATCGTTCCCAGCCAGTTTCAAAACCTCCGGGTGCTCGTCGTGGACGACAACGCCGCCGCGCGCGAAATCCTGGTCGAGTCGCTCGAACCCCTGGCCGAGCGCGTGGATGCCGTCAGCTCCGGCCCCGAGGCGCTGGCGGCCATCAAGGAGCGAGACCCGGACGTGCCTTACGATGTGATCTTCATGGATTGGCGGATGCCGGGCATGGATGGTTTGCAGGCCGCCCGGCTGATCAAGAACGACAGTTCGCTGCGCCAGCAACCCGCCGTCATCATCGTCACCGCGTTCGGGCGCGAAGAGGTGCGCGAGGAGGCCGAGAAGATCCACGTGGACGGCTTCCTCGTGAAACCGGTCACCAAGTCCATGCTGGTGGATTCGCTGGTGAGTGTGTTCGCGGCGTCCCCGGGTGAGGGGGCTGCCCTGGCGCCCGCGACGGCGGACGACAGCGTCCGACTTTTGGGCCTGCGCATCCTGTTGACGGAGGACAACGAGATCAACCAGCAGATCGCGGTCGAACTGCTCGAAGGCGTCGGCGCCATGGTCGAAGTGGCCAACAACGGACGCGAAGCCGTGGAGAAACTGCTCCAGGCTCCCGCTCCGCCGCCCTATGATCTCGTGCTCATGGACCTGCAAATGCCGGAGATGGACGGCTACCAGGCGACCGCCCGGATCCGCGCCGAGGCGCGCTTTGCCCGGCTGCCCATCATCGCCATGACGGCCCATGCCACGATGGAGGAACGGCAGCGCTGTCTCGACGCCGGAATGAACGATCATGTCTCCAAGCCGATTGATCCGGCCCTGCTCTTCGAGACGGTGGGAAGGTTTTACCGGCCGGCGCCCGCGGCCACGGCCGTGGTGCCGACTTCCACGTCGGCTGCATCCCAGGTTTCCAAGTCTGCGCCGCCCGCAGACGATCTGCCCTCGGTTGCCGGCCTTGACAACCGCGACGGCCTGTCGCGTGCCGCGGGGAATCGGAAGCTCTACCTGAAATTGCTCCGGCAATTTGTGGAACAGCAAGGCCCGGCGCCCGCACAAATCACGGACGCGCTCGCCGGTAACGACCGGCCCCTCGCTGAACGCCTGGCTCACACCGTCAAGGGCGTCGCGGGCAGCCTGGGCGTGCGCGGCGTGCAGGAGGTCGCAGCCAGATTGGAGCAAGCCATTGCGGCGAAAACCAGCGCCGCCGAACTGGCGCCGGTGTTGCAGGAGTTCCGAACCACGCTCGACGACTTCGTCGCCCGCCTCCACGCCGCGCTGCCGCCAGCGAATGCGGCGCCCACCGCCTCACCGACCGCGCCTCTGGATCGCGGGCTGGCAACCAGGGTCGTCGCCGAGATGATCGCGCACTTGAACAAGTTCGACCCCGCCGCGGGCGATTGTATCGAGTCCAACCGGGCGGTTTTTCAGGCCGTATTGCCGGCAGAGTCATTCACTGCGTTTGAACAGGCGATCAACCGTTTTGCCTTCGCCAACGCGCTGGCGCTGCTGGAGCCGGCCGCGAACGAGAAAGGCGTGCTTCCCGCATGAGCAGCACCACAACCACGACGAACGGCCGCATCCTCATCGTCGAGGACACGCCGGCCAACATCCAGACGCTGACCGCCACCCTGAAGGGAAAGGGCTACCAGATCAGCGTCGCCACGAACGGCAAACAGGCGCTCGACGTGCTGGCCCGAGTGCGTCCCGACCTGATCCTGCTCGACGTGATGATGCCGGAAATGGACGGCTTCGAGACGTGCCACCGGATCAAGGCGTCGGCCGAATGGCGGGACATCCCGGTGATTTTCCTGACGGCGAAAACCGAGACGACGGACATCGTGCGCGGCTTCGAACTGGGCGCGGTGGATTACGTGGGCAAGCCGTTCAACACCCACGAGCTTCTGGCGCGGGTGAACACACATCTCACCATTGACCGCCTGCGTCGTGAGAACGAGCGCCTGTTGCTCACGATCCTGCCGGCACCCATAGCCGAGCGCCTGAAAGCGAGCGACGAGCGCATCGCCGACCGGTTCGAGGAAGTGACGGTGATGTTCGCGGACATTGTGGGTTTTACGGAATTGGCGTCGGCCATGCCGGCGAGAGACGTCGTCGCCCTGCTGGATGAGTTGTTCACCCGCTTTGACGTTGCGGCTCAAGAATTGAAAATCGAGAAGATCAAGACCATCGGTGACGCCTACATGGCCGTGTGCGGTCTGCCGGAGGCGTGCGTGGACCACACCGAACGCATGTTAAACCTGGCGCAACGGTTGATGAAGATCGCGCGCGAATTCACCGCGGAACACGGACGGTTGTTGCGGCTGCGGATTGGGATCAACACTGGCCCGGTCGTCGCCGGCGTCATCGGCCGCAGCAAGTTCATTTACGATCTTTGGGGTGACACGGTGAATTTGGCCAGCCGCATGGAATCCAATGGCGTGCCCGACGCGATTCAGGTTACGCGGAGCGTGCTCGACAAACTCGGAAACCGCTACCCATTCGAGGCGCGCGGTCCCGTGGAAATTAAAGGCAAGGGTGTATTGCCCACCTGGGTGTTGAAAACTTGAACCCCGTCGCATGCTGGCCACGCCCACACTCGCGAGGCCTGGTTCTGCCGCGGTCCCCCCCGGCGGGGGGGCGGGCTTTGCAGAGCGGCAAGAACTGTTGGAAAACGTCTCAACTTTCTGCGACGCGACCCGCCGGGCCATGATTGACTGCCCGATCCAATCCTCGAAGCGCGTCCTCGAACCGATTGACCGGGTGCCGGAGGTTCTCTTCGGATTGATCATGGTGCTCACCTTCACGGGTTCGCTCGGTGTTGCCGGGGCCGGTCGTCCCGAAATCAGAATCATGCTCGTGGGTGCGTTGGGATGCAATCTGGCGTGGGGAATCATTGATGCCATCCTGTACCTGATGGGCTGCCTGGCTGAACAAGGCCGGAGCGTGCTTGCCTTCTGTGCTGTGCGCAAAGCTCCCGATTTGCAGAAAAGCCCGGCGACATCTGGCCGATGTGTTGCCATCCATGGTTGCGTCCCTCCCGCTGCCAGCCGAGCTCGATGCAATCTCCCAGCGATTGAAAGCACTGCCTGAACCTCCCAACAGGCGCGGCTCAGTCGCGATGACTGGCGCGGCGCGTTCTGCCGGAAGCCACAAGTTTCTGCCTGTCCGCTCTGAACAATCGCTTCAAACTCGTGGACGGCACCGGGGCGGGGCCACCCACGCTGCCGGAGCAGTTGACGCTGGCTCTGGCGAGCCTACCGTGCCGCATGACCGAAGCTGGCGAGCGACCGCCTGACAATAGCAAGGGCAGCGGTGGTTCACGATTCGACTTTGCCATGGCCAAGCGCAGCCGCCCTATCCTGTGCCTGTCCGTCATGCGAACGGCTTGACCCGAAATCAACGAATCCACCAGATACCGGAACAAGCACACCAACATTATGAATGAACCATACGACCAAATCATCACCACCTTCCCGCTGTTCGAGGGCTACACGGTTCACGGCGCCCAGTTCATACTGGAGCACGGCAAGATCCGGGAGCATGAGTCCGGCGAGGTGTTGTGCCGCGAAGGCGATACGGCGAACTTTGTCCTGCTGGTGCTGCGCGGTAAGGTCGAGGTTTTCGTTGAGCGCCGCGGCCAGACGTTGGTTCTAACCGAAGCCGGGCCGGGCACAATCCTGGGGGAGCTGGCCGTTCTGTGCGGAAGCCCACGGTCAGCCTCGCTGCGGGCCAGTGAAAAACTCGTGGTCTTGCACTGGGAGAAGGAAGCCTTCCGGCGCATGTTGCTGAGCGACGCGTTTCTGTCCGAACGAATCCTGCGCCAGTCGTTGCGAATGCTCATCGAGAAGGAACAGACCTTGATTGACTCGCTCGGAACGTAACAAACCCTGTCGAGCACGAGGCCCGACGGCCGCGCGCCGGCCCCATTGACCTCGCGGCGACTTTCACGGACCCGGCGAACGCAGCCGAGAAGTTCCATTGGCCCCGAATACGCCCAGCCTTTCAAGCGCCGGTGGCGCCGCCTTTGCCCTGCGAATCAGGGCGCTCAGCATTCGGCGAAAACGAGAGTGCATTCACGAAAAATGAACATCGCTCTGGATCTGTGAGCATGGTGGCTGCCTGGCAGGCTTTTGCTACGCACAAAAAAACGGGCAGACATGCACCTGCCCGTAGGCATCGTTTGAACGGATCGGCTGGCAGCCTTGCCGTTCAGGTGAGGATGCGGCGCGCCTCATCGAGGAAGATGCCCTTGAAGTTCATCTCCAGCGCCTGCGGGTTGCTGGCCTTGGCCAGAGCTTCCTTCTCGGAAACCATGCCCTGCTTCACCAGGGTGAAAAGGGCCTGGTTGAAGGTCTGCATGCCGTCGTCCACGCCGGTTTCGATGGCGGCGGCAAGCTTTTCAGTCCGGTTTTCCTCCAACATCTTCCGGACGGTGGGTGTGTTGATCATGATCTCGAGCGCCGGGGTCATGTTGCCGCTGATTTTGTTGACCATGCGCTGGCACACCACGGCCTGGAGCGTCGCGGCGAGCTGCCGCCGCACCTGATCGCGCTCGTCCGCCCGGAAAAAGTCGAGAATGCGGCCGATGGACTGCGACGCCGTCGTCGTGTGGAGCGTGGAGAGCACCAGGTGGCCGGTGTCGGCGGCGTTGATGGCCGCCATGAAGCTGATGGCGTCGCGCATTTCACCGATCATGATAATGTCCGGGTCCTGCCGCAGAATGTGCTTGAGGCCCATCTCGAAGCTCAACGAGTCCAGGCCAATTTCCCGTTGTTCGATGACGGACTGGTTGTCGTCGAAGACATACTCAATCGGGTCTTCGAGCGTAATCATGTGCTTCTTCGAGGTGGCGTTGATGTGCTCGATCATCGCCGCCAGCGTGGTGGATTTACCGCAGCCGGTGGATCCGGCCAGGAGCACGATCCCTCGCGGAGACTCGGCGATGTTCTTCAAGACCGGCAACAACCCAAGCTCCTCAAAACTGGGAACCTTGGTCTTGACGTAGCGCATCGCCATGCACCACTGGCCCTTTTGCTGGAAGATGTTGGTCCGAAAGCGACCGATGCTGGGCACGTAGTAGGAAAAATCCACCTCACGGTCTTCCTCCAACCGCTTCTTGGCGTGACGGGGAGTGATGGTATCAACCACCTGGTCCACCCACGCCACCGTCGGCGTCGGCGCCTGGATGGCCACCAATTGCCGGTTGATGCGGAAAACGACCGGATAGTCGCATTTGACGTGAACGTCCGAGGCGCCGCCGTCAACGGCAGTTTGGAGAATCTTGTGAAAAATTTCCATGCGGCGAAACGAAGCTGGAATCGTGCCGATTTAGGCGGCGTAACCGCTGGCCAGCTCCGTCAACCGCTCCTGGGCATGGCGGGTGAGATTCATGAACATCAACGAGACAACGTAACCGCTGTGCCGGTTGCCGGCGCAATCCACCACCACGCCGGTGCCGCGCAACGGCCGGCCCGTCTCTCCCGAGCGGAGTTCCACGGTCAATTCCGTCCACACCGGAATCGGGCTGGACGCAACGAATTCCAAGCCGTTCTTGCGAATCGCCACCTGGTTGGCCGCGAGCGAAAGTTTCCGGGTATGGGAATGAACGGTTATCGGCTGAAAAACGCCGGAGGTATCGAGTTTTGTCGTGCTCATAAGAACTGTCGTAAAACTAGCACACGTCCAATTCGCGTCAATGATTGGTATGCGGTTACCATTCCACCACCGCGGCGCCCCAGGTGAAACCGGCGCCAAAAACGAGCAACAAAACCAAGTCGCCACGCTGGACACGGCCGGTTTCCACGGCTTCGCTCAGCGCGATGCCCACCGAAGCGGCCGAGGTATTGCCGAACCGGTCCACATTCACAAACACCTGCTCGGGCCGCGCCTCCAGCCGCTCGGCCACTGCGTCAATAATCCGGCGATTCGCCTGGTGCGGGATGATGCAAGCGAGGTCGGAGACCGCCAAGCCACACCGGCGGAGCACCTCCTCGCCCGCGGCCTGCATCGCTTGAACCGCGTTTTTGAACGTTTCCTTGCCGTTCATCCGGATAAAATGCTGGCGTTTGATCAGGGTTTCGGTGGACGCCGGCAACCGGCTGCCGCCGGCCGGCACGCACAGCACAGAGCCCTTGCTGCCGTCCGCGCCCATGACGGCCGCCATCACGCCGGCGGAGTTTGGCCGGTGCTGGACGATCGCGGCAGCCGCGCCGTCACCGAAAAGAACGCACGTGTTGCGGTCGGTCCAGTCCACAATGCTGGACAGTTTGTCCGCGCCGATGACCAGCACGGTTTCGCAGGCATGATTGGCAATGAACTGCCGCGCGATTTCCAGTCCGTAAATGAAACCGGAACAGGCCGCCTCAATGTCAAAAGCCACGGCCCGGAGGGCCCCAATCTTTTGCTGCACCTGGCAGGCCGTGGAGGGAAACGGCATGTCCGGGGTCACCGTGGCCACGATGATCAGGTCAATCTGATCGCCATTGAGGCCGGCGTTGGCCATGGCTTTGAGCGCGGCCTTGGCGGCGAAGTCCGAGGTGCTTTCGTGGGCCGCCGCAATATGCCGCTCCTTGATGCCGGTGCGGCTGGTGATCCATTCGTCGGAGGTCTCCACCATTTGCTCCAAATCCGCATTGGTAAGGACGCGCGCGGGAACGGCGGCACCGATGGCAACGATGGAACTGGTTCTTCCTTTAAGGTCGTGATGCGGACGGGGATTTTTCACAAAGCTTCCGGGCGATTTCAGGCCGGCATCGCCAGGGGCAGCCGGTCCAACTGGCGCAAGCGTTCACCGGCTGCGGCAATTTCGCGGGAAATTGTCTGGTTGATGCGATGTTGAACGGTCTTAACCGCCTGGCCAATCGCGTTCATGATCGCCCGTTCGCGGGAGGCCCCGTGAGCGATGATGACGTTGCCGTTAAGCCCCAGCAACGGGGCGCCACCGTGAGCCTCCGGATCCACCCGTTGTTTGATGGTCCGGAAGGCGCCCTTGGCGAGGAGCGCGCCCAATTGTCGTTTGGGATTCTTGGTCAGCTCGGACTTGAGCCACCGCAGAATGCTGGTGGCCAGCCCTTCGCACGTCTTCAGGACAATGTTGCCGACGAAACCGTCGCATACGACCACGTCCACGCCGTCGGAAAACAGGTCGTGTCCCTCGATGTTGCCAATAAAATTAAGATCAACCTGCTTGCACAGTTTGAACGTCTCCTGGGTCAACTCGTTGCCTTTGACGTCCTCCGTGCCAACGCTCAGAAGCCCGACGCGCGGCCGCGGGTAGCCCAGAATTTCGCGCGAATAGACACTGCCCATGATCGCAAATTGGAGCAGGTGCAATGGGCGGCATTCCACGTTGGCACCGGCGTCCACCAGCACAAACTCGTTTTGCGGCGCGGGGATGACCGCAAAGATTGCGGGCCGTTCCACCGCCTCCAGCGGACGCAATTTGATGGTGGCAGCAGTGACCACGCCGCCGGTGTTGCCCGGCGAGATCAGCGCGTCGGCCCGCCCATCCTTCAACAATTCCACGGCGCGGACAATCGAACAGTCTCGTTTCTTGCGCAGTCCGACCAGTGGTTTGTCCTCCATCGTCAGCACTTCCCCGGCGTGAATGACCTGAATCCGCGGGTCGGGAGCATGATGGCGCCGATTGAGCGCCGGTTCAATCTCCTCAGCCCGGCCGATCAAATACAGCTCCGTGATTTTGGGATAAGCCTTGAGTGCGAGACGGACTCCATCAACAACCACTCCGCAGCCGTGGTCGCCACCCATGACATCCACTGCAATGCGCATAAGAACTGCGTCGGAACGAGCGACGCACGGTCATTCTGAACGCACCCCGGCGCTATCCGAGCGCCTGCACCGAGACCACCTGGCGGCCCTTGTAATAGCCACACGCCGGGCAAACACGGTGCGGAACGTAAGGCGCCGCACATTGCGGACAGGTGCTGAGTTGCGGCAGTTTAAGCACACTGTTGTAAGCGCGGCGCTGCCGCTGGCGGCTGTGGGACGGTTTTCGTTTCGGAACACCCATAACGTCTTTGTTAAATTGTTAATTTGTTCAACTCATCCCACAGTGACAAATCCACGCCTGCGGCGTGATCACCGGAGAGTTTTTGCATACCAGCCCGGCGTCCTGTTGGCAATCCCGGACAGTCAGTTTCACACAACGGATGTTGCGGAAGCGCGAGGACCATATCTTCGCGAATGTAGGGCGTCAAGTCCACGCAATCATCGCAAACCGGCGCGGCATCTTCCCCCTCAAGCGGCAGATGACACACCCAATCCGTCAAATCCAGCGGATGTGGAAATGATTTCAGGCAGCGCGAACAGTCGCACGTCAAATCCATGTGCAGCCGTCCGGTTGCCAGCACCGCGTCTTCCAGCCGTTGCACCATGATTTCATAACGAAGCGCCGCCGGCAGATGCACCAGTTCATCAGCGGGACCGAATTCAAGCTCCGTAAGCAAAAGTTCTCCCCGCAGGACAAGGGTTTGATCAGCCAGGCGGCGCAATTTGATGAGGAGGGGCATGATCAATTACCCTTTGGCGAGGGCATGCTCCGAGGCGATGAACGACCGTATTTCCGGTTCAAGGCGGCCAGCACCGAAGGCGGCACAAAGGGACTGACATCGCCGCCCAGCCGGCTGATTTCCTTGACGATTCGGGAACTGAGAAACGTATAGGTGTCCTTCGGCATCATGAAAATCGTCTCCACTTTGCCGTTCATTTTGCGGTTGATCAACGCGAGCTGGAACTCAAATTCGAAATCGGAAATCGCCCGCAACCCCCGAACAATGGCCGTGGCCCGCCGTTGCACGGCGTAATCCACCAGCAGGCCGCTGAAACTGTCAGTTTCGACGTTGACGAGATCAGCGGTCGTTTCAGCCACCAGACGCTGACGTTCCGCCATCGAAAAAAGCGGCTGCTTCCCGTCATTCGCCGCCACCGCTACAATCACCCGATCAAACAAGCGAGCCGCCCGATGAATCACGTCCAAGTGGCCGTTGGTAATCGGATCAAAACTGCCAGGGTAGATTACGATTCGCATTGAATGAGCGGTGAACTTGTTACCGGTCAACCGCGCTTGGACTTGCAACCGTGGACATGCAATAAAATAGGGATTCTTCGACACCGAAAGAAAAACCCAGAGCGGCAGGCGTCGCTCTGGGTTGAAAACGTTGCCCGCGTTAACGGCGGGTAATCAGTTGCTCACTGCGGCGGCACTTGGATCTGGGTGGTCGGGGTCATCACGGGTGGCATGGTGAACGCCGGCTGATAATTACCAGGCGACGCAAAGGGCCTTGCCGGCGCACTCCAAGTCGGCGTCGGGGCCCAGCCCATCATTGCCTGCGCCCCTGGGATACCAGTGAGCGCATCCAGACTCTGTTGAAAATCCAGCACCAGTTCAGCCGGCGTAGGAATCACACCGCCTTTGCCACCGTTGGCACTTGGCTCAAACGTGTATCCACCCGGAACATCGAAACGCGTTGGCGAAGTCTCGCCAGCCGGCGTATAAAACACTTCCGCCGTGCCATCCTTGATGGCAAACTGGCCGCGCGAACTGCCATCAAACTTGGTCCCTTTGATCGCGCAGGTGGTGCTGGCGGTCTTGATTTCAAATTTGGAGGAACCGCTGATTTTGCGAACAATGCCGGTGATCTTGCCATTGTCCAAGCCAAGTTCAGTGTCGGTGATCGTTTCCCCAGCACCCTTGTCGCAAGTGAGGGTATTGAATTTCAGGGTTGTGTCCGGGGCGACCCGCAGCAGCGGGCCGTTCTTGCCGAGGTAAAGATCAACCACCCCGGAGGCATCCGTCTTGATGGTTGTGCCTTGTTTGAGAACCGCCCCCGCCTGAAGTGTTTGCCACGTGCTGCCGTCTTCGCTGCACTGGGCACTGCCGGCGGCAATTCGTTGAACCTTTGCTGTGGCTTCCTGCGCGCGAGCTGTCAACGCAAGAGCCAACGCCAACGACACCGCCCCGCCAACCACCGAAACCTTCCAATTACCATTTTTTTTCATAAAATGACTCCTGTTTACACTCTCTGAGTATCAAAATCCTGTGCCAGTCTATTCAGACGGCCTTGGATGTCAATCGGATAATTTGGACAATTTCACGCTATTCTTCCCACCGTGGACCAAATCCGAATCGCGCACCTGGCCGCCCGCCAGATTCGCGGCGAGAATTTCACCACCTCGCCCTGGCTCCGCCGCCGGCCGGCCGAGGGTCTGGTGTTTTACCAGCTCATGGCCCGCGACGGCGACCCGTTGGACCGCATCCTGGCGCATCTGGGCGAACACGGCGTCGAAGCCCTCGATCTCAATCTCGCCTGCGACGCAAAGACCGCGCGGGCGTGCGCCGCCGGCAGCGCGCTGTTTGACGACCTGTTGGCGTTGCGCCGCGTCGTGTCGGCCGCCCGCCGGCACTGGCCGGGCCTGCTGACGGCGAAAATCCGCCTCGGCCATGAACGCCCGGATTGGCAGACATCTTTCATCGAACGGCTCCACTTGCTCGAAGCCGAAGGCGTGGACGCCGTGGTGCTGCACCCGCGGTTCTTCGAGGAGAAGTTCAAGCGCCGCGCCCGGCTCGA
>JAJXZJ010000009.1 GCA_021780105.1 bacterium
GGCTCTCGATCACTTCCCAGTTCAAGCCCAATCCCAACAGTTCGTGAAACAGTTTTTCAGGCGTCATCCTGCCAGCCTACCCAACCGCTTCCCCGATTCCACCGAAAACAGCGGGGAACCGCTTCTAAACATGTAAATAATTGCAGTTCAGTTTTTTCCTTTGTTTCGTTCATAGTTGATCTGCGGTTGCGGGCTTTCCCCGCAATCTAAAGGTGCTGTGCCGCTTTCAGGCCTGCTTACCGCAAACCGTTTGCGTTTTATTACATCAACCGATCCGAAATCGGGCAGAAGGAAAGCCGCCGATCAAGAAGGCACAGCGGGAAAAAGGGCAGACAACAAGGCCTGCCGATGCCCGGCCGAATAATCAGGCACCAGTCAGGCTTTGGGCAGAGCCAGTATCGTCGGCTAAACAACGGCCTGCCTGCCCTCGCCACCCCTTCAAAAAAGAAATGGCACCAGCGCCTTGGTTCGGCGCATGTATTCCGCATATCCGGGGAGATGTTGGGTCAGCAAGGCTTCCTCCTGCCGCAGCTTCACCCAAAAGGCGCCGAAGCAAATCGCCAGCGCGAAAAAACCAACCGTCTGCCCCGCCAACACGGCCGTTCCGAGGATCATCAGCAGCAACCCGGAATAGATGGGATGACGGACAGCACGGTAAGGGCCGCGTTGGATCAGTTCGTGGTCCTCCTTCAAGGTCACCCGCGCACTCCAGTTGCCTCCGAGGGTTACCCGCGCCCAGATGGTGATGAACAGGCCGACAAACACAATCAAGTCGCTGAGGATGCCTGTGACGATGGTGTGCGGCAGGATCACCCGGCGCCAAGGGATGATCCGGGCGTTGCCATTGAGGAGAGCGACAGCCACGGCCATGAGCCCCAGGTAAAGAAATCGGTGTGATAGCGGTTGTCGTGCCCTCGTTCGCTTGACCGAGAACGCGGAGACAATCCAGAACACGACGAAAACGCCCCAGCAGCCACCGACAAACTTGGCGGTTACGTTCATAGTGCGCCTGCGCACAGGCTCCGCCAATCAAGTGCCCCATTGCCAGAAGAAAAGCCAGCCGTTCCGGATTGCGGAAGACGCAGGCTGCTCAAGCCTGCTCCGACCGTTGCGGCATCAAGTCGGCGCCACAAAGGCAGAACGATCCGGGGGCAAAACTCCCTGCTGCACTGCTTCATGGACGTATCGGCTTGAATTCTGCTCGATAAAGCTCGGCGGCCGTGGCGAATTGCGGTTTGCGCCAGCAGAGTCCACCTCTTGCCTTGCCTTGAGAAAATCCACCAACCGCTGCTTTGCGGTTGTGAACACGTTTGGCCGAGGCTTTCGCGAATGATCTTGCGTCGGATATTGGCGCGGGCATAATGCGCCGGCGTTCACGTACCGAACGCAAGTGTGGAACTCGTGAAAGGACTTCCACATGTTGTCTTTGGACGAGTGAACGTCATGTTTCCGGGGAGCCGGTGGGACAGTTCTTTCCGGCGTGGCTTCCATGGTCAAAAGCTACAGGATACAAGGGAGATTTAAGACGCCGGGGCAGGTCCAGGCGGTTGGTGTTAAGGTTGCGCGCGTGGCGGAATTGGCAGACGCGCTAGATTCAGGTTCTAGTGGGTAACACCGTGCAGGTTCAAGTCCTGCCGCGCGCACCATTCCCTTTCCCTCCGGCTGGTTTCTCCCTTCTTCCTCCGTGGCTCCAGGGACGCTTCAGCGATCGGTGATTGCCAGTATCTCGGTTCGCAACCGGCCGACCCGCGCATTCGGCAACCGCGAGTCCAACGAGCCGGGCAGCATTTTCTCGGCGGTAACATGGCCGTCGCAAAACAGCACGTCCGCCCGGCCATCATGCCGGAAATGCGCCGTCGCCTCATTGGTCGAGACGTAATAAAACTCTTCGAGCATCGGGTTGGCGGGCGAGGCCGGCGGCTGGAAGATGTTCACCTGCGCGGCGTCGGCCAGCACCGCGGTGTCAGACGGCCGCGCCAGCCGCTGCACGTTCACCGGTGGCTGCGTGGCCGGCGCGGAAAGGCAGAGATTGTAGCCGTAGCCGTAGGCCGCCCCCTTCGCCTTCAGTTTGAAATCAACCGCTGAGTAGTTCAACGCCGGACAGACTTCGACGCCGCGTCCGCCGAGGTAAGGAAAGAGCGCGCCGAAACTGGCGTCGAACTGCCGCGTCTCCTCCAGCCCGTTGGCCAGCCAGCCGAACCAGTAAATGTCGCCACCGTTGGTGGCCGCGCCGCGATAGCGGAACGCGCTGCCGCCGTTGTCGTCCCAATACAATTGCGCGGCAAGACCGAGCTGGCGCAGGTTGCCAACGCAGCGGATGCGCTGCGCCACGGCTTTCGCCCGCGACAGCGCCGGCAGCAGCAACCCGGCCAGGATGGCGATGATCGCGATGACGACCAGCAACTCAATGAGCGTAAACGCGCCAATGGCGGCGGGCGGGCGGTGGCTGCCGGGCGACCGGCGGCCGGCGGCGCATGGTCGGGTGTGGTTCACAGTTTGTCCGCGCGCAGCCGGTAGAACGCCCGGTTCGCCGCGGGTTGAAGATCGCTGATCGTCTGACGGCCGCCGGTGCTGTCGAACGCGGCGCCGACCGGCGTCCAGCGCTGCAAATCGGTGGAAACCTCCAGCGTGTAGCGCCAGCCGGTCCAGCCGGTGAACTGGGCCGTCCACACACCGTTGGTCAAGGCCCCGACGTAACGGCGGATGGGCGGCGTTGGCAGGTCGAGCACGAGGTTGTCAACCGTGCCGTGGGCGAGCACCGAGCCGGCGAACATGGGATCCTGCCCGGTGTCGCTGTAGCTGGACACCGCCAGCGAATCCACCGCGAAATCGCCAAACGGGTCCGTGATGACCGCCGGTTGTAGCGGCAGCGTTGTCGTGCCGTCGTTCATCGCAACCTGCATCGTCTGCGTCGCGGCCGAGTAATTCAGGTCGAAATGATAGGTCGTGTCCGGCGACAGCGCGACCGGCGAGTTGAAACTCGCGGCCCAGACGTTGGTCGTGGAAATCATCACCGCCGACACCGTCGCGCCGAAGCCGGAATCCGGGAAGTAATCCCACTCGACGAGGTTGGGCGAATCGGTGCCGGTGCCACGCAGGTAGCCCGGGCCGGTCGCTTGCGCGAGGTTGACCAGGCCCAGCGCGATTTCGAACGTCGAATCCTTGCCCGGCGTCGTGCCGATGGCGATGTCCTGCAGGCGCAGGTCGAACTGGAGCCGGAAGTCATCATCACGGGTGAGCGCCGTGTGCAGCGGCAGATAAAAGAAGCTGTTGGTCTGCGAGGAATCCCAAGTGACGGCGAGGTCTTGGTTGGTCGCGTCCCAGTGAAACAGCGCCGCGTCGCCGGCGGCGCTCCAGCCGCGTGTGGCCGGGTCGGTGGTGAAATCCTCCTGAATCGTGGCGGCGCCGGCCGGTGGGAGGGCACAACAAAACAGACTGGCCGCGGCCAGCTCCGAAACGAACGTCTTGAGCATGACTGGATCTTTCTCTTGGTTCGGCGGCGCCGGCCGGATTTGCCTTCCAGCGGCGGCGCGAAACGGATTCACGGTAGCGAGACCAGTGCGGAATCTGAAGTTGCGCCGGCGACGGTTCGCCGCCGAAACAAAAAACCTCCAAACCCCGCTCACCGGAGAATGAAGGCATTCCACGCGCCCGCTCGAAAACCGTTCGAGGGACTGGCCCCATCCTTCTCTGTGACGGAGAAGTGGCCCGCCTGCGCGGACCTGACGAGCACAACCGAGGCGATATCCTGACTTGGGGCTTCAGACCTCGCTCCCGCCTTCCCGGAGTCCGACTCCAGTGGCCGTGGGAGTTTGTAACCCGACACAGTGGCGCAACCGTCCCCGATTCGCACGGGGTTCCCTGACCTTCGGCTGTGAGGCGGCGGACACGCGTCCGCCGCTGTCAAAGAACTGCCCCGCCTCATACGCCGCCGCCGCCGTCTTGCCAAGCAGGTTTTTCGACCGCTGTTCGGCTTTTGCCCGCGGCTGCGGAAGCCGGCGTCGCCCTGTAATTCTGATTGGCGCGGGGCCGGGTTTCTGGCACGCTGCCGTCCATAGCCAAACCCATCACGGCCTATGTTCAAAATCATTGGAGACGACCAGAAGGAATACGGCCCGGTCAGCGCCGAAATGCTCCGCCAATGGATCGCGGAACGCCGGGCCGTCGGCAGCACGCGGATTCAAGTTGAAGGCAGCAGCGAGTGGAGACCGCTGAGTGAATTCCCCGAATTTGCCGCGGCGCTCGCCGCCGTTCCACCGCCCGTCACCGCGGCCGCGCCGCCCGCGGCGGGAACGCCAGCCCTGCTGGCCTTGCCGGCGGCACCGCCCAAGACCAGCGGCCTGGCCATTGCGTCGCTCGTGTGCGGCGTGCTCGGGTTGTGCACGGCCGGCATCACGGCGTTGGTCGGGCTGGTGCTGGGCATCGTGGCATTGATGAAGATTTCCAAGAGCGAAGGCAAGGTGGGCGGCAACGCCTTTGCCATCGCCGGCATCTGCGTTTCCGCTGTCTTTTTGCTCTTCATCCCCATCCTGCTAGGCATGTTTCTGCCAGCCCTGGCGCAGGCCAAGTCCAGGGCGCAAACCGTCATGTGCGTCAACAATGTGAAGCAACAAACCCTGGCCATGCACATGTATGCCTCCGACCATAATACCCTGCCGGAAGGCAGCAAGTGGTGCGACGCCTTGAAGCCGTATCTCCAGGGAACCACGGTGTTCCGGTGTCCGGCGGACAAACCCGGCGCGCGGTGCAGTTACGCCTTCAACGCCAAACTCGGCGGCAAGAAGTTGAGCGAGGTGAATCCACAGGCGGTCCTCTTGTTTGAAAGCACCGCCGGCTGGAACGCCAGCGGTGGTCCGGAGTTGATGGTGCGCCGGCACGGAAGAATCGCCGTGGTGGCGATGGCGGACGGTTCGGTGCAGCAACTGCACGACACGAGCCGGTTGCGCTGGGATCCGTAAGCGGCCCACGTTCATGTTACCTGCCGCCATGGATGCCACTGAAGCCTTGGTTGCGCTGAACCTCGTCGAGCACGTTGGACCGGTGCGCGTGCGGCAGTTGCTCGATCATTTCGGCGACGCGCCGGCGATTCTCCGCGCTTCGCGGGCGCAATTGCTTCAGGTCCGCGGCATCGGCGAAGACACCGCCAACGCCATCGCCAATTGGGAGAAAACCGTTGATCTGGCCGGCGAATTGCAGCGGGTTCGCGACTTCGGCTGCCGGGTGTTGACGCCGGCCGACGCGGAATATCCGGAATTGCTGCGGCAGATTTACGATCCACCCATCGCGCTCTACGTCAAAGGCGCCCTCACCGATCGCGACAAAAACGCCGTGGCGATGGTCGGCTCGCGGCGCACGACGCACTACGGCCAGGAAACGGCGCGCAAGCTCGCCTACCAGCTTGCCTACACCGGCGTCACCGTGGTCAGCGGCGGCGCGCGGGGCATCGACACCGCGGCGCACCAGGGCGCGTTGAGCGCGAAGGGCCGCACCGTGGCCGTGCTCGGCACCGGCATCAACCTGGTGTTTCCGCCGGAAAACGCGGAGCTTTTCGAGCGCATCGCCGCGAACGGCGCCGTCATCACGCAGTTCCCCTTCAACCGCCCGGCGGACAAGCAGACGTTTCCCATCCGCAACCGCATCGTCGCCGGCATGACGCTCGGCACGGTGGTCGTCGAGGCCGATTTGAACAGCGGCGCGCTGATCACCGCCGGCATGGCGAACGACTACGGCCGCCAGCTTTTCGCCGTCCCCGGCCGCGTGGATTCCCCGCAAAGCAAGGGCTGCCACGACCTCATCAAGAAAGGCGCCAAGCTCTGCGAAAGCGCCGAGGACATCCTGAGCGAATTCGAATATCTCTTCCCGCCCGCGAACCGTCCGCCGACGCCCGCCGACACCGGCACCCTGCCGGCGCTCGAACTGTCCGCGCACGAGCAAACCGTCTTCGCGCTGCTCGACACGGAGGAAAAATCGGTGGACGAAGTCATCCGCGGCAGCGGGCTGCCGGCCTCGGCGGTGTCCGTGGCGTTGTTCAGCCTGGAGATGAAGCGGCTGGTGAAGCAACTGCCCGGAAAATTGTTTGTCCGCAACCGGTGACGGCACGCGGCTGGCTTCACCGGGCTTCAACGCTGCCGATTTTCCACAGCGAGCAACGGCTCAGTTGCCGAGGCCGTCGTGATTTGACCTTGCGCGTCGCTTCGCCGGAACTTCAAATGGCCGCAGGCCACGATGCAACGACTCCATGCCTCTGATCTTCAAGCGCTGGGCGCGCCACTCAAGGGCGGCGCGCAGCAAATCGAGGACTGGCTGCGCGGCCTGCTGCACGGCGGCACGCTGCGGCTGGGCTGCGGGCTGATCGAGTTGCGCGGCAGCCAGCCGGTCGCCACCACGCTCGGCGACCTGAAGCGCGCCTGCGGCGTGGCGATGGAAACCGTCAAGCAGGGCCTGCGCGCCTTGGAAATGGAGCACTGGGTTCACCTCGTGGACGGCGTCCACACGCGGCTGCTCGGGCCGCCGCGCTTCCGCGTGAGCGTCACGAAGGAGAACATCGCCGGCAGCGTCGGCCGCGCCATCGAGATCGCGCCGATGGACGGGCTGAATCCGCTGGAGAGCATTGACTACGACCAGTTGCGGCGCGGGGAAAGCGTGGTCAGCCGCAAGCGGGTGCTGGCGGTGGAGAAGGCGGCGCTGCACTGGACGGCGCGGCTGCGGCTGGCGAGCGGGTTGGAAACCGGGCTGCCGGAAGGCAAAACCTTCACTCTCGCGGCGGGCAGCCAGGTGCGCGCCGCCGGCCGGCTGGGCATGCTGGAGGAGGATTTGGAAATGCGCGCGATGGAGGGACGGGAAGTCCGCCTGGTCCGGCCCGGAACCATTCTCCTGGACACGGGCGAGAAGCTGGCGGTGTGCGGCCATGCCCGCCTGCAGCTCGAACGCAGCAACATCATCCGCCTGCCCGATGGCCAGACCGGCATGTTGCAGGTCAACTCCCGCGCCCGGCTGGACGCCGCCGGCGAGGCGAACTGGGATGACGACAGCCACTGGCTGGCCCGTTTCACCGACGGTGTGCCGCTGGTGCTGCTCCGGCGGGCGGTGTTCGCCGAATTGAGCGGCGTCGTGCATGAAAGCTGCGTCGGCGTCGGCGGCGTGGGATCGGCGGTCTGGCGGGTGGCACTGGGCGTGCATGACTGTTTCCTGGACGGCTCGATTCCTTTCCGCGCCGGCAGGTGTCCGCTCCGGGCTTCGCCGGAGTTCCTGATATGCTTCCTGCGCGAACTGGGCGACACGGACTCGTTGCGTGAGCAGATGACCCGGCAATTTGGCTTCGCGGTGGAGGCGGCGGACGTGCGGTTGTCGCCGGCCATGTTCGCCGGCGGCAGTCTCCGCGCGTTGCTGCGGCAGGTCGCCACCGACGCGTCGTTGAACTCCGAACTGCTCGCCATCGGCAACAAAACCGCGTGCTGGACCCAGGTGGGCGCGTATTATCGCAAGGGCGAGGCATGGCCGTGGGAGGTCACACGCGAAGCCTACTTCACGTTCGTGGACGTGAGCTACCGCCAACACGCGGGCTGAAGCCGCCGGCGGCGGGCGTGGCCACTGCCCATGCGGTGGCATCCTCCCGTGCCCGAACTTCGGCTTAACGGTTTCGTGAGGCGGGCGAATGGTGGCACACCCCTTGCTAGCAAGCGTGCCGTCGCGCTTCCCAAAGAGAGCTTGTTTCCCGCCGGCGCTCATTTTAGGACAGTCGCGCTATGAAAGTTGAATTTTACGGCCACGTTCGCCAATACAACAACATCAAGGCGGAAATTGACGCCAACCTGAGGGAAGTGCTGTTGAGCGGCAATTACGTCCAAGGCCCGGTCCTGAAGCGGTTCGAGGGCGAGTTTGCCCAATACTCCGGCACCAAGTTCGCCATCGGTGTCGGCAACGGCACCGACGCCATCTGGCTTGCGCTCATGGCGCTGGGCATCGGCCCCGGCGACGAGGTCATCACCCACCCGAACACGTTCTTCGCCACCGCGGAGGCGATCTGGATCGCCGGCGCCACGGCGGTTTTCGTTGATTGCGACCCGCGGACCAAGTGCATTGACCCGGCGAAAATCGAGGCTGCCATCACACCCAAGACCAAGGCCATCGTGCCGGTTCACCTTTACGGCCAGTGCGCCGACATGCCCGCGATCCGCAAGATTGCCGACAAGCACGGGCTGAAGATTGTTGAAGACAATGCCCAGGGGATCGGCGCCCACGGCAACGGCTTCAAGATCGCGGAACTGAGCGACGCCGCGACGACCAGCTTCATCATCCAGAAAAACCTCGGCACCTTCGGCGACGGCGGCGCCTTGGTGACGAACAACCCGGACATTGACGCCAAGGTCCGCAAGCTGCGCAACCACGGCTCCAACGCGCGGAATGTCCACAGCTTCGGTTTCAACAGCCGCCTCGACGATCTCCACGCCGGCGTGCTCAGCGCCAAGCTCAAGCACATTGACGCGTGGAACGACCGCCGCCGCCAGTGGGCCGCTCGCTACACCGCCGGCCTCAAGGGCTGCAAGGCCATTGCCCTGCCGGTCGAACTGCCCGGTTACCGCCACGTGTTCCACCTTTACGTCGTCGAGACCAGGCAGCCGCAGCAGCGCGATGCGCTCGTGGATTTCCTGGTCAAGAACGGCGTTGACGCCAAGACGCATTACTCGATCGCAATTCACCAGCAGGCGGGCTATCCGTGGGGCAAGGGCGCGCGCATCGCCGGCAGCGTGACGAACGCCGAGAAAAACGCCGCCATGTGCGTCAGCCTGCCGATGTTCCCTGAGTTGACCGAGGCCGAGGTTGATTACGTCATCGCCAGGGTCAAGGAATGGGACCAGGCCAACGGCTGAACGTGCTGCTGCGCCTGTTGAACAATCCAACGCTAGACAGATGCAAGGGCATCCCAGTGCTTGGCGAGCTTCCCTTCCAGCAGATTACCATCCCGGACGAAAACGCGGATGACAGCCGGCGGCTTTGCTGACACATTTCCACCATGAGCAAGATTGACGAGTTGGTGCAGGCTGCTTGCGAGCTTCCCGCTGACCAACGACTCACGTTGGCTCACCGCGTGTTGGCTGCCAGCGAGCCGCCTCCTTCCGACGAAGTTGCCCAAGCTTGGGATGCCACCATCCGACAGCGAATCGAGCGTTATGACCGGGGCGAGGTTCATTCCCGCCCCGCAGGCGAGGTATTTGCGACCTTGGATCGCCGCCTCGGCTTATGACCATCGAGTTTCTTGAAGATGCGGAAGTCGAGTTGACCGAAGCTGCACTGTGGTATGAAACCAAAGAGCCGGGACTCGGAAAGCGATTGAGAAACGAAGTGGCGCGGGTCATTAGTCGTATTGGGGAAGACCCATTACTGTGGCGCGAGTATCCGGGAGGTTACCGGCGCGTAAATTGCCCGGTATTTCCTTACTACATCGCCTACTTCATCCGCGGCGACAAAATCTTAATCGCAGCCGTCGCACACGGCCACCGCAGACCAGAATACTGGAAGTCACGCTTGGGGAATTAGAGCCCGACCCATTCTGTTGGGTCCTTACGCTTGAATCTCAGACAAAATAATTACTGCGAAAATGAGCCAATACTCCGTCCTCGTCGTCGGCATGGGCAAACGCGGCATGCACCACGCCGCCGCCTTCAACGCCAATCCACGCTTCAAGGTCACCGGCATCTGCGACATTGACGCCGCCCGTCTCGAAGCCGCCGCCGCCAGGCTTGGCGGGCCGAAAACCGGCCCGGACGCCACCGCGTTGGCGAAGGAACTCAAGCCGGACGTCTTCTGTTTTTGCACCTTGCCGCACCTGCGGACACCGTTCATCCGGGCGGGCATCGAAGGTGGCGCGAAGCTGATTGCATTTGAAAAACCGGTGGCGCTCACCAGCAGCGAAATGCTCGTCCTGCGCGACATGATCCGCCAGGCCGGCGCAAAGGCGGTCGTCAGCCACCAGCACCGCTACGGCAGGCATTACCAGAAGGTGAAGGAGATCGTCGCCAGCGGCGCGCTGGGCCGCGTCCACACTGTCTATGGCACCGCCACCGGCTGGATGACGCACATGCTGTCGCACCTGATTGACTACACGTGCTGGTTCAACGACTACACGCCCGGCGTGTGGGCAATGGCCCAGGCCGCCGGCGGCAGCAAGTTCAAGGACAACCACCCATCGCCGGACTACCTCGCCGGCTTCGTGCAATTCGCCAATGGCGTCCGCGGCATCTACGAATGCGGCGCCGGCGCGCCCGATCAGCCCGAGGTGGCGAAATGGTGGGGCAAAAACCGCCTCGGCGCCCAGGGCACCGAGGGTTTCGCCGAGGTGCTCACCAACGGCGGCTGGCGCGCGGTGACCCGGAGCGGCGGTTACCAGAGCGGCGACGGGGTGATGAATTACGACACCGATATGCCGCCTTACATCCAAGAGATGGCCGACTGGCTGGACGATGACGTGCGGGTCCACCCGTGCAATCTGGATCACGCCTGTCTCGGCGCCGAAATCATGCTCGCGCTGCAGCGTTCCGCGGCCAAGGGTGGCCAGGTTGCGTTGCCGCTCCGCGTGGGCGCGGACGAGCAGGCCATGTTGAAGGCACGGCTGGCGGACGAGCCGGTCCAGGTTTCCTGCGAGCAGAACCGCAAGGAATTCGGCCTGGCGTGAACCAGCGTAACGGCCGGGGCGCCGCCGGCGTTGCTGCCGTATTATTCCGTGCCCAACGCCGCCATCCGTGGTTAAATCGCAGCCATGGAAGTCATCGTTCGGCCCGCCGCTGACGCCGCCGCCTATCTGGTGGCGCGGATGATCGCCCGCGAGCTGCGGGCCACTCCCCAGCTCGTGCTCGGCCTGGCCACCGGCCGCACCATGGAGTCGGTCTATTGCCATCTCGTGCGGATGTATCGCGAGGACCGGCTCGATTTCTCGCTCTGCCGCACGTTCAACCTGGACGAATACGTCGGTCTGCCCGCCACCGACCGCCATTCCTACCGCCATTACATGGACCACAATTTGTTCCACCAGGTGAACATTGACCGGCGGAACACGCACCTGCCCGACGGTTGCGCGCCGGACCTCGCCGCCGAATGCCGCCGATACGAGGACGCCATCCGCCGCGTCAACGGCATTGACCTCCAGTTGCTCGGCATCGGCCGCGACGGCCACATCGGCTTCAACGAACCCCTTTCCGCGTTGCGCTCGCGCACCCGCGAGAAGGCGCTTTCGCCGCGGACGCTCGCCCAGAATGCGCCGCTGTTTGACAATCCGGCGAACATGCCCCGTCGCGCCATCACGATGGGCGTCGGCACCATCCTTGAATCCCGCCGTTGCCTGCTCCTGGCCACCGGAGCGGAGAAAGCCGACATCATTGCCAAGGCCGTCGAAGGCCCGATCACTGCGATGATCTCCGCCACCGCCCTCCAGTTGCACCCGCGCTGCACCGTCATCGTGGACGAAGCCGCGGCCGGCAGGCTCACGGAAACCGAGTATTATCGGTGGGTGTTCGCCAACGAACCGGAATGGGAGCCGTTCCGGGACGGCACCGATGCCACGCCACCACCATGTCCTTGCGATTGACAACGTTTATCGCCGACGCGCTGGAAGTGCGCGTCCACGCCACGCCGGACGACCTCGCCGCCGAAGCCGCGGGTGAAGCCGCCACGTTCCTCCGGCAAACCCTGCAAAGCCAGGCCGGCGCCGCGGTCATCCTCGCCTCGGCGACCTCGCAAATCCGCTTTCTCGCCGCCCTCGTCGCCACGCCGGACGTGGACTGGTCGCGCGTCACGCTCTTCCACATGGACGAGTATCTCGGCATCACCGCGGACCAGCCGGCCAGCTTCCGGTGCTTCCTGCGCGAACACGTGGCCGCTCGCATCCGTCCGCGCGCCTTCCATTTCATCGCCGGCGACGCACCCGAACCGCTGCGCGAATGCGACCGCTACACGCGGCTGCTTCAAGCCCAGCCGATTGACCTCTGCTGCCTGGGCATCGGCGAAAATGGCCACCTTGCGTTCAACGACCCGCCGGTCGCGGATTTCACCGATCCTTACACGGTGAAACTCGTGAAGCTCGATCTCGCCTGCCGCCAGCAGCAGGTGGACGAGGACTGCTTCCCCACGCTCGAAGCCGTGCCGCAGTTCGCCTACACGCTGACGGTTCCCACGCTGTGCGCGGCGCGGAAAATGGTGTGCGTGGTGCCGGACCGCCGCAAAGCCCAGGCGGTGCGCGACGCGGTGCGCGGCCCGGTTGGCCCCGCGTGCCCGGCCTCGATCCTGCGCCGCCAGTCCCATTGCGCGCTCTTCCTCGACGCCGCGTCCGCCAGCGGGCTGTGAATGCGCCGGGCCGCGGACACGCCGTGGTTTGACTTCGCCGGCCGGCCGGGACAGCCGGGCGTCGCCATGCTGGACGCAAATAATTATTTACTCCTGTCGCGCCGCTGGCACAAAGCAGTCGTGCGTTATGCGTAACCATTTCAAACCCATTGACGGTTCCATCGTCGCGCCGCAGGGCTTTCTCGCCAGCGGCGTGTTTTGCGACATCAAGCGCCTCGGCACCGGCAAAGGCTCGAACAAGGGCCAGAAGCGCGACCTCGCGCTCATCATGTCCGAGGTGCCGGCCACGGTCGCCGGCATGTTCACCACAAACCAGGTCTGCGCCGCGCCGGTGAAGGTTTGCGCCGACCGCGTGAAGGGGGGCACGGCGCAGGCGGTGGTCATCAATTCCGGCAACGCCAACGCCTGCACCGGCAAACAGGGGCTGAAGGATGCGCTCGCGATGACCGCGCTCGTGGCGAAGGAATTTCATCTGCCGGCCGAACACGTCCTCGTCGGCTCCACCGGGCGCATCGGCGTCACGTTGCCGATGGACAACGTCCGCGCCGGCATCCGCGCCGCCGCGCAACTGCTCGGCAACGCGCCCGAACATGCCGCCGAGGCCATCGAGGCCATCATGACCAGCGACACGCGGCCCAAGCAGATCGCCGTCGAGTTCAAGCTCGACGGCCGGCCGGTGCGCATCGGCGGCATCTGCAAGGGCGCCGGCATGATCCAACCCGGCATGAGCGCCACCGGCGCCCGTCCCGCCGCTGTGCCGCGCGGGCTACACGCGACGATGCTGTGCTTCCTCACGACCGACGCGGTCATTTCCCCGCTCGTCCTTCGCCAGTGTCTGCAAGAAGCCGTGGCGAACAGTTTCAACCGCATCACCGTGGACGGCGACATGAGCACGAACGACACCGTGCTGGTCTTGGCAAACGGTTTGGCGGAAAACCGACCAATCGTTTGGGCCGGGGAGCGTAATCCAGCGGGAGTCCTATCGTCGGACAGCAAGAAATCGTTAGAACGGTCGCTGCAGTTTCAATCCGCACTCAATCACGTCTGCCTCGAACTGGCGAAGATGATTGTCCGCGATGGCGAGGGCGTGAGCCGCTTCGTCACCGTGCGCGTGGACGGTGCGAAAACGTTCGCCGACGCCGACGCCGCGGCGCGCGCCGTGGCGAACAGCGCACTGGTGAAAACCAGTTGGTGCGGCGGTGATCCGAACTGGGGCCGGATCATTGACGCGCTTGGTTACAGCCCGGCCACAATCGTCGAGGAAAAGGTGGACATCGGCTACAGCGCGCCGGGCAGCCGGAAGATTCTTTGGAGCTTGAAACGCGGCCAGCCGACGAAGGCGACCTTCAAGGCGCTGTGCGCCGCCGTCGCCGCGAAGGAATTTGACCTCCACATCCGGCTGAACCTCGGCCGGGCTGGCGCGTTGATCTACGCGGCCGATTTGACCGAGGCCTACGTGGATTTCAACAAGGGCGACGTGACGGACCCGGGTTCGCTCGGCGGCTGAGGCCGGCGGCGAATTTGTTTTCGACCCGGCGCGGCGTGGCCGGTAACGTCGGCGCGATGGCAGCGGACGCGCAGTTGACCCCCATGATGGCGCAGTATCGGCGGATCAAGGCCGAACTGCCGAAGGACGCGCTGCTGCTTTTCCGGCTGGGCGATTTCTACGAAATGTTTTTCGAGGACGCGCAAACCGGCGCGCAGTTGCTCAACCTCGCGCTCACCCGCCGCCAGACCGTGCCGATGTGCGGTCTGCCGTATCACGCCGCCGGCGGCTACATCGCGCGCCTGCTCAAGGCCGGGCGCAAGGTCGCCATCTGCGACCAGCTCGAAGATCCCAAGCCCGGCAAACTCGTCAAACGCGAGGTCACGCAAATCCTCAGTCCGGGCGCGCATTTCGACGAACGGATGCTCGCCGCCGAACGGAACAATTTTCTCGCCGCGGTGAGCCGCGTCGGGCGGACGTCCGGCCTCGCGTTGGTGGACCTGACGACGGCGGATTTCAAGGTCACGGAAGCCGCGTCCGACACCGCGCTGCTCGCCGAGCTGGAGCGCGTGCGGCCGGCGGAAATCATTCTGCCCGGCGAGGCGGCGGATTTGCGCCAACTGCTCCAGCCCGTGTTCCGTTTGCTGAGCGATTACGAGGGCTGGACGTTCGCGCCGGAGACCGCGCAGTTCACGCTGCGCGACCATTTCAAGGTCGCTTCGCTCGACGGCTTCGGGCTGCGCGAGCGGCCGGCTGCGATCGGCGCCGCCGGCGCGGTGCTGCATTACCTCGTCAACCAGTTGCGGCGCGACGTGGCGCACCTCACGCGGCTGACGTTTTACCAGCCGGGCGACTTTCTGATTCTGGACACCGCAACGCTGCGCAACCTCGAAGTCCTCGAACCGTTGCGCCGGGACGCGCCGCGCGAAACCTCGCTCTACGGCGCGCTCAACCGCACCGTCACCCCGATGGGCGCGCGGCGGTTGCGCGACTGGCTCTCGCAACCGCTGGCCGCCGCGGAGCCGATCCGCCGCCGGCAGGACGCCGTGCAGGCGTGGGTGGACGACCCGCCGCGGCTGGACAGCTTCCGGGCCGCGCTCAAGGAGGTGCGCGACCTGGAGCGCACGATCAACCGGCTGAGCGCGGGCACCGGCAACGCGCGCGACCTGGTGGCATTGCGCACCGGCCTGGAGCAGGTGCCGGCGGTCAAGGCGCTGTTGGCGGAAGTGCCGTCGGCGCCGGGCCGTGGCAGCGAAGCGGTCCGCGAGTTGCCGATCAACGAACCGGTCGAGCCCGCTGAAATCGTCGAATTGCCCGCGGCCGGGTTGATCGCGGAACTCGCCGCGCAACTGGCCGACTGCCCCGAACTCGCGGCGTTGATCGCCCGCGCAGTCGTGGACGATCCGCCGCTGGCGTTGAAGGAAGGCGGGTTGATCCGTGACGGCTTTGACGCGGCGCTCGACGAACTCCGTGGCGCCCAGCGCGGCGGCAAGGATTGGATCGCGAAGCTCCAGCGCGACGAGATCGAGCGCACCGGGATTCAGTCGCTGAAGGTCGGGTTCAACTCCGTGTTCGGTTACTACCTCGAAGTCACCAAGGCGAACCTGGACAAGGTGCCGCCGGAGTATCACCGCAAGCAGACCATCGCCAACGGCGAGCGTTTCATCACGCCGGAGTTGAAGGCGATGGAGGCGAAAATCCTCGGCGCCGAGGAGCGGGCGGCGAAGCTGGAATACGAGTTGTTCCTCCGTGTCCGCGAGGCCGCGCTCGGCCGGCTGGCGGAAATCCAGCAAACGGCGCAGGCGTTGGGGCAGCTCGATGTCCTGGCCGCGTTCGCCGAAACCGCGCGCCTGCACAACTACTGCCGGCCTTTCGTGGGTGACGAGGGGCTGCTCCACCTCCGCGATGGCCGGCATCCGGTGCTGGAACAGGCAATGACCGAGGAACGCTTCGTGCCGAACGATGCGGTGCTGGCCAGCGAGGTGCAAAGTTCAAAGTCCGAAGTCCGAACTGAAACCGAGGAAGTGGTGCGCGCTCAATCCGCAATCCCCATTTCACAATCCGCAATTCCGCAGATCGTCCTCATTACCGGCCCGAACATGGCCGGCAAGAGCACCTACATCCGGCAGGTCGCGTTGCTCGTGTTGTTGGCGCATACCGGCAGTTTCCTTCCCGCCGTCGAGGCGCGCGTGGACCTCGTGGACCGCATCTTCACCCGCATCGGCGCCAGCGACGACCTTGCCCGCGGGCAGAGCACGTTCATGGTCGAGATGAGCGAGACAGCGAACATCCTCAACAACGCCACGCCGTGCAGCCTGGTCATCCTCGATGAGATCGGCCGCGGCACGAGCACGTTCGACGGCCTGAGCCTGGCGTGGAGCATCGTCGAGCACCTGCACCACCAGGTCGGCGCGAAAACGCTGTTCGCCACGCACTATCACGAATTGACCGAGCTGGCCGCGCGGCTGCCGCGGCTGAAGAACTTCAACGTCGCCGTGCGCGAGTGGAACGACCAGATCGTGTTTCTGCGCAAGATCGTCGCCGGCGGCACGGACAAGAGCTACGGCATCCAGGTGGCCCGGCTCGCCGGCGTGCCGAAAGGCGTCATTGAGCGGGCAAAAACCATTTTGCGGAATCTGGAGGAATCCGAACTGACGCCCGAAGGCGCCGTCCGCCAGGCGGCGCGGCACCGCGCGGAGCGCGAGAAACTGAAATCGCTCGAACCGCCACCGCAGTTGGATTTGTTTGGGTGACGCCGGTGGCGGGAGATATTCCCCCCAAGAGAATTCCCAATACCCGCCCCGTTTGACGTGCCGCCGGACCCGTGGCCAACTCGTCGTTGGCAGGACGTGGATGGCAAGTTTTCGCCCGCGAATTCCTGCCGGTAGCGCAGGATTTGATCGGAAACCGGGCCATCACGAAACGCCTCGCGTGGTCGTGCAGTTTGCGTTGAGCGGTCCCGACTCCGTTCACCACACTTCGACCGGGCCTTTGGGCACGGGCAGCGCGCCGGCAGGGTCCGATTGGCCGGGTTCGCGCAGGAAGGAGGCGGTCAGCGGCGCGGGCTGGAAGCGGGGCAGCAGTTCACCGCGGTCATCGAGGAACGGCGCGCGCCAGCGACGGTAGGCGGCGAGGATGTCATCGAACTCCGCGCGGGAAGAGAGGAGCACGACGCGTTTCTTGAATTCGACCGCCGGGCCGAACCGCCGGGCATACCAGGGCGCCACCTTGCGGAACATCCGGCAGCCGTGCGCCTCGCCGAAGACTTCAATCATCCGGTCCAGGTGCCGGCACATCACGGCGACACGCTCCTCGAAACCCGGATCGGGAAGCAGTTCGCCGGTGTCGAGAAAATGACGCGTCTGCCGGAAAATCCACGGATTGTAAAACGCGCCGCGGCCGATGCTGACGCCCGCGCAGCCGGTCTCCGACAACATTGTCTTGGCTGCCGCGGGCGTGGTGATGTCGCCGTTGCCGATGACGGGAACGGCTTTGACGGTCTGCACGACGGCGCGGATGCCGGCGAGGTTCACCGCGCCGCCGAAGCCCTGTTCGCGCGTCCGGCCGTGGACGAACACCGCCGCGACGCCGGCGTCCTCCAGCGCGCGGGCCAGGTCCGGCGCGGTGAGATTCGCGTCGTCCCAGCCCAGGCGCATCTTCGCGGTGACGGGAATCTTCGCGGCGGCAACCATCCCACGAACGAGCCGGGCCGTCTTGTCGAGTTCGGTCATCATCGCCGAGCCGCCGCCGACGCGGCAGACCTTGCGCACGGGGCAGCCCATGTTGATGTCCACGGACGCCACACCGACGGAGGCGAGGAACGCCGCGGCGTCGCGCATTTCCTCGGGCACCGAGCCGAACAATTGCACCGCCAGCGGCTGGTCGGCCGGGCGGGTTTCGATGAGTTTCAGGGCCTGGCTGCGTCGTTCAAGCAGCGAGCGGGCGTTGACCAGGTCGGTGGTGGCCAGGCCGAGGCCGCCGAGTTCGCGCACGGTGAGGCGGAAGGGCAGGTTGGTGTAACCCGCCAGCGGCGAGAGGAACAAATTGGACGCCAGCTCCAGCGAGCCGAGTCGAAACATGGCCCCAGCCTAGCAGGTTCAAGGCGGCGGTGAAATGGAGAATGCGGGCGCCGCCGGCGGTCGTCACTTCGCCCGGAGCAGCAGGACGGGCACGCTGACGGCGTGCTGAACGTGAATGGCCGTGGTGCCGAGGACGAGGTCGGCCACGAATTGATGGCCGTGCGTGCTCATTGCCACGAGGTCGGGATGATGCGCCTTGACCCACTGAACGATCTGCCTGACCGGCTCGCCATAGGCCAGCTCGGCGGTCGTGCTGATGCCGGCGGCGGCGAGTTCGGCGCGGACGCGGTCCAGGTAGGCCTGGCTTTCGGCCACCTCTTTGCCGGCGGCGTCCTGGCCGTGAATCTTGGCGGGCACGCTGGTGGCGACGTGCAGCAGCACGACGCGGCTGCGCAACTCGCCGGCGAGCGATTTGATGTGGTCAATGATCGCCCGGTCGGTCGCCGTCGTGTCCAAGGTCACCAAGATGGTCTGATACATGCCAGCCTTTCGTGTCGCGCGGCGTCATTCGCCGAAAAGAATATGCCACGCCGTCTCAATTGACTCCGGCAGGCTATAGACGTCCATGATGGTGATCAAGATCACGCTGCCCCAGCCGAAGACGCGGAGAAACCAGCCGTTGACCCACGGCCCCATGACCCGGCGCGAACTGGTAAGGTGCAGCAGCGGAAACATGGCCAACGGCAGGATCAGGCACAGGATGACCTGACTGAGGTTCACCAGGTCGGTGACACTGCCCTCGCCGCGGACGCTGATGATCCAGACGGCCGGCACCACGGCCAGCAGGCGGGAGATCATCCGCCGGAGCCACGGCCGGATGCGCCAGCGCATGAAACCCTCCATCACGACCTGACCCGCCAGCGTGCCGGTGATGGTGCTGCTCTGGCCGCTGGCGAGCAGCGCCACCGCGAAGAGCGTGCTCGCGAGCGCCGTGCCCAACAGCGGAGCGAGGGTCAGGTGCGCGATGCGAATCCAGTCGCTGTCGGCGTTGAAGGTCACCACCGCGCCGCCAGCCACGGTCACGCTTTCCTTGCCGTAAAAGACCAGCGCGGCCAGCACGAGTATGGCCGCATTGACCAGGAACGCGAGGCTGAGCGCGACGACGGAATCCAGCGTGTTGAACCGGATCGCGTTGCGGATGGAGGCCGGATCGCGCTCGACCTTCCGCGTCTGCACCAGGGCGGAATGCAGGTAAAGGTTGTGCGGCATCACCGTGGCGCCGATCATGCCGATCGCCACCACCAACATGCCGGGATGCTTGAAGTTCGGGTGCAGCAGCGCCCGGCCCATTTCGGCCAGGTCCGGCCGCGTCTGCGGCAGCACGAAGATTTCCACGCTGTAACACACGGCAATCGTCGTCACGAACACCGCCACGACGGCCTCGATCATCCGCATGCCCAGACCCTGGAACGCCAGCAGCAACAGCACGTCGAATGCGGTGATGACGACCGCCCACGGCAAGGGAATGTGAAAGAGGAGGTTCAGGGCCACGGCGCTGCCCAGGGACTCGGCCAGGTCCGTGGCCGCAACCGCGATCTCCATCGAAATCCAATTGGGCCAGCGGATCCAGCGCGGATAGCTGTCGCGGCAACATTGGGCCAGGTCCTTGCCCGTGGCCAGGCCGAGGCGGGCGGCGGCGACCTGCAGCACCATCGCCATGAGGCTGGCCAGGGCCACGACCCAGAGCAGGCCGTATTTGAACTGCGCCCCGCCGGCCAGGTCGGTGCCCCAGTTGCCGGGGTCCATGTAACCGACGCTGACGAGCAACGCCGGGCCGACAAACGCCCGCCACTGCCGCCAGAAGCCCGCCTGCCGTGGCGGCACGGCCACGCTGCCGTGGACTTCTTCGAGCGAACGGCGGCCGGCGTTGCGCTCCGTTTCCACACTGGGAAGCGGTTTGCTCATGGGCGGCGGAGTTCGCGACGGGATGGGCACGGTCGTTTCAGAGGGAATCCAGGCTCCGGATGCCGCCGGGCGACGCAGCGGCAGGAGAGACGTTGGGAAGCGCGAGTTTCATCTTGTAGCCATAGCTACATATTTTCGCCTCGACTGTCAAACGGGAAATCCGTTGAATCAGCGCCGGATCATGGCCAGCAGAACCACATCAAAGGCCCGCCAGGTCGTTGCTGGCGCGCGTCCGGAAACCCGGCAGGCGGAAAATTTCCGGCAAATCCGCCGTGAGCACGCCCACGAAATCGCGGAGGATTATGTGGAGGCCATCGCCGATTTGTCGGCCACGTTGGGCGAGGCGCGCGTGGTGGACCTGGCGCGCCGGCTGGGTGTGACCCACGTGACCGTGAATCGCACCCTGGCGCGGCTGCGCGAGGCCGGTCACGTCAACACCAAGCCTTACCGCGCCATTTTCCTGACCGAATCGGGCCGCAAGCTGGCGGAAGAATGCAAGCGCCGGCACCAAACGGTCGTCGCGTTTCTGCGCTCGCTCGACATCTCGGAGAAGGTGGCCGAGAAGGACGCCGAGGGCATCGAGCACCACGTCAGCCAGGAAACGCTGGCCGCCTTTGTCCGGCACCTCGCCGCGGCCGCCGCGGGCATCCGGAGCTCCCGCTGAAAACGGCGAAGCCGCGGCACGTGTCCGCGGCTTCGGCGACGAGAGGCTTGGTTGACCGGCCCGGCTCAGGCCCGCGGCGGGAGCTTCTTCTCAAGCCGGGCTTTCTCCAGCACCACGTATTTCGGCAGGCCGCCTTCGATCGGGGCCTTGACCTCGCCTTCGATCAACGGCCGGGCGTACTCGACAAACTGCTCATTGGGCAGGAAGCCGTCCTCGCTGATCCATTCGCGTGGCACGAAGTGCTCGACGTTGGCGACTTCGCGCAGGTCGTGGAGGGCGGTGGACCACTTGTAGGGCTGGCTTTGTTCGCGGACGATCTTCACCATGAAGCCGCTCTGGCCGGCCACGGCGGCCTTCACCGCCGATTCCCCACACGCGGCGGCTTCGGCCGCGTCCGTGGCGCTGGCACAATGCGCGGCCGCGCGCTGCGAATAGCCCAGCAGCACCGTGCGGGTCTTGGTCCGCAGCGCCGCTTCGATGAATTCCTTCAGTTTCCAGGCCGCGCCGGCCAGCACCGGATGGCCGAAGGCATCGCGTTTGGTTTCGTCGGCGCCGATCTCGCGGCCTTCACGGTCCCGGATGCCCTCGCCGACCACCATCACGCAATACTTGTAGGCCGCGATGGTCTCCCGGACCTTGTCCATCAACTCCTGCAGGTGGTATTGCATCTCCGGGAGCAGGATGATGTGCGGCGGCGCCGCGGGGTCGCCGCGCTTGGCAAGCACGGTGCCGGCGGCAATCCAACCCGCCGAACGGCCCATCACCTCGATGATGCAGCAGGAGCCGTCGTCGGTGGCCATGCTGCCCACGTCAATGCCGACCTCCATGACCGTGGTGGCGGCGTATTTGATCGCCGAGCCGTAGCCGGGGCAGTGGTCGGTGTGCGGCAGATCGTTGTCAATCGTCTTGGGAATGCCGATGACGCGCATTTCCCAGCCGCGTTTGACGGCCTCTTCGTGAATCTTGAGCGATGTGTCCTGCGAGTCGTTGCCGCCCGCGTAAAAGAAATACCGGATGTTGTGCGCTTGAAACACCTCGAACAGCCGGTCCATGTCCTTGGCCGCCTGTTCGGGCTTCTTTTTGAAATCAATTTTGTAGCGGCAGGTGCCCAGGCCGGCGGCGGGCGTGTATTTCAGTCCTTCGACGGCCAGCCGTTTCTCCTCCTGCAGGTCAATCAAGTCCTCGTTGAGAATGCCGAGAATGCCGTTCAAACCGCCGTAAATCTCCTCGACCGCCTCCGGGTGCCGGCCGGCTTCCTGAACTGCGCCGGCGATGCTTGCGTTGATCACCGCGGTCGGGCCGCCCGACTGTGCCACCAACATGTTGCCAATGAGTTCTGCCATAATCTCTCAAGGTTCGCCGGCCTTGTGTATCCTGACGGCCGGCCTGAAATCCGTAAAATGAGGCCAGACCTTGCCAACCGGGGGGGTGGATGTCAAAGATGAATTCGCGACGGATCCGGAGATCAAGGACGGGCGCCGGCCGGCGCGGAACCGGGGATCAGGCGGCGCACCAGATCGGGAAACCGGCAGCCTTCGCACCGCGCGTTGCTCCGGTCGCAGAAGTCGCGAACCACCTGAATCGCCCCCTGCTGCAGGGCCGCCGTCCGTGGCCGGGAAGCCGCCGTGCCCGCCAGCAACCGCTGCCGCGCCAGGCGCAGCACCGTGTTGTCCTCCGCCGCCGGCCAGGCGGCATAACGCTGCTCCACGCGCTGGCACAGGGCGGCGTTGCGACCGGCGTCAGCCCGGCTCCAAAACCACGGCAGCAGCACATTTATGGCCAGATCGGTGGCCCGCGGCGGACCGAGCAACGGCTGCGGACGCGGCATCCGCGCCGAGCGCAGCGTCCAGTGCCACGACCAGAAATCGTCCATGCCGACGGCCAAAGCCGCGAGCAGCGCGTCCGGCGCCGCGGTGTCGGAGTCCGCGTCGGTCAGCCAGGTTTCCACGCGCCGGAGCCAGTGCGCATCCGCGAGCCAGTGGGCGGCCAGGGCCAGCCGGCGTTGGGGATGATTCGCCGGGCGCACGCCGCTCAGCCGCCAGACCGCGCGTGGCAGCAACCCATCGGCCAAGCCCTCGCGCTCGCGCCACCAGATGTCCCAGAGCCGGCGCAGGAACGCGGCGTTTTCCGCGTTTGCGCCGGGCCATTCCGCCGGGAGCAACCCGCCCACGCCCAGCAACCGCGCCTGAAGCGTCAGCGCATCCACCGGCCCGGCACCTGCGGCCGGCAGCAGCCGCGGCCGCAATTCCGCAAGCCGGCGCATCGGCCAGACATTGTGTTTGTAGCCGAGCGCGGCGAGCAGGCCTTCCCAGAGCGCCTGTTCCCAGCCGGCGTCGCGGGCGCGGGCGGCGAATTGCGCGGCCTTCCGTTGCAGCCGGACCTTTGCGGCCTGGGCGAACAACCCCGTGCGCCATTCTGCCGGCAGTTCGCGGAGCGCCGCGGCGCAGCGGCCGGTCTGGCCGGCGGGCAAATCCGCGCCCGGCCCGGCGTCCAGCCAGAGTTGGAGTTCCGGCAGGGGCGCGTCGAGGGCGTGGCAAAGGGACACGGTCGGCAATGCGGTGGGGTGGGCGTCCGCCTCCCAGACGACGTGCAGGCGGACATGGCGATACGCGGGATTTTCATGGTGCCCGTGCTGGCGCCAGTTGTCCGGGGAGAGATCAATTTCCACGTCGCCGCTGCGGGGCGGATCGTCGCCGATCTGCACCAGTGCGTCGCGAAAATCCGGGCCGGCTTCGCGGTTCCAGAAGCCCGGGTGAAGAATGGTCACACGCTGGCCGTCCAACGTTTTCAGCGCGCCGCGCCGGAATCGCTGGTGACGCCAGACCTGCTGGAGCAGGCGCTCGGCGGGCGGTGACGGCGGCGGGGTTTCGCGCAGGCTGGCGGCCGCCACCGCGCCGGCCCGCCACTGGAGGTAAAGATCCGGTGCGAGCGTTGGCATGATGCGTTGCATTTCGCCGCCGGTTTCGCCAATGTCAAGCTTCGGGTCGGCCTGCGGCGTCAACATGTCCGTCGCCCGCCGACGAACGGAACCGATTCAACGAAGTCCTTTGCCGCATGAAATTGTGTTCGCAATCATCAGGTTTGCCTGTCCTCGCGATCGTGGGACTGGCCGTCAGTCTGGCCGCCGCCGAGCCGGATGTCCGCCGCAACGCCGTCGTGGACGCGGTCGCGAAGGTGATGCCGAGCGTGGTCAACATTGCCACCGAGCAACTGGTGGAGGTGCAGGATCCGTTCGAGCAGCTTTTGCAGGAATTCTGGGGGCCGTATTACCGGCGCCGCGCGCCACAGGCGCAATACAGCCTCGGCTCCGGCGTCATCATTGACGAAGCCGGTTACGTGCTGACGAACGACCACGTCATCCGCCGCGCGAGCCGCGTCTGGGTGAAGCTCTCGGAGGAGGCCGGCGGCAAGCTCTACGAGGCCGAGGTGGTCAACTCCTCGCCGCGCAGCGACGTGGCCCTGCTGCGGCTCAAGGCCGAGCCGGGCGAGAAATTCCAGGCGGTGCGCTTCGCGGCGGACGACGACCTGCTGCTGGGCGAAACCGTGCTGGCGTTGGGCAATCCGTTCGGCCTGGGCGGTTCGGTGACGCGCGGCATCCTCAGCTCGAAAAGCCGCCGGCCGCCGGTGGAAGGCGCGCCGATGGACATTGCCGACTGGCTGCAGACCGACGCCGCGATCAACCCTGGCAACAGCGGCGGGCCGCTCATCAACCTGCGCGGCGAAATCATCGGTCTGAACGTGGCGATGTATCGCGACGCCAACGGCATCGGGTTCGCCATTCCCATCCGCCGCGTGACCGAGGCGCTGTCGGAAATCTTTTCGCCGGAGTTGAAGCATCTCTGGCTGGGCGCACGCATCCGGCCGGGCAGTGCGCCGGTGATTTCCGCCGTGGATCCCGGCAGCCCGGCGGATCGGGCGGGGCTGCGGCCGGGCGACGCCATCGTAAGCGTGAACGGCAAGACGCCGCGCGGCTACATTGAATTCATCCAGGAGTTGAGCGCCAGCGGCGACCGGAGCGACGTGTCGCTGGCGGTGCGTCGCGGCAGCGAGCACCTGACGGTTTCGTTGCGGCTGGTGAAGGAGGCCACGGTGTTCAATGCCACGCTGATCAAGCGCCGCATCGGCGCCAGCGTGCAGGAACTGACCCCCGATCTCGCCGAACGCCTCGGCATCGTGGCCAGCCAGGGCCTGCTGGTGACGGAGGTGGACGACGCCGGCCCGGCGGCCGACGCGGGATTGCAGCGCGGCCACGTGATCGTCGGGGTGGAGGGCCAGGTGCCGGAGAACGTGGCGGCGGCGGCAAAAATCTTGTTTGCCAAGAAGAAAGGCGAGAAGGTGGCGCTTACAGTTTTGGTGCAACGCCAGCGCGGCAACTACACGTTCATGCAGCGCGTGCGGGTGCAATTGACGGTGCGGTAAACCAAATCGCGCCGGCGGTGTTTTCCCTGATGATGAATCGCGGACCGATCATTGAAGTCCAGCACTTGACCAAGCGGTATGGCCACCATGCCGCGGTGGACGACGTTTCGTTCACGGTCGAGCGGGGCGAAATTGTCGGCCTGCTCGGCCCGAACGGCGCCGGCAAGAGCACCATCATGCGCATCCTGGCCTGCTATCTGCCGGCCACCTCCGGCGCGGCGCGCGTGGCGGGCCTGGACGTGTTCCGCGACGCGGACGGCGTCCGCCGGCGCATCGCCTACATGCCGGAGAACAATCCGCTGCACCCGGACATGCGGGTGCGGGAATACCTGAAGTTCCGCGCCCGGTTGAAGGGCCTGAGCACGGTGGCCAGCCGCGAACGCGTGGACGTGGTGACCGAGGAATGCGGGCTGACCGACGTGAGCCGGAAGATCATCGGCACGCTGTCCAAGGGCTACCGGCAGCGCGTGGGGCTGGCGGACGCGCTGGTGCATGAGCCGGAGCTGATCATCCTGGATGAACCGACCATCGGTCTGGACCCGCGGCAGATTCGCGCGGTGCGGCAGCTCGTGAAGAATCTGGGCCAGCGCCACACCGTGCTGGTGTCCTCGCACATCCTGCCGGAGATCGAGATGACCTGCGAGCGGGTGCTCATCCTGCGGGCGGGGAAGATTCTCGCCGCCGATTCCACGGCGAACTTGCAGCAGCGGATGACCGGCCACGGCCAGGTGCTGGCGGAGATCGCCGCGCCGGCGCCGGACGTGCGCGCCTGTTTCGAGGCGCTGCCGGCGGTGGAACACTGCGAGGTGGCGTCCGGCGACGGTGCGTTCTGCTCCTGCGTGCTCACCGCGCGGCCCGGTGTGGATCTCCGGCCGGTGGTGTTCGACGCGGCGCTGGCGCACGGCTGGGCGTTGCGGGAGCTGACGCGCACCCGGCATTCGCTGGAGGACATTTTCATGCAGATCACGCGCACCGACCGCGAAGAGGAGGAAACACCCTGATGCGCCAGTATCGCACCCTGGTTCGCCGCGAATTCAGCGGCTATTTTCTGTCGTTGAACGGCTACATCGTCCTGGCGGCAGTGCTGCTGCTGCTGGGCGGCAGTTTCATTCTGATGCTCGTCAACGGCCGGGGCATGGCGTTCAACGCCCCGCTGACCGAGGTGTTTTACAAGACCGCGTTCTTCTGGATGATCGTGCTGCTGGCCTCGCCGGTGATCACGATGCGGCTCTTCGCGCAGGAGAAATTCTCCGGCACGTTCGAGGCGCTGATGACGACGCCGGTCAGCGACCTGCAGGTGGTGCTGGCCAAGTTCACCGCCGCGCTGCTGTTCTACGTCGTCATCTGGCTGCCCATGCTGGTCTGCCTGCAAATCGTCCACCGCTACACGCAGCCGGGCGAGCCGTTTGAATGGTGGCCCACGGCCAGCACGTTTCTGGGCGTGCTGTTGATCGGCTGTCTTTACGTCGCCATGGGCTGCCTGGCGTCGGCGTTGACCCGCAGCCAGATCATCGCGGCGACGATCGGTTTCGCGCTGGGCACGTCGCTGTTCATCCTGGGTTTTCTCACCTATGGGATCACCGCCGGCAGCGGCTGGCTGACGCGGGTGGCGCCGTATATTTCGGTGATCGAACACATGCAGGACTTCGCCCGCGGCGTGGTGGACACGCGGCGGATTGTCTTCTACCTGAGCGGCACGGTGTTCTTCCTGTTTCTCACCTTGAAGGTCGTGGAAAGCCGCCGCTGGAAATAGCATGGATCCGAACGACGCCATTCCTCCCAGTTTCTCGCCGCTGCGCCGGTTCGGCATCGGTTTCAACGTCCTGCTGTCCGTCCTGTCGCTGCTGGCGATCATGGTGATGGTGAATTACCTGGCCGAGCGCCATTACCGGCGGTTCATGTGGACGGGAGACGCGCGCTTCGAGCTTTCACCGCCCACCCGGCAGGTGCTCGACGCCGTGACGAACGAGATCAAGGTGACCGTGCTCTTCGACCGCGACAATCCGCTTTACGACGCCGTCTCCGGCCTGCTCAAGGAATACGCCTACGCCTGCCCGAAACTGGCCGTCGAGGAGGTCAACTACCAGTCCGACCCCGACCGCGCCGACTGGACCGTGCGGAAATACCAACTGCCGCGCGCGGACGCCGACCTGGTGGTGTTCGACCTCAACGGCCGCTCCGAGGTCGTGCGCGCCTCCGAGTTGTCCGAGCTGTCCGACTACGACCTCAGCAAGCTGTTCAAGCCCGGCCACGAAGTCCGGCGCATGGCGCTCCGCACCGAGGAGCGGTTCACCTCGGCGATCGCGGCGCTGCTCGAAGGCAAGGCCGCCAGCGCGTGCTATTTGATCGGCGACGGCGAAAACAGTCCCGACGACGGCTCGCCGCAGGGCTACCGGTATTTCGTGCGTCTGCTGCAGCAGAAGAACGTTGCCGTGTCGCCGCTGCGCCTGATCGGTGACACCGTGGTGCCGGAGGATTGCCGCCTGCTCATCATCGCCGGCCCGGCGCACCCGCTGGCCGACAGCGAGCTGGCGCAGATTGACAAATATCTGCGGCAGGGCGGCCGCCTGCTGGCGCTGCTGAGCTGGTATCGCGCCGGCGCCCAGCCCACGGGCCTGGAGCGGCTGCTCGCCGAATGGGGCGTCGCCGTCGGCAACAACGCGGTCTTCGACAAGCCGAACAGCCGCTCCGGGCTGGACGTGGTATGCACGAACTTCTCCAACCATCCCGTCGTCCGGCCGCTGCAGGGCAGCTCCATTTACCTGGCGCTGCCGCGCTCGGTGGAACCGGCCCGCAACGCGAACCAGAGCGGCGATTCGCCGAAGGTCGTTCCGTTGATCGCCACCTCCGTCAACGGCCACTGCGTGACGGAGCTGGCGGCCGACGGCACGCCGCGCGAGGATCCGTTCCGCGACCGCCGGGGTGTCATCCCGCTGGCGGTGGCCGTCGAGAAGGGCAACCTGCAGGGCGTGGCGGCCGACCGCAGTTCCACCCGCTTGATCGTGGTGGGCGATTCGCACTGCCTGGAAAACACGGCGTTTCAGAACGGAAACGACGCGAACGTGGATTTCGCCAACCTGGCGGTCAACTGGCTGCTCGACCGGCCGCAGCACCTGGCGGGCATCGCCCCGCGGCCGATCCGTGAATACCGGGTGGATTTGACGCAGGCGCAAATGACGCAGGTCAAGTGGCTGTTGCTGGTGGTCCTGCCGGGCGCGGCGTTGCTGCTGGGTGGGCTGGTCTGGTTGCGCCGCCGGCGTTAGTCCTAGCACGATGAACACCGCAACGACACGCTGGATGGTGGCCCTCGCGCTGGGCTTGTTTGCCTTCATCTTCATGGTGGAACGCCGCTCCCCCAGCACCGCGGAACGCGCGGAACGCGCCAGCCGGCTGTTTCCCGATCTGGTGCCGGCGGAGGTTTCCAGTGTCGAATACAAGCGGGGCACCAATCTGATCTTCCGGCTCGAACGCGCCGGCAGCGGCTGGCGTTACCGCGCGCCGTTCGACTACCCGGCCCTGGCGGGTGGCGTGGAAGACCTGCTCAAGGCGTTGCGCGAGCTGCACAGCCGCACGCGCGTGGCACCGGCGGAAATCCTCGCCCAGACGAACCGGCTGGCGGCCTTCGGCCTGGACCCGCCGGCGGGGGTGCTGGTGTTCCGGCAGGCCGACCGCCGGGCCGAGTTGCACCTGGGCGCGGCCACCACGCTCGGCCAGCAGGTGTATCTCCAGATCGTCGGGCAGGGAAACCTGTTCACGATTGACCGCGGTTTCCTGGACAACCTCCCGGCCACGCCGAACGCGTGGCGCGACCCCGCGCTGTGTTCCCTGGCGGGCATGGCGCTGGACCACATCACCGTGCGGCCCGGCACCAACGGCTTTGAACTGGTGCGCGACCCGACCAACCGGCTCTGGCGGCTGGTCAAGCCGCTGTCCACGCGGGCTGACACGCCGAAGCTGGGCTTCCTCCTCCACCAGTTGGAGCAAACGCGCGTCGCCCAGTTCGTCACCGACGATCCGAACGCCGACCTGGAGGCCTACGGCCTGCAGCCGCCGGAGCGGGAACTGGTCTTCAGCCAGGGCACGAACGACCTCGCCGCCCTGCAGATCGGCCGCAGCCCCGCCAACGCCCCGGCCCTGATCTACGTCCGGCGCACGGAAACCACGAACATCGTCACCGTCGCCCGCCAGGCGATCGAGCCGTGGCTGGCGGACTTCCGGGCGTTTTGCGACCGGCGCCTGATGGTGTTCCCGCCCGACAGCGTGGACCGGATCGAAGTGCGCGGCGATCAGAACTTCGCCGTCCAGCGGGAAGGCACCAATCAATGGCGGATCGTGGAACCTTACGCGGCGCCGGCCGATCCCGTGCTGGTGCTGGAGCTGCTGGAAAACCTGGCGGAAATGCAATTCATCCGCTACGAGCGCGAGGTGACGACGGATTTCGCGCCATTCGGCCTTACGCCGCCCAAGCGCCAGTTCGTGTTGCGCGGCGCCCCGACGAACGCACCCGCCGGACAGACGAACCAGCTTCTCGCGCAGGTGGACATCGGCTCGCCGGTGCCCAGCGAAACCGAGGCGGCGTTCTACGGCCGGCGCTCGTTGGAGAACTCGGTGGTCACGCTGTCCGTGAGCGACCGCCTGCCGCGGGCCGCGTTTGAGCTGCGCGACCGGCGGATTTGGAATTTCAGCACCAACCAGATTGCCAGCATCACCATCGAACAGCTCGGCGAAACCCGGAAACTGGTCCGCCAGGGTCCGGTGAAATGGGCGCTGGCGCCCGGCTCGCCGGGGGAGCTGCCGTCCTTGAAGAACTTCACGATCGAAGAAGCCGCCGACCGCCTCGGCTCGTTGCGCGCGGCCCGCTGGGTGGCCCGCGGCGAAGATCAGCTCGCCCGCTTCGGCTTCGCCACGGTGGATCATCGCGTGACGGTGGACATGCAGCCCGGCGTGAAACCCGCCCGGTACACGATCCGCTTCGGCCGGCGCGCGCCCGGCGGGGGCGCCTACGCCGCGGTGCAGCTTGACGGCCAGCCCGAACCGATCATTTTCGAATGCCCGGCCTCGCTTTACGAGTTTGTCCAGAGCGATCTGACGATCCCGCCCGCGATCCGGTGATATGTCCGCCGCCCGTCAACGCCGCTGGCGCCGGTTACGCCGGGTTCTCCGCTGGTGCCGCATCACGGTGTTGCTGCTCATCATTGCGCTGCTGCTGGCCTTGATCTACCTCGGGCGCGTCGGCCTGCCGGAGTTTCTCAAAACCCCGCTGCAGACCGAGCTGCGCCGCCGCGGGCTTGACCTGCAATGCGAGCGCGTCCGCCTGAACTGGTTCCTCGGCGTGGTGGCCGACGCGGTCACCGTCGGCCCGGCCTTCCGCCCCGAGGGTCCGCAGCTTCACCTCGACGAAATCGCCATCAAGCTCAACTGGCACGCGCTCGTCCGCCAGGAGTTGCAGGTGGATGCCGTCGGCATCCACCAGGGCCGCCTCGTCTTCCATCTCAGTGAAACCAACCAGCCGCCGGTGCCGCCGTTCTCCCTCGACAACATCACGGCGCTGATCCGCTTGCAGGCGGACGGGCAGTGGAACCTGGAAGCGTTCCAGGCCCAATGCCTCGGCTTGACGCTCCGTCTGAGCGGCTCCCTCACCAACGCCGTGGCGCTGCGCCACTGGGCCTCCGCCACCAGGCCCCCCGCCACCACGAACGCCCGCGCCTTTGCGGCCTGGCGCGCAGCGCTGCGGCAGGTCGTCGAAATCCGCCGCCGGATGCGCTTCACCAGCGCGCCCGATCTCCTCGTGGCGTTCCACGGCGACGCCCGCGACCCGGCCACGTTCACCGCGGATGTGCGCCTCAAGGCCGCGGGTGCGCAGACCGACTGGGGCAGCCTGGACAACCTGCGCCTCACGGTGCGCCTCAACGAGCCGCCGCCGTCCAACGGCTGGTTTAACACCACGCTTCAGCTCGACGTGGACAACGCCCGCACCCGCTGGGGCGAACTGCGCGAAGGCCGGTTGACGGCCCGCCTCGCCAACCCGCCCACCAACGCCGTGCCCGCCCGCGTGGACCTCGAACTGTCCGCCCGCCAGGCCAGCGCGCGCCCGGTCAGCCTCCAGTCCGCCCGCCTGATCGCGCACAGCCGGCGGCTGGATGATTCCGCGCTGCGCTGGGAAACGGAACTTTCCCTCAACGCCAGCGGGCTGCGCAGCCGGTGGGGGCAATCGCACAGCAACCAGCTCGCCGGCCGGTTCGTCCACTGCCTTACCAACGCGGTGCCGGAATCAGCCACGGCCAGCCTGCGCCTGGATGGCGTCCGCTCGCGCTGGGGCGAGGCGCGCCGCGTGGCGGTCGCCGGGGATTTCGCGCTGACCAATCCGCCTCCGATCCTGAACGCCGGCTGGGGCTGGTGGACCCACCTGGCGCCTTACGCGCTGCGCTGGGACACGCAGATCGAAGGGCTGCACACGCCGCAACTTGCCGTCCGCTCGTTCGCCGCCGCCGGTCGCTGGGCCGCGCCGGTGCTGCAGGTCACCAATCTGAACGCTCACGTTTTCGGCGGCGACGTGAGCGTGCCGGCGGCGCGGCTCGACGTGGCGTCGCGCGAGCTTTGCCTCACCGGGCTGAATGCCGGCCTCGACTGGCACCTGCTTGCGCCGCTGATCGGCGGCGTCGCGACCAACTGGCTCGGCGAACTGGCCTGGTCCCAGCCGCCGACGTTGACCGGCGAGGCGCGCCTGGTGCTGCCCGCGTGGACGAATGCCGCGCCGGACTGGCGCGGAACCGCGCTGCCCAGCCTGGTGGCCCGCGGCGGCGTGCGCGCCGGCGAACTGAGCTGGCGCGGTTTCGCCGTGCAATCGCTCGCGGCGGACTTCGCGGTGTCCAATCTGATCTGGCAACTGCCCGCGCTGGCGGTCGAACGGCCCGAAGGCGGCTTGCGTCTGAGCGTCGAACAAGACCCGGAAACGCGCGAGGCCCGCGCCACGCTGCGCAGCCGCGTTGATCCGGCGTCGTTGCAGCCGTTGTTGGGCGCAGGCGCGGCGGCCGCCTTCACATTGCTGCAATTCACCGGCCCGCCGCAGATCGCGGCCGAACTGCGGGGCCGGCTGACCGATCCGGAAAGCCTTGGCGTGCAGGCGCAGGTGGGCATCACGAACTTCGTGTTCCGCAACGAGCACTTCGACAATTTCCACGCCGGCGTGCAGTTCACGAACCGGTTTCTCCTCGCCACGAACGTCGCCGTCACCCACGGCGCGGAATGGGCCAACGCGGAAGCCGTCAGTTTCGACCTCGACAATTACTGGGTTTACCTCACGAACGCGGCGTCCCGCATGGACCCGATGCGGGTGGCGCGGGTGATCGGCACGAACGTCATCAAGGCGATCGCGCCGTTCACGTTCAGCCAGCCGCCCACGGCCCGCGTGAACGGCCATGTGCCCGCCCGCGGTAAAACGGATTCTGCGGACCTGACCTTCGAGCTGGCCGGCGGACCGTTCCACTACTGGCGCTTCAACCTGCCGGCGGTGGCGGGCACGGTGCATTGGCAGGGCGATTCGGCCACGATCACCAACCTGACCGGCGACTTTTACCAGGGGCGGATGGGCTTGAACATGCGGCTGGATTTCCAGCCCGGCGGCGCCGCGGACTTCTCCTTCCAGAGCGCGGTCACGAACGTGGACCTGCACGCGCTGGTCACGGACGTCGCCATGCCGACCAATCAACTGCAGGGCATCGTCACCGGCGTCCTGAACGTCACCCACGCCAACACCAGCGACTGGAAGAGCTGGGACGGCCACGGCAACGTCGCCATGCGCAACGGCTTTTTGTGGGACTTTCCGCTGTTTGCCATCTTCTCGAAAATGTTGAACGCGCTGGCGCCCGGCAGCGGCAACGCCCGTGCCACGGCGGCGAAGGCCATCTTCACCATCAACCGCAGCGTCATCCGCACCGACGACATGCTGGTGAAGGCCACGCCGCTGCAATTGCGCTTCAGCGGCACGGTGGATTTCGCCGGGAACGTCAATGCCCGCGTGGAATCCGAGATTCTGCGCGACGCCCCCCTGCTTGGCCCGCTGCTCAACCTGGCCATCTCGCCGATCACGACCGTGCTCACTTACAAGGTCACGGGCACGTTGGGCAGCCCGCGGTCGGAACCGCTTTACATTCCCCGCCTGTTCCGGTCGCTGCTGGATCCGGCCGGTCTGTTCAAGTCCCCGGCGCCGGCCGGCGAACCGTCCACCTCGACCAAGCCGCCGGCCAAATGACGGAAGCACGAAAGGCGCCCGCGCAGCGCCGCACGCTCGCAAATGATCTTGCGTCGTCTAGTGTGGCGGGCATAATTCGTGCCGCTGTTCATGCTCCGCGCGCAAGTGCGGGCCTGCGGAAGCAGTTACGCGGGGGACGGCAAATAGTTGGCGGTCGGTAGGATACCCAAGTGGCCAACGGGGGCAGACTGTAAATCTGCTGGCTTACGCCTTCACTGGTTCGAATCCAGTTCCTACCACCACTTCATCCCCTCCATCGGCGTTCCGCTTTTCCGTGTGGTCCCCGCGTGATCCGGCGGGTCATGCCGGCAACCTTTCGCCCGCTGCGTCGCCAGGTCGTGCGGACGGCTGCTTTTGCGGCTTGTGTTCGCCAACCTAATCCGGCAAATAAACGCCGTGACCACGCCCGATCAGCCGGCCGCCACCGCTCCCGTCACCCTGCGTCGCGCCCTGGGATTGCGCGCATTGGTCATCTACGGCCTGGTCTTGATCCAGCCGACCGCGCCGATGCCGCTTTACGGCGTGGTCAGCCAGGCGGCGGACGGGCACGTGGTGACCACCATCCTGATCGGCATGGTGGCCATGCTGTTCACCGCCATCAGCTACGGCCGGATGGCGAATGTCTATCCCACGGCCGGTTCCGCCTACACGTATGTCGGGCGCGAACTGCACCCGGCCCTGGGCTACCTCACTGGCTGGAGCATGATGTTCGACTACGTGATGAACCCGATCATCTGCGTGGTCTGGTGCAGCAACGCCACCGTCGAACTGGGCATCCTGCCGGTGCTGTCCTGGCAATTCTGGGTGGTGGTTTATGCGCTGTCGTTCACCGGGTTGAATTTGCGCGGCATCCAGGCCAGCGACCGCACCAATACTTTTCTCGCGGTCGCGCTGACCGCCGTGATCGTCTGGTTCTTCGCCGCCGTGGCGCGTTATCTCCTCGCCCATCCGCCCGCCGACGCGGCCGCCTGGACCCGGCCATTTTACGATCCGACGACGTTTTCCTGGCGGCACGTGTCGAACGGGGCGGCCCTGGCGGTGCTGACCTACATCGGATTCGACAGCATCTCGACGCTTTCCGAGGAGGCCCACAACCCACGGCGGAACATCCTCCTGGCGACGGTGCTGGTTTGCCTGATCACGGGAGTGCTGGCCGCGGCGGAGGTGTATGCCGCCCAGCTCGCCTGGAGCGGGCCGGTGACAGCTTTGGGCAAGCCGGAAAACGCCTTTGCCCACGTGGCCGGTCAGGTGGGCGGCCATGCCTTGTTTCGCACCCTGACGGTGGCGTTGCTCGTGGCGAACATCGGCTCGGGCGTCGGCGCGCAACTTGGCGCCGGACGCCTGCTGTATGGCATGGGCCGCGACGACGCCATCCCGCGGCGCTTCTTCGGACGCCTGCACCCGCGCACCCAGGTTCCGGCGAACAACATTCTGCTGGTCGGCGGCGTGGTGCTTGTGGGTGCCTTCCTCGTGGATTACGCCTTGGGCGCCGAGTTGTTGAACTTCGGCGCGCTGATCGGTTTCATGGGCGTCAACGTTTGCGCCCTCGTTCACTATTTTGTGCGCGGCCGCGACCGCTGCTGGCACCAACTTGTTCCGCCGGTGCTCGGATTTCTCGTGTGCCTCTTTCTCTGGACCAGCCTGAGCTGGAAGGCCCGCGCCATCGGCTTCGCCTGGCTGACGCTCGGCGTGCTCTACGGCGCATGGCGGACGGGTGGCTATCGCCGGCCGCTCAAGATGTTCATCGGCGAAACCTCATGATGAACCCCGCCTGCTCCGGTCGTCGCGACCACCGACTTGACGTTCCTCCCTGCCCGGCAAAATGAACTCCGTTTCACCCGTCGCAATCTCAATCCTCCCGTTTCCATGAGCGCCAACCAACTTGCCCTCCTCGGCGGCGAACCTGTCCGCCGCCGCCCCTTTACTCCCTGGCCGCAATACACCCCGGCCGACCTCGACCGCGTGGCGAAGGTCATCGCAAGCCGGCACTGGGGCGGCTTCCCGCTGCCCAGCCCGTGGGCCGCGGAGGTCGGTGAAAAGTTCGCCGCGATGCACGGTGCAAAGTTTGGCTTGTGCCTGGTCAACGGCACCCTCGCCATCACCGCCGCGTTGCAGGCCCTTGGCATCGGCTTCGGCGACGAAGTGATCATTCCCGCCTACACATGGGACGGCACAGCCATCGCCGCACTGATGGCCGGCGCCGTGCCGGTGTTCGTGGACATTGATCCCGACACCTACTGCCTCGACGCCCGCCTCGTCCGCCAGGCCATCACGCCGCGCACCCGTGCCCTGCTGCCGGTGCATCTGGCGATGCGCTTTGCGGACATGGATGCGCTGCGCGCCATCGCTGCCGAGCACCGGCTGTTGATCGTCGAGGACTGCGCCCACGCCCACGGCGGCGAATTCCAGGGCCGCGGCGCGGGCGCGGGCGGCGATGCCGGCACGTTCAGCTTCCAGGAAAGCAAACTCATGACCGCCGGCGAAGGCGGCATCGTCATCACGTCGCGGCTCGATTGCTTCGAGGCGCTGCAATCCATCACCAATTGCGGGCGCAAAAGCCTGACCGACCAGTTCAAGCAAAAGATGCTCGGCTGCAACTACCGCATGACTGAACTCCAGGCGGCGCTGCTCGTCGGCCAACTTGAAATGCTCCCTGAACTGCGCGCGAAACGCACCCGCCACGCCGCGCTGCTCGACCGCGAACTCGCCGGCATTCCCGGCGTGCGGCCGCTCCCGCCGCAGCCGGACATCACCCGCGCCACGATTTACAACTACGTGTTCCAGTTCCGCCCCACCGGCCCGGCGCCGGCCCGCGATCTGTTTGTCGCGGCGATCGAGGCCGAAGGCGTGCCCTGCGATGGCCGGTTCTACGAGCCGGTTTACCGCAGCGACCTGTTTTACGTCACGCCGCGCACCTGTCCGCAACTGCGGCTTGAGCGCGACCAGCCGGTGGATTACTCGCAAGTTCGCTGCCCGGTGTCGGAGCGCGCCGCCTACGCGGAATCCGTGTGGGTGCCGCAGTTCACGTTGATCGGCGACGAGGAGGACGTGCGCGACGTGGCGAAGGCGGTGGCGAAAGTGGCGGCGAATCTGGAAATGCTGGCCGAGGCCGACCCCGCGCTGGCCGGAAACAAGGCGCTCAGCCGCGCCGAGCGCCCGCGCGTCGAACGCAAGCGCCATTACTGAGCGGCGGCTTGACGCGCTGGCGGCCGGGCGCAAAGTTCGGCGAGGTGCGGTCAGAACCCACTTCCACGGCGGCGGAACTCCCTGCCGTCGTGACGCAAACTCCCGCGTGGCAGAGCCTCCGGCAACGCGTGGAGCAGGGCGGCGCTTTGTCCTGGAGTGGCGTCAGCGTCGCCGCGCAGCCGCTGGTCGCCGCGTTGCTGCGCGCCGATTTCCCGCGCCGGCCGGTCGTCATCGTGACCGAAGGCGTCAAAGCACAGGAGCGTTTTGAAGCCGACCTGGCAACGTGGTGTGTCTGCGAGCCGCCGACCGCCGCGCCGCAAGCTTCGGCCGCTCAATCCCCGCCTTTGTTCTTCGCCGCCTGGGAAGCGTGGCCGCACGAGGGCAGGCTGCCGCACGCCGACATTCTCAGCGAACGACTGGAAACGCTGATCGCGCTGCTGCATCCGCCGGAAGACGCCCGCCAGCCGCTGCCGGTCGTGGTGGCCTCGGTGCCGGCGGTGCTGCAACGGACGTTTCCGCCGGCGGCGTTGCGCGAGCGGTCGCGGCTTTTGCGGCGCGGCGACACGCTCGATCCGCTGGACCTCGTCGAGTGGCTGGAGGCGCAGGCTTACGAGCCGGAGGCGCAGGTCACCCAGAAAGGCGAACTGGCCCTGCGCGGCGGCATTCTCGACGTTTTTCCGCTCACCAGCCCGTGGCCGGTGCGGCTGGAATTTTTTGGCAACCAGCTCGAATCGCTCCGGCATTTCGATCCGCTCACCCAAATTTCCCGCGCGGAAATTGACGAAATCGCCCTGCCACCAGCCGGCGAAATCGGGTTGTTGCGCGCGCCCGGAGCGGCGGCCGGTGCCGCGCCGCTGCTCGATTATCTGCCGGCGGAGGCGATCCTGCTGCTCAGCGAACCGGACCGGCTCGCCGAGCAGGCGGCGCGCTGCGCGGAAGCCGTGCCGGCGGGCGACCCGCTGTTCTGCGCGTGGGACGCGTTCGTGGCCCAGGCAAAAACCCGCGGGATGACGGTGCTCGCCTTGAGCGAAACCGACCCGCTGAAAGGCGATGGCTCTGACGGTAACGCCGGGGACGCCGGGATGCCGCTGCGGTTTACGGGGCTGGAGCTGTTCCGGCCGCTGGGCGAGCGGGCACCGGACGCGCCGGTGGCGGAGGCGCAGCGACGCGAATTCTTTGCGCAGCTTCACCGGTGGCTGCGCCAGGGCCACGCGGTCCACGTGTTCTGCAACAACGCCGGTGAGCGTCAGCGTTTCGAGGAAATCTGGGCGGAACTGCTGCGCCTGGCTGCCGGCGAATCGCCGCCGCAAACTGAATCGAAAGCGAAAGCGCGGCCCGGCCGCGACGCCGAACCGATGTTGCACTTGGGCGCGCTGTCGCGCGGCTTTCTCTGCGACGAGGCGAAGCTGGTGGTCGTCACCGACGCGGAGATTTTCGGCCGTTACAAGGTGCAACGCCCGCGCCGGCTGAAATCGCCGCACGCCACGGCCGCGCGATCCGCGCTGGACATCAATTTCGCCGAGCTGGAGGAGGGCGATTACGTCGTCCACCTGCAATACGGCATCGGAAGATTTCTCGGCCTGAACCAACTTCCCGTGACGGCCGGCGCTGCCAAATCCGCAACCCGCAATCCGCAATCCGCAATGGAGTGCCTGGTGATCGAGTACGCGCCGCGCGAAGCCGGGCAGCCGGCGCCGAAACTCTACGTGCCGCTGACGGAGGCGCATCTCGTCAGCAAATACGTCGGCGCCGGCAAGGCGCGGCCGCCGCTGAACACGCTCGGCGGCACGCGTTGGGCCAAGGCCAAGGCGCAGGCGGCGGCGGCCGTGCGCGACCTCGCGGCCGACCTGCTCGAACTCCAGGCGGCGCGGGCGGCGCAGCCGGGCTTCGCGTTCCCGGCCGATTCGCCGTGGCAGCGCGAGTTCGAGGGCGCGTTCTTGTTCGAGGAAACGCCGGACCAACTGCGTGCCATCGGTGAAACCAAACGGGACCTGGAACAGCCAAGGCCGATGGACCGGTTGATTTGCGGCGATGTCGGTTTCGGCAAGACGGAGGTCGCCATCCGCGCCGCGTTCAAGGCCGTGATGGCCGGCAAACAGGCGGCGGTGCTCGTGCCGACGACGGTGCTGGCGCAGCAGCATTTCAACACGTTTTGCGAGCGCATGGCGGACTACCCGGTGCGCATCGAACTGCTTTCGCGCTACCGCACGCGCCGGCAGCAGGAGCGCGTGATTGCGGATCTCGCCGCCGGCGCGGTGGACATCGTCATCGGCACGCACCGGCTGGTGCAGGCGGACGTGGCGTTCAAGGAACTCGGCCTGGTGGTCATTGACGAGGAACAGCGGTTCGGCGTCGGGCACAAGGAAAAACTCAAGCAGCTCCGCCAGCTCGTGGACGTGTTGACGCTCAGCGCGACGCCGATCCCGCGGACGCTTTACCTCGCGCTGACCGGTGCGCGCGACATGAGCACGATCGAGACGCCGCCGCAGGACCGGCTGCCGGTGGAGACGATCATCTCGGCCTACGACGAGCGGCTGATCCGCGACGCCATCCAGCGGGAGTTGAACCGCGGCGGGCAGGTGTTTTTCCTGCACAACCGCATCTTCGACATCGAGGCGGTGGCGCTGAAACTCCGCGCGCTGGCGCCGGCGGCGCGGATTGACGTGGGCCACGGCCAGATGCCGGCGGACGAGCTGGAGGGCGTGATGACGCGCTTCATCAACGGCGAAACCGACGTGCTGCTGTCCACGACGATCATCGAGAGCGGCATTGATATCCCGAACGCGAACACGATCATCATTGACCGCGCCGACCGCTTCGGCCTGAGTGATCTTTACCAGCTCCGCGGCCGCGTGGGCCGCTACAAGCATCAGGCCTACGCCTATCTGTTGATCCCGCGCCACGCCGGCCTGCTCGCCGACGCGCGCAAACGCATCGCCGCCGTCAAGCAGTTCACCAAGCCGGGCAGCGGCTTCAAGATCGCCATGCGCGACCTGGAGATCCGCGGCGCGGGCAACCTGCTGGGCGCGGAGCAGAGCGGCCACATCACGGCGGTGGGTTTCGAGCTTTACTGCCAGTTGCTCCAGCAAAGCATCGCCGCGCTGAAGGGCGAACCGGTCAAACCGCGCGTCGAGGTGGCCATGCGGCTGGACTTCCTGGAATTCGGCCCGGTGAACGATGCCAAGGAGGAAATCGCGCCGCCGACCGTTCAACGCGAGCCGGCCAAGCCATTGAAAATCTCGGTGCCGCGCGAAGTGGCGACGTTCGTCAGCGAGCTGGAAACCAGCGCCAGAGAGCGCGAGCCGACCGGTTCCGATTTCCGCCGCGGTTCGGCGGCGTTGCCGCTGGATTATGTGCCGGAGCCGCAACATCGCATCGAGGTTTACCGCAAGCTGGCACAGGCGACGGACAAACCGGCGCTGGAATCGCTGCGCGGCGAACTGCGGGACCGTTTCGGTCCGCTGCCGCCGCCGGCGGAACTGCTCCTGCAGGTGACGGCGCTCAAACTGCTCGCGGCGGAGCGCGGCGTGACGGCGATTGAAACGCGCGGCGACAAATTGATGCTGACGCGCGGCGGCGATTTGCTCCAGGTCGGCGGCAAGTTCCCGCGACTGGCCAGGCGCGAGCCAAAGGCGCGTTTGAACGAGGTTCGGAAGCTGCTGCTGGCGCTGTGAAACCCGTGAGTTGAGCGGTCCGACGGCTCACCGGATGAACCCCAAATACCGGCCCATCCAGTAAGGCAGGAGGAATTCGTCGCCGGCCAGTTCGCTCAGGCCGCCACCGCCGCCGTCGAGCGCGAAGGGGTTGCCATTCCAGCGCATGGCCGCGCGTTCGTCCGGTGGCAGGAGTTGCTCCGTTTGCTGATCGCGGAAGTTCGCCGGCAGGCGGGTCAGGTCCTGGCGCTGCGAGTTGGTGACGGTCCAGTTGACGAGGTCGAGCGGGAAACGCTGGAGCGTCCAGACGGCGCCGTCGAGATCAAAGAACGGCGCGCCGGTCATGCCATACATGAAGTCCCAGACCGGGCAACGCTCGACCTTGGCGATCTCCCAATGGTCGCGGATGGCGCCGGCGTAAAGCATCCGCAGTCGCTCGTCGAAGGCGTAGCGATACAGCGTCCAGTAATTGTAAAATGCCAGTTCGTCGTCGGAGTGGTTCCATCCGTCGCCCATTTGCATGCCCTGATACACGACGCCCGGCGTGTTGCGGAGGTTGGCCATGCTGTTGGTGATGTTGGTCAGGTAGCCGTAGCGGTTCATCAGGTCGAAGGCCTTGTCGCGGTAAAGCTCCTTGCCGGTGACGCGGTAGCCGAACTGGAGGAAGGCGATGATCTCCGAGCTGTTCAGCCGGCGGTCGCCGACGGTGGGCGGGTAATGGTTCACGTATTCCGGATTCCAGCGGCCCCAGAGCGTCGGTTTGCCGTCGGCGTCCACGAGGTAAAGGTTGTTGCGGACGATGTGGCCGATGATCTTGTCGTAATCGGCGGCGATGCGGGCCTTCTCCGCCGGATAAATCGCCGCCGTTTCGTAGAGCGCGGCATAGGCGAAGGTCTGGCTGGTGATCTCGTCGCTGCTGGTGGTGCCTTTCCATTCCCAAGCCGGGTCGTGCGCGACGTGCCAGCGGTCGGGATCGGAGAATTTGAAGCCGGCGCGCTCGAACGTGCGGGCGGGGAAGCCGTCGAGACCGGTGATGCTCTGGAGTCGTTCGAGGGCGTCAAAGGTTTCCCAGGCATGGGCGCGGGCGGATTCCTCGCCGGTGACGGCATAATGAAACGCCTGGCTGGCGAGGTAATAGCTGCTCCAGCCGCCGTCGTTGTCCGTGTCAATCATCTCGGCGCTGGCGATGTCGCCCGGCCGCAAGAGCCGCAGCTCCGAGCAGAAACCGAAGCGGACGTGGCGTTGGCGGATTTTGTTTTCATAGTAAGCGGCCTTTTGCGCCAACGTCATCGTGCGGAACTCGATTTTGTCCACGCCCAGCGGCGTCAGCACGTAGGCATCGCCGGCCGGCGTTACGCGCAGGTCCACCACCTGGTCATCGGCGAGCCAGCGCCGCGACGCAAAATAGCGGAAGCGGCCCGGCCCGGTCTCGAGGAAGACGCCGCGCTTGGTGCCCACCCAAATGCCGTTGGTCGCGATAGCCATGCAGGTGATGTCCGGGCAGGGCAACTTGGTTTGCAGCGGGAAGGTCGGCCGCCCGTCCGCGAGATTCAGACCGTAGAAACCGCGTTTCGAGCCGACCAGCACCTCGCCGGGCCGGAACGCCAGCGCCGTGATTTCCTTGGCCTGGTGAAACTGCGTGATCCGGTCGTTTTCCACGCGCTGGATGGTGTCGCCGGCCAGCACGTAAAACTGGTTTCCCCAGGCGTAGAGATGCGTCGGCGGGGCGGGCAACGTGCCGGACAACACGTTCAACCGCCCATTGCGGAAGATTGCCAGGTTGCGTTGCCCCGCCAGCAGCACCGAGCCGTCCGGACCCACGACCAGTGATTGGTATTCGCCTTTGGGCAACGTCCCGGCCGGCCGGCCGGCCTGGCCGTTGGACAGCCAGCCGTCATCAAACAGGTAATACAAATCGCCGTCACCCAACGCCAGGTCGCGGGCGAGCTTGCCGGCCAGCGGCCGGAAACTGCGGTCCATGGCGAGCCGGTCGTCGAACACGCGCGCCACGCCGCGATCGGTGAGCACATACACGATGCCGTCCTTGTTGACCTCCAGCCGGAGCATGGCCGCGCCCTGCACCTCGGGCACGGTGGTGAACTTCACCGCCACTGATTGCAGAAAAGGCACGTCCTTGTAAATCGGCGCGGCGACGGCCGGCAGCGCAACACAGCCGGCCAGCAGAAACAGCTTCAAGACCTGGTGACGCATGGCGGTGAAGGTAGCCGATCCGTTCGGTCGGGGAAAGGCCGGAAACGGGCGGCGTATCCCGGGCGGAATAGGCCGGTGGGGCGAGTGTCCTCACGAGCCGGTGTTTATGCGCTGACAGATCGCGGTGACCGGCTCGCCCCACCAGATGGCGCGCTTGCGGCGCTGGGAATTTGGCTGGTTATGCTGGCACAAAGATGGCGTGCCGACGGCGCAGGATTTGGCGATGGTATTCTTAGGAACGACGAGGGTGCGCCTTTGCCGGCGGGCTTCTTTTAAGGTCCGGCCAGCAGCGTTGTTTCCAGCCGCGGCAAGGTCCACAGGGCCGTGGCGTGGCCGAGGGTCTCCTCCGGGCCACTTCCGTGTGGAGCGCCCCCGCTCGAAGAGTCTGACCACCCGCATCCGTCGCCGCTCCAGCGCGGCGAAGTCGCGTTTCACACCTTGGGGGTTACCCACATCAGTTTGGCCCGCGACAGGGTAAAAATGTTCACTATATCATGCAATGATTAGTAGACCTTGCATTGATTGCGCCGGGCCGCGTGCTGCTGGTTTTGCTGTCGTAGAGCACACCGTTTTCGGTGAACGCGACGTGCGCCCGCGCGGCCACCGCCGGCGCGCTTCCCGACCGCTTCCTGCACCACGCCATCACCATCGCAATCAAATGGTCGCAGCTACCGGGTGAAGGACTCGTTGCCGCCAGCGGCAGAATGCCGGCAGCGTAGAAAATCAAACGAACGTTCGACCACCGAGGCCGCGAGCTAACGGCTCGCTATCGGCCTCGGCTTGTTTTACCTCGCCGGCCAATCGTCAAAACGCTTGTTCAGAAAACCAAAAGTGATATGAAACAAACCGCCTCGGGGTGGGTGATTTTAACCCGCAAAATGACACCCTGGCCGAGTTCTCCACCCAGGGTGAAGTCGTTCGTGACGTCCGCGGTTACCAACTCAAACTGCCGTTTCCCGCCCTATAGACCCTCAAGGAAGCGGAAACGGGAAACGCTCGGATTTTTTCCAGTGAACAGAAGCCGGCTCCGCTGGGGAGCTTGCCATCCAGCCGCGTTTAATTATGCTCGGCAGCGAAGCATGTGCGTGTTTTATTCCCGCCCCGCCGCTCTGGCTCCGGCCACGGCAGGCAAGCCTATGCGCCTTTGTTTCGTTGCGCTGACCATCGCCTTGCTGGCCGGCTTGGTTCCGCTGGGCCGCGCTGACCTCCCTTCTTGCCTGACCAACTCCGAATATCTCCTGCGTGGGTGGGGAACAGTGGATGGGTTGCCCGAAGACTCGGCTACTGCCATCGTGCAGAGCCAGGATGGCTACCTTTGGTTCGGAACCTTCAAGGGTTTGGTACGCTACAACGGCGACCAGTTCACCGTGTTGAACCCGGACAACACCCCGGAATTGCCCAGCGCCGGCATCGTAAATCTCCACCTGGACAAGCGCGACCGGCTTTGGGTGAGCACTTACCAAGGGCTGGTGCTGCGCGAAGGTCCACAGTGGCGGCCCCTGCGCCAGCCAGATGGATCGCCGCTCGGCATGGTGCGCACTTTCTCCGAGCGGGCCAATGGTGACGTTCTGGTCACCACGTTCGACGGGAAGGTTTATGAGTCTTCGGGTGCAGACCTGGCCGAACTCCCGTCGCCGCCCGGAGCTCAAGGCCAGGGCTACCTGGGGGGCGTTGATGACGAGGGGCATTGGTGGGTGCTGCAGCATCAATTCGTTGGCCGATGGGAAACGAATCGGTGGGTTCGCATGCTCCCACCGCTCGACGTGCCCGACGAGGCGCTGGGATGTGCGCCGGCCCGAGACGGGGGCTTGTGGCTGTTGCTGGGAAAGGATCTCCGCAAAGTGCGGCGCGGCGCTGTGGTTGCTCGCGTCGCTCTGCCGGAGAGTCCTGGCAGCGTATGGAGCCTGTGCGAAGACAGCCAGGGCAATGTTTGGATTGCTTCCTTCAACCAGGGCTTCTCCCGGATAGCGCCTGGAGGCGACATGAGGCGTTGGCGGATAGCGGATGGCCTTTCCGACCAGGGAAGATGTGTTTTCGAAGACCGGGAGCGGAACTTGTGGTTGGGCACAAGCGGGGATGGCCTGCTGCGGCTGACCCACCGGCGTTTCCAGCACTTCCAACTCACGAGCACAAGCAAGGGCGTGCTGGTCCATTCCGTATCAGCAGATGGCACTGGGGGGGTGTGGGCAGCCACTTTTGGGAAAGGCCTCTTTCACCTGAACGAGGCTGGCGAGACAACCCTTCCCCCGCCCGCCCTCAGCAACAGCTCGACCTATCTCCAAAGCGTGCTGGCAGACCGCGCCGGCCGGCTTTATGTCAGCGGCATGGGCGTGGGACTCTGGGTCTACGACCAAACCGGCACTCGTCGGGTGGGTCAGCAACAGAATGTCGTTGCCTTATTCCAGGACTCGAAGGAACAAGTATGGAGCAGCAGTGCGGGAGGGCGGGTTACACGGCTGGATGCGAGCCGGATCCAGGAGTTCGGCTCCTCCAACGGTTTGCCCAAGGACGCCGGCACCTGTTTCGCGGAAGACAGCAGCGGCGCCATCTGGATTGCCTGCGACAGCGGCGTCTTTCGTCGGTCCGGGGAAGGTCCTTTCACTGAGGTCAGGGACCCCGCGGGAGCGGCCCTGCGAGGAGTCCTCTGCCTCAAGGCCGACGGGGAGGGAGCTGTCTGGCTTGGTTCCTCTGACCGTGGCCTGCTGCGCTGCAAAGATGGCGCTGTCGCCGTGCTGGATGCAGATGAGGGTTTGCCGGTGAGTTCCGTGGGTGGGATGGTGGAGGATGGGCTTGGCTTCTGGTGGATTACCTCCGGCCCGCGAGTCGTACGGGCGCGCTTGCAGGACCTTCAGGCGGTGGCGGACAGAAGGAAGCCACGCGTCGACTGCCAGGTCTTTGACGTCAGTGACGGTCTGCCCCGGGCCGAGTTCACCGCCGGACGTCAGCCGACGAACACGCGGGGCAACGACGGGCATTTGTGGTTCGCCATGACCAAAGGAGTGGCGATGGTTGATCCCGCTGCCCTGGTATTGAACGACCAGCCGCCCCCGGTTTATGTGGAGGAGATTTCCTTCTCACGCCCCACCTCCCTGGCCAGCAAGCCGTCCTGGAAGCTCACTCGAAGCTGTGGAGCTCCTTTGCCTGGGCCCGTGGTCCTGCCCCCCGGCAGCCGCGGCATCGAAATCCGCTATGCAGCTCTCAGCCTGACGGCTTCGGAGAAGGTACAGTTTCAGGTCAAGCTGGAGGGGGCGGATGCAGCCTGGCAGGACATGGAAAAACGGCGCAGCGCTTTTTACTACGAATTGCCCCCAGCTCGATACGTCTTCCGCGTCCGGGCGGCCAACAACGACGGCGTCTGGAACAAGGCTGGCACCAGCCTTGCCTTCACCGTGCTGCCGTTCTTTTGGCAGACCTGGTGGTTCCGCATTGGGACGGCGCTGCTGCTGACTGCGCTGGGTGGCGCCTTAGTGTGGTCCTGGTCGCACCAGAGGGTTGTCCGGGCTCTTGAACGTGAGTGCCTGGCGGTGGAAATGCAGCAGTTGCGCAACAAACTGGCTCACTCCAGCCGTGTTTCCACGATGGGTCAATTCGCCTCCGCGCTTGCGCATGAGCTGGGCCAGCCGCTCGGGGCCATCCTGCGGAACACTGAGGCCGCCGAATTACTCATCGAACGGGAGCCGCCCGACCTGGCCGAGATTCGCGCCATCCTGACCGATATTCGCCTTGATGACCAGCGGGCCGCCGGGGTGATCCAGGGTATGAGAGGCCTGCTCAAGCGACGTGAGGTGGAGTGGGCGCCGCTCTCCCTCGCGGACCTCGTAGCTGATGTTGCGGCGGTGACTCGTCCGGATGCGCTCGAGCGCAAGGTTCATTTGACTATCGACGTTCCTGCGGACATTCCACCCGTTTACGGGGACCGGGTCCAATTGCAGCAGGTCCTTCTCAACCTGCTCGTCAATGGCATGGATGCCATGAGCCAGCAGCCGCCCCCGACCCGGCGGCTTGCGGTACAAGCGCGCAAGACCCAAGCCCAGACGGTCGAAGTTGCCGTCCGGGACTCTGGCCCGGGCGTTCCCCCACAGAGCCTCGCCCGTGTGTTTGAGCCGTTCTATTCCACTAAACCGCAGGGCATGGGCATAGGCCTGGCTGTGTCGAAGACGATCATTGAAGCTCACAAAGGGAGGATCTGGGCTGAGAATCAAGCCGAGGGGGGCGCCTCGTTCTGCTTTACTGTTCCCTTGGCCCCCTCTCCGCGCGCGGGCGAGGAGGCGGAGACTGGAAAGCGCTGAGCCATTCGCACATAATCAATTGGAAAAACGACAGCGACATGTGAGATGGGGAATGACCCATCAGCCGCCGCGAAGTCAATGGCCAACGAGCAAACCAATGCACACCGATACCGCCCAATTTCCCGAGAGAACGGTCTACATTGTTGATGACGACATTTCATTCCTGCGCTCCCTTTCCAGGCTGCTGCGGGCTTCGGGTTTCCATGTGGTCGCCCACACCTCGGCGACGGAGTTCCTGTCGATGGTTGAGCCAGGTATGAGGGGTTGCCTGGTTACGGACCTGATGATGCCGGGAATGGACGGAATGGCTTTGCAGGCCGCGCTGCAGAAGGCAGGCAGCACCCTGCCCATGCTCTTTCTCACTGGGCACGGTGATATTCCCACGACCGTCCAGGCCATGAGGCGGGGAGCGGAAGATTTCCTAACCAAGCACGCGCCGAAGGCGGAGTTGATTGCGGCCGTAAACAGGGCCCTGGCCCGTGATGAACAGGCTCAGGCCGAACGCGAGCACCAGGAGTCCTTGCGCCGGCCTTTCGCGTTGCTGACCGAGCGCGAGCGCGAGGTCCTCCGGCAGGTCGTGCAAGGCAAGCTCAACAAGCAGATCGCCGCGGATCTCGGCATTCACGAACGCACGGTGAAGCTTCACCGCACCAGCATCACGACCAAACTGCAGGTGCATTCGGTGGCTGAGTTGACCCGCATGGTCCAGGAGGCGGGATTTCAGTAAGGTGAGCGGCCTGGCCATTTGAGCTGTCCTGCGGTGCATCCGGGACTGCCAGAGTCTAGAAGCTCCGGCGCGGTTCAAAAACCTCCGAACTGCGTGAGCTTTCCACGACTCACACCGGCCTGCCCTCGCCAATGCCCAGCACTCGTCGTCGAACCCTTCCCCAAAGGGCAGTAGTCGCGCGCTCAGCGTTTCTGAGAAGATGCACGCCATGGAACATCGCGGCACCGGTCGGGACATCACCTATGTGGCGGTTGTTGACGACGACGAGAGCGTGTGTCGCTCTTTTGGCCGACTACTGCGCACCGCCGGATTCCAGCCAGTCACCTACACATCAGCCGAAGCCCTGCTCGAGGATGCCAAACGTCCGAAGTTCGATTGCCTGGTGCTCGACATCCAGTTGGAGGGCATGTCCGGTCTGGAACTAAGCCAGCGCTTGTCGGCGGTCAAAGATTCGACGCCGGTCATCTTCATCACCGCCCACGATGAGCCGGAGGTGCGAGGTCAGGCTCTCGCCTGCGGCTGTGCCGGGTATTTCCGCAAGACTGACCCCGGGGAACAGGTGCTGGATGCCATCCGACGCGCCGCCAGCACCGCGCAGGGCACGGCTGCCCATCGCGCCGGGCGCTCGGGCGAGACCTCCACCGGGAAACCATGACCATGAAACCAAACGTCCGAATCCTCCTTCAATATTTGACACCAGTAACGCAATGAAACCAAGCGGGCCCTGGCACTCGGGTCTGCTGAACAACGAAAGAGCACTTTATGAAAGAAGACCATTTCCTGAAATTCGCACAACAGTCTGGTCTGGCCCTCGTGCTGGCCGCGCTCACGCTTCCGACTTGGGCGCAACAACCCACCGCGGCCGAGCGTGCCCTTATGCTCAAGGCGACCATGGCCGCCAGCCAGGCTGTCCTCAAACAATACGAGTGGGTTGAAACGACCGTCATCAGCCTCAAGGGCGAAGAGAAGTCCCGGAAGCAAGACCGCTGTTATTACGGCGCCGACGGCGGCGTGCAGAAGATCGAAATCAACAAGTCGCCAGAGCCGAAAAAGAAGCGCGGGCTACGGGGACGGATTGCCGCGAACAAGAAGGAGGAATTGACTGACTACATGAAGAGCGCCGTCAGCCTGGTGAAGAGCTACGTGCCCCCCAACCCGGCGAAGATCCAGGCGTCTAAGGACATGGGAAAGGTAACGATCGAGATCCTCCAGCCCGGCAAACGCGCCCGGCTCAACTTCCGCGATTATGAAAAGCCGGGCGACAACCTCGGCGTGGAAGTGGATCTGGCGAGCAATCGTCCGCTCGGTTTGAAGGTTTCCACCTACCTGGAGGACTCCACTGATACCGTCACCCTGGATGTGCGCATGAGCCAGTTGAACGACGGCACCACCTACGCCGCGAACGTCACGCTCGAGGCCAAGGCCAAGAAGTTGAAAGTCACCGTCAAGAACAGCGGCTACCGGAAGACGATGTAGCCGCCGGTCCGCGAACACGAACCGTGCCTATGAAAGTTCCGTTTTCTCCTCTACTGGCAGCCATGCTGCTGACGGCAGCGGTTCTCCAGAGTTTCACAATGGCGGCGCAACTCCCCGCCGATCCCGGCTGGCCGCGCGTGTTCAAGGATGGCCAGCAGCAGCTCACCGTTTATCAGCCCCAGGTGGATTACTGGAACGGCTATACCAATATCCACTATCGGTGCGCCATCGCCGTCAAGGGCGTGACGAAGCAGGAGAAATTCGGGGTCGCGGAGGTGGATGCCGTCACGGTGGTGGACAAGGACGTCCGCATTGTGGCCTTGGTTCCCACGCAGCGCGAACTCCGGTTTCCCAACACCCCGGATTCCGAACGGGCCGCGTTGCAGCGTGCGGTGGATGCGCTGAAGCCGCCGAGGCAGGCCATGACCATTGCGTTGGACCGGGTGCTGGCCAGCGTGAATCCCGCCGGGGAACCGACCCAGCGTCCGGTCGAGCTTAACCTCGATCCGCCCCAAATCTTCAGCAGCACGACCCCCGCCATTCTCGTGATGTTCATGGGCGAACCCCAGTTCAAGCCCGTCGAAACAAACCGCACGGACCTGCTGTTCGCGCTGAACACGAACTGGGATGTGCTCTACGATACCGCGCGCGGGCGGTATTACCTCCTTAACGGCGAAGGCTGGTTGACCACATCGGATGTGCTCAAGGGCCCGTGGGTGCCCGCCACCGCCTGGCCGTCCTCCCTCTACGCGTTGCCGAACAGCGAGAACTGGGCGGAAGCCCGAAAGCGGCTGCCCGGCAAACCGGTCAAGGTCGCGCCGATGGTGTTCGTGACGACCGAACCCGCGGAGATGATCCTGACGGATGGCTCCCCCCGTTACATGCCGGTTCGCGGCACGCGCCTGCTGCGCGTGAACAACACGGACAGCGTGCTGTTCCTCCATACGGGCGATGGCAAGTTCTACTTCCTGGTCGCAGGCCGGTGGTTCCGCGGAGACAGTCTCCACGGACCGTGGTCCGCGGCCAGCCAGAACCTGCCACCCGACTTTGCCCAGATTCCCGACGACGATGCGGCGGCGTTTGTGAAGGCTTCGGTTCCCGGCACCCGCGACGCACAGGACGCGGTTTTGCTGGCCTCGATCCCCAGCACCACCACGGTCCAAATGGCCCCTGTGACGGAAACCGTGACCTACAGCGGGCCGCCTCAATTCGCGGCCATCCCGAGTACGACCGTCCAATACGCCGTGAACACCCCGAACCAGATCTTCCTGGTCAATGGCGGGTATTACTGGTGTTACGGAGGCGCGTGGCTGTTTGCGACGACCGCCACCGGGCCTTGGACTTACTGCACCAGCGTGCCGGCGGCCATCTACACCATTCCGCCGTCCAACCCCAACTACAACGTCACCTATGTCGTGGTGCAAAGCTCGACGCCGACGACCGTCGTTTACAGCCAGACGTCCGGCTACAGCGGACAATACGTGGCCGCCACCGGCGTGCTGATGTTCGGCGCGGGGATAGCCGTGGGTGCCATCATCGCCAACAACCACCACGATTATTATTACTACCCGCCCCCCTGCCATTACTCGTATGGGTGCGGTGCCGTGTATCACTACGGTGGTGGCGGCTACTATGCCTCGGCGCACGTCTCCTACGGTCCCTACGGTGGGGCGGGGCGGACGGCCTCCTACAATCCTGCCACCGGCACTTACGCGCGCTCGAGCTACGCGTATGGCCCCTACGGCAGCGCCGCCCGCGGGGCAGCCTATAATCCCTACACCGGCACCTCGGCGGCGGGCCGTTCGGTGAGCACCCCCTACGGCTCGGCCAGGCAGGGCGCTGCCTACAATCCGTACACAGGGGGCCGGGCCGCCGGTGGTCAGGTGAACACCGCCTATGGTTCGGCGGGACGGGCGGCCGGCTACAATCCAACGACCGGCCAGGGCGCGGCGGGCCGTTATGCCACTGGCGCCTACGGCAGTGCCGGAGCGGTGCGAACCACCGAGGGCAGCGGCATGGCGGCATGGGACACGAAAAACGGCCAGGGCGCCGTCGGCAAATCACAGTCGGGCGATATCTATGCGGCGAAAGACGGGACCGTTTACAAGAAGGACTCGAACGGGAGCTGGTCGCAAAACTCGGGTGGCGGCTGGCAGAGCACCAGCAAACCGCAGTCCAGCTCCTACAGCAGCAGTTCCAGCGCCACCCGGCAGCCTCAGTCCAGTTCCTATTCGCAGCCACGTGCGACCCCGCAAAGTACCTCGTCCGCCTCGATCAGTTGGAGCCGGACCCAGCCGAGCATGGAATCCCAGGCACAGGCGCGCCAGCAGGGCAACCGGCAAACCCAGCAGGCACAGTCCTGGCAGCGTTCCAGCGGTGGCTCCAGCAGCCGCGGCGGCGGGGGTGGACGGCGTAGATAACTCACTTCCATCGAACCTGAACCCTCATCAAATCAATGAAATAGACAACAAACACTATGAATTCAAACAAAGTCAAACAGTTGGTTCTCACACTGGTCCCGGCGGCCGTAATCGCCCTGGCTTCCTGTTCCTCCACCCCCTCCACGCCGAAAGTGGAGACCACCTCGGCTGCTTCATTTCAGCAGGGGGTGCCGGGCGGGGTCGTGGTGCAGACTCACCAATTGACCGCCACCGTGACCGGCATTGACGCCGCCAGGCGCGAAGTGACGGTGACCACCCCGGACGGGCAGAAGATCCTCGTCGAGTGTGGTCCCGAGGTGATCAACTTCGATCAAATCCGGATCGGCGACCACGTGAAGGCGACGGTGGCCGACCAGATCGTGGTGCAGATGGCGGAGGAGGGCGCGCCGCCGAGTGACGGCGCCGCCACGGTGGTCACCCTGGCCCCGAAGGGCGTCAAGCCGGGCGCCATGACGGCGCGAACGGTACAGGTCACCGCGAAAATTGCCGCGATTGATCTCGAACATCATCAAGCCACACTCCAATTCCCGGATGGCGGCACCAAGACGGTCTCCGTCCGCCAGGACGTGGACCTGAGGCAGCGAAAGGTCGGCGAAGCGGTCGTGATCACCGTCACCGAATTGCGGGCCATCAGCGTCGAGCAGCCTTGATCTCTGATTCCATGATCCATTCCGGGTGCCGATGTCTAACCTGACCATCCGCCGCCCATGAATCCAACATTGCTCCGAAATACCATGAAACAGAGGAACCCTTTGACGCTCATCGGCGTGGCGATCGGCTGCGGCGCCGCTCTCACGCCGGCCGCCCGCGGCGGGGGCATTTCGCTTTATGAAATTGCCACGCCGGATCTGGGCCTGGCCTCCGCGGGCTACGCCGCGCGGGCGGAGGATGCCTCCACGGTGTTCAAGAATCCCGCGGGCATGAGTCAGTTGCAGGACGCCCAGCTCCAGGGCGGCATGCAGGCGCTGTATGGCAGCGTGTCGTTCACCGCCAACGCCAGCACCTCCTCCAAACTCGGAACGGATAACGGCAGCAATGCGATCGGCTGGTTGCCGGGAGCCAGCCTGTTTGTCGTCGTGCCTTTGGGCGAAAAGTGGCGGGTCGGCCTTGGCAGCCTGTCCTACTTCGGCCTGGCAGAGGATTACGGCGACAACTGGGCGGGCCGGTACTACGTCCAAAAAAGCACCCTGCTGGGGATGAGCCTCACGCCCTCGGCGAGCTACGCGGTCAATGACTGGCTCTCCGTCGGGGCCGGATTGAATGCCATGTATGGCTACCTGAACGCCCAGATGGCGGTCAACAACGGGCTGGGGTCGGACGGGCAGATGTCGCTCAAGGACACAACGTGGGGCTTCGGGGGCAACGCCGGCGTGCTGATCAAGCTTGGCGAAAAGACGCGTCTCGGCGTGAACTACCTCTCCCCGGTGAGTCTGGATTTCAAGGACACACCGACCTACACCGGCTTGGGACCCGGCTTGAGTGCCCTCCTGGCCAACCCATCGCAGTTGAACCTCGGAATGACGGTGCCGCAGTCCGCGATGGCCAGCGTTTATCACGCGCTGAGTGACCAATGGGCCGTCATGGGCGACTTCGGCTGGCAGAATTGGAGTCAGTTCGGCTACGTGCAGGCCGGCGTGGAAAGCGGTGGCGCCACCACCCTCAATCTGAAATATCAGGATACCTGGCACGGCGCGCTCGGAGCCCAGTATCGCGCCTCCGCCAAATGGCTGCTGTCGGGCGGCGTTGCCTTCGACAGTTCGGCGGTGGACGGTGCCAACCGCACCGTCACCGTGCCGATGGGCCAGGCGTGGCGCTTTGGCCTGGGCGCGCAATACCAGCTCAGCCAGTCGGTGGACGTCGGCGCGGGCTGCACCTTCCTGTGGGCGGGAGACATGCCGGTGGACCAGGGGAGTGATTCGTCGCTCCGCGGCCGCGTGGCGGGTTCGTTCAACAATGCCTGGTTTACGTTCGCCAGCCTCAATCTGACCTGGAAGTTCTAATTGCGAGAGACCACCCGCTACCAGGCCGGCGCGCGTGGTGGTGGGTCGCTGCGGGCTGGACCATAAAGGTTGATCACGCCATCCCCTCAAAAAACGAACCGAAACAAACTGTAAGCATGACAAGAACAAATTTCCGTAACCAGGCACTCGCGGCGGCAATGGCCGGCAGCCTCGCGCTGACGGCATTCACCCATGCGCAAGGTCAACCTGGAGAGTTGGGCGATCAGGGCCACAACTCTTCGCTCACCCTCGCGCCCGCCGACGCTCCTTCCTCCGGCGGCGGCGGCATGGCGGACGATGAAGCGGCGAAGCAGGCGGAACTGGTCAGGAAAACCCTGAACCCGATCGCCAGCCTGACCAGTGTGCCCTTCCAGAACAACTGGGACTTTGGCATCGGCCCCTCCGACGCCATGAAATACACGCTGAACTTCCAACCGGTCATCCCCGTTTCGCTCAGCAAGGACTGGAATGTGATCGGCCGGACGATCCTGCCCACCGTCTATCTGGAATCCACCGCTCCGGGCGTCAGCTCCAAATTCGGCCTGGGGGACACCCTGCAAAGCTTCTTCTTTTCGCCCAAAGAGGCCCCCGGCGGCTGGATCGTGGGCGCGGGACCGGCTTTGCTTTTGCCCACCGCCACGGACAGCGCCCTCGGTTCAGGCAAGTGGGGCGCCGGCCCGACCGCCGTCGTGCTGCGCCAGGACAAGGGGTTTACCTATGGTGTGCTGGCCAACCACCTCTGGTCCTACGAAGGCTGGGGCGCTCAGAATGTGAACGCCACGTACCTCCAGCCTTTTGTCGGCTACACTACCAAGAGCTTCACCACCTTCATGGTGAACACCGAGTCCACCTACGATTGGCAGGGGCATCAATGGTCGGTGCCGGTGAATTTCATGGCGACCCAGATGCTCAAGGTCAGCAAACAACCAATCACCCTGCAACTGGGCTATCGGTATTACGCCGACGGCCCGAGCGGGGGCCCCGACTGGGGACTCCGCTTCGCGGTGACTTTGCTGTTCCCGAAATGAAGCCGGTAGCCTCATGGCTGAAATCAAAACGCAATTCAACACCCAATGAAAGAAACAATAATGAAAACAAGATGTCGTAAAACGGCCTTCCTGGCTGCCATCGCCGGCAGCCTCACGCTGGGACCCGCCCTCGCTCCACAAAGCCTGGCGCAGCCCTCGGAAGTAAAACTCGACCGGACCGTGCTGCCCATCCCCGAACCAGGCTACCCGCATAACACGGTGCTCGACGCCCGCAACGCCAAGCCGCCGCCGCGATTCGAAGTCAAGGCGCCGGCGGGTGCGCCCAATGTGATCATCGTGCTCGTGGACGACATGGGCTTCGGCATCCCGAGCGTCTTCGGCGGACCGGTGCACATGCCCACGGCCGACCGGCTCGCGAGCGAGGGACTGCGTTACAACCAGTTTCATACCACCGCGCTCTCCTCGCCCACGCGCATGGCCCTGCTCACCGGTCGCAATCATCACATGGGCAACATGGGCAGCATCGGCGAAACCGCCACCGCCTTTCCGGGCAACACCGGGCAGCGGCCCAACAACGACGCGCCGCTGGCCGAGATGCTGCGCCTGAACGGTTACAGCACCGCCATGTTTGGCAAGAACCATGAAACCGCGCCGTGGGAGGTCAGCGTTTCCGGGCCGACCGACCGCTGGCCGACGCGTTCGGGCTTCGACAAGTTCTACGGCTTCATGGGTGGCGAAACCGACCAATGGGCGCCCACGCTCTATGACGGGATGACCCGGATACCCACGCCGCATTACAAGGGATACAACTTCATGACGGACATGACCGAAAAGGCCATTTCGTGGATGAAGTTCGAGAAGGCGCTGACGCCGGACAAGCCGTTCTTCATCTATTTCGCGCCGGGTGCCACGCACGCGCCGCATCAAGTGCCGAAGGAATGGATTGCCAAATACAAGGGCAAGTTCGACGAAGGCTGGGACAAGCTGCGCGAAGAGACGCTGGCACGTCAGATCAAGCTGGGCGTGGTGCCGGCCGGCACCAAGCTGGCGAACAAGCCCAAGGCCATCCAGGACTGGAATAAATTGACTCCTAACCAGCAAAAGCTCTTCGCCCGCCAGATGGAAGTCTATGCCGCCTTTGGCGAATACTGCGATCACGAGATTGGGCGTCTGTTTGATGCCCTTGACGACATCGGCCAGCGCGACAACACCCTGATTTTCTACATCCTCGGCGACAACGGCACGAGCGCCGAGGGCGGTCAGAACGGCATGTTCAACGAAATGACCTATTTCAACGGCGTCCAGGAGACGGTTCAGGACATGCTCAAGCATTACGACGACTGGGGCGGTCCCAACACCTATGCGCACATGGCCGCCGGCTGGGCCATCGCAGGTGATACGCCGTTCATGTGGACCAAGCAGATTCCCTCCAACTATGGCGGCACCCGCAACGGCATGATCATCTCGTGGCCCAAGCGCATCAAAGCCACCAACGAGATTCGCTCGCAGTGGCATCATGTGATTGACGTTGCCCCCACCGTGCTCGAAGCCGCAAATCTGCCCGAACCCAAGAGTGTTAACGGCACGATCCAGGAACCGATTGAAGGTGTGAGCATGCTCTACACTTTCGACCAACCCGCCGCGAAGAGCACGCACAAGACCCAGTATTTCGAAATCTTCGGCAACCGCGCCATTTATAGCGACGGCTGGTTTGCCGGCACCATCCACCGCGCACCGTGGGAAATGAAACCTCGTCGCAAGCTGCAAGACGACATCTGGGAACTCTACGACACGACCAAGGACTTCAGCCTCGTGAACGACCTGGCTGCAACCAACCCGGACAAGCTCAAAGAAATGCAGGACCTTTTCATGGAAGAGGCTGCCAAGTATCGTGTGCTGCCCATTGACGATCGCAGCATCGAACGCGTCAACGCCGCGCTCGCGGGCCGGCCGGACCTGATGGGCGGACGCACGTCACTCACACTCTCCGCCGGCATGGACTCGATGAGCGAGAACGTCTTCATCAACATCAAGAACCGGTCGCTCTCCATCACGGCGGACGTGGAGATTCCCGAAGGCGGCGCGAACGGCGTGATCCTCGCCCAGGGCGGACGCTTCGGTGGCTGGAGCCTGTATCTCAAGGACGGGAAACCGACGTATTGCTACAACTTCCTCGGACTTCAGGAATACAAGGTGCAGGCCCCGGACGCGCTGCCGCCGGGCAAAGCCACCATCCGCATGAACTTCGATTATGACGGCGGCGGAATCGGCAAGGGCGGCACGGCCACCCTCCTGGTCAACGGCGAGAAGGTCGCCAGCGGCCGGATCGGCCGCACGCAGGCGATGATCTTCTCGGCCGACGAAACAGCGGGCGTGGGCATAGATGACGCCACGCCGGTGACCACCGACTACGCGGAGCGTGACAACGCCTTCAAGGGCAAGATCCTCAAGGTCACCGTGGATGTGAAGCCCATCGGCGCCGCCGTCAAGGCGCAGGCGGATACGCTTGAGGAAATGCAAATGGAAAAAGCTCTGGACGATTAAACAGTGGTGAACCACGCGGGCTGGTCCGTGCCGGCCCGGCCCGCGAATTCACCACCGAGACAAAACATTTTCTCATTCGCCTATGAAAACAAAATGCACGATGGCAGCTATAGGAATTTTCCTTTTAGTCTCCATTTCAAGTTTCGCGTCAGAAATGGTGACGGTGGACAACTTCGTCCGGGCGGAGACCGACACGACCTTCGCCCGCTACGTCAAGCTGGGCGCTTTCGGCAAATTCCTGCACATTCGCCAGCCCACGCCGATCGACAAGCAAGACGTGGTCCGCATGAATCGCGATACGCTTTATTCGGTTGGAGTTTTCGACCTCACCGCACCGGCTGCCATTATAAAGCCAGATTCCAAAGGGCGGTTTCAGTCCATGATGGTCATCAACCAGGACCACTCAATGCTTCCCATCGAGCATGGCGCGGGCGAGTTCACCTTCACGAAGGAACAAATCGGGTCGCGCTACATGGTCGTCATCATCCGCACCTTCATTGATGCGAATGATCTGGCGGACATCAAGGCCGCCAACGCCCTGCAGGACCAGATTGTAGTGCGGCAGACGAACCCGGGAACGTTCGAGATTCCGGATTGGGACCAGGCGTCGCTGAAGAAGGTTCGCGACGCTGTCAACGTTCTCGCGGCGACCCGGACAAGTGCCAAGGGCATGTTCGGTGACAAAGCAAAGCTCGACCCGATCAGCCACCTGCTGGGCACGGCCTTCGGCTGGGGTGGAAACCCCGAGGAAGCCGCCGTTTACGACAACGTCGTGCCCGCCAAGAACGACGGCAAGACGCCCTACGTTTTAACCGTGAAGGACGTGCCGGTTGACGGTTTCTGGTCCATTACCGTTTACAACAAGGATGGGTTCATGGAGAAGAACGACCAGGACGTTTATTCCTACAACAACGTGACCGCCAAAAAAAACAAGGATGGGAGCATCACAATCAATTTCGGCGGCGAGCCCAACGCCATCAACAATCTGCCGATTACTCCCGACTGGAGCTACATCGTGCGGATGTATCAGCCGAAACAGAAAATCATGGACGGTTCATGGAGCTTTCCCAAAGCCCAGCCGGCAGAGTGAGGCCATGAATCACCGCGACCTAGCTAACAGATAAATAACAAACAACAGTGTGTGAAGACAACGAATACCATGAAAGCAAGTTTACTGACGGCGGCCCTGCTGACGGCAGCCGTGGCGGCGTCCCACGCCCAAACCACAAACACAGCGGAACCCAAGATGATTGCCGACGGCGTCGGCGCAAAATATATGCGGGTCGAAAAAATGCACCAGGTGCGCTACATCGAGATATTTCTCGCTGTCCGCGAGGCGAAGACGGGAAAACTGATCGCCGCCTGTTACAACACCATGTTCACGACCAACGGCATCCCCGTGTCGAAAAACACCGCCTCGCAAGAGCTGGTTCAAGGCCTCGATTTCGCCAAGATGAAGCAGGAGTATGGCGTCCTCGGCGCCTCGTTGAACGGCCCGAAACTCTGGCTGCCTGATTGGACCGAAGTTGACAGCGGAGTGGTGAGGGAGTTCAACGGCATCAAGGCCGCCTGGGTCGCCCAACTGAACATGGACAAGGGCGGCGCGGTGAGCGAAAGCACGCCCTACAAGCCCTTTACCATCGCCCGGAAGAGCGGGGTGGGTTGGAACAAGGGCACCACGGTGTTGCTGCTGGACGATGCTGAAGGCAACACTTGGATTATGAAGGGATTCCAACTGGGCCTCACCCCGAAATACACCTACGAGGAATTCATTTCCGCCGGGCAGGACCAGTTCAAGAAACTCCCGCCGGGCTGGAAGTTTCGGGTCAAGACCCTGGACAAGGATTTGATCGAGACGCCGGAAGGCGGCGTGGCCACGATCATGCCGGACGAGTTCTTCAACGTTTATGACAAGACCGGGCCGGGCATGAGCAACTACAAGCCGTAGTCATTCGAGAACAAAACGGGCTGCTCCGTGCCGGTGGCAGCGCCACTGCAAATGACCAGCGGACCGGCCCGCGAATTCACCGTCAAATCACAAACTGAAGGAATGAACCATGACAACCAGCCGCCTGCCCAAGCTGCTCGCCGTCGCGCTCACCGGCGTGGTGGTGTTGACCGGCTGCAAATCCATCGGCCCCGGCACCGTGCCCCGTGACCGGTCCGATTACAGTTCTTCGATCGGCGATTCCTGGAAACGGCAAACCCTGCTGAACATCGTCAAGCTGCGCTACGTGGAGCCGCCCATTTTTGTGGATGTGGGCCAGATTGTGGCGGGCTATTCCCTGCAAACCGGCGTCAGCGCCGGCGGCACCCTCTCTTCGGAACATGCCTACCAGGGCAACTTCGGGACGATCGGCGGCCAGGCCGTCTATACCGACCGGCCCACCATTACCTACGTGCCACTCACAGGAAACAAGTTCGTTCACGGCTTGATGACTCCCCTGCCGCCGGAATCGGTGTTCTTCACCATCCAGTCGGGCTGGCCAGCCGACAGCGTGCTGTTCGCGACGGTGGCTTCGATCAACGGACTGAAGAACCAGGAAAGCTCGATCGCGGGGGTCACGCCTCCGGATCCGGGCTTCCTGCGCGTATTGCACCTGATGCGCCAGATCCAGCTTTCCCAGGCCGTGACGATGCGCATCAAACAGGATGCGCAGAAGCAGCAAACCACGATCCTCGCCTTCCGCTCGAAGGACGTTTCGCCGGAAACCCTCGCGGCCATCCACGAGTTGCGTCGGCGGCTGCACCTGGACCCTGACGCCGAGGAAATCAAGCTGGTCTTCGGTGGAACCTCCGTCAGCAACCGGGAAATCGCGGTGATCACCCGCTCCATGATGCAGCAGATGGCAACGATGGCTTCGCAGGTGGAAGTTCCGCCGGAGGACGTGAGCCAGGGCCGGGCCGCCCCAGGCTGGGATGCGGTTGCGAACAATACCAATGCCCTCCGCCTGATCCGGATTCAATGTGCCAAATCCAAACCGGCCGATGCCTTCGTGACGGTGCATTATCGCAACCATTGGTTCTGGATTGACGACCGCGACCTGAAATCCAAGCGCGTCTTCTCCTTCATGATGATGCTGTTCACGCTGGCGGACACCGGCGAGAAGGAGAATCTCCCGCTGATCACCATCCCGGCCCAGTAGGGGTTCCCAATGCATGCCATGAACCCTGATTTTCAATCGGAACACAGGGAGGCAACGGACAGGGCGAATAACCGCTCTTCCCTCCGGTTCAATCGTCTTAGCTGCGGTCCCTTCATTCACCGTCGAGGCCGCCGATCG
>JAJXZJ010000057.1 GCA_021780105.1 bacterium
GAGTTGTTGGTTTTGAAGTCACCGACATGTTTCAACGTGAAAATGGTTTGTCGAACCGAAGGCTGGGGTGCTTTTGCGCCTGGCTGCCGGTCGTTTTCGCCCGGCGGCGGGCGGCTGGGGCAGGGGGGTTCATGCCGCGCTCAACTTGGCCGGCCGTTTCCGATTCCAACACACGCCTTTGAACTCCAGTTCCAAGCGGTTGGCCGCGCGGCCCACATCCCGCACCCGCCGATCGCCCGTGCTGCGCTTCCACCAGCCAAACATTTTCTCAATCCGGCACCGGATCGAACGGAACAGCCGGTTGGCCCGCACCGCCGAGTCCCGCAGTTGCTCGCCGCGACCGGGCCTGCACAAAATTCCGTTGGCGACGACGCGCTGCCCGCACCATTCGCTCCGCGCCCGACTCCAACAGGCCTTGTCCGCCATGACCATTTCCTCGTCGCCCTGCACCACGTTTCCAAATTCCCGGCGGTCATGCACGTTGGCCGCTGTCAGCGTCACGGCGCAAATGAGCGTGGGCCTTTCCTCCACCGCCACATGCGCCTTGTAGCCAGAATGCGGCTGGCCTTGTTTGACCGTATCACCCGCGTCCCCCTCACCACCGTTTTGATCATCCTTCGCCGGCGCGCGGCGGGCCGCCTGCAACAACGTCGCATCCACCAGGGTGCAGATCTTCAAAATCAGGCCTTGGGTTTGCAACTGCTGGTTGACCAGCCCCAGCAGCTTGTCATGCAGGCCATGGGCGCGCAACCGTTGGCGGAAACGCACCAGCGTCGTTTCATCCGGCACGGCATCGTGCAATCCCAGCCCTGCGAAACAAACGGCGCCCGCTCAAGCGGTCGCTGACGAGTTCCTCGGCCACGAGCGCATCGTGGCCAGGCTCTACGGGGCCGTGAAGCCTGATCCGGCGGCGCTGGAATTTGCCGGACGGGTCGCCAACATCGCCGCCATCGCTGAAGCCATCCGCACCAAGCTCAAACCGAATCCGACCGGCATCACGGGCGTCATGGGCGACATTGGTAAGCTGCTCGACGCCTCGATTACGGGGGATGGACATGCCGGCAAAGCCCGCGCCGGTGATGGAACTGTCCAAGATTGATTTTGAGGCGCTGCGCAGCCGGTTCAAGGAGTCCAGGCACAAGAACACCGACCTCGAAGTTCTCAAAGCCGCCATCCGTGCCTAGTTCGAAAAGCTGATTCGCCTGTCCGACGTGCCCACCGCCGGCGCGATCCTGGACCGGTTCCTGCACCATGCCCAGGTCATCGCCATCACCGGCAAGAGTTACCGGGTCAAGGAAGCACCGGTGCTCAACGAAGGCAAAAAGCAGAGGAAGTCCAGCGAACCGCCGACCGCCGGGGCCGCGAGCTAGCGGCTCGGCAGCCCGGCCCCGGCTCGTTTTAGTTGGCTATCGAAAACCCTTGATCGCAGAAACCAAAATGATATGAACCCCTCACCACCCGAGTGGCCGGTTTTGAATCGACCCCGAGTGGCTGGTTTTCAAGTGACCGGTGACATCAATAGGACGCCCTGCGCCGTCAGCCGTTGGTCGGTAAACGGAATCTGGATGGACGAAGTGATGTCTTTGGTGTCAACGGCAACCGCACCGTTTGGCCCGCCTCCCGGCGCGACCCACAAGCTGGATTGTTTTGCATCATCCCATGCTTGCCAAACGGTGTTCACCTTCTCAACTGAATCGTTCCGGCTTAGCGGGAGGGGTGGCGGCAGTGCCACCTCCTTACGCGACAGTTTCAAGACCGTGAAGTCACCGAAATGCCTGAAGTAGTCCGATAAGCGCATCAACGGAAGATATGCTGGACGAACAGGTCCAGGTTATTCTTCCATTCGGTGGGGTCGTGAGCGTTGCCGTCCACATGCCACACATGGGGAACCCCTTTCTCCTTCAGGTAAAGATGCACCGCCTGGCTGATGCGGATGAGGCCGTCCTTGTTGCCGCAAGCCAGCCAGAGCAATCTCAATTGCCGCGTCGCCGCGACAGGATCAGGCACCAACTGCTCCGGCGGTTTGGTGTTGGGCGCGGAGGAAAAGCCGCCCACCCAGGCAAAGGTGTCCAGGTGAGCCAGCCCGAAGTTGAGCGCCTGCCCGCCGCCCATCGAAAGCCCCGCCAGCGCTCGATATTCGCGACCGGCCTGGACTGAGTAACGTGCCTCAATCGCTGGAATGACATCGTCCAAGAGATCGCGCTCGAAGTTGGCGAAGGCCGGGGCGGAGCGAAAGACATCGCCCTCAGCCCGGTCGTTCTTCTGCGCGCGGCCGTTGGGCATCACCACTAGCATCGGCACGACCTTCCCCTCGGCTAGCAGGTTATCGAGCAGGATGTCCGGATGGGCAAAACGTTCCCACTCGGTCTCGTCCCCGCCAATGCCGTGAAGCAAGTAGAGAACCGGATACTTTTTGTCGTTGGAATAGCCTGGCGGGATATAGACCTGCATCTTGCGTCTGGCACCGACAGTTTTGGAGTCATACTCGACCATTTCCGACTTTCCGTGGGGAATGCCTTCGCGTTTCAGATCGAAACCGGCGGGGGGATCCGGAAAGGCCGGCTTGTCGTCCGGACCAAGCACAATCGGGCCGCCGAATCGGCCTGCTCCCCGCGCCGGCCGATTGGTGGCCGCGGCGTTTGTGGAGCTTGCACTCGCCACCGCGCCGGACTCAACCCGCTTCGCCACGAATTCTTCGGTCGCAAAATCACCGACCTTACGGGTGAATTTGATCTCGCTGTCGCCCACTTTGCCTGTGTATTCGATTCGCTCCTCGTTGTCCTGGAACTTGAATGTTTCCACAAAGGTCAGTTTGTCGCCATCGAGCCTGGGATCTTTGAACTCTACCTCCCGTTTCCGACCGCCGACTTCAGCGGTGGCTTTGCCCGCCACTTTCATTTCATTGACTGTGAAAGTGAACAGGTATTTCTGCTGGCCGACCTGCGTATCGAACTCCGCACGCCATTGGCCGGTAACGTCACCGGCATACGCTGCAGCCACAGTCAGCAATCCGCCTACGGCTAATATCAGGATATTCATCAAGGTTTTGGCAGTATTCATAGGTTTATGACCGTGATTGACATGTTGAAACCTCTGCAAAACGGCCTGGACGCTGGGTGCGGTTGAGCGTCTGAGATTTGCCATCGGATCAACGCCGCACCAATCAAGAAGTCATTCTTGAAGACGTCTTCAAGCGCGGGTTCGGCGCGAGCCGCCGTCAGAATCCTGAACAGGAGTGCGCTGGCGATTGCAGGCGTCCGTTGCATCATCATGAACATGGGAGTTTAGGCGAACGCAGTAATTGGCCGTGGTTTACATTCTCATTCAATTGCTTTCCACTTGAAACACACGCCGTGCTTGCGGGCCGGGCTGGGGCCGGTGGCAATCGCCGTAATTGGCAACGGTTCGCCGGGTTTGGCGGCCAGATAGCGATGGTTGACCAGCGACATGAACGCGATGTCGCCCCGCATCAGATTGATCCATTGGAACGATTCCGTCATACCAGGCCTTTGTCCGGCCAGGTCTTTCAAAATGACGCCGTCGTCCGAGGCGGAAACAAACCGGCCATTGCTGGCCTTGAATGCCACGCGCCCGAGGCCCAAATCAACCACCTGGAATTTGACGTTGGGCGCCGCCGCGCTCGTTGAATCCGCCGCCAAGTTAACCAGTGCATTACTTTGCACGTCGGCTGCTAAATAGCTGCCGTCGGCGCCGCTGGTCAGCGTGATGGTTTTGCCCATGGGAATCTCGCGTTCGATGCCGCGGGCGCGCGGCTCGATTACAGTGTAATTGTCAAGGTCGGCAAAGCCGCCGGGATGGCCGTCGGTGTTGAAGTTGAACAGGGACGGTCGAACGCCTTGGAAGGTTGTCAATTGGAAGGTCATGGTGAAGGGTTTTCCCAAGGGCATGAATTCCCTGCCGTCGGCGCTCCAACTGAAAATCGCCTGGTCGTTGCCAAAGTTACAGTGAACGCGGAGCCAGAGATGGCTGGGCGGAGCGGTCGGGCTGATGGTCGGGGCATTGGTTGAGGTCGGAACTGAGCTGAATCGGCGTCCGAATCCGCGGCCCATGCGGGAGCTTTCATACAATTGCAGTGTCGGACCCTCCGCGGTTTTCACCACGCCGATCCAGGCATAGGGCGAACTCAACAACGCCAAACCCGCATGGTCCCCGGCAGCCAGGCCTGTCGTGTCCAGTTCAACCGTCATGATGGACTCTGGTCCAGGTGGCCGCTGACACAAGCTGTTGCGGGCCATCCAGAAACTGTCGGCGGGCAACGAGTGCAGCCGCAACACGCCGGGCTTCTCCGTCAAAGACCACTTCGTGTCATTGGGAACGTGATTCCACTGCCAATGCGGATTCATTTTGCCATTGTTAAAGTTATCATCGGGGATGTAGGTCGGCTCAGGTTCCTGGGTGTACCCAGTGTCAGGCTTGATCCAGGTATTGGGTGCCCGGCCCAGATTGCCTGGCAGGCCGATGAGCGGGAAACCGTTATCCCAAGTGATCGGAACCAATGAAACCATGCGGCCGGCGCTGCCGTGGTCCGACATGATGATGCTCCACCACTCACCCGATGGGGTGTCGCACATGCCGCCCTGATGCAACCAGAGTCCACGATCATTGGGCCTGGCGAAATCGGGCGCCACGGTGGTCACGCCGAGCGATTCGCCCTCGACCATCGTAGTCACGGTCCATGGACCGTCAATGGAGTCTGCCATGGCGATCATCTGATTGACGGTTCCGCCAGGAATGGCGGAAATGTCATAATATGTGCCGTAGATTTTGTAGAGGTGATGGCCTTCGCCCATCCGTTCGGCCGGCGGAATAACCATTTGGTGTTTGGGGGCGTTGGTGTCAAAGGATCTCAGGTCCGGCGCCAGCTCTTCAATCGGATAGACGGTGGTTCCTCCGGGGCCGCGGTTGCCTGCGCTGGAGATGGTAAAGATTTTGTGGAGATCGTCATCGAAGAGGACCGACAGGTCATGCCTTCCCGGCAGTTGGTTGCGCTGCCAGGGGCCATAAATTGACTTGGAGCGGAAGACTTGGAGGCCGGCGCCGTTGACGTTGGAGAAAATGTAAAACATTCCGTTGTGATAACGAATGCAGGGTGCCCAGACGCCCCGGCCGTAAATGTTTCCCTCCTCCAAACGGTAGGCCGGGCCAAGATCGAGTCGGTCCGTGCAATAGCCGACGAGCCTCCAATTCACCAAGTCCTTGGAATGCAGGATTTCAACCGCCGGGTTCATGTGCATGGTGGTGCCGGCCAGATAGTAGTTGTTGCCCACGCGGATGACATCCGGGTCCTCAAACTCTCCGTAGAACAAAGGATTTGAGTAAGTGCCATTTCCGTTGTCCGCAGTCCAGTGCTTGATCGCTGCGGGAGGAAGCCCGGCAGAATCTGGCGTGGCTGCGGTGCTCAAAAGAACACCGCCTGCCACCAAAGTAAGCGCTATGGTTGTTATGGTTTTCATGTCTTACAATGGAAGACAAGCCAGCAGGCGCAATGCTGATTTCATTTCTACAACAATTAGCTTCGATGGGTGACGGGTCTAGTGTGCGCTCGCCCGCTCGCTACTGGCTGCTTGTATGACCGCGCGAAAGGCCGGCTTGGGCTGGTCATTGCCATCGAACAACAGCGGTCGGCCATTCCTGCGCCATGAAACGGCGTCATTTACTCCCCAAAACGTGACCACCTTTACAAACTTCTGGTGTTTGAGAAACACTTTGAAGAGAGTGGCATACTCATTGGCAAGACGTTGATCGGCATCATCCACGAGGCCGCCTTGGGTGGTCGCAGTGTTGTTGGCGATGTTCGCTCCGGTAGCGCGCTGACCGCCCTGCGCACTATTGACGTCAAGTTCGGTTATGTGGATGGGCAATCCGAGTTGTTCGAGATCCGTCAACTCTCGGTCTTCTTCCTCAAAGCTTGGCCCTGAAACGCTGACGTGGGTTTGCGAGCCAATGGCCATGACCGGGACATGTTGCGCCTGGAGCGACTTGAGCAAACTGATCAGTTTCTGGCGTTTCACCGGGCTTTCCAGTCCGTAGTCGTTGTAGCGGAGAATCGCGTCAGGATCTGCTTCATGCGCGTATTCAAAGGCCTTGGCGATGTAGTCCGGACCAATGATTTGCAGCCAGAGCGAGTTTCGCAGGATGTTCGTGCCCCGGTCGGCGATGGCCTCGTTCACGACGTCCCAGACCTTGATCTTGCCTTTGTAGCGGCGAACTACCGTGAATATGTGATCGCGCATCCGCTGCAGCAATTCCTCGCGGGACGCGCACGGCCCATCGTAACCGAAACCTCTGCCAAAGCGGCGGACAGCAGACGCATTCGTCCTCCCTGCGTTTGAGTTGGCGGTTACCTCCGGTGGCAGAGTGTTTGTCATCCGGGGCGGCGGATTTGTTCCCGCGAACACCCAATTAGGTGTCTGGGCATGCCAGACGAGGGTATGCCCCACGATACACATTTGGTTGCTTAGTCCGAAGTTCACGAAGGCGTCGGCAGCGCGGAAATCATAGCCGCCCGATCCCGGCCGTGGATGGATGAGCGCCCACTTCAGATCGTTCTCCGGGGAAATCTGATTGAACTGTTGTTTGACGAGAGCAATGTCTTTATCAACCTGTTCCTGGCTTCGGATGATGTAACGCGCCTGGACGGCGGTGCCGGTCGCAATGCTGCGGTTGATGGCCGCACCAACATAGAAGCAGTTTTCGTAAAGCTCTTTGAGCTTGGGAATGTCGGCAGATTGGGCCGTTGCACCAATGGTAACTAGCACTGCTATAAGCAAGCCGACGGGAGATCTGCCGTGTGAGCTGTTTATGTTCATGTGAATAAGATTCGCCGGTTTGGGCAGGGATAATCCAACTGCCCTGCCCCCAAGGCCGGCGAGAGAAAGTATTCCGACTCTCATGGTTTTCTGGTTTAACACTTTGGAAGCACTATCTTGTTCCCAATTTGAAAACCGTGATGGAAAACGGCGGAAATTCGCGCGTAAAATTGGCGCTCAGGTTGTCTGCCCCCTTCGTGCGCGGAACGATATTGTTAGGCTGCTCAAGGGAATTCGTATCATCCGGGCTGCCTGCCGCCAAAACAACGACTTCGCCTTCGGGCGCAATCTGCGACGCACCGTTGATTTTAATATTAATGTTCTGCGCCGTTCCGGCTTCGTTCACGATCTTCAGAAAAATGGTCCCGCTCCGGCTGTCGCGGGTGGCATCAAAGAAAATCTGCCGGATCTGCCGTGGCGGAGGCTGGGAGCCGCGAAATGCCCGCGGCTGCCATTCGCGCGTCGGAATGTTTTGCGAATCGGTCACGAGAATTTCGTCGCCGTGCATCGTGCTGAACATCTTTTGGGCATAATAGGAGGGCGAGCCGTAACTGGTCAGCGCGTCATAGCCGATCAAATCGGAGGTCCATTGCAACGAGCGGCCCTGTCCGGTCAACTGGCTGACATTGACGAAAAGCGGGGCATAGCAGGACATCACCACGATGTCCGAATTGCGTTCCATGCCGGTCATCCAGGCCGCGTCGCCGAGCGCCCCGGCCATGTTGGGCGTGGGCGAGCCGACGCGCGTGGCCCATTCGCCACAGAAAATCTTGGTCTTGTTCGTGCGCGAATACTTGTCGTAATCCGGCGCGTGTGCCTGCATGTCCTCCTGCGACCGGTAATAATGCTCGTCCACCAAATCCGGCACGCGACTGCGAACGACCTGCGTCGGATGTTCGTAACCCATTGTGGAAATGACTTGGAGGTTGGGATACTTCGCCTTGATGGCGTCGAAGAATTGTGCGAACCGTCCTTCGTAGCTGCCACTGCGGTCGAACCAATCTTCGTTTCCGACCTCCACGTAAGTCAGCTTGAATGTCTGAGGATGACCATCCTTCGCCCGCTGGGCGCCCCATTTGGTATTGGCGTCGCCGATGACATACTCGATTTCGTCCAGCGCGTCCTGCACGTAGGGTTCCAAAGTCGGCCCCGGGTCAACGTGCTGCCCCCGCAACGAATACCCCGCGTAAACCGCCAGCACCGGCTCCATGTGCAAATCCTCGCACCATTCCAGGAATTCGAGCAGACCGAAACCGTCGGTGGACCAGTAACCCCACGGACTGCGGTGTCCGGGACGCTGCGACACGTCGCCGATGGTCTCCTTCCAGTTGAAACGTTCGGCGATGGAGTTGCCTTCAAGATAATTGCCGCCGGGAAAGCGCAGGAACTTGGGCTGCATGTCCGCGAGCAATTGCATGATGTCCGGGCGCGTACCATTGGGGCGGTTGTGGTAAGTCGGCGGAAAGAGCGAAGCATTCTGGAGCCAAACCGTGCCGGGCTGGGTGGTCGTGATGACAAACCGGTTGTCTTTCGAGGGCTGAACTTCTCCGGTCTTCAGAATGGCTTCATACTTCTTCCATTCGCCGGAGAGGCTTGCAACCGTCGCGCTGGCAAACACCGTTTTACCGTCAGCGCTTTCCAGCGAGAGGTTCAGCGGGCCGGAAAACGTCTCGCCGCGCGCGTAGAGAGAGACACGATACGTCGTGTTCGGACGGACGGGAATTCCCCAGTAGCCGCCGTTGGCGATTCCGACGGGCGAAGTCTGTGACGCTCTGCTGGTGTCCAATTTCAAACTCACGTTCAACGCAGCGTTGAGCGGCTGGTTCGTGTCGAGCGCAATCATCGCATCGCCGATCGCATTCCAGAAAACCGGTTTTTTCGCGTCTGCCTTGAAGGTGCGATTGCGAATCAATTCAGCGTAAATTCCGCCTTCATAGGAAAAATTGATTTCCTCGGTCATGAGCCCGTAAAGCGTCGGGCTGACGGTGCCGGTGACTTTGCCCGCGTCAATTTGCAGCACAATGGGACCAGGGGGCGCGGTGACGTCCTGCGTGCTCTCCGCCGGAGCGGCGGCCGCGGGCGCTGCCACACTTGTCCCGCCACCTGTTTGCGGAATGATTTCAATCGCGTTGATTTGCGGGTTCTCGACCTTGGGAGTGAAGGTGACTCTGAGCACGCCGTTGGTGACTTCGACGTTGACCGTTTCCACATAGACACGCATCGGTCCGCCAGCCTTGGCCCACACGTCGAAGTCCTTGAACTCATGCCCTTGGACATTGAAGGAAAACACGCGCTCACCCGGTCCGGTGATGCCCTCGTATGTTTCGGCGAAGTGCAGTTTCACCACATATTTCCCGTTGGGTACCGGCCACGAAAAGGAGTCCATACTATACCGCTCTGCCCGGTAAAGGTCGGGACTCGTTGTGTTGGTAATCTGGATGTCGGGCCGTTCGATGGTTTGGCCGCCCTCGAAACCTTGGTCCGCCAGCCAGACATTGCCTTCTGCGTCTTTGACAGGCTCGGTGCTTCCGGCCTTGATCCGGATCGTCTTGGCGGCGGGCGCGCCAGCGGCGGGTGTTGCCTGCTCGCGCTTCGCCACGATTTCCTCTTTGGCAAACTCGCCGACCTCGCGCGTGAACTTGATTTCGTCGCCGCTAGCCGAGAGCTTGCCTTCGTAGGTGACGCGGATTTCGTTGTCCTGGAAATTCAGCATTTCGACGAACGAAATCGCTTTGCCGTCCACCTTGCCTTCCTTCAGTTCGGCTTCGCGCTTCCGGTCGTTGACTTCCGAGCTGGCTTTCCCGGTCAACCTCGCGCCGTCCTGCTTGAACGTGAAGGTGTAATTTTGATGGCCGATCTGGGAGTCGAAATCGGCTTTCCAAGTACCGGTGACATCGGCCGCAACAGCTTTCGCGGCTGGCGTCGTGGCGGCAGGAGCAGGCGTCACTGCCATGGTTGCAGCCGCGGACTGTGCTGCCGCCATCTGAACTGGATGGTCTTGGAAGAGCAGAGGCGCGAACTGATACAGACTGCGCCGCCAGGATTGCCATTCGTGGGCCGTGTCCGGGGATACGTAGAAGTAGCTGTTGATGCCTGCGGCTTTGAGTGCTTCGACGTTCGCCTTGGGATCGCCGCCAAACGGTCCTCGCCCGTTTCCACGGTTGCCGCCCAGTTCGCGGCTGCCATAGCTAATAAATACTACTTTAACCTTCTGCTTGAAGGCAGCCATGTCGGGAATGTCCGACGGCGCGATGCTGCCGCCGCTGAAGACTCCGATATGTGAGAAGGTGTCGAGATGCGCCAGGGTGATGGTTCGCGTTTGCATGCCGCCCATTGAAAGCCCGGCCATCGCGCGATGAGGCTGGTCGGCGATGGTGCGGAAGTTCGCATCAACGAAAGGAATCAGGTCGTCAATGAGAACCCGCTCGAAGGCGCTGAAGTCGAACCTGAACCCGCCACGTCCGCCGGGACCACGAGCCGGGGTCGCGGTCGTCCTGCCAGCAGGAACTCCGCCACCCTGGGCGCCGCGACCGCCGAAACCACCCAGGCCGCCGCCGTTATCCATCACGATGATAAATGGCCTGGCTTTACCCTCGGCAAGCAGGTTGTCCATGATCAGACTCGTATGGCCCTGGTTGCCCCAGCCGGTTTCATCTTCGCCCATGCCGTGCTGTAGATAGAGCACGGGGAATCGCTTGTTCGGATCCCGGCCATAATCCGGCGGGGTGTACACGAAGCAGCGGCGGGTCGAGTGGCTGGCCTTGGAGAAGTAAAGAACCTCCCGCAATTGGCCATGAGGCACGTTCTTGAGGGCGTAGAAGTCCTGATCCCTGGCAGGGACTTCGACGCCGCTGCCCCAGCGGTTGCCGCCATAAAAATACAGGCTGCCAGGGTCCGGGACTCCGGCCCCGTCAATCACGAGTTGGTAATAGTGGAAACCTTCGTCCTGGGGCCGCGTGACGCCGACCCAGACGCCGTCGTCGCCCTTGGTCAAGGGGTACTTGGCACCGCCGAGGAATTCGAGCACAACGCTCTGGGCCTGGGGTGCAACGACACGGGCACGGACGCAGCGTTCGGAGTTGACTTGAGGATACTGTCTGCCCGGCTGGTTGGAGGTCGAGGGTTTCCAATCGTCCGCCGGCTCGTTGGTTTGGGCCGTGCAGAGCTGGCCCGAGAGCAAGGAAGCAAGCGCGAGCAGTGCAAGTTTTGTTTTCATGGAGTGTTTTGGGTTTATGGGAAAGTATGTCGGGTTGGCAGGAGAAATTCAAATGCATCGCCGGGTTATGGCCCGGGTTCCGGTTTGCCTTCGGCGTAGAGATCGCGGATTTCCGCGTCACTCAAAGCGCGGCTGAACAGTTCAAACTCATCCAACACCGCGCTCAGATTTCGGATGAGGAAAGGGCCGGGGTTCGGGCCGCTTCGTGCATTCCAGTTGCCCAGCTCGGCCGCACCGAGCCGATAGGGTGGACCCAATCTCAGCCTTTGCCGAGCGACGGGGTATCCGTTGACGTAATGGACCACTTGCCGGGCTTTTCCGTCGAGGACCACGGCCAAATGCGTCCACATTCCGAATTTCTCCAGCGTGAGCACCGGAGGGCTGGCCAAAATCTGAAAGTTCCCCGAGCCGGGGCCGATCACCGTCAGACCCAAAACGCCGTCGTTCCGTATCAGCCAGTGAATTTCCCCCGGCTCGAATCCATCGCACATGAATAGAGAGTTGAACTGCCGATCCAGCCCCTTGATGCGCACCCACGCCGCCAGCGTCAATGAATCAAAATCTCCCGGCACGACCAGGCGCACGCGGTCGTTGATGCTTTGGAATTCCAGCGCCTCCTTCTCCGGCCAGCGGCCTTCCGTCCGCTGGCAGCCGACAATGGCGGCATCCGGCACGGACCGGTTCTTTTCAACCACATTACGCAGTGTCCAGTCCGGGTCACCAAGGTTCTCAAAGTCCAGATGCACCATCAGTGACGGGTCCTGGTTCAGTCGCGCACTTGCGACCCGCCACTGGTCATAGCGGACAGCCTCTGCGGCCAGCGACCGCTTCTGAAGTTCGAATAGAGGAGTGAAATCTGCGGCATTCGCAGCCATGAACTGCGGCGGACCGCTCGCCGGCACCACGGCCGCCCGTCCCTCGCCCAGCGACTGCTTCGCCGCGGTTTGAGCAAAAAACTCCACCTCCCCTTTGAAGACGTGAACCTCGGTCTGTCCACGAGCGGCGTCAACGCCAAAGGCCGTCCCAAGATCTACCACGTTGAGTTGGGCGGTTTTCACGCGGAATCCACGCGCCAGCGGGGGCACCTCGGCCAACAAGCGTCCTGTCGGACAAACCACTTCGGTCGGTGAAATGAGCTGCAGTTCCGTCGGTCCCTCGATCACCACCCGCGCGCCGCTGTAGAAAACCACTTGCGCCAGGCCGGATTCCAGTCGAAGCCAGCCCGGTTCCAAGGCACTGCCCACCCGTGGCGGGGCCAAGCTTCCACCCCAACGCGCATCAACAGCGCGGGCTAACATGGCCACGGCGGTGCTGGTCGCTCCGTTCCTGGTCGCCGGCCGCTTAAACCACAGGGTCCAAGCGCCCGCGACGACGAACATGAGGCAGGCTGTCAGTGCCAACGCCCGCACCAGCGTCCTCTTGCGCGCTGACACCTCCGGGTCAAGGGAGAAAGCATTGCGCCGATTGTTGAGGCTGATGTCAGACATGAAAGCCTCGGCGACTGCGGTCTCCGGCGGTGAAAAAAGGTCCGGGTCAGACGCCAGCCGAGTGTGCAACTCGACCCGCGTCAAATACTCGTCCCGGGCGCCGGGGTCGCTCCGCAACAACTCATTCAGGGCCCCCATCTCCGTTTCCGTCGCTGACCCGTGACACACGGCGGCCACGGCGTCGTCAAACTCCTGCGACGGGAAGGACAATGTCATGCCACCTCCGGTTCTGCCTGGCTTTCCACGCAAAGTTGGAGCGTGTGGCGGATGCGTTGGAGCATCTTGTAAGTTGCGGCCACGGTTCTGCCGGAGCGCTCGGCCAGTTTTTCGACACCGGTACGCTCATAATAATATCCCTCGATGAGAGAAAGCTGCCCTTGGGGCAGCTTCCCCAGGCAAGCCTCAAGGTGCCGCAGCCGCCGTTCGAATTCGGGCTGCAACTCCTGACGCCGCTGCGCCAGCTCCTCCGCCAGACCGTGCTCCAGCAAGGCCTGCCAGCGCTGCCGGCGCTCGATCCACTGACGGGCTTTATTCAGGGCAAACCGGCACGCCCAGGGAGTGAAGGGTTGGGCAGGATCATAGGCATCAAACTTCTCCCAAAGCGTCATTGCGGTCTGTTGCACAAGGTCTTGGGCATCCGTTACATTAGGAACCAAGGCGGCCACGTAACGAAAAATCTCCCGCTCGCTGCGCAGGAATAGCGAAAGAAACTGCTGTTGCGCACCGGTTGGGTCATCGAACCGACGCTTTGAATCTGCCGACATTCGTCAACTTGTACCTTTACTTCCGCCAAACCACGAGTTTTGGACATCAAATCGCGCGCGATTTTCCAATTTTACTTTCTTCCCGCTGCCGAGGAAGGCACGTCAACCGCACGAAACGAGGAGCCTGACACACCGTCCTTCGGCCTTCGGCAGGGAACCATTCCGTTCTATGGCCGAGGATGAAGACGGCTGCCGTCTGGGGTTTGGCGGCGGACTTGCCGCGACTGGCCGGGCGATAGATATGCTTTCCCTGCGCGGCCGGCTGCGCTAGAGTCGCCGCATGTTCAACACGCACCCGAAGTTTGCCCTGGCGGGCCTCGTCGCACTCGCCCTTCTGCCCCACGCCCTGGCCGCAGATTTCTTCGTCCGCGACGGCGACCGCGTCGTCTTCCTCGGAGACAGCATCACCGAGCAGCGGCTCTACACAACCTACGTCGAGGCCTACACGCTGACACGGCACCCCGCGTGGAAGCTCACCTTCCGCAATGTCGGCTGGGGCGGCGACACTTCCTGGCTCCGGCAACGGTCCCATCCCGACGAGAACAAGCTGTTCGCCGCGGACGACGCCGAACAGAAGGCGATGGTCGAGGATTCGGTCCGACGCGGTCTGGACCGCGACGTCCTGCCGCTGCATCCCACGGCGGTGACCGTCAAGTTCGGGATGAACGACCATTACTACCAGCCCTTCCGGCCGGACATCTTCCGCGCCTATGTGCGCAGCCAGGCGGAGATCGCCAAGGACCTCGGCGCCGCCGGCGCGCGCGTGGCCTTCCTGACGCCGCAACCGATCGAGGAACGGCGGCCCGACCCGGACAAGGACACACGCAACGAATCGCTGCGGAAGTTCGCCGACGGCCTCAAGGAGGTCGCCGCCAAGGCGGGGGCGGTCTTTGTCGATCAGTTCGCTCCTTACATGGCGATCATGTTGCGCGAGCGGGCGGCAAATCCCTCGGCGATCATCGGCGGCGGTGACGCGGTGCATCCAGGGCCGCCCGGCCACACGCTCATGGCGTGGGCGATCCTGAAGGGGCTGGGCGCGAGCGCGGAGGTGTCGAGCGCACACATCGCCGTCCCCGCCAGGAGCACGACGAGCGAGCACTGCACAATCAGCAACGTGAAGGTCGCCGACGGCGAGGTGTCCTTTGACCGCCTCGACGAGGCGCTGCCGATGCCGATCGATGCCCGCGCCGAAGCGGCGTTGAAACTTGCCCCGGTACTCGACGATCTCAGCCGCTACGAGTTGCGCGTCACCGGTCTCGCCCCCGGGAACTACACAATCACGATCGATGGCGAGAAGGCGACCCAGGTGAGCAGCGACCAGCTCGCGCAGGGAGTGAACCTCAGCGATCTGCCCGGCCCGATCACCAAGCAGGGGCGAGAGGTGCTGGACCTCGTGTTCAAGAAGAATGACGTCTTCTTCCGCCGCTGGCGCGACGTGCAACTCTTCAACCTCCCAGCGTGGGCGCAGAATTCCGAGTCCGAGGCAGGGCGCACCGCGGAATTGGCCAAGCTCGACAAGCAGATCGCCGATTTCGAGGAGCAGATCGACGCGGCGCGCAAGCCCGTGTCGCATCACTTCGAGATCAGGCCGGCGGCACCGTAGGCAATTGGGGAAGAAGGACGGGCGGCGGCAGCCCCGAGAAACCGGACGATCCGTTTCGAGTGTTTGCGGCCCGGTTGGTGTTCTCCGTGCTCCCTGCGGTGAGCGTTGACTTGCCCACACCCAGAATCCGCTGGCATTCGTGGTCCGGCATTTTCAGTTCAAAACGCCGTTCCCTGACCTTTCCCGCCGAATTCATGCTGGTGGCGGCGATGAACCCGACGCCCGACGGTAAAATGCCGGCGGCGCGCAGCCGCTGGTAAAAGGCTTTGCGTTGATGATTGCTGTGGGCGGCGACCAAGGCGGCCATGTAAAGAGCCCGCCACACGGTGGCCCGTCCCCCGCCGATGGTGCGACGGCCTTGCCAGGTGCCACCTTCCCGCGGATGTGGGGCCAGACCGGCCAGGGCGGCGACTTGACGCCGATGGAGGGTGCCGCATTCGGGCAACTCGGCCAAGACGCTCCAGGCGGTGACGGGGCCCACGCCGGTAATGGCTGCAAACTTTGGGGCGCGTTGATCCAGCGGGGCGGTTTGGGTGCGGAGGGCTTTGGAGCGGGTTTTCGATTTGTTCCACGTCGGCTTCCAGGCAGCGGAGCAAGGCGGGCACCGTCAGGGTGCTGGCTTTGCAGGCGTTGGGCGACGAGGATTTCCAAGACTTGGGCGCGGCGGCGGACCAGTTCGGTCGGTTTTGGCGCGCTGGCCTTGGGCGCGGGCAAAGTGGCGGACCCGACCCGGGTTCAAGACGCTGACGGGAATGCCTGCTGGATGCAGGGCGGCGACGCGGTCGCGTTCATGGCCGCCGGTGGCTTCGCAGAGGAGGTGGGTGTCTGGATGCCGGGCCCGCAGCTTGACCAGACGGCGGTGGCCGGCGGGGGGGGTGGGCAAGTCGTGCAAGCGACCGGCCAGATGGCGTTGGAGGTTAAGCTTGGCAATGTCCAAGCCGGCGTGGATCGTGGTCCGGGTGTTCGGACTCATTCCTGCAAATGCGAGCGAGCCGTGGTGGGCCGCTCAATCAACGGTTCGAGTTGAGGACGCTGGAGCGAACGGTCCCGGCTCCCCACGCACTTGGGCAAGAGCCAATGCCAAGAGGGCAACGAACACGTCCGCGCCACTGTCCTGCCGCCTGCAGGCGGCAGGACAGACCCATCTTCCCAACTCATCACACCGTGACAAGAGTAGAGGGAAACTCAGATACAAGAAAGCCCGCATCGCAACCGTGGACAGCCCCACGCTATTTGGCCAGTGGACGGCCTCGCCGAACCAAACCCCGGCTCCACAGTCGCTGCTGCGGGCGAGCGGTGCTACGTCGAAGTCTTGACCGCTTCAACACACTCCGCGGATCGGCACATGTCGGTGGGTTGGCGACTCAACAAGGAACCCGAGACGTCATGCACCGTGATCGCCGGGTCATTCCTGGCGTCTTACCACCGGCCGTTGGAGTTGTTGACCGTCTTGACGGCCATCGGCGATCAATTTGTCAACAAAGGCAGCTTGTTGACGTTCACAACGGAGGCCACCACTGCCAATCTGCCGGCGCAGACACCGGCATTTAGCCTGGGCACCAATGCTCCCGCTGGCGCTGCCATCACACCGGATGGCGTGTTCACCTGGACGCCGACCCGGTGGACTGGACCAACCTGCCCCAAATCAACCTTACCACGCCGCCGTATCCTTACGTTGATCCGGCATCGGCCACCACGCCGACGCGGTTTGACCGGCTGAAGTTGGTTCAGCAGGGCGGTGTGCTTGGCGGATTCATCAAGTGCGGCACGTTCAGACGGAGGTGGTGGGTAAACGAGCAGTTTTACTGTCCCCACTCGGGAAAGGCGTTCATGGCGTCCACGTAGTTGTGGAGCTTGTCGGTGTGCGCGTCCTCCTGCCAGCCGCCACGGCCGGCGCCTTTCCAGACGCCGTCATACGGACAGCCGTCGTCGTTGATGCCGTAAAGCGCCCAGTTCAGCGTCTGGCGTGCCAGCAACTTGAACTCCGGCGAGCCGGTCGCGTGGGTGAACATCGCCAGCACGGCACCGTAGGTCGTGGCAATGCCGCCCCACGGGTGCTGGTCAAAATCCTGTTCGCCGCAGCTCGCCACGCCGTGGACCACGTGGACGAACTGCCGGTTGACGAACTCGATCAGCGTCCGCGTGTCCTTTTCCCAATCAGGGTCGAGCTGCCCACGCTGCTCGATGAGGTAGCGCGCCAGGTTGAGCGGCGCCCAGGCGGTGCGGTTGGTCGGCTCGCCGTGGTCCTCGAAAAAATTCACCCAGAGCGAGCCGTCCTTCGCCGCGTTGGGAATCTGCTGCTGCTTGATCCAAGTCCACAGCCGCTCGCGCGGCGGCCCAAATTCGGCGTGACCGTGCGCGATCAGCCTGTCGAACAGCCGCAGGATGAAACTCATGTTGCCCGACACCGCGCCGCGCGCCGCGCCGGTCCGGTAATCCACGCGGAACGGCCACGGCGACTGCGCGGCCGTGCCGGCGATCATGTTGGTCGCCAGGACGCAGGCGTTTTGCAGCGCCTGGTTCAAATACGTTTCATCCCGCGTTTCTTCGTAAAGCAGCACCAGCGCGAAGCCGGCAATGCCGCCCTTGTCCGGCTCCACCTCGTAAGGCAGGTCGTCCTGCGAGCCGCAATCCGGCGGTTGCGGGAAGCGCAGCCGCGTGCCGGTCGAGCGCGAGAAGCGCGGATATTTGCCGGTGTCCGGCGTCACGGCCTCGTTGACGAGATAGTCGCCCATCGCCCGCGCCGTCTGGAGCACACGCGGATCCTTGCGACCGGTGAACGCGTAATATTTCAGATAAGAAATGATGCCCATGCCGTCCTGCATCGCCGGAATGAACGATGGCCGATTCGCGATCGGCTCGTAATTCCCGTCCATGAACGTCACCGCCACGAAACGCGGGTAACCGTGGTCGGCGGGGCATTTCAAATACCAGTTCACTTCGCGATCGAGCGCGTCGCGCCAGGACGTCCACGGCAGCAGCCGGTCGTCGGGAGCATAGACCGCGCGGTGATTCCCGATGACTTGCGCCGCCGCGGTGAGCGTCAAACCCACGGCGAGAAGCGCGAACCAGCGTGGAAGTCTCGTGCTTCCGCGCAGGCGTTCACTTTGCGAAGCGTTCATAAGCCCGTTTGTGGCGCCCGGCCCTGGCCGCGTTTCAACGGTCCCAGCAGTTGCGCGGCGCCCTCGGTGATCAACTCCAGGTCGGTGGCGGTCATGAAGAACTGAAAGCCCTGTTTTCTGAACCGCCGGATGTCCGCCGCGGAACCGGCCGGGCGGCCGAGCGGCTTGCCGTGCCGTTGGGCGGCGGCGACGATTTTTGCGATCGCGGCGTCGAGCTTCGGATGCCGCTGCCTGCCCCGCAGGCCGAGCGAAAACGAGAGGTCGCTGGTGCCGATGAACAGCACGTCCAATCCCGGCGTGGCGGCGATTTCCTCGATGTGCGCCACCGCGCTCGTGTCTTCCACCACCGCGACGACAAGGACGTTCCGGTCCGCGAAATCGTAATAATCTGCGGCGGGCGGCCAGCGTAGTTGGGCGAGCATGGCACCGGAGCCGCGCAATCCGGCTGGCGGATACCGGCACGCCGCCACGGCCTGCCGCGCCAGTTCCGGCGTGCGGGTGAAGGGGAAGATGACGCCCAGCGCACCGACATCCAGCAGGCGCTTCGCGGTCCACAACTCGTTGACCGGCGGGCGGGCGAGCGGCACCGCGCCCAGCCCGCGCGTCGCGAGAATCATGTGGCGCAGGCCTTCCAGCGTGACCGGCGAATGTTCCATCTCGAACCAGAGGAAGTCGAAGCCGAGGCCGGCGACGTGGGCGGCGACTTCCGGGCTGTTCAATGTGATGACCGCGCCGATGACCGGTTCGCCGCGGCGAAGCCGTGCTTTGAGTGGATTTTCCGTGAAGTCCGGCGGCCACGCCGTGGTGCTTGGTTTCATGATTGGTGCCCGAACTATCCGCAAGACGGCCGGCCGCCGCAAGCGCTTTGAATCCGGCCGGCTTGGGTTGTCCCGCCTGACTTGCCCGCCTGAAGCAGGCAAAATTCTATTTTGAGATGTCCTTGACCGCGAAGAGAAAGGCGTCCCTGGCTTCCTTTTTCATGCCGTCGGGCACCAGTGAAGTCAGCAAACCCTTGAAGGCCGATTTGACGAGTGAGGCGCCGAAGGCGTCGCTGACCTGGGCCGGCGACTCGACGCCGCAGGACTCCCTGGCCGCGCTCATCACTTTCTCGAAGAAGATGGCAAGCCGTTCAAAGCCGTCCACCTTGACCACCATTTCGAGGGTCATGGCCAGCGCCGAGGTGAAATCTGGTGTCACCTTTTTGGATGCGGGTGAATAGGTCACGTTGACGAGGATCAAATCGGTGCCACCGCTGTATCTCCAGCGCGTGTTGGTTTCAAGGGTCCTGAGCGTCGCGTTGAATTCCTTGGCATCAAAGGCGGCCTGCGCGGAGAAACCGACGCAGAACAAGTCAATGTAGTTCGCCGACCGGTGGTGCCAGAAATTGAGTTTGGGAATGATCTGCTCCTTGATCAAAGGTTCGTCGGGTTGACCGATGATCAAGCCGACCAGGTGCGGGCGGTCCCTGGCGAGGTCCTTTTCGAAGCGTTCGGCGAGGATTCTCAAAATCCGCGTATAAACCGGCACCGGCGTTCCACCACCGCCCCCGCCGGCAAAACCTTCCGGATCGAAGACGTGAAAATAGCATTTCAAATCCATGTGTTGGACACTCTACGATTGCCGGACGCAGGGAGCAAATGCGGCCGGAATGTCGCTGAAATGGAGGAAATGCAACCGGCCAAACCAAGCGGCAACTGTGCTTCGACGGCTGATCATGCCGTCCATTCGGAGCCGCAACGGCGCCGCCCGCAAGTCCAATCGCTCTGCACTTACTGATCCAGCTTCGCTTCCGCCGTCCAATCCACGGCCCAGTTAATTTCGGAATGCGGCTGATTGTCGTTGTTCCACCGCGCCCGCCAGAGGACGCTTTTGGGGTTGATCAGATCGTGCCGCCGGGGCGCCTCGGCATGACTGTCAACAAACACCACGTCCGTCCGGTAATTGTGGCGGTTGGACGGCCATTGGCTGTGGCCGGGCGAGCCATCCGTCGGGTCCACGTCCGCGTCGAAGTGAATTTGGGCGGCATCCTTGGGCGCCCGCACATCGGCAAACATGATCATCTGGCTGGGGCTGACAACCATGCCCTCGGTCACCGGCCCCCGGTTGAAGGCGCCATTGATGTCACCGCCCAGGCCGAGTTGGGGTTTGTGGTTGAGGTCCAGTCCCCAGTCGTTATAGCCCAGAGAAAACCGGGCATGGTCGCTGATCCCGAACGGGTCAAACCTCCCGTCCGGCCCGCGGCCGCCGAGCGTCCGGTTGAGGTTGGTGTCCCAGGCGCTGCTGCGCGCCGCCGCCGGACAGTAGAAGACCTGCCGGTTGGAACTCGCACCGTTCAAGAGGTAAACCGGCCACATGTAGTAATAACCGTAGGTGACCGACAAGTTGCCGGGGAATTGCCGGTTTTCGCCGACGTAGATCGTCGTGGCGACCGCGACCTGCCGGAGGTTGCTGAGACAGACGATTTGCCGGGCCTTGGCTTTGGCCCTGGCCAGGGCGGGCAACAACAGCGCCGCCAGGACCGAGATGATCGCGATCACCACCAGCAATTCGATGAGCGTGAAGCCGCGGCGCCTGACGGTGGCTTCCCGCCGTTCCTTCTGCGGCGGGTCATCATCGTGCGTGGAACCCATCTCTGCCATAACCACCTGGTTGATTGCCTCTCCGCTTTGCAAAGCCAAAGCCGCCATGAACTGTGCAAGCAACTTGGAACACAACGGCGCACGGTTTACCACGGATTCCCGGACCGGTCGAGGGTTTGTCTGCGGCCCCAGTCCGCGGGGCGCGTCTCAATCTCTTGCCGGTTTGAAGGCGGTATGATGGAAAAGGAGGTGCCGGCGGCCGTTCCGCCAGAAGCCTTCCAGACCCAGCCAGGCTTCATCACTGGCCCAGGCCCGGCGCTTGAAGCGACATTGGCTCGGCCGGCTGGCGGCCTTGACAGGCCGCTTGCCAGGGTTCGCCAAATCGTGTTCCCCGGTGTATGAGGGGATCAATCGCGGGCGGCAACGCCGGAGGGGGCGCCGGTCATCGGCACAAAGCGGACCGCCAGCACGCGGCGGCGCTCGATGTCGCGACCGTGCCGCTGGATTTGGTAAAGTGCCTGGCTCGTCGCGCCGCCCAACGGGATGATCATCCGGCCGCCGTCCTTCAATTGCGCGATCAGCGCCGCTGGCGCCTGCTCGGCCGCACAGGTGACGATCACGGCGTCGAACGGCGCCGCTTCCGGCCAACCGCCGTGGCCGTCGCCGGCGCGCACGCAAATGTTGTCATAGCCCATGCGCTGGAGGTCCGCTGTGGCGCGGCAGGCCAGCGGTTCGACGATCTCAATCGAAAAAACCGCCGCCGCCAGTTCCGCCAGCACGGCCGTCTGGTAGCCGCATCCCGTCCCGATTTCCAGCACGCGGTCGGCCGGTTGCAGCGCGAGTTGCTCCGTCATGAAGGCCACGATGAAGGGCTGGGAAATCGTCTGGCCGTGGCCGATGGGCAGTGGATGGTCCTCGTAAGCCTCGTCGCGCAGCTCGGCGGGCACGAACTCGTGCCGCGGCACCTTCGCCATCGCCGCCAGCACGCGGGGATCGCGGATGCCGCGCCACGGCACGCGGAGCTGGTGCTCCACCATGTGCTGCCGGGCGTGGACGAAAACCGGATCGTCGGACATGGCCAGCAAACGTCCGGCCGGGGCGCCCGGCTGGCAAGTTGAAACCGCCGGCGCTTACAACGCGGCGGCCACCAGGTCGCCCACCTGCTCGGTGGTGAAGCCCATTTTGCCGGCGGCCAGACTCTTCAGTTTTTCGCGGACCGACTTGATCACGGCATCTTCGATGGCCTTCGCGGCGGTGGTTTCGCCGAGGTGGTCCAGCAGCATCGCCCCGGCGCAGACCGCGGCGAGCGGGTTGATGACGTGCTTGCCGGTGTATTTCGGCGCGCTGCCGCCGATCGGCTCGAACATTGAGGAACCTTCCGGGTTGATATTGCCGCCGGCCGCGATGCCCATGCCGCCCTGGATCATCGCGCCGAGGTCGGTGATGATGTCGCCGAACATGTTGTCGGTGACAATCACGTCGAACCACTCCGGGTTCTTCACGAACCACATTGTCGTGGCGTCCACGTGGGCGTAATCGCGCTTCACGTCCGGATAGTCCTTCGCGCCGACCTCGTGGAACGCGCGCTCCCAGAGGTCAAAGGCGTAGGTCAACACGTTGGTCTTTCCGCTGAGCGTGAGCTGGGCCTTCCGGCCGGCGGCGACGTCCTCGGGCTTGAGGCCCTTCCACGGCTGGCCGCCGCGGCGTTTGCGGGCGTAGTCAAACGCGTAGCGCAGGCAGCGTTCCACCCCGCGCCGGGTGTTAATGCTCTCCTGCACGGCGATTTCGTTGGGCGTGCCCTTGAAGACAAATCCGCCACTGCCGGTGTAAAGCCCCTCGTTGTTCTCGCGGACCACGACAAAATCAATGTCCTCCGGCCCCTTGTCCTTCAGCGGGCAGTAGCGCGCGTCGTAAAGCCGCACCGGCCGCAGGTTGATGTATTGCTCCAGCTCAAACCGCAGCCGCAGCAGAATGCCCTTTTCCAGGATGCCGGGCTTCACGTCCGGATGGCCGATGGCGCCGAGCAGGATGGCGCGGAATTTCCGCAGTTCGCCCACCGCGCTTTCGGGCAGCACCTCGCCGGTGCGCAGATAACGCTCGCCGCCGAAGTCGTAGTTCGTGTAGTTGAGCTTCAGCGAAAATTTCTTCGCCGCCGCGTCCAAAACCTTGACCGCCTCGCGCACCACTTCCGGGCCGGTGCCGTCGCCGCCGATGACTGCAATGTCGTAAGTTTTCATGTTTCAATCCACGCCCCGATCCGAGGCCGGCGGCGTCCGGGGCGAACCCGCCGGCAAGCGAGCGGACATCGTAGGGGGCGGGGGAAACCGTATCAAAGGAATTTTCACGGCGGCGCGCGCGCCGGGCGCAACTTCCAGCCACGTCCATGCCGCCGCCCGTGTCCGCACTGTCCGCCGCCGGCAGCGAAGTCAGTTCTGTCGCACCAAGGGGAGGAGTTCAGTGACGTTCACCTCGCGCGACTTTTGCACGATGTCCTGGCGATAGCGCGGTTGCAGGCCGCGGGCTTCATCGAGCATCGCCGCAAACGTCTCGCGCAACTGGGCGCCGGTCAACGTCCGGCCGCCGGCGTAATACCGCTTGGCGACCTGCCCGAGCGCGTAGGTGCTGGCGAAGCCGACCGCGGAAGCCGCGGCCTGTCCCATCACGCCGCCAACCAATCCACCAAGCAGCCCGCGCGTCAGTCTGCCGAGCACACGCGAGGCAAAGCCCTCGAACACCTGCGAGGTCAGGCCGACGCCCACCGTGCCGAGAAAATCCTTGATGTGCCCGCGGCCCAGCTCGAAGCCGTAGCTTTTGCCAATCCGGTAAACCATCCGCATTTGCAGCGGGATGATCGCGAGCGTGGCCAGCGAGTGCGGCATGATTTCCAAGGCGCCGTTCAAAATCGCGTAATTGAGAATCATGCGGTCCAGGTTCTCCACGTCGCTGACCCGCGGCGGCACGGCCAGCGGCTCCACGGCGAGGGCACCGGCAGTTTGCTGCACGGGGTCGGCGGTTGCAGCATCAAGTTGCAGCGCCTGCCGCAATGCGGTCAGAAACTGCTGCTCCGTGTCGTTGATCGCCCCGTCCGCATGACAGACGCAGACGGCCATTTCGTAGGCCAGCGCCCGCGCGGCCGGAGTCTGGAGCCGGCCGGCCAGCTCGTTCAACGTCACCCGGCCGCCGAGCACATCTTGATACGCCGCCGGCGCGTCCAGGTCGCCACTGGCGAAGCCGTGGACGATCCGTTCAATCTGGGCGCGCTCCGCGTCCGCCTGCGCGCCGTCGGCAAATGCGGCCAGGATGCAGAGGCAAACAACGGCTTTTTGCTCCGGCTCGTTCATGTTCTCGATGGTCGTAATCATGGTGGCAACAATCAATCTCCGCGCCCGGCGACACGCGACACGTCACCCGCTCACGGTTTCCTGTAAGACACGCCGGCCAGGCGCGAAGTTTCAACGAAACGCGCGGGCGGGATCCCGCCGCGCAACGGCTGCAAACGGTTTTCTGCGGCGGGAACGGCCGGCCCGACGCGGGCGGCGGATTTCGCTTCCGCGGGTTGCTGTTCCTTCAACTGCCGGGCGATGCTGACCGCGCGGTCGGCGATGCGTTCGCACAGATTGCGGACGCGCCACTCGTAGTTCTTGGCTTCGCCGGCGTCGCGTTCAGCGAAGGCGGCGTGGATCGGCGCGGCGTAACGGTTCACGCGGTTGGTGATGGCGGCGACATCGAACACGTTGGTCATCAGTTCGGCCATGCGCGCCAGGTAGCGACGGTGGCCCTCCGGCGTCTCCATCATTGCGCGCGCCACGAGGCCGTTGAAATCAGGCAGAATGGGGCCGTTCGGCTGGCTGAACATCTGATCCATGCCGTGCGGGAAGAAGTCAATCCGGTCGGCTTCGGAATCCCAAAATAGTTTGTAGTTGTTTGGCTTGAGCACGTAGCCGTCCCAATCCCACGTCATGATTTCCAGCGCGCAATACGAGATGAAATGGTCCATGTAAAGGAGCTGGTCGAGCCTGGCCCAGCGGCGGGCCAGGTCCGGCTCGTCTGCGGCGTCCACCAGTGCCTTGAGCTCCGGCTGGTCCTTCGTGTCGTTGCCGTTGAGTTTCTCCAGCGGCTGGTCAATGTCCTTGCAGAAGCCGCCGTCGTAGAGGTTGCCCTTGGCGTTGCGATAATATTCGCGGAGGAACGTCTTGTCGAAGCCCTCGATCAAAACGTAAATCCCCAGATCGCGGCCATTGAGCACCACGCGGGCGTTCGACACCCGCGGCGCCGGCACGCCGGCCCGGCGGAACAGCTCGCCGCAGATGTTCTCGGTGAGCAGGGTGTCGTCCTGCACCGAGTTGTTCAGGTGAATTTTCTGCAAGCCGTGCCAGCGGCCGCCGCGGATGAACTTTCCAAAATTCACCGTCAGCGCCGGCCGGTCGTCCAGCGAGCGGAAGCTGCCGGCGGCGCCTTTCAGATGAACGCCCACGTCGGGCAGCACGGTGTCGCCATCCCGGAACGTGGCGTGGGTGTATTGGCGGTTCTCCTTTTCCAGGGCGGCCAGCGCCGCGCCGGCGATTTCAATTTCAATCTTGCGGAGCGGGCCGGGCACGAAAATCTCCTCACCCGGCGGCGTGCGCGGGGTCGAGGTCTTGTCCGGCTTCGCGGCCGACAGCGAAAGGACGAACACGGCCAGCCCGATCCCAGAGACCCACAGGAGCGGCCGGCCACGAACAACCTGGCCTGCGCGGAACAACATGCCGGACGATAGTCGCGCCGGGCGGCTTTGTCACGCCGGCAGCCGGACGGGGCGGCGCAACGGCACCGCCGCCCGCGGGATAAGTCAGCTTGACTCGCCCTGCCGGTCTGGCCTATGGAACTGACGTCATGCACCATTCCAAATCAGCCACCAAACCGCCCATGAAAACCGAACGTGTCCTTTCCATCAGCCCTTCCGGCGAAACGTTTCCGCTGCCGTCGCCGGCGAATTACAAGACCGAGTTCGCCCGGCTGCACAAGCTTGCCACCGCCCAGCGCAAGCTTGGTCGCGAGATTGTGGTGGTGGTCGGCCTTGGCTTCGTCGGCGCGGTGATGGCGGCAGTCGTCGCGGACGCGAAGGACAAATCCGGCAAGCGGACCAAGTTTGTCATCGGCATGCAGCGGCCCAGCCCCCGGAGTTTTTGGAAAATTCCGCTGCTGAACCGCGGCGTTTCGCCGGTTACGGCCGAGGACCCGGAGGTGGACACGCTCATTGCGCGGTGCGTGAAGGAGGAGAAAACGCTCGTCGCCACCTACACGGAAGAGGCGCTCAAGCTGGCCGACGTGGTCGTGGTGGACGTGCAGTGCGATTACTTGAAGGAGTCGCTGGGCAACGTGCGCACCGGCGCGGCGGACATGGCGGCGCTGGAGGCGAGCATGGGCCGCATCGCGGAAAACATCCCGGCGACGGCGCTGGTGTTGATCGAAACCACCGTCGCGCCGGGCACCACCGAGCAGGTCGCCTACCCGATCATGAAGAAGATCTTCGAGCGCCGCGGCATCGCGTCGGACCCGCTGCTGGCGCACAGCTACGAGCGCGTCATGCCGGGCCGGAACTACGTGGCTTCGATCCGCGACTTCTGGCGCGTCTGCAGCGGCATCAACGACGAGGCCAGGGCGCGCGTGACGAAGTTCCTCAGCGAGGTGCTCAACGTCGAGAAGTTCCCGCTCACCGTGCTCGACCGGCCGATCGAGTCCGAGACGGCGAAGATCGTTGAAAACAGCTACCGCGCCACGATCCTGGCGTTTCTGGACGAGTGGTCGCTGTTCGCCGAGCGCAATGGCGTTGACCTCAAGAAGGTGATCGCCGCGATCAAGGTTCGCCCGACGCACTCGAACATCATGTTCCCCGGCCCCGGCATCGGCGGCTACTGCCTGCCGAAGGACGGCGGCCTGGGCTTGTGGGCTTACAAGCACATCTTCGGCTGGGAGGACGACATCTTCCGCATCACGCCGACGGCGATTGACATCAACGACACCCGCGCGCTCCACGCGCCGCAACTGGTGCGCGACGCGCTGCGGAACATGGGCAAGCCGCTCGCGGCGGCGGAGGTGCTCGTCCTCGGTGCGGCCTACCGCGAGGACGTGGGCGACACCCGCTACAGCGGCTCGGAAATCATGGTCCGCAAGCTCGTGGAAATGGGCGCCGAGGTGCGCGTCCATGATCCCTACGTGGATCACTGGTGGGAATTCGAGGCGCAGGACACGTATCCGCATCCGGGCTACAGCCAGAAACGCTTCTTCCACCGGCAGGAACCGTTGACCCACCTGCGGATCGAGAAAGACCTCGCGAAGACGTTGAAAGGCGCCGATGCCGTGGTGCTGGCGGTGCGGCACGAAGCTTACCTGAAACTCGATCCCGACGAAGTCGTGCGGCAGGTCGGCCGGCCCTGCGCCGTGATTGACTGCTTTTGCGTCTTGAACGACGCGCACATCCGGCGTTATTTCGAGCTTGGTTGTGAAGTCAAGGGCATGGGCCGCGGTCACATTCAACGCCTCAAGGAAAGCGTGCGGAAGGCTCGTTGAGCCGCAGCCAATGCTGACGCCGGCGGACTGGCGTCGGAAGCGAAGGACCGTTTATGGGTAAAATCATCATTGTCGCCGGCGTGCCCGGCGCCGGCAAATCCACGCTGCTGCTCGAAGCCTGGAAACGCGTCGAAAAGGAACTGCGTTATTCCATCGTCTCGTTCGGCACGGAGATGTTGAAACTGTGCCAGGAGGCGGGCCTGGTGAAAGACCGCGACGAAATGCGCAATCTCTCGCCGGATGTCCAGGAAGAGATGCAATGGCGCACGACCAAGCGCGTGGCCGAACGCCCGGAGAACATCCTGTTGGACACCCACTGCGCGATTAAGTCCGCCGCCGGCAGCTATCTGCCGGGCTTGACGCCGCGGATGCTGGAACGGCTTTCGCCGCGCGCCATCATCCTCGTGGACGCGCACGAGGCGGAAATCCGCGGCCGCCGCCGCCTCGACAAATCGCGTCCGTTGCGGACCATCGAGTCGGTCGAGGACATCCACGAACACAAGGTCATCAACCGCGCCTACGCGGCGGCGTTCTCGGCGCGCAGCGGTTGTCTGTTGCGCATCATTCAGAACAACACCGGCGAGTTCGAGCGGGCGGTGGACGAGTTCATCGCCACGCTGCGTTTCATCGGCGTTGAGCAAGCCGGCCCGCCGGAACCGGCCCCGTTGCCCCCCACAACGCCACCGGCGAAAACGTAAAACCGCCGGGCGGCTTCGGTTGAGTCAGCGGCGCGGCGTGGCCGGCGCGAAATGGTTTTGCCCGCGGTCGCGCAGATCGAAGCACGCCATTTGCGAGGCGTTGCGCACCAGCAGACGGCCGTCCGCGAGCGCGGGCACGTTCCATGTCTTTCCCTCCAACGCCTGCACGCGGCCGACCTCCTGGAACGATTCCGGCGTCGCCTTCACCAGCGCCAGCTCGCCCTCGCCGCCAAGAACGATGAGGCACCTGCTGGCCAGCAGGAGCTGGCCGTAGCCATAGCGGCCGCCGCGCCACGTCCGTTCGCCGGTTCGCGCGTCCAGGCAGGTCAACACGCCCTCGTCGAGGCCATAAATGAAACCGTCCTGAAACACGGAGGCGTTGAATTTGTTCTTCATGTTCCGGTTACGCCAAACCTCTCGGGCCTGGAAGCTGGTGCCGGCCGGATTGACTTCCACCAGCGCGCACCCGGCACCGTAGCCCGCCGAAAGGAAGAACCGGTTCGTTGCGACGATCAGCGGCAGGCAGATCGCGTTACCGTATTCCACCTTCCACGGGTAATCCCAAAAAACCTTGGAGCCGTCCGTGGCCAGGCCCAGCGCGCGACCGGCGGTGACGATGAGCACTTGCTGCTGGCCTGCCAGCGTGGCCAGCAGCGGCGAGGCATAGGCTTGCTTGTCCCACAGCGTTGCCCACAACCGCCGGCCGGTGCGCCGGTCGTAGGCGATCACCGCATTGCCCGGCGCGGCCTCGCCGCTGAGCACGATCACTTGATCGCCCACCACCAGCGGCGACGCTGCCATGCCGTAACGAAGATTCTTGGCCTTGGTATCCTTCAGGACATCGGTTCGCCAGACGACTTCGCCCGTGGCCGCGCGCAGACAGCAGAGTTCACCGGTGGCGCCCAGGCTGTAAACCAGGCCGTCGCGGTAGGTCGGCGTGGCGCGCGGACCATCGCCGCCCATCCATTCCGAGAACAGCGCGGGATAGTGAAAGGCCCAGACTTCCCGGCCGGTCTCCAGTTGGTAGGCGGTGACCGCCTCCTGCTCGCGGCGCTGCTCAATCGTGAAGGCCAGTCCCCCGGCAACGACGAACGAGGCGTAACCGCCGCCGATCGGCTGTCTCCACAGCAAACGCGGATCACCGTTGTTCCAGTCGGTCTGAATCGACCGTTCGTCGTAGCAACCGTCGCGCCGCGGCCCACGGAAGTCGGTCCAATAGGCGGCCGGCTCGTCGGACCGGGGCGTCACCTTCCCGTGCTCCCGCTGCGACTGGCGGTTGCGCTCGAGCACAAGGTAATCGGGCGAGGTCTTGTGCCAGACGATCGAAGGGCCGAATCCGCCTTCCCACTCGATGTCCGCCACGCCCGCCAGCACCGCCAGCCAGATCAGCAGCGCGGCGTAGAACGGACAGTAAACGAGGATGCCGGCCGTGGCGACAACGCGCCGGCGGCGGGAGCAATTTGCATCGCTCCACACCAGGAGCAGCCCCAGTGGCGGACAGACCAGCGCGATGAACCGCCGGAAAAACGGCGTCTGATACCACGTAATTTCCGGGGGCAGCAGTTGATGATCGTCATTCATGGGCGATACCCGGCCCGCCGTTCCGAAGCGGCGACCGCCAGGGTAGGCCGGCTATATGGAACGGAATCGCGGCGGACGAATCCTGCGGCTTACGGTTCACCATGAAGCGTCAGCCGCGCCTCCGCCTGGGCAGCCCTCACGCAACCGATGGCAACCAGCGTTGCCACGGTGATCCGCGCCACTTTCCCGGCCCACGTGGCGCCAGTGTGTGCATGGCGGCCGGTCGGCGGCAAGCCTCTTGTGGCGGGCGCGGGGACGCGTCAGCCGGAATAGTCGCCGGTGATGTAGCTGCGCAACTGGTCAATCGTGGCGCTCTGCGAGCTGATGATCCAGTTGACCAGGTCGCCAATCGAGATGACGCCGGCGATCTTCCCGGCCTCGACCACCGGCAGGTGGCGGATGCGGTGTTCGGTCATGAGCCGCATGCAGTCCGGCACCGTGTGGCCCGGCGTCACCGTGATGAGCCGGCCGGTGATGATTTCGCACACCCTGGTCTCGCGGGAGTGTTTGCCCAGCAGCGCCACCTTGCGGGCGTAGTCGCGCTCGGAAAGCACGCCCACCGGGCGGCCGGCTTCGACCACGAGCAGCGCGCCGACGTTCTTGTCGGCCATGAGCTTGATGGCATCGAAGACGGTGTCGTCCGGCGCGACGGACCACACGGCATGGCCCTTGTGATGCAGGATGGAATCAACGGTGCCGCTCAGGTGCATGGCCGGGTGGACGGCTTCGGGCGCCGCCGCGTAAGGAGTCGTGTTTGGCAACATGGGTTCAAACGAGATTCTGATGGAGAACATTACCCGCCATGCTCATTACGTCAAGGACGCTCCGGCCGATTTCTCCGGCGCGGCCGGGCGGGCGGGCAAACAGGGTGGACACCCCCCGCGTGGTTTGCTAGCAAAGGCGCGGCATTCACACCACTATGAAGGAACAACGCTGGCTCCGCATCATTCCCGTGGCGCTGATCATGTACACCATTTCGTACATTGACCGCACCAACGTGTCACTGGCGCTGGACCCGAACCTCTCGCCGATGATGGCGTTCCTGAAGATGGACGACGCGATCAAGGGCAACGCCGTCGGCCTGTTCTTCTTCGGCTACCTCGCGTTGCAGATTCCCAGCGGCTACCTGGCGAGCCGGTGGAGCCCGCGCAAGCTGATCGGCATTTTCCTCGTGTTCTGGGGCCTGTGCGCCGTCGGTTGCGGGCTGGTGATGAACGTGACCCAGTTCAAGCTGATGCGCTTCCTGCTGGGCGTGGCCGAGAGCGGCGTTTATCCCGCCACGCTGGTGCTGCTGGCGAACTGGTTTCCGAAAGCCGAGCGCGCGCGCGCCAACGCCTACTGGATCATCTGCCAGCCGCTCGCCGTGGCCGGGGCCGCGCCCATCACCGGCTGGCTGCTGGGCATCTGGAGCTGGCGCGTCATGCTGGTGCTCGAAGGCGCGTTCCCGCTTGTCTGGCTGCCGGTCTGGTGGCATTTCATCCGGGACCATCCGGGCGAGGCGACATGGATTTCCCCGGAGGAACGGGCGCATCTGCAAACCACGCTGGCCCGCGAAGCAAACGAATTGGAGCCGGTGGAGAAACGCCCGCTCTGGCGCGCCCTGCTCCAGCCGGTCGTGTTCGTGCTGATCCCGATTTACTTTCTGCAAAACGCCGCCGCCTATGGCTGCAACACCTTCCTCAGCGAGGCTCTGAAGGGCGGCGGACACAACTTCTCATCATTCCAGACCGGCGTGCTCTACGCCCTGCCTTACCTCGTTGCCGTCGGACTGATGGTGGTGCTTTCACGCCATTCCGACCGCACGCAGGAACGGCGCGGGCACGTGGCCTTCGCCTTCGCCTTGAGCGGTGTCTGCCTCGTCGCCAGCGTGCTGGCGCGCGGCTACTCGTTCTGGCTCGCCTACGCGTTTCTGCTCTTTGCCATCCAGGGGCCGTTCAGCGGGCAGGCGATTTTCTGGGCCATCCCGGCGGAAACCATGCCCCGCTCGGTCGTCGGCGCGGTGATGGGACTGGTCAACGCCATCGGCAACGTCGGCGGTTGGGCGGGCAACGCCGCCTTCGGCACGCTGAAACAGCAGAGCGGCGGCATCATCGTCCCCTTTGCCACGCTCGGCGGCGGCCTGATTCTCGCCGCGCTGCTCTGCGCCTTGTTGCCGCGCACGCAGCCGCCGGGACGGCATTGACGGCTGGAATCTTCGCGAGGGCGGATAACAAAAAACGCCGGGAACTTTGCGTCCCCCGGCGTTGAAGTCGTCCCCGATTGGCGGTTTTCTCAGACTTGGACCTGACCCATCCGCGTCAGCGTGTCATCCACCTCGGTCGGTGTCTTCATGCCGATCGTGATGGCGTCCACCAGTTCGTGCATGAACACGAATTTGAGCGAGGTGTCCTTTTGCTCCGGCTGGGTGAGCTTGCCCGCGCCGAAGATTTTCATGCCCACCACGGCCTTGCCGCTCTTGCGGGCTGTCCGCAGCACGTCGGCAATCTCCTGCGCCGTGCCGTCCATGGAGTATTCCTTGCCGCCCTTGTAATTGATGCGGGCGAAGATCACGTCCACCCACGGGTGCGTCGCGGCAAGTCGCAGTGCGCCCAGGTCGTGACACGAAACGCCCACCGCGCGGACGCGGCCCTTCTGCTTGAGCGTGGTCAAATCATCCCGGACGTGCTCGTATTGGGTGGCCCATTTGTCGTCCGTCATGCAGTGCATCAGACAAATATCGAGATGATCGGTGCCCAGTTCCTGGCAGAAGCGGTTCACTTCCTCCACGGCCCCGCCGGACGGCGTGACCCAGTCCTCCTTGCGCACCCAGATTTTGCTGAGCAGTACCACCTGGTCGCGCGGCAAACCCTTGATCACGTCGCGGACAAACGGATGCGTGCCATAAAGGTCGGCCATGTCGAAGAAGCGGATGCCCCGCTCCAGGCTGTGGCGGGCCAGGTGGTCAAAGGCCTCCTTACCCATGCGCGTGTGGTCGGACTGCCGCGCCCAGCCGTTGTAACCGGTGCCCTGCGCCAGACGCGACACCTTGATGCCGGTGCGCCCCAGCGAGACAAGGTCGTTGCCGTTGCACGGCGTCAGCGCGGACGCGTCCGCCGCCAGCCCGCGCCAGGCGGGCGCGGCCATCAACAGGCCGGCTCCGGAAAAAGTGCTCTTGATGAAATCACGTCGGCTGTGGGCGCTCATACGATTGTCCCTTCGGCTGCGCGTTTGCGGTCATGGTTGACGTTTACTAATGGTCCAGTTTAATTCGGCTTGCGTCCGCGGGCAAACGAAAATTGAGTCCGGCCGCCGCCGTGCATTCAAGCCTGACCCCACTGCGGGTATTTGAAGAGCAGGCCGACGCTCATGGCCTTGCGCTTGATGGCGTCCACCTCGTCGGGTTTCAGCGGCGTGAACTGCGGCGCGAGTTTCAAGGCCAGTTGCAGGCACGGCGGGTAGGCGGGCGTGACCGCGGCCGTGACCGGGTGCGACAGCGTGAACCGCAGGCCCTGCAGCGCCTCGGCGGGATCGGTCATCGGCTCGTACCAGCAGTTCGGCGCGAAATGCGGCGTGCCTCGGGGCCACGGCTGCTTCGCCAACGCCTTGAGCGCAAGGATGCCCATGCGCTTCTCCTGGGCGCGGGCGAGCACCTGCGGTCCGAAGTTGCCCGCGTTCCACGTGGCGTAGTTCACCGGGAACAGAATCGTGTCGAAATCGAACCGGTCCATCAGCGCCATCGCCGCCTCAACTGAATGCGCGGAGAAGCCGAGGAACCGCACCTTGCCGGCCTTTTTGGCGGCAGTGAACGCGTGAATCGCGCCGTCCGGGCTGAAGATCGCCTCCACGTCCTGCCGCGTCGTGACGGCGTGCAACTGGTAAAGGTCAACGTGGTCCGTCCGCAAATGAGCGAGCGAGCGGTCCAGTTCCGCAGTCGCCCCGGCCTGGTGGCGCTCGGTCGTCTTGCAGGCGAGAAAGACATCTTTGCGGAACGGCTCCAGTGCCGGGCCGAGGCGCTCCTCGGCGTCGCCGTAACTGGGCGCCACGTCAAAGTAATTCACGCCCGCCTCGATGGCCTCGCGGACCAGTTGCCCGGCCACCTCCGGCGTCGTGCCCTTCAGCATCAGGCTGCCGAAGCCGATCAGGGACAGCTTCTCGCCCGTGCGACCGAGCGAACGCCGCTCGATCCGGCCGGGCGTGGTTTCGCGTTCCACCGCCGACAGCGTGGCGGGGAAACAAGCAAGCATCGCCGCGGCGGACGCGGCGCCCTTGAGGAAAGTGCGACGTTTCATGGTGACTTCTTTGACGAATCAGCACAACTGGCATTCAGGCAAACACCGCCGGCGGCGGCGCGTTCATCTTGCTGCCGGAAACTTACGCGCGTCCTTCGGTTTCGCCAGGCGGAATCACCGCTCCGCTTCGACTGGCGGGCGGCGGAGTTCAAGCCAGGGCCGGTTGTCGTGCCACTTCCGGCCGCTCCATGAAGGCGTAGCAGAGCAGATGGCAGATGCCCATGTGGCAATCCTCAACGCGTCCGTAGTGGGTGTCCTGGATGACGATCACCTGCTCGGCCAGGTCCGCCAGCCGGCCGCGTTTGCCGCCGACCAGCGCGATCGTGCGCAGGTCGTGCTTCACCGCCCAGTCCACCGCCTTGACCAGGTTCGGGGAATTGCCGCTGACACTCATCGTCAGCACGACATCGCCCGGCTGGGCGTAGTTCTGCAACTGTCCGATGAAGACATCTTCGTAGGCGTAGTCGTTGCCCAGCGCCGTCACCCAGCTCACATTGTCGTTGAGGGAAAGGACGCGGAAACGCCGGCCCAGCTTGTCGGACGAGCCTTTGCCGAGATCGGTGACAAAATGCGAGGCGTTCGCGGCGCTGCCGCCGTTACCGAAAACAAAGATTTGCCGGCCGTCCTGCCAGGCTTGCCGAAGCGTCTCGATCAGGCCGGCCACCGACTCCACCGGGATGGAGTCCAGGGCGGCTTTCTGGGCGCGCAGATAGTCTGCAATCCAATCATTCATGGGCGGATTCTAGCGCAGGCCGGCGGCTTCCGCGACTGTGAAATGCACGGCCAGCCTCAGGCGAGGGAACCCGCCAGGAGCAATGCCCCGGCGGGCACGGCGTCCTCCCGCAAAGTGGCAAGGGTGACGGCCGGCACGGGCTGGAAGGCATCCATCACGAATGGCGGCAGGGCATGGGCGACTGCGCCACGCAAAGGTTCGCCGAGAAGCGAGAGGCCGCCGCCCAGCACGAAGACCGCCGGGTGAAACAAGTGAACGGCGTGCGCAAGGCCAAACGCGAGATCCTCCGCGGTTTCACGGAGAATTTGCCGGGCCGCGGGATCACCCTGAGCCAGGGCTTCGCCGAGATGCCGCGCCTCGCCGCCGGCGGTTTCGCCAACCAGCCGCCCCAGCAAACTTCGTGGTTCGTGCGTAATGAACTTCCGAATCTTGCGGTCCACCGCCCAGCCGGCACAACGCGATTCGACGGTCGCACCGGCGCGGTCCAGCCGGATGTGACCGATCTCGACCTCGCCCGGCGTCGCTCCGTGATAAATGCGGCCGTCCACGACCAAGCCGCCGCCGACGCCGCTGCCCAGCGTGACGTAGAGAACGGGGTTTTGTCCACGGCCCGCGCCAAGCTGGGCTTCGCCAAGCGCGGCCACGTTCGCGTCGTTGTCCACCGCCACCGGCCGGCCGGTGATTTCGCCGAGCCATTGCCCCAGCGGAAAATCGGACCAGCCGGCGACGTGATGCGAACAACAAATCTGGCCGGTGCGCCAGTTCACCGGTCCACCGTAACCCACACCCACCGCTTGAATCTCTTCCTGCGCCTGCTGTTGCCGGAGGGTTGACTCGATGAGGCGACGGATGCCGGGCGCACCTTCCGCGCGGTCCACCGAAAAACGAAAACGCCCACGGATGAATCCGAGGGCGTCGCCGAGGACGATTTGAAGTTTGGTGCCGCCGATTTCGATGCCGACACAGTTCGCTGTCATGCGACGGTTTTACCGCCAGCGGGACAAAAGGTCGAACCAGGAACTTGCTGGTCAAACGAGATACGGCTCGTATTCCGGAACCACTTCCTTGAGGCGGAGCTTGATCTGGTTGCGTTCCAGACGATGAGCTTCGGCAGCGAGCCGGTTCAGGGCTTCGCGAACGTTGACGAGGGGTTCCGGGTCAGCCACAAAACGCATGATCTTGGGGTGGTTGGTCGGCACGTAGTTTTCGCCTTTGTAGCTCAGCTCCTCGAAGAGTTTCTCACCGGGCCGGAGACCGGTGAATTCAATTTGGATGTCTTCGTCCGGCTTGAGTCCGCTGAGTTCAATAAGCTGTCGCGCCAGTTCCACGATTTTCACCGGTTCGCCCATGTCCAGGACGAAAATCTCGCCGCCCTGGCCCTGGGCAGCGCTTTGCAGGACGAGGCCGACGGCCTCCGGAATGGTCATGAAATAACGGGTAATGTCGGGGTGTGTCACCTTGACCGGCCCGCCGGCTTCGATCTGTTTCTTGAAGGTGGGAATCACGCTGCCGGAGGAGCCAAGCACGTTGCCAAAGCGCACGGCCATGAACTTGGTGCGCCCCGGACTCGCCGCGTGCAGGGCCTGGACGTAAATCTCCGCCAGCCGTTTGGAGGCACCCATGACATTCGTCGGATTGATCGCCTTGTCGGTCGAAACCATCACAAAGCGTTCCAGCCCGCATTCCAGCGCGAGTTCGGCCAGCCGCGCCGTGCCGAGGGAATTGTTTTTGATCGCCTCGCTGGGCTGGCTTTCCATCATGGGCACGTGCTTGTGGGCCGCGGCATGGAACAGGATTTGCGGCGCAAACCGGTTGAAAATGTAGCGCATCCGCGGCTCATCCAGAATATCGGCCACCAGCGGGAGGATCGTTCCGCCGTAACCCATGCCGATCAATTCTTGTTCGATCTCGAAAATCTGCACCTCCGATTGCTCAATGAGCAACAACAGTTTGGGATTGAACGAGGCCACCTGCCGGCACAGTTCGCTGCCAATGCTGCCGCCCGCGCCGGTGATGGCCACCACGTGATCGCGCAGGAGATGCCGGATGGTTTCGGTCTCCAGTTTCACCGGTTCCCGCCCCAGCAGGTCTTGGATTTCCACCGAGCGCAACCGGCTGACCTTCACCTTGCCGGTGGCAAGCTGGTCAATGGACGGCACCGTTTGGAATTTGAGGTGGGCGCCTTGCAGCAACTTCACGATCTCGCCAATGCGCTTGGCCGGCGCGCTGGGCATGGCGATGATGACTTCCTCCAGCCGCAGGTTGAGGTTGGACCGCCGCAGAATTTCCGGCGGCCCCATCACCGGCACCCCGTAAATGCTGGATTTCCACTTTGACTTCTCGTCGTCGAAGAACACCACCGGTTCCATGCCCAGTCCACGGCGGGCCATGAGATCCCGGGCCAGGCTGGCCCCGACATCGCCCGCGCCCACAATGCCCACACGCCGCCGTGTGTGATTTTCGTGTTCCAAACCGGAATTATAACGCTCACGGTACATCCGGCACGCCAGCCTGACCAGACAGACGCCAGCCGTGGATAGCAGGAAATCCACGAGTAACACACCACGCGGATCACCATAAGGCTGTCCGGGAAACCAGCGGGTTCCATAAATCACCAGCGAACTGGAGGCCATCGCAAGACCGATGCGTTGCAGGTCGGGAATGCTGAAATACCCAAGCAACCCTGTGATCTGGCCAAAGACCAGCAAGGCGAACAATTTGACTACCAGTTCCCAAAGCCAGTTGGCCCACATCACACTGGCTTGCGCGGCCGGGATGGCAAAATCGAAACGAACAAGATACGACAACCAGTGCGCGATGACGAATACACTTACATAGACCGCGCTCAACAGCGCCAGCCGCACCCACCTTGAACTCTTAAACAGTGCCGTGAACATGATCAGTGTGATGTCACACGCATTTGGGGACAGTGGTTGGGGCCGCCTCGCCCAACTGAAGCGTTCCCTGATACTCAGGCATCGGCGCCTCGCCAGCCGCGTTAATTCCCGTGCGGAGGATCACCCGTTTGACGGTCGCCAACAGTATGCGCACGTCCAGTCTTGGCGACCAGTGTTCGACATAAAACACGTCCCGCGCGAATTTCTCCTCCCAAGTAAGAGCATTCCGGCCTTCGACCTGCGCCAACCCCGTGAGCCCGGGCCGCACAGCCTGTCGCCGGGCTTGCGCCGGCGCGTACCGTGGCAGGTAACGAACCAGCAATGGTCGGGGGCCAACCAAGCTCATTTCACCACGCAGCACGTTGATCAACTCAGGCAGTTCATCCAGCGATGTCGACCGCAGCCAGCGCCCAAATGCCGTTAAGCGTTGCGCATCGTCCAGGAGCCTGCCGGTGTTGTCCCGCGCATCGGTCATTGTCCGAAGCTTGAGCAATTCGAAAATGCGCCCATTTTTTCCAGGGCGGGGCTGACGGAACAGCACCGGACTGCCCAACTGCCAGCGCACCAACGCGGCCAGCAAGACCAAAACTGGCAGCCACACGGGGCCGGTCAGCACCGTCAAGCCGACGTCAAATACGCGCTTCATTCAGCCAAACAAACGAATTACGATTCGCTCTTTGCCAGTGGAGGAGATGCGGTTTGCACCTTCACCTGGCTTGGCTCTTGAACGGCTGCCAGCGTCTTGTCCATCTTGTTGAACAGCCACGAAATAAGAATCACTCCGATTGCAGTGAAGACCAGGATGGACCACCCGGCGGCGTCGTGAACTTCCTTAACGGCGTCGATGCCGCGCGCGTTGGCAGTCAGGCAGAGATAAAGCGACCGAATGAGGTTGCCGACGATCGCCAGCGTCACCCCGCTGAGCAGGAGCAGCACCTGGAAACTGAAACGGCGCAACGACAGGTAGCCGATGAAAACCGTCGCCATGATCGTCGATTGCAGACTGCGGATGCCGCTGCAGGCCTCGTCTATGCCGACTGTTCCGGTTGAAAGATGGACCAGGCTGCCCACCTGCTCGGCCGGGATGCCCAGCAGATTCAGGATGTTGACATCAATGGCTGCGACGTGGTGTTGAAGGCCATTGACGACGCGCCCCTGAATGATGCTCGGCAGAGGCAACGCGACAAACAGAAAAACAAAGGACATCGCGAAATGCCGCACCCCGCGCCACCCGAAAACCACGCCAAGATTCGCCGCGACCATGGCCATGACCCCAAGACCCATGCCGTAGAGGCTGGCCGCGTTCAGCCCCAACGCCGCGAGGTAGATTTGGACCCAGAAGAGCAGCACGCCGCCGAAAATGAATAAAAGGACACACCACCAACGCGCGCGGAAGTCAATCGGCGGATGTTTCTCCCACGCCTCCCAAAACAAATAGGCGCAGAGCAGCAGAACCACCCAACCGAATTGCAGGTCCGGACGCGTGTCCCAGAAATGCTGGGCCTTCGTGACCAACCACGCCATCGCCAGAAACGACGGCGTCAACAGGAGCAAAGCAGCAATCTTTTGCATGACGAGGTGTTATTCTGGTGTCGCTTCCGCCGCCTTCTTGGGCTTGGATTGCCAGCGTTGAAGTTCTTGTTCATAGTTGGCCACCTCCAGCCATTGATCCAGCATGACCACCAGACGATGATCGGCCGCGGGCAGCCCATCACCCTCAACTGGCGTGGAGATTCGAATAAATTGTTTGGGGCCGAACAATTGTCTCCGGGAGAGGAAAGAGTCCCAAATCCGTCCCCAAAAGCGCGTGTCAACGGCTCTGAATTGGGCACCACCGCTGCGCCCCAACTTCTGTAACGCCACCTTGACGCCAACGGAAAGATTGTAATCCATCCGGTAAGGCACCGGCTGGCCGCCGACCAAGCCGCCGAAGTAAACCAGCTCCTGATGTTCCCCGCCCACGAAGAGCCGTCGCTCAAACATCATTGGGATTCCGTGGACACGGAGTTGCACGTAATCGGGAGCGATGGGTTGAATCACCCAGCCGGACTCGGTCCAACAACGATCGGGAGTATGGACAAACAACCCGATGTCATTGGGCTTTTCTGAGTAACGATTGGCGAGAAACACATGCACTGGAGCCGGCTCCTCCTTCGCAGTGAAGGCTCCGCTGAAGGTTTCGTCCGCCACAAGCTGCCGTTCGGCCGACTTGCTGACCGGCAATTCCTTGTATTGCCAGCCGGCTATGGACTGGCGTGGCACCAACCACGAATAACCTTGGGACGCATCGGCGTGAGTGTACCAGAAGCTGGGGAAAAACCAGAGCAGCAGAACCATCGCCGCCGCGGCGACAACAAGCCACACGCCTCTGCGCATCGTCTGGTCGCCAACCACGGGTTGTGGCGAGGGTCCGGGCAATTGGGGGTTTGTCTCACTCATGATTGATCCCTCTCTTCCTGCACGAGACGGCGTTCCAATTCCAAAACCTTGTCCCTCGGTCGCACCCCTACCTGCACCAAGGGGATTCCGGCATAAATGCCCCAGGGGTTGAGATCCCGATGAACCACAGCTCCCGCCGCCACTACGGCCCCTTCGCCAACAGAAACATTGGGAAGCACCACCGCGTTTGTGAAGATCAACGCGTGAGCGCCAATGGTGATGTGCCCGCGTTCGACCTGGCGCCACGGGGCGGAGACCGTCGGATTGGTCAGGCATCGCCCATCCACCACCTCCGAACCGGTGATGAACCGCACCCCCGCGCCAATGCCCGCAAAATCGCCTATTTTGCAGCGCCCACCGCCCGAAATGGACGAGGCAAAAGCCAGGTGAACATGACGACCAATTACCACCCCCTCGCCAGCGAATATCCGCACTGCTTCGTCAATTTGCGTGAAGTCTCCGAGACTGATTGCGCCGGGCGGCACCAACCGGCAGCCGGCGTAAACCCGGACGTTATAGCCGCAAAACTTCAGGTGCCGGCGCAGGACGGCTTCCTCCAGCAACACCGCCGGCCGCAATTCGGCCGGCAGGTCTTGATCAGGCAGTGAGTCCACCATCAATGGTCCATTCGCTTCCAGTGACATACTGCGCTTCGTCGGAAAGGAGAAACCGCACGGCGCCGACCACATCTTCCACGCGACCCAGGCGCCGCAGCGCCGTCCGCCGCCGGACGCGCTCCTGCTGTTCGGCTGAGAGCGTGGCGCTCATATCCGTCTCCAAAAAACCCGGCAGGATGCAGTTCGCTCGCACCCCGCGCTCACCATATTCCCGTGCCAGCGCCCGCGAAAAGGATGCCAACGCGCCTTTGGTGGCGGCATAAACCGACAGCCCGCTGAAACCCGTGCGCGCCGCCACCGACGAGACAAACACCAGGCTGCCGCCCCGCGAAAGCATTCCTTTAACCACCTGCCGTGTCAGAAGAATGGTCGAAAGCAGGTTTACTTCCACACACTCGCGGACGGACGGCTCCGGCATCAACGTCAGCAACCCTTCCGTCCCGATCGCCGCGTTGGCGACAAAGCCGTCCAAACCGTCGAGCACCCGCGCCGCCGCGCAAAGGCGGTCGCGGTCCTCCGCCTTCGCCACGTCCGCCAGAAGATACTCGCAACGCCCCGGATGCTCCCGAACCAAGGCCTCGATCTCCGGCGTCGGCCGACGCGAGGTCGTGATGACCTCCCAGCCCTCACGCAGCATCCTTTGGCAGATCGCCAGACCCAGCCCGCGCGAGCCGCCTGTGACCAAAACCCGTTTCATTGCACCATGCGCTTCGCGTTCAGCGCCGGGCCGAGATCATCCATCACCCAACGCCGCGGCCAGGCTTCTTTTCGGAGACGCTGACGCAAATGCTCCTGCAGCCGGGCAGTGATGACCTCCGCGTTTTCCTGTGGTGACAAGGCATATTTAAGACAGACAATCTGACCGGCGACCGCGTTCGATTCCGCCACCGCCACCGCCCGCAACACTCCGGGCACTTGCTCCGCACACTCGGCCACTTCCGCCAGACTGACTTTTGTGCCGCCGACGTTGGCCACGCTGTCCGCTCGCCCCACCACTTTGATCAAATTGTCCCGGAGTTCAACCAGGTCGCCGGTGCTTCGCCAATCACCCTCCTGCCATAATTCCAACGTCCCGTCGCGGACGCGCCACTCCGGCCAGCGAGCCTTGAGAACATCGCGTTCATACCAGCCATCGAGTCGGTGCGTCTTCAAGAGGACACCCAATTCGGCGGCGGCGTACACGACGCTGAACCGGGTCTTGGGGAACCGCGCCGCCAGACGTCGCCCCACGCCCGGACGCAATGGTTCGCCACCCAGGGTGATTTGGTGGGGGTGCCAGGACAAGCCGCCGGCCGGTTCGTTTTGCACCAGCAGATCCATGAACGTCGGCGTTGCGGAAATTGCGTTTACCAGTGTGCCGGCCAGCATCTGCCATTGATCCAGCCACTCGCCACGCAACGACATCACCCAGCCGCCACCGGCCCAAGCCTGAATCGCGACCTGGACACCGGCAAAACTCGCCGGCTCGAATGGCGAGGCCCACACCCAGCCACGCACGGTCTGGCTGCGATGCGCCGCATCGCGCAATTCTGCCCACCGTCGCCAGATCAACTTCGGTTGTCCGGTGGAGCCGGACGACGTCACCCCAACGTGTGCCCGCTGCGCGTCAGGAGGCTCCAGCCAGCGGACTCCGTCCGGTCGCAACGGCAGTAATGCAACCGAGCGGCCGGCCTCCAATTCCGCGAATGCAGCCGGCAGCGCAGCCAGGTCCGGGGGGGTGATTTTCAGCACCATTCGGCGTGGCGGGCGCAGCTTGGATGGTGTTGAAGAACCTTCTTCAAGCCGACGGTTCTTTCGCCTTGTTGTCACGATGGCGCACCAGTTCGAGAATGTCACCCCAGGTGCGCGGCACCGGCAGCGCGTCGAACGGCGACACGCCGAACTCCCGCTCGATGGCCGCCATCAATTCGGCCAGGTCGAGCGAGTCCAAACGCAACTCCGGAGCTAGTAACCGGGTCTTGAAATCTAAATGTTGCAGCACCCCGCCATTCCGACGGTGAACCGCCAAAATCAGGCTTTCCAGGCGTTCTGTGGGTTCATTCATGACTGCCAGTCTCCGTGGTGGCCGAAAAAATCACCTTGTCCCGACGCCGGCTCATCGCCGCAAAATGCGCCTCGCGCACCCGATCAATCACAAACTGCTGGTCCTCCTGGCTCAGACTGCTGGAACTCGGCAGACAGATGCCGCGACGGTTGAGGTCCTCGGCCACCGCGCCGCCAACACACTCGTAGCCACGGTACAGCGGTTGCGTATGCATCGGCTTCCAGACCGGGCGCGATTCCACGTTCGCCGCATCCAGGTAGCGAATCAGGTCAGCGGCCGACATCCCGAACTGGGTTTCATCAATCAGGAAGCAACTGAGCCAGCGGGTGTGCAACGAACTCCGAATTTCCAACGCCGAGTTTTGAATTCCGAATCCTGACGGTTGAGCGATGATGGCTGAAGGCTGATCTCCAAAGCTCGCCTCTGGCTGCGCCTCGCTTCCTGGCAGGTCTTGGAACGCCTGTTGGTAGCGCGCGAACACCGCCCGGCGTTGGGCAACCCGTTCTTCCAGCACTTCCAATTGTCCGAGCGCGATGCCCGCCAGGACGTTGCTGAGGCGGTAGTTGTAGCCCAATTGCGAATGCACATATTCATGGGCTCCGGTTGGATCGGGATCGCAGGCCTGCGTGCTCCAATGCCGGGCACGTTGGATCCAGTCAGGTTGGCTTGCCGTAAGCACGCCGCCTCCGGTCGAGGTGATCACCTTGTTGCCGTTGAAGGAAAACGCCGCGACTTTGCCAAAAATTCCCACCGGACGACCTTTGTAGGTTGCTCCCAAGGCTTCGGCCGCGTCCTCGAGCAAACCCACCTCATACTGCCGGCACAGCTCGACGATGGGATCCATGTCCGCCGGTTGACCAAAGAGGTGGACGGCGATCACCGCGCGGGGGAGACGCCCGGCCTCTGCTCGTCTTTTCAGAAAATCCCCCAACAACTGCGGATCGAGATTCCAGGAACAGCGTTCGCTGTCCAGAAAGACCGGCCGTGCGCCCAGATACAGCACCGGGTTGGTGCTTGCAACAAAAGTGAGGCTGGGCGCCACCACTTCATCACCTGCCTGCACACCCAAAAGACGGAGTCCCAAATGGATGGCGGAGGTTCCGCAACCGACCGCTAAAGAAGACCGTTCTAGTCGTTCGTTGAAGCGCGCCTCGAGCGCATCAATATTCGGACCGACTGTGGAGAGCCAGTTCGATTCAAAAGCAGCCTGGATGTAGGCCATTTCACGGCCGCTGGCGTGCGGCACCGACAGTCTGACCCGTTGTTCATGTCGCTGCGCAGGCTGAACCAACCTGTGGACTGTTTCGACCGGTTCGCCGACCGGTAGCTCATGCGTGTTAACGGCCCGCGCATTGGTCTTTTCCGGGTGCCCGGAAAGCACCTCGCGTATCGCCTCTGCCACGTAGGTGGTTTCGTCCACGGTGAGCGAAGGGTAGATTGGCAGCGAAACACAACCACGCCACAGCCGTTCGGCATTGGGGAAATCCTCCGGGCGAAGGCCGTAACGTTCTGCGTAATAACGCAACCGATGCACCGGTTTGTAGTGAACGCTGGTTCCCACACCCCGGCGGGCCAGTTCCTCAATGAACTGGTTGCGGCTCAACGGTGCCGCGTCGCGGAGCACAACCGGGAACAAGTGCCAGGCATGGTCCGCAAAAGGCACTTCCAGAGTCGGCAGGTCCAGGTGCGGACATTCTGCCAGCGCGTCGTAGTAGGCGCGTGCGCAACGTTCCCGGCCCTGGCGAAGCGCCTCCGCCCGCTCAAGCTGAGCCAGCCCGATCGCGGCATTCACGTCCGGCATGTTGTATTTGTATCCGGGTGCGATGACGTCATACTCCCACGAAGGTTTGTCCGAGGTGAACCGGTTCCAGACATCACGGTCAATACCGTGCAAGCGCATCACCTTGCACCGACGATACAAAGCTTCGTCGGCGGTCGTGAGCATGCCCCCTTCTCCGGTGGTGATCGTCTTGTTCGCGTAAAAGCTGAAACAGGTTACGTCGCCAAAGCTTCCGATCATCCTTCCGTCTCGTCGCGCGGGAAAGGCATGGGCGGCGTCCTCGACAACCCGGATGCCTTGCCGATGGCACAAATCCAGAAGCCCTTCTCCACCCGACTTCGTCATGGCCGCTGGTTGCCCACCAAAATGCACCACGGTGAGCACCTTGACGTCCGGGTGCCGCCTGATGGCGCTCGCTACGATTTCCGGGGTCAATAACGCAGTTCCATAATCCACATCGAGGAAGACGGGATCCGCTCCAAGATACCGCACCACCTCCGCCGTCGCGGTAAATGTCATCGTGGGCACAAACACCTTCGCCCCAGGACCGACTCCAAGCGACTCCAAGGCAAGATGGAGCGCGGCCGTGCAGGAATTGACGGCGCACGCGTGGCGCGTTCCTACTGCGGCCGCAAAATGCTTCTCAAATTCCAGTGCCCGGCCCGCTGTGGTCAGCCAGCCACTTTCCAGCACCTGACGAACATACTCCAATTCACGCCCGTCACATACGACCCGCGCATACGGTATTTTCCGGAAACCTGCTTGTTTCATTCGTTCTTCCTGTCAGCCGCGTTTGGCTGGCGGCACGATTATTGCCTTGTCAGCCTTGACTTCCGATGGCGGAAACATGACCACAACGATGGTTCTGATCAAAATGCCGACATCACCTGCCAATGATCGGTTCTCAACGTATTTTTCGTAAAGGTCCAGCTTCTGTGGGAGAATCTCGTCGCGATAGGTCTGTTCCGGCCAGGCCGATTGAGCGAGAATTTCTTCCTCCTCACGAAACTGAACACTGGCTGGATCGGTAATGCCCGGACGCATCTTTAGAACCCTCGCCCATCGTTCAGGGTAGACCTCCACCCACTGACGCACTTCGGGGCGGGGCCCGACCAGCGACATGTCGCCCCGCAGCACGTTCCAAAGCTGGGGCAGTTCATCGAGTTTCGTCCTGCGTAGAAACCTCCCGCTCCTTGTCACCCTGGGGCACGTTCCCGCGTCAAAGCGCCCCAATTCACTGCCCTTCATCTCTCTCATGCTCCGAAATTTATAAAGCCAGAAGTCGTGTCCGAAGCGACCAATGCGAAGTTGTCGGAACAACACCGGCCGCCCGGCATCAACGAGCACGAAAACCGCGATGACGGCCATCACCGGCAACGCGAAGGCCAGCCCCAGCATGGAGACAAAAATGTCGAAGCAACGTTTCACCGAACCAGGTTCTGTTGCTCGACCGCTGTGCCGACCATTTGTGCGATTTTGTTGACCAGATAATCGCGTTGATAAAGTCGGCAGGCAGCGTCGCGTGCGTTTGCTCCCATGCGGACGAGTTCGTTTGGCGGGAGCGCATGCATCCGGCGCACCGTCTGGGCCAATTGTTCTGCTTCACCCGGCTTGCACGTGAGTCCAGCATTCGCACTTGTGATGACTTCCGCCGCATCCCCTTCCAGAGCTGCCAACAGCGGTTTGCCGCTAGCCATGCAGGTGAAAATCTTATGCGGAATCGTGATACTCAACAACGGATCCGCGCGCAGGTGGACCAACAGCACTTCTGCCAGCGCGTATAATCCTGGCATCTCTTCGGTGGGAAATGAACCGAGAAACTGGACATTGGACAAGCCTCGTTGCTGCGCCATCGCTTTGAGCCGCGGCAATTCGGTGCCATCCCCGGCAAGATGAAACTTGACGGCCGGCAAGTCCTGTAGCCGGGCGGCGGCTCCCAACACCGTGTCGAGCCCTTGAGAGAGGCCAATCACCCCTGCGTACAAGAGGTTGAACCGGCCGGTAAAGCCAAGCTCTGCGGCCCGCTCCGGATTCGGGGGGACCGGCCGGTAAAATTCGGTGTTTACCCAGTTTGAGACGCAGTGGATTTTGCCAGGCTGCACACCTTTTTGAATCAAGTTCGCGCGAAACCCAGGCGAAATCACCCGGATGGCAGATGCGCGCTCATATATCCACCGGGTAAACCACCCGATGCATTTCAGCGCTGTTTCATTGCGAACCAGCCCTGCAGCCCGGAGGCTCTCGGGCCACATGTCCTGCACTTCGTAAACCAACGGAACCCGCCAGAGCCGGCTTAGGAACCAGCCGGCCCAACCCACGGTCGGCGGTGGAATTGCATAGATCACATCCGGTTTCCGAGCAAGCCAGAAGCCAAACAGACTTACCGCCGCCGCAAATGACCCAATATTGAAAATGCGCCGCAGGGCGGACGTGTCATGACTGGGATACAAAATAACCCGGGTCACCGGCAGCCCATCCAAGATTTCCTTCTGCCACAGGCGGAGGCGATAACCAGGATAGAGTCTTCCCGTTGGCCAGTTGGGAAATCCTGTTATAACACGAACGTCGTGCCCTTGGATCTGAAGCCCTTTGGCCAGATCGGCCCACAATCTGCTTGGCTCGGGAGGATACCATTGGGTTAACAGCAGGATTCGCATTCTTCTCGCAGCGGTGGATCAAAGTGGAAACCGCCGGCAGTTTCGCCGGGTCATTGCCACACCACCCGGTTCACATAATCGGTGTAGCTCACAATGATCCGCGCCACCTTCTCCGAAACATTCGGCATGGCGTAATCGGCGACCATGCGCAGGGTGCGCTCGGCGCCTCGACGCTGGCCTTCCAGCACTTTCAGTGCTTCACAAATTCGCCCCCATTCCATGCCCACCATCATCACCGCGCCTTCCTCCATGCCCTCCGGCCGCTCGTGCGCCTCGCGGATGTTCAAGGCGGGGAAATTGAGAATGGACGACTCCTCGGTGATTGTCCCGCTGTCAGACAGGACGGCGGTTGCGTGCATCTCCAGCTTCACGTAGTCACACAGGCCAAACGGTTTCAACAGTTCGACGAGCGGTTCCAACTTCACGCCCTCCGCCTCGATGCGTTTCCGCGTCCGCGGATGCGTGGAGACGATGACCCGTTTGTCATACTCCTGCGCCAGGCCGTTGAGCAATTGCGCAAGCTTGCGGAACTGCGCCGGTGAATCCACGTTCTCTTCCCGGTGGCAGCTCACCAGATAATAACCCGGCCTGGTTGAGGGGGAGGGGTTGCGTCTGGAGCCCCCGGTGTGGCAGGCCTCCTGTTCAACATTCGCCTGCTGCTGTTCGTCATCCTCTCCCCGCCGACCTGTGTTTTCGATCGCTTGAATTTGATCCTTGCCTCTTGTCCCTCGCGTCTCGTCCTGGAATCCCAGCCGCGTCAGCACGTCCGACCGTTCGATCTTGGGCAGGTAATAATGCAACACCTCGAACATGGGACTGCCCGTCTTGATCACCCGATCGGGGGGCAGTCCTTCACGCAGCAAATATTCCCGCGAGATGCTGCTGTAGGGCAGATTTACGTCGGCCAGATGGTCCACAATCTTCCGATTGATCTCCTCCGGGACGCGCTGATCGAAGCAGCGATTGCCGGCTTCCATGTGAAAGATCGGCACCTTGCGCCGCTTGGCCGGATATGCCGCCAGGCAACTGTTGGTGTCGCCCAACACCAGGAAGGCGTCCGGTTTCTCTTTGGCCAGCACTTCATCCGCCCGGACGATGATCTGTCCCACCGTCTCGGCGGCATTGGCCCCCGCCGCATTGAGAAAATGGTCGGGTTTGCGGATTTCGAGGTCCTCGAAGAACACCTGGTTCAGTTCGTAATCGTAATTTTGTCCCGTGTGAACCAGGACGTGGTCGGTGTAACGGTCCAGCGCGGCGATCACTCGCGACAACCGAATAATCTCCGGCCGCGTGCCAACAACGGTCATGACTTTCATGGTAAGCGAAGAGGGAAGCGGGAAGCGCTCAGTGAAGCGTGCGTGTGAAGGTCGTAATCATGCGACTGAGCTTGTCGCAAAGCGCTAGCATTTTCATAATCTCATCCTGCTCAAGCAGTCCCAATCGCTCGAAGACCAGGAGCATCGACGCGTCCTCGAAGAGCGAACGACGAGCGATATTCAGAAACTGCCTGAATTCCGCGGCGTGTAAACTGGCACTTCCCTCGGCGATGTTATTGGATATCGACAATCCCGCCGCGCGCAGTTGCTCCGCGTAACGGAATAGGCGCCGCTTCTCCAATCGAGCGGCGACGTCGTGAAACACCACGGCTAGTTCCACAGCGAGACACCAGATATCGAGGTCCTGGAACCGCCAGTGAGGCCTTTCCGTGTGCGCTCCTCCATCCTGTGTTCTAAGCGCCATGCTGGTTCTTTCCGCTTCCCTCTTAGCCCATGACACTCAGAGGATACGTATCCGCCTTTTCCGGATCGAAAACCTCACTTGCCCAGAACAGCGTGACCAATTCCCCCGCCCCGATGTTCTCAATTGAATGCGTGTAGCCGGGCGGAATATCCAATACCCTGAAGTCGCATCCCTTGATACGGTGCTCGATGATCTCCGTGCCTTGGATGTGGCGAAACCGAATGATCGCCTCCCCTTCCACCACCAGAAACTTCTCGGTCTTGGTATGATGGAAATGATTTCCCCGGGTGATACCGGGTTTGGTTCGCGAGACGAAGATTTGCCCGGCCGACGGCGACTTCACAAACTCCGCCAGGCTTCCGCGCGGGTCGGTCTTTTGATTCAGATCATACGCAAAATCCGCCCCCTTCAGATAGCTTAGATAGGTCGCATACAGGCACCGGTTCAAGGGGTCTGCAAAATCAGGCAATTGCAGATTGTGTCGCGATGCGCGGAATGACCCGATGCGTGCCGCCAGTTCGCCCAATGTCACCTTGAAGGAGCGCGGCACCTCACAAAACTCACAATACCCGGCCGGCCGAACCGGCGTCTCTGGAGTTTCATCACCGGCCGCGAGAAAGGCGGCCACCACGTCATCAATATAGACAAGCTCGATTTCTCGCGCCGGGTCCGATATGGTGATCGGCAGGTCATGGGCAATATTGTGGCAGAAGGTGGCGGTGACCGAGTTGTAGTTGGGGCGGCACCATTTTCCAAACACATTCTTCAGCCTGAAGATGATCGCCGTTCCTCCGCCATGTTCCGCCCAGTGGCGGACGATTTCTTCCGCCATCCGTTTGCTCGCCCCGTATGGGTTGTCTAATGCTGCCTGAATCGAGGATGAAAGAATGAACAGCGGACGACGGTTCTGAGCTGCGAGCTTTTTGCAGAGGGTCGTCGTGAAATCGGTGTTGCCCGCCTTGAATTCGTCCGGGTTCTGCGGCCGGTTCACGCCGGCCAGATGCAGGATCACGTCCGCTTCGCGCAGACCGCGCTCCAACTCGGCCTCCGGCGTGCTGAGGTCAAATTGAATCAGCCGCACTTCGGGCCGCCTTCCCAGCGCCTCGACCATGTGCCGGCCGATAAACCCGCTGCTCCCGGTAACAAGAACGGTTTGCATCAACTGGTGGCTTTCTCCTTACTCTTGTGCGGTTGTGGCTGCCGCCGGCTCCTTGCCCGTCATCGCGTCCCGCACAATCGCCAGCTTCTGCAAAAGCGCCATCATGCCTCCGACGTCGAGCCGCTGCGTATTCGAGGAGTTATAGTCCGCCAGTCTCTCGATTTCCGGCATGCCTTCCGTAAAGTAGAGGCTGTAGTTAAGATCCCGGTTGTCCGACGGCACGCGAAAGTAGTCACCCAAATCTTCTGCCCGCGCTCGTTCCTCCCGCGTCAGAAGCGTTTCATTAGGCTTCTCCCCGTGGCGGGTGCCAATGATGCGCACGGGGTTGTTCGCGTTGAGCAGGCGCTTGACCGCCTCGGCCAGCGTGCCAATGGTGGCCGCCGGCGCCTTTTGCACGAAGAGGTCGCCCGGCCGGCCATGTTGGAAGGCATAAATCACCAGTTCGACCGCGTCTTCCAGAGTCATCATGAACCGCGTCATGTTCGGGTCGGTCACCGTCAGCGGTTCGCCCGCGGCAATCTGTTGCAGGAACAGCGGAATCACCGAACCGCGGGACGCCATCACATTGCCGTAACGGGTGCCGCAGAAAATCAATCCCTTTTCCCCGCCTATGCGCGAACGCGCGACCATGATCTTTTCCATCAGCGCCTTGGACATCCCCATCGCATTGATCGGATACGCCGCCTTGTCCGTGCTGAGGACGACCAGTCGTTTGACTCCGGCCTCCGTGGCAGCGTGGAGGACGTTGTCCGCCCCGAGCACGTTGGTGCGGACGGCTTCCATGGGGTAAAACTCGCACGATGGCACCTGTTTCAGCGCGGCGGCATGGAACACGTAATCCGCTCCCGCCATGGCCTCGCGTATGCTGTCGAGATTCCGCACATCCCCGATGTAGAACCTGAGCTTTGGGTCGGGATACTCGTGGCGCATGTCGTCCTGCTTTTTCTCGTCGCGCGAGAAGATGCGGATCTGGCCGATTTCCGTGGGCAGGAACCGGCGCAGCACGGCATTGCCAAAGCTGCCGGTGCCGCCGGTGATCAAGAGTGTTTTGTGTTTGAACATGGTGAATGTCTACCTACAACTACGGTGGCCGGCTGCTTGGTGCTGCCTATTGATACCTATGCTTGCCTGTGATCTTCCCCTCTTGAAAAGGGTCAGTTAGGATTGTCCAACCGACTTGCCGGCACCTTTGTCGCGCCGCGTCTTCATGGCCCGCAAGGCTACACACGCCAGAACGTATTTGTAGGCCATGGGGTGATAAAATTTCGGGTTCTTGTCTAAACGCTCCAATAGTTTGAACACCAGCCGGCCGAAAGCCGGTTGGGCAGACAGACGGCATAACGTCTTCGCGATACTGCGCCCTAGTGGTTCCTTCCCCCAGGATGGTGTTCCCAAGAACCAATGTCCGTAGCGGGCCGATTCTTCCGGGTAACGTGCGGTCACTACTTCGACTCCACCCTGATAGTTCTTTCCAAACTGGGTAATCCACTGTTGATAGGACATTGCATAGTCCGGCCTATGGGTTACCAACGCTTGGGGTTCGTAACACAGCTCAAGGCCGTAACGCACCAACCGTATCGCCAGTTCCCCGTCCACTGCACGCCGCAACGTCTCGTCAAACAGGCCTACCTCCAAAAGCACCTGTCTGGGCAGCGACGAGTTGCCACCCGCCCAATGTGAAGGAGGTAGGGGTTTTCCGGCCAGGATGAGCCTAGTCATGCGGTTACCTGGCTGCCCCAAGTAAGTGCTGTTATGGTAATGCACCAGGTTGCTTTGTTGGATCCACTCATCTGGGTATTTCACTGGACCCACTACGCCGATGCTCTGGCCCGCCGACTCGTGCTGTCCCTGATGTGCGGCCACCCATTTCTCGCAGGGGATGATGTCGTCGTCGGTGAAAGCCAGAATCGTTCCACTCGCGGCCAGGCTCCCGGTATTCAGAGCCGCGGTTTTGCCTCTATTCTCTTTGAGCCTTAGGCATCTCCATGTCGAGAGTTCGTTGGCTTCCAGGAACCCGCTTACCTGCGCGAATGTGTCGTCCGTTGAACCGTCGTCCACAACCACCACCTCAAATTGCGATGGTTGGACACTCTGGTGGCGTAGGCTGTCCAGTGTTCCTAGAATTCTGGCACCGCGGTTATATGTAGGGATGATGACGGAGAAGTCCATTACCTGATTGCGGCTGTGCTCGCGCGGTTTTGCGATAGATTGCTGCGATGTTAAACCCGTATCCTGTGCGTTCAAGTAGCCAATGTAGCATTTTCTTCCCCCCCGAGATCCGGCAAAGATAGCGCGGCAGCCAATTGTCATTTGAATTTGCGTAAGTGACGATTCTCTCGCATGACAACCCGATCGCGCCTGCCAAATGCCGTAACGCCCGGGGTTCGAAAGCGTGAAGATGAGTAGGCGGATAAAGCGATCCCAAGTAGCGTCCCTCGCGGACCTTGCGGGTGTGTCCGCAAAGCCGCTCGGCAGCTTGGTTGGGGACTTCCACCCATAAGACGCCGCCATCGGCAACCGCCGCGCCGGCCGCTCTAGTGAAACGAATGAAATCGGGAATGTGTTCGATCACGTGGCGCAACAAAACAAAATCGGCTGTCGGTATCGTTGTAGGTGGTGACGAAAGTAAATTTACCTTGCGGCAGTCAAGTCCCCGATCCAGACACCTTGCCAGCTTGGCTTCGTCAACTTCGATGCCTGCGGCTCCCCAACCCAAATCCCTTGCAGCGGCCACGTAGGCCCCCTCAGAGCAGCCAATGTCCAGGAAACGTTTTTTCGCAACTCTGGCAACTGCGAACTTGTGCTTCATCACCCGCTTTACATCGCGAATGATGATATTCCAGTCGCGGACTTCCGTGACATAGTCGGGAGCGTCGTTGTAATCAAACGTGGGCCAACTGTCGTCGCCCGCGCGAGCTGTCCAATAACCGCACCGGACGCAGCGATTGAACTTATATTGCGTATCGGCCAGAGGCAGAAATTCAGTCGAGGCACAGCAAAACGGGCACGTTGGCACCGCAACTTTGGCTTTTTTTGCGCTCATGTTTTTGACTCCTTCGGATGCCTGCACGTCAGAATTTCGCCGAACCTATACTTTCATTAGGCGGCGGGACGCAGCCGATACCATAGATCATACGCGCCCGCCATCTTCCGTTCGAAACGCCCTGGATCGTCATGGCCGTTCACGTCCAGCCGCGGCAGTTCAAACGGATCGCTCCTGGCGTTCGGGGTGCTGCCCATCTGCGTGCAGGCACCTTGATAACCGGCCTCGAAGACCAGCGCCCGGCTCGCCGGGGAGAACGCCCCGCGTTGGCCGAATGGATACGCCAGGCATGCGACGGGCCGCCCAAGTTGTTCTTCCAGCACGCGCTTGGACTCCCGCACCTCCCACCGGGCACGCGGAGTTTCCAGGGAGCCGATCAATCGGTGGCCGCAGCCGTGTGAGCCGATTTCAAAGCCGTCCTGCACCAGACTCCGCAGCTCCTCCCACCCCATGAACCAATGTTCGCACGCCCCTTGGGCCACCGGCAGGGCGCGTTTCGCGCGCCGCTCCGCCACAAAGTCCGTCGGCACAAAAAAGGTCGCGTTCATCCCATGCTGCTTCAGCAGGGGCCTCACCGTCTCCCAGTGATTCAGCAACCCGTCATCAAAGGTCAGGGCCACTGTCTTGCGTCGCGCGGTGATCGCCGGCCAGTTGGTCAGCGCCTCGCCCAGGGTCACCGTCGCGTATTGTTCCCGCTGCAACCACGCCAGAAACCCGGCCAACTGTCCGGCCGTTATGGCTCCTTCTTCCACGCGGTGGCCATCACGGACATCATGGAAGGTCAGCAGACGAAAGGCGCCGGGGTGGATGAACCAGCGCCCAACCAGACGCGCAAACGCGTCCTGCACGCGCAACTTGTTCGCCGTGTTCAGCATGGTTGCCGGCCACCCCGCGCTTCGGTATTACCCTGCCCCGATTCCCCATGCTGGGTATCTGGCCTTGGCAACACCACCAAGATGCGCAACCGGTCCTTTGCCATTTGGTCGTTGTGGACTCTCAGCCCTGATGACCTGGAACCATCAACCGGTGGTTCCAGTTGAACGATGCAGGACATCCGGTCAGATTGTCTTCCTAAGATATCTCCATGGGCTTCAGGCTTCACAGACTGCCCGGTCGCGATTTCTCCTTGAAGCAGAATCGCCGATAACCTCACTCATAATGTGAATCATCTCATCAGCGCGCTGCTCAAAAGTATAATTCGCCAGGCACTTTTCGCGTGCTGCGACTCCTATGGCTGCAGCCTCCGCCGGATGGTCCAGAAGCCAGCCGGCTTTTTCGACGCATTCGTCGGCACTGCGGTAGGTCACGATCTCACGGTCAATTTCGAAATACTGCGGCAGGTTGGGCTTCCAGTCTGTCAACAGGCACGCACCGGCGCCGGTGGCCTCGAACAATCTCATATTCTCGGCCGTTTCGTACTCGCCGGAATGGTTGAGCGTGGCAGTGTAAGCGCGGTAAATCCGGAATGCATCCAAACCAAACACCGGCGGCCGCAGCACCTTTCTCATCGCAGCCGGCAGAAATGGTGAGTTTGCCAGATGTATCTTCGATAGTCGCCGGACGGCAAACGAACGTTCCGCCACGCCCTTAACGACGGGCACGCGTAGCAGAGCCCGGGCAGAACGGGCGGCCATGCCGCGCACGGCCCAGTCCAGGAGATCCTTGCTCTCGGACCGTTCCGCCGCCGGGGAATAGATGGCCAGCGGCACCCGCTCCGCAATCTCGCCCAGCAAACGCGCCCGTTCCAGATGCACTCCTTTTCGCCGCTCCAGGTTGCCCGAGAACACAATCCGGTTGACCGTGGGGTCAGACCGATCACCCAGCAACCGCCTGACACTGATCGCATCAAACGAATGCGGGAGGTAATATGCCCTGAGTCTCTGATTCTGGAGAAAGGACTGCACATCTTGCGAGCATGTGATCACCGCATCGAAACTCGCCATTCGCCGGCCGTCCACCGTGAAGGATCCCGCATACCCAATCACCGCTCTTAGGGAGCGGACATGGCTGCCCAGCGCTTGGGCAAACTGCGGATCAAAGGCATTGGATAGGCTACAGAACACGGCTTCGGGCTGAAACTGAATGAGCTGCTCCAGCACGACCTGCCAGGCCTCCGGTACCGCCAGTTGAGGTCGGCCGTTCTCCCTGGTCCACGCCTGCTCCAGCGGCTCGATTCCCGGGAAGCAGGTCATGCACTCGTGCCCGCGCCGTTGCAGCACAGGCTGATAGCCGCTGTGAAAACTGTAAGGCTCGTCCAGTAGGGTGCCCAATTGAACGTTGTATTCCGCATGCCGGAGCCAGGCGTATTTCTGGTAGGCATAACCCCAGAACAGCCGGCTTGTAGTATAAACGAAGGCGATCTTCATTAAGAGGTGCAAATCCGCACGTCTATGGTATAATGGGTTGAACAACCGTAACACCCGGCTTTCCGCCAGCTGATTCGATTTGTTCTGAAAGAAGCATTTGTTGGACACCAACCGAAAAATTATCTTGGAAACCCTCTTCGTAAAACTTACAGGCAAATCCTTAAATCCTCAGTGTTGGGGCATGTGCCTGGCTCAATTGCCAACCTTCACGCGCGACTCGATTGGGCGACCAGGTATACCAACGGCGACGCTCCTCGCTGGGACGTCCGTTAGCACCACTGTGTTCGCCCCGATGACACTAACGGCGCCAATGCGAACGCCTCCGATCACCTTGGCACCGGCAAATAACTTAACTCGGTCTTCGATAACCGGATACTGGTCATCCATGCCACCGCTCTTGCTCCTATGGTCACGCCATGATAGAGCACGCAATTGTCACCAATCACGCAAGAACACCCAATGACAACACCTACACCATGAATGCCTTGAAAAGAACGACCCATTTTCGCGGAAGGAGAAATCTCGATAGCGTATTTTACACGAGCACGATACGAAAAGTAGGAGCCGATAAGTCTTAGTCCACGATGCCTTAAACACTCATTTGCGAGCCGGTAATGCAACACCGCTTTGAAACCAGGATTAAACAGCAGGGAAAGTAGCATCCTGAATTTGCCCGGCGTGTCGGATCGCTCACGAAACACTGCCTCCGCATCCGCCCGGATCAAGCCTAGAGTGTTCGCGGATTTCGCTGCGCAAGGTGTCTGCATTCTTGTTTGTTCCAAATGACGACGCACTACATACCGTCTGCCCTATAATGTAAATGTCTGACTTTCCTGCGTAGAGATACAGCTTGGTTTATCTCAGCCAATTGAGAGCTGTTCCGGAATGCGATATTGCCTGGCATTACGGAATGTGCTCGGCAACGCACGCCGTCGATGCGGAATAGGTGCCGCGTTAACCATGCGCCCTGCGGCGTAGGCCAGCGCCAGCGTTAACCAGAATATTTTGCGGTGATATACCGCCACGTCACAGCTCATGGTTAAAACGAACACCACCGCAGCAAACGATATGGCGCCCAGCGGAGTGGCCCGCACCCGCCAGGCGCTCCGCACGCAGTAATACCATCCCCCCAAGGCGCAAACCGCGCCCGTGATCCCGGCAATCAAGAACATGTTAAGAAACTCGTTGTGGGGACCTTTCATCCTCGCGAAGCCGGTGAGCCGCCGTCCCAAGTCCACGTAGGCCATGGGAATGCCCTCGCCAAACAGCCATGTATCGCGCAATTGAGCAATGACTTGCAACCAAATCGCACTTCTCGAGGCCGTGTCGCCGTGCTCGATGGTCATGTTCCATCGGTCCGTCGCAATTTGTGACGAGAGCACCATTTTCCAGAACAACGCCGCCACGACGGCGACGACGAAACCGGCCCTGAGCAAGCGGAATATTTTATGCTTCCCGGCGGAGCTCACAAACAGCAGGGCCAGCATGCCCACGCCGAAGCTGGCCATGGCTCCCCGTGAGCCGGTTTGGACCAACGGCCAGATGATCACGATGAAGGCCGGCCATAGGAGGACCTTGAGCACGCCCGGAATCCTGACTTTTTGGGCGGCGAAACCCAGACAACTGATCGCCCCCAACCCATACAACATGCCGATATAATTTTCATCCATCCCAAAGGCGGAATCCCGGTCTATTTCTGTGTTGTGCCCGGGGGCCGTGGCAACCGAGACAGCGCGCTGGGTTCCCGTGATCCCCAGGAGGCTTAAGGCCGCCAACAGGGCGACACTGAAGGCTAAAACGATCAGCGAATTACGCAACATGCCGGGCCGGCGCAACAGATTACAACTGATCAGAAAGAGCACCGTCATCTGCACGTAGGTCAACGTCAATATCACCGCGGGGACAATCAAGGCGGGGTTCAGGATACTGTGAACAACCATGAACAATCCGGGAATGACAAAGAGGATAAACGGCTTCGGGAACTCATTGAAGCATTGGCTCTTGTGAGCCAAAGCGATGAAGAACAAGACGTAACCAGACAGCTTGGCGATCGTGAAGACGTCGCTCACCCCCAGCGGGTCATAACCCTCAAAGACGACCGAAAAGAGGAACACGTAAAAAACCATCCGCAGAATGAACGGAGTCTGTGCCTGAACGCCCGGCCTGGCGCTCACGGATCGCTGCCTCGCCGGATAGTCAGCCGGGCGCCACCGCTCCCCAGACGATATGCTGGCAGCCTCAGTTCTCATCGTTCCTCCATTGGGTCGCGTTCGGCCATATGACTGTTGGAAGACGCTCCCTTTGCAAGGGAGGTCTTGAGGGCATGTTAACCTTTCCCGATCAAATCGCCATATAAGACCATCATTCGCCTTGCATTGGCATCGGCGTCGTAGTGCTCACGGATGTATTGCCGAAGGTGGTCCGCCCTGGCCAGCGCTTCGGCCGGACAATTGAGGCAGTCGCGGATCGCTTCTGCCAACAGTTCCGGGCTGCGGGGTGGAATCATCCTCCCGCGATCCTGACTCAAAAGCTCCGGTATCCCCCCGACGGCTGTCCCGATGGCCGGGGTTCCTGCCGCGCCGGCCTCGACGAGCACGGTGGGCAGGCCCTCGGAGTAGGACGGCAGCACGAAGACGTCAGCCGCGCGCATGTAGAGCGGGATTCGCTCGTTGGGCTGGCGGCCACAATAGGTGCAACGATCCGTGCGCTGCACCAGATCCACCAAAGGTCCACTGCCCACCACCACCCCCCATGCCCGGTGGGGCGAGGTCACCTTGAGTGCCTCGATCAGTTCGTTGATACCCTTGCTTTCCACCACGTTGCCCACGTAGAGAAGGAGCTTCTTGTCGGGCGGAAGCCCGAGCTGTTGCCGGGCTTCAAGCTGCGCCGGCAGGTTCTCGTAGGCACGGAGATTGACGCCAATCGGCAGATGGACGGGCGATCTCCCAAAGAGTTCGCACGTGCGGACCCGGAGCGCCTCACTCACCGCTACCACGGCGTCGTTCCCCAGCACTGCCTTCCGCGTCCACCGCCGGAATTTGCCGCCGGCGAGTGGCACCGTGTTGATGTCACTGCCGTGCAGTGTGAGCACACTACGGATACCCAACCGCCGCGCCACCCGTGCGCCGGCAAGGCCGGCGGCGAAGCCATAGTGGCTATGCACGATGTCGGGGCGCTGCGCCACGCGGCGTCGCACGGCTGCCGCCATGCAGTAGGGCAGGTGCCAGTTGCCGGGAAGTCGCAAAAAATGAACGTGCCCGACCGGGGCTGTCCCGCAAAAGCGGCTGCGATACTCTAATTGCCTCCGTCTCACCCGCTCCCAGACTCGCGCCAGTCCCGGAGGTATCCACGGCGCCACGACCTTGACTTCCACCTCAGCGCCGCAGCGCATGAGCGCTTCCACCCAATTCCGGTAAAAGGTTCCCTGGTTCGGGAATGCCTCGGTCGGATAATGGGACACCAGGACGAGGACGCGCATAAATTCAGGCTCTGCCCGTCGGCCTGCTAGGCTTCGACCGTCGGATCCCGCTTTCTCCACCCGACCACCCGCGCCGGATTCCCAGCGACAATGGTGGCGCACCTCCTTGCTGACGACGGGAAAGCAGCTCACCGGCCAATAATGGGCAAAACCATAGTAGAAGAACAGCCTGAACCAGAACCTCATGCGATGAAGTATGAGCATTTGCCCTTGATGGAACTTTCCCGGCCACCTCGTCAAACACCACGGTCGTGAACTCCCACACCCTGCACTCCCTGTCCGCTATGCCCGCAGGCGACAACCCCTTCGGACCCTGCGCGTCCGACGCCAGTGGCACCGACCCGCCCGCAATGCGTCGGCGCTCAATGATTGATCCCGGCCTGCGCCTGGCCGCCGATCCAGACGACCTTGGTGTCCTGGGGGTTCAGGGTGAACAGGTTGGCGTTCGGATCAAAGGCCGCGTAACCGGACCCCGTCTGGGTCAGATCCAGGTATTGC
>JAJXZJ010000023.1 GCA_021780105.1 bacterium
TGATGTCTCTGTCGTTTCGCTTTCATTTGGTTGTCTGTTGTTTTTCTACCGCCCTCGCGGACGGCTGTCCATCAGACACCCAAAAGTCTTACTTAGCCACTGGTCCGAATTTCGGGGACAAGCTCAAATTTCCATTCTGTGCGCAATTCAGTAAATAGTCGAGGATGGTGTCGGTGTCCATGGAATAGGAAGTCAGTACCGAAACGCCCCGCCAGATCGACGATTTCCGCCCCCTCTTCAATGCAGGATACATCTTCAATCGGAGTTGGGTAGGTATAGTTAAATGGATGATGATGAACCATCAACAGTTTCCATCCCGGAGCGGAACTAAATTTTTTAAAAGCACATTCGATCCATTTCAATTGCTCGTCCCCGATACGACCATGCCGGTAAGTTCGCTCTGCTGCGCAGAAGAAACCACTATTTAAGACAAAAAGTGCGTGGTTATCAGCTTGAAACACACCACTGCCGGGGACGGGCCCCTCCAGAACGCAATTCTTCACCGGCGCATAAAGACCACCGATTGTCGCAGCAACATGATCGTAAGCTTCATCAGCAGGGAATGGTGCCCTTTCTATTCCCAACTCACAGATTCTCCAATTTGTGTCATGGTTGCCATAGGTAAAAAAGATGTTGTTACGGGAAATGCCAAGATCATCAGCAATCCCCAACACCATTTCAACGCACCCTTTGAACTCCCCCGGTGACGCAATCGAGGTAAGATCACCGGGAACGAAAAGAGCGGTTGGTTTCTCGGTGAGTTTCTTGACTGTAGCGACAAGCCCGTCACGTCGAGACGTTCGTTTTGGCGAACCATCACCTGGCTGTTTTCCATTCACGCGAAACTCAGGCGAATCCGCCAACTGTCCGAAATGAATGTCGGCCAATACAAGAAACGTAAATGGCTTTGTTGTTTTTTCAGAGCTCATTTTTCTTAATTGAGGTGCCATCGCTCCGCAATCCGCATGATATTAATCAACGCGGCTCTGGGCGAGAGGTGATGGATGAAATGTTGAATCCAGGCGTAGTTGGCGTTGTTCACCGGCGGCATCCCGAATTTCCAGCGCACGTCCTGCCGCAGATTTTCGCCGCCCCAATCGCTCATGTTGAACGGCGGGTGGAGTTCGGTTTCACCGACACTCCTGCGGTTAGGCTTCACCAGGATTGTTTTCGCGCTCCCGCGCGTTGCAGTGGCGAGGTCCTTTCGGACGGGCACAAAATCGGCCTTGAGGTCGGGATGCAAATCCGCGCGGAAGCTGTCGGCGTTGCGCGGGCCGAGATTGGCGTCAATGCCGCGAATGGCGAGGTTCATCCGCGCCAGTTTCCAGGTGGTGTAGTTGGATTCCTGCCCGTAAACCGCGATGTCGCCCACGCGTCCGCCGTGTTCTTCCACGAATTTTTCCGATTGCACGAACATGCCGCCCGAAGTGCTTGCGCACGGCCACCTTTTCCCACGAACGCGCTGGATTTGGCTACGGTTCATTCGCAGATTGCGGCAGTTCATATTGCCCGACCGCAAAGTCTCGAACACGCGGCCTTTGTAGGGTTCGAGCATGGCGACGATTACCTGCACGACGCATTGCGGGGTGTAGAACTCGCCGCCGCCCTTGCCTTCCGCGCTGGCGAACTTGCCGAGAAAGTATTCATAGACGCGCCCGAGCACATCCTTGGACTTCGCCGCCGATTCGTTGAAGCCGATGTTGCTGATGATGTCCACGAGTCCGCCGAGCCGGACGTGGTCTCTCGCTCCGCAAAAGTCCTGCCGATGGCTTTCGCAGATACGGTTCGCGCTGGCGCGCGTTGCAGTGTCGAGGCTGGGCCGGGCGTAATCGCGCGGGAGAACACCCTTAAGCGTGGGATTTTCCCGTTCGATGGCAATCATTGCCTCGTCAATGACCTTGCCAATCTCCGGCGACTTGGCTTTGGCCTTGATGGTGTGCCAGCGGGCTTCGGGCGGCAGCCAGAAGACATTCGCGGCCAGATATTTGGCTTCCCAAGCCCGCCACGAGAATGTTGCCCCAGAATTGACGTTCGCTTCGCGAATTGTGGTGTCGAGATTCTCGGCTGCGTCGGCGCGCTGCGGTTCGTCCTTGATGAACCATTCGCTCTTGGGATCGGAGAAGCCGAACAGCAGTTGCTCGCGTTTTTCCTCGAAGGCGTTGGAGATGTATTTCAGGAAGATGAGGCCGAGGCAGACGTGCTTGTATTCCGAGGCGTCCATGTGGCCGCGCATCTTGTCGGCGGCGGCCCAGAGATGGGCTTCGAAGTCCAGGGCGGCATCTTTCACGACAGATCCGGTAAGTTTAGCCACGGTTTCTCCTTTGGCTGCGCACGCGGTAGAGCCGCTCGGTGAAACCGCCTTCTTCGACGAAGTTTTTTTCCAATGTGGCTATCTGGCGGTCGAGCAGGCTGCACGCTACCGCGAGGAGGGCCAATGCACCGTTAGCCGAGATTTCAGCATAGGTGGACTTTGTGGACTGAATGGACTCTCTGGACTTCTGTTTCGATCCGCATTGTCCACCCGGTCCATGCCGTCCATCGTGTCCATCATGAACCGTCCGCGCCCAGGCCGCCACGTCATCCGCCGTGGCGGGACGCGCCGCTATGAGTTCCGCCCGGCGCGCGTCTTCGCGCGGCCACTGCGCCAGCCCGCGCTGCCGCAAATAATCCTCATAGTCCAGCCGCAGTTCCTCCAGGCTCGCCCGCGCCACGTTCGTCAGCTTGAGTTCCGTTTTCTTGGATGTGCCGCTCGCCTGGCTGCCCTCCGCGATGTTCTGCACGCCCGAACGCGCCGCCTGCACCATCTGGTCATGCGTGCGGCTGCGTCTCTCAATGTAGCGGTCGCAGAAACGCACCGTCACATCGTAGGCCAGTTGCGCCACCTGAAAGCTTTTCAACTTCCGGTAGCCGCCATGCAGCGGAATCAGTTGTTCCGGTTCATTCATTTCACCTTTTGCGCCTCCAGCCATTTCAACGCCGCCGGATGTTTCTCCCACGCTGCGCGCACGACATCGGCGAAACAGATCGCCTCTCCCTGCTGCCGGGCGCATAGACTGGGCCAACGACCGTCTGCGTCTCGTTGTCGCTGCTGCGCGCAACATCAATTGCTTCTACTGCCACAACGAGGGGCAAATCGCCAATGGAGCCTTTGCCCAGATCAAATGCCCCGACAATCTCGGACGATTCCTTTTGCGTTTGCATGGTTTCCACGCCCGGCCATTCCTGCCTGACCGTCTTCAAGGGCGTGACTGGTATCGTAGCGGTCATTGGCGGGTGTGAAAACAGAAATTTTGCCTTTGCCGGACGCAACTGGCTGGCCATTTGAAGATTGCCCATGGGAAGGCCGATTGATCTGCATCATAATCCATAACGCTAATTATCGAATTCATGCTTGCTGTTACTTTGAGTGCCGCCCTTGCACACCCGGCGGAATGGCCCAAATTCCTTGTGGAATCCTCTCAATGCAAAGGGCTTGGTTGGAGTTCCAGAAAGCAACCCAAACGAAAGGTAAAACAATGGGATACGCAAACATCTCGGCCGAGATCAGCGACGCTGATCTGCAAAGCATCAAGGACGCACTGGCTGCCATTCGCACCAAGCTGCCGTTCCTGATCACCCTCACCAAGGCGGAACGCAAGTCACAGCGCCGCAGCGGCCCCAAAAGCCGCGGGTTCCTGGAAAACTGCCTCACCGCCGCCCAGAACAATCCGAATGTCATCCCCGCCGACGTGAGCGTGGTGGAGATGACCAAGGACGTGCGGCTGTGGACGGCACTGGATGAGGTGAGCAGCGCCATCGCCCAGCTTGCCTCCGACGTGCAGGACACGCGGATGGCGTTGGGCACCGAGGCGCAAAATGGCGCCTCGCAGGTGTATGCGTTGATCAAGGCGGCATCGCAGCGCTCGCCGGGGTTGAAACCGGTGTATGAGGAGTTGCGCAAACGCTACGCGCGCAACGGCCAGAAGACGCCGGCAACACCCGCGAAGGTTTGATTCCGGCCGGGACGGGAACTGAAACGCGGCGGGGTCCATGCTGAATGGCCCCGTCGTTTTGTATCAGAAGCCATTGACATCAGACACGATATGGCGATGACTGTTTGCCAATCGGTGACGCCTGCCAAAGAACCGACGATGACCACCCAGGAAGCGCATGGGCTTCCTGAATTGTCTTCGCTGCTTGTCCAACAGTCACGCGCGACGCTTCCAGTGTCCTCGTTGACCGTTGAACAGTCACGCGTGTTTCTTCAGTGGTCATTGTTGCTTGTTCTGGAGCCACGCGCGCGTCCTTGGCAAGCATCGTTGACCCTTCCGTGGTCCTCGTTGCCGGTTGAAGAGCCGTGCGCCGCTCTTGAAGTGTCTTCGTTGACACTTGAACAAACACGCGCGGCTGTTCGGCGGTCATCGGCGGCCCTTTGGGTGGCGCAATTACCGTTTGCATTGGCGTAAATCAATCTGGACGCCTCGGCTTCCGCTTCACGGGCGCGTCCGCCTCGCGCGCCAGCAGCCAGAGCACGTCGGCGAGGCGGTTGAGGAAGGTGATGATCTCGTCGTTGCCCAACTGACCCGACTCGTGCAGCGCACAGACGCGACGTTCGGCGCGGCGACAAACGGTGCGGGCCATTTCCAGTGCGGCGCCGGCGGGCGTTTCGCCGGGCATCGCCCAACCGCTGAACGTGTGGCGCGCCTCCAATTGAGCGGCCAGCGTGTCGAGCTTCGCCGTCAATTCCGGCGTGACGAGGCGGAAACCGTCCTTCACGTAGCGCGGGCGGTCCGCCGCATCCGTGGCGAGTTCGCCCATGACAACGACCAGGTCCTGCTGGATGCCAAGCAGGCGCCGGCGCAAGGCGACGGGTTTCGCCGTGGCGCGGGCCAGGCCGAACGCGGCGTTCAATTCGTCCACGCAGCCGTAGGCCTCGACGCGCGGATGGTTCTTCGACACACGCCGGTTATACATGAGGCCGGTGGTGCCGCGGTCGCCAGTTCGGGTGACAATGCTCATCGTGGATGTGCTCGGATCAAGCGTTCAACGACACTAGCCGACGACCAGCGCGCGCGCAAAACCCTTCTGCGCGCCGGGCGGCCTGGCGTGGAGCGTCCGTCCCCGGAAAACGGGCTTGCTTCCGCCGGGGCCGGCTTGATTCTTGGCGCATGGCAGAACCAGACCAGTTGCGGGAGTTGTTCCGGATGCAGCGCGCGTTGAACGAGCGCATCGGCGTCCATACCGAGGGCATGAGCGAGGCGGACAAGACCAAGTGGGTGTTGAACTATTGCCGCGCCATGAACCAGGAGATCGCCGAACTGACGGACAGCGTGCCGTGGAAATGGTGGGCGAAGTATCAGCAATTCGACGAGCAAAACGCCCGCGTCGAGGTGGTGGACCTGCTCCACTTCCTCATCAGTCTGGCACAGGTGTTGGGCATGGGCGCCGACGACGTGTTCCAGGCTTACGTGAAGAAGAACGCGGTCAACTTCCAGCGTCAGGAAACCGGCTACGCGCAGAAGGACGAGAACGACTCGCGGCACATCTGACCACCCGCCACATGGCCTCCCCTGCCCCGCCGCCATCAACGAATCCCGTCCCCGCCCGCTGGCGCGCGGAACTGCGCGACGTGCTCATCACCGAGGCGCAAATCAAACGCCGTGTCGCTGCGATGGCACGGACGCTGGTCCGCGACTACGCGGGGCGCGATCTGACGGTTGTGGCGCTGCTCACCGGGACGGTGATGTTTCTGGCGGACCTGTTGCGCCGGCTGGACATCCCGCTGCAACTCGATTTCATGGGCGTTTCCAGTTACCGCGCCGGCACCGAATCCGGCCGGCTGGTTTACACCAAGAAATTACGGCTCGGCATCCAGGGCCGCGATGTGCTGCTGGTGGACGACATCCTCGACACGGGCCGCACGCTGGCCAGCGTGTCGGCGCGCCTGCGCCGCCTCCGGCCGCGCTCGCTCCGCACCTGCGTGCTGCTGGACAAACCCGCGCGCCGCGTCGCGCCGGTCACCGCCGATTACGTGGGCTTCGTCATCCCGGATGTCTTCGTCGTCGGCTACGGCCTGGACTTTGCGGAACGCTACCGCAACCTGCCGTTCGTCGGCGTGCTCACGTCCGCCTCGCGCGGCTAAGGCGCGGCCTGATGCCCGCCCGCTGTCTCAATCGAGCCCGCACTGCAATCTCGGCCAGCCACCCGCGGCCGGCGTCGCGTTGTGCGCCTCGCCACCTTCCAGCCGGTTCAACCACGTCGCAATGAGCCGGTCGGCGGCGGTCGAATCCAGGCCCAGATGACCGGCCGGGTAGTTCGCCAGTCGGGTGCGCGCCAGCCGTAACAACGCCATCGCCGGCCCCGCCCGGCCTTTTTCCACGTGAACAAAGGCCCCGGCGAGTTGGATTAATGCCTTGAAAAAATCGCCTTCCGGGCCGTCCCGCCGCGGCAACCAGTCCCTTTCCAGAACCTCGTGGGCCGCAAAAAATCTTCCGGCGTTGAAGTGATCGAAGAAAGCACGATAACCGGCCGGCACCGGCGCGCCGGCGACGACATTTGCCCTGGCAGTATCCACACTCACGCCCACAACGAAACCCGGCGGGCGCGCAAGTCAAGTGGCGCGGCCGCCTTCCACCCAATTCTCGTTGCCGGCCGGCGGGTCTTTTCGTCATGCTCCGCCAGAGCGTGATCATCCCGACCCCATGAAAACTGCCGCCCACCCCGACGCCGCGGGTCTCGCCCGTGACGAGCGTTACCTCCGGCTCGCATTGCGGCTGGCGCAGCGCGCCCGCGGCAACACGTCGCCGAATCCGATGGTTGGCGCGGTGCTGGTCAAAGCCGGCCGCATCATCGGTCGCGGCTGGCATCATCACGCCGGCGCGCCCCACGCCGAAATCGAGGCCCTGCGCGATGCCGCGCGCCACGGCGAATCGGTGCGCGGCGCGACGCTTTACGTCACGCTGGAACCGTGTTCGAGCCACGGCCGCACGCCCGCCTGCACGGACGCCATCATCGCCGCGGGTCTGCGGCGCGTCGTGGCCGCCGCCACCGATCCCAATCCACAACACGTCGGCCGGGGCTTCGGCCTCCTGCGGCAGGCCGGCATCGAGGTGGCTCACGGCTTGCTCGCCGCGGAGGCGACCCGGCTGAACGAGGTCTTCAACCACTGGATCGTCCGGCGCACGCCGTTTGTCACCGTCAAGGCGGCAATGACGCTCGACGGCAAAATCGCCACGGCCGCCGGCGAGTCGCAATGGATCACCGGCGAGACGGCGCGCGCCCACGGCATGAAGCTCCGCCGCGACGCGGACGCCGTGCTGGTCGGCATCAACACGGTGCTGGCGGACGATCCGGGCCTGACATTTCGCGGGCCACGCACCGAAACACGGGCCAACCCGCGACGGCGCGTGATCCTGGATTCATTGGCCCGCACGCCGCTTTCCGCCAAGGTCGTGACGGACGAATCGGCCGCGCTGACCACCGTGGTCGTGACCAAGGCAGCGCCGGCCCGACGCGTGGCGGCGCTGGCGCGATGCGTTCGCGTGTTGACCGCTCCGGCGGAACGGACGCGCCGATGTGAAACTCCGCCGCGAATTGATCTCCGTTGGCTGTTGAAAACGCTGGGCGCCGAGGGCGTCACGAGCGTTCTGGTGGAAGGCGGCGGCGAAGTGAACGCGGCGTTTCTGGAACAGCGGCTGGCGAACCGCGTCGCCTTCTTCTACGCGCCGAAAATCCTCGGCGGCCGCGACGCACGGAAAGGCGTGGCCGGCGCGGGGGCCACCGGCCGGAGGGACATGCTGTGGCTGCGCGACGTCGAGTCCCACCGGCTGGGACCAGACCTGCTGCTGACGGCGCGGGCGGATTGACGCGCGTTTTCCAGTTTTCAAGTTCGTTGGTTTTCGGGTTCACTTCCCGCGGTGTGGCCCGGAAGCGACAACTTGCGGACGCGCCACCTGAAAACGTTAAACCGTCCAGCCATGTTTACCGGCATTGTGGAAGAAACCGGCGTCGTCGAACGCGTGCAGCCGACCGACCGCGCCATTGAACTCACCGTCCGCCCGCGGCTCTGCGCGCGGGGACTGAAGGTTGGCGACAGCCTGGCCGTGAACGGCTGCTGCCTGACCGTGGTGAAACTCAGCGGCCGCGCCGGCCGCAAGCTCGCCCAGTTCGACCTGCTGCGCGAGACGTGGGAACGGACCAACCTGCAATTCGTCCGACCCGGTTCACTGGTGAACCTGGAGCGCCCGCTCGCGACCAACGCGCGCCTCGGCGGGCATTTCGTCACCGGCCACATTGACGGCGTCGGCCGGATCACAAAGTGGGAACGCTCCGGCCAGGACTGGGTGCTCGACGTCGCCGCGCCGGCCGAGGTGCGGCGCTATCTCGTGTTCAAAGGCTCCGTCGCCGTGGACGGCATCAGCCTCACGGTCGCCGCGGTCACGAAGGCCGGCTTCCGCATCTGGATCATCCCGCACACGTGGGAGGTCACGGCGCTGCGCGAGCGCAAGACCGGCGACGCTGTGAATTTGGAAGCCGACCTTATCGGCAAATACGTCGAGCAAATGCTCCAAAAAATGGACCTGCGCCCCAAATGAAACGCCATCTTCCCGGCGGTTTTCTGCTCGCCATCGAAGGAATTGACGGCGCGGGCAAAAGCGTTCAGGCACGGGCCGTCGGCGGCGCGCTGGCGGCGCGCGGGCTGGATGTGGTGCAGACCCGCGAGCCAACCAACGGCCCGTGGGGCCGGCGCCTGCGCGAATCCGCCGCCACGGGCCGGCTCTCGCCGGCGGACGAGCTGAACGCCTTTCTCGAAGACCGCAAGCAGCACGTCGCCGAGCTGATCCGCCCCAGCCTCGCCGCCGGCAAGGTCGTCATCACCGACCGGTATTATTTTTCCACCGTCGCGTATCAAGGCGCGCGGGGCTTCGATCCGGCGGAACTGCTGCGGATGAACGAAGCCATCGCCATCGAGCCGCACCTGCTGGTGCTGGTGGACCTCGACCCGGCGACCAGCCTGGCGCGCATCGGCCATCGCGACGGCAACGCGAACGAGTTTGAAACCGTCGCGCAGCTCGGCCGCTCGCGGGACATTTTCCTCGCCATCCAAAAGCCCTACCTGCTGGTTCTCGACGGCCGGCGCACGCCGGACGAGTTGCGGGACGAAATCCTGTTCGCGTTCGGCCGCGCCGCACTGGAGCGAATTGCCGCCAACGCCTCGCTGTCGCCAGCGGAGAAACTCGCCGCCAGCCTGGCGGTGTTCGGCGCTGAGCCGCCACCGGAGCCAGTTTCCGGCTGAAGATCAGAGGCGAACATGGCCGCGCCGCATTTTCCTACTGGCGGCAGACGGCGGACACCGTTACCGTTCGCCTCGTTTGGCAGCACGCCAACGCGGAACAATGCCGGATGCGATTCAATCAGCCCAGCACGCGGCCGCCCAATTGCTGGGCGACCTGCATCCCCTCGTGCGCCAGCTCGGCTCGCCAGAGGCGCTTGTTTCGCTGCCGCTGACCGCAACTGGCATTCGCGTCACCGACCTTCCGTCGCTGCGGCGTTTTCTTGCGGCGTATCGCGATGAAATTCTCGTGCCGATGGAATTGCCGGCCATCCGCCGGGCGCACGACCACGCCAGCCGTCAGGAAGTCCGCGAGCTGGTGGCTTTCGACCGCGAACTGACCGCCGAACCGCGCCTGCGCCATTTCGCGGCGGCGAGCCGCGCCGTGGGCCGCTCGCAATTGCATCGCCTGCTTCCGATGCGCGACCTGCGCCTGGTGCGCCGCTACTGGCAGGCGGCCGAGGCGGGTGAGGCGCAGGCCTGGCACGTTCTGGTGTATGGCGTCGTGCTCGCCGTGTTCGCGCTGCCGCTGCGGCCGGGGCTGGTGAACTACGGCCGGCAGACGCTCGGCGGCTTCATCGAATCCGCCGCCGGCCCGCTCCGCCTGAAGGAATCCGACGCCGCGCAGTTGGCCGAAGATCTGTTCGGCACGTTGCCGGCCGCCGTGGACACCGCCTTGACGGCGCGCGGCCCGTTGAAATTGCTGGCGGTCTGACGGACGCACGGGTTCGCGGCCATGCCCAGCGCCAGTTTTCTCAACGCCGCCGACTGGTCGGTGATCGGGCTTTACCTTGTCGGCGTCATGGCGCTCGGCGTCTGGTTCGGCCGCGACCAGCGGAACACGCGCGATTATTTCCTCGGCAGCCGGAACATCCCCTGGTGGGGCATCGGCTTCTCCATCGTCGCCGCGGAGACCAGCGCGCTCACCATCATCGGCGTGCCGGCGATGGCCTACGGTGAGAACCTCGGCTTCGCCCAGATGGTCGGCGGCTATGTGATCGCCCGCATCCTGCTGGCGGTGGTGATGGTGCCGCACTATTTCAAGGGCGAGATCTATTCGCCCTACGCGATTTTTGCGAACACGTTCGGACCGGCGGCGCGGCGCATGGCCGGTGGCCTGTTCCTCCTGAGCGAAACCCTCGCCGCGGGCGTGCGGGTGTATGTCGCGTGCATTCCGCTTCAGCTCATGCTTGGCGTCCACGTCCTGCCGGCGATCGTGCTCTTCGTCGCGCTGTCGCTGGCCTACACGTGCGTCGGCGGCGTGAAGGCGGTGATCTGGACCGACGCGCTGCAATTCGGCCTGTTCCTGGTCGGCGGCCTGTTCGCGCTGGCTTACATTCCGCGGTTGGTTGACGGCGGACTGCCGGCGGTGCTGCGTGAAGCCGCGGCCGGCGGCAAGCTGGTCTGGTTGAATCCCCACTTCTCGCTCGCCGCGCCCTACAACCTCTGGATGGGCCTGATCGGCGGCACGTTCATCACGCTTTCCTCGCACGGCGCGGAACAGCTCATCGTCCAGCGCGTGCTCGCCTGCCGGAATGTCCGCGACGGCCGGCGCGCGTTGGCCCTCAGCGCGGTGTTCATTCTGCCGCTGTTCCTGATTTTCCTGCTCGCTGGCACGATGCTCTGGGTTTATTACCGGCACGCGCCGCTGGCCATTCCGCTGCCGGAGGTCCGGCCCGGCATCAAGGCGAACGACTTCATCTTCCCGATCTTCATGCTCACCGCCGTGCCGCACTGGCTGAAGGGTTTTCTCATCGTTGCGATCCTGTCGGCGGCGATGTCGTCGGTCAGTTCCGCGCTCACGTCGCTGGCGTCGGTTTCAACCATGGATTTTGTAAAACACCTGTTGCGCGAACGGAGCGAGGCATTTTACCTGCGGTTCAGCAAGACCTCCACAATCGTTTGGGCCGTGGCGCTGGTGCTGGTGGCTTACGTCAGCCGCGAAGTCACCTTCGTGCTGAACGCCGCGTTCGCGTTGCGCGGGTTGACGAGCGGCGCACTGCTGGGCGGGCTGATGCTGGCGGTGTTCTGGCGGCGGGGCGACGCACGGCCGGTCGTGCTGGGCATGGCGGCTTCCGTGGCGACAATGACGGCGATCCAGGTTTTGCCCACGCTGCCCGCAACGGCGGCATGGTGGCGGCGCGAATTTGGCCCGGCGATCTTCTGGCCGTGGTTCACGCTGATCGGAACAATCGTGACCGTGACCGTCGCGTGGACCGTCCGAAAATTGTCTCCGCCCACCGCCGCGCCAGCCCCGCAGTCGCCGGGTTAGTGCAGAAAGAAAATCAGCATCACCAGGCCGATGGCGACGCGATACCAGCCGAAGCCTTTGAAGGTGTGCGTCCGCACAAAACCGAGCAGCCATTTCACCGCGATGAAGGACACGATGGCGGATACGATGGTGCAAAGCGCCAGCGCGCCCCAGTTCTCCGGCACGGCGCCCGGCGGCGGATGGTGGAACGCCTTGAAAATCTTCCACCCGCCGGCCGCAAGCATCGTCGGGATGCCGACGAGGAACGAAAATTCCGTCGCCGCCGCGCGGCCCATGCCCAGCGCCAGCATCAGCAGAATCGTCGAACCGGACCGTGACGTGCCGGGGAAAATCGCGGCCAGCAACTGCCCGATGCCCACGGCCGCCACAATCGTCCACGTGATGTTGTCGTTCGTCTTCCGGCCGGCGAGCCAGGTTTCTACGGCCAGGAACAACACGCCACCGATCAACAACGCCAGCGCGATCGGCAGAACTTCTTCGGGCAGCTTGAATCCCTTCTTGTCGAGGATCAGGCCGCCGGCGCCGGTGATCGCGAAGGCGACCAGCACTTTGAAGATAAAATCGCGGGCCTGGGCGTCCTCGCGCCAGTGGAGCAACTGCCGCATCCGCTCGGGAAACAGCGGAATCACCGCGATCACCGCGCCGCACTGGATGACGATGTTGTACAGGTCGCTCTGGTGAATCCGCATCAGGTGCTCGGCGACGAGCAGGTGCCCGGTGGAGGAAACGGGCAGGAATTCGGTGATTCCTTCGACAATTCCCAAAATGAAGGCGATAAGCCAGACAGACATGGCGCGTTTAGACGCGAAAACCCGCCCGGACGCAAGTGGCAAATCTACACTCCTTTTGAATTCATGATGTGGGTGCAAAAATGGGCTTATTGGGCAATCATGTGCATCTCGGGGGGGGGGAAGCATTTGAAGTTGATTTTTTAATTTACTTAAACCCTACATTTTCAATATACTCCTGTAATAGTCTGTCAGCACAAAAAGAATTCAGGCTCCATCCTGAAGCTGAAAGACTTCTGGAAACTAAACAAAAGAGTAACCTATGAAACAATACTGGTTGGCGGCCGGACTCGTGATGGCCCCCCTGCACGCAGGTGTTCTTGTGAATGGGGGCTTCGAAGATGGCCTTAACGGATGGACGATTAACCAAGACAGTGGTTCCGTAAGCATTGTCTCACAATATGTTGGGAATCCCTACACGTATAATCCCAAGGAAGGCAGTCATTTCCTCGAGATTGTCCCCGGCAGTAGCCGCTATGTTGTTGCTGCGCAGCAAAGCGTGGATCTCAGTGCCAGCACAAAGGTCAGCGGGTGGGCTGGGTTTAACAAGGGGACCGAAATAGACATGATGGAGGTGCAGGTATCCAAAGATGGCGGCGCAACCTGGGATCAAGTCCAATATTGGGATTCTAATGCCTACTCCAGCGTGAACTGGACCCAATGGAATTACACCGCGACCACGACCGGCAACTACACCTTCCGGTTCATGGCCGAGAATATAGTGGGTTCGGGTAGCAAGTCCGTAGGCGTATTTGATGGCGTCACTGTAGTGCCTGAACCGGGGTCGGCGGCTATTGTTGGAACGATTTTACTGGGCGGCGTTCTTGTCAAACGCCGTTTCTCGAAGCAGAACCGGTAATCCGGTATTTGTCTTTGCTCACCAGTTGAGCGGTTTACGCCACGGGCGGCCATGCGGTCGCCCGTGTTTTTTAAATTACTGGGCACCTGTCGGTGCCGCCAGATACGGCGCCTCCCAAGCCGAAAAGTCGGGTGTTGGCGAGGTTGCCTGCTGCACCGAACCGTCAACCAGCGTGTAACACCGGACCCATTGGCCATCGGGCGTTTGCCGCGGCACGCGCTCACGGAAGAGAATCGTGTTGGGTTGTCTATCCGTCACCGGTCCTGATTGCGGCATGAATTCAAACTGGTCCAAAGTCACGTCACCAGTGAATTGCAGCGGCAGCTCCGCCTTCATCTGGTCAAAACTGGTGGGCATGGTGTCGTTGTTATCGTTGGCGAAAATCCGTGCCGCCAGGCCGAGCTGCTTCATCGCGTTGACGATGGCTGCTTTCGTCGCCTGTTGCTTGAGCTGATCCTCGGTCGCGACTGGCGGCGGGTTGGCGACCGGCGCGACCACCACCGGCGGTCGGGCCGCCGGCATGGCCTGCTGTTGTGCGGTCTGCTGCCGCAGGCGGGTGACTTCCGCCCGCAGACGCATCAACTCCGGCCGCTCGGCGCGCAGCCGTGCCAGTTCGTCGGCGTCCACTTTTTGCCGGGACAACTGTTCGTTCTCCGCCTGCAACGCGGTCACGTTCGCGGCCGTCTGGCGGAGCGTCTGGTTCTCCTCGCGGAGGCGACCGAGCTTCTGTTGTTGAATCGTGATGGGTGTGGCCACCGCCGCGACCGCGATTGTGGCCAAAATGAGTTTCGTCTTCATAAGGGTGAGGGTGTGAATGATTCCAACGGTCGTCGTGCCGGCCGCGGCCAGTGATGCCGTGGCAACTGCCGCCGCCAGGCCGGTCGGAGCGAGCTGGCTGCCAGCCACGCCCAGCGCCACGGTGACAATTCCGGCGCTGGTGGCCACGCCCCGGCGATGAAAATGTTCGCGCAATTTTTCCACGGCGCGGCTGATCCGCCGCTGGGCCGCCGCCTCGCTGGCGTCAAGCGCGGCGCCGACTTCGGCAAAGCTTTTCCCCGCGAGATAACGGAGCACCACGGCGTCGCGGTCGGCGGCGTCGAGTTCGCCGAGGGCTTCGTCCAGGATTGGTTGCAGCGCTTCCGCGGCGCGGGCGTCGGCATTGTCGCCAGCCAGCAGTGATTGAAGTTCCATGGCCTGCCTTTCACGGGCGGTGCGGCGGGCGTTGCCGCGGACGAGGTTGGCCGCCGCGAAACATGCGGCGCGGTGAAGCCAGCCCGGCAAGATCGTGTTCGGCGGCAGCCGCCGTGCCTTGCCCGCCAGATCGGTGAAGACGGTTTGCGCCACGTCGCGGGCGAGGTCGGCGTCGCCGGTGATGCGCCGGGCGGCGGCCCAGACGAGGTTCACATGCCGGCGGACCAGCTCGGCAAAGGCCGTCTCCGCGCCCTGGCGGGCGTAGCGCTGAAGCAGTTCGGCATCGTCGCTCATTGTCTTCACCTGATAACACCCGCCGCAGGAAAATTCAGACAGAAAATCGCCGGCGAAGTTCAGACTGACGGCGCAAGGAAGGGCCGCGCCCGGCCGGCGCTTGTCAGGACGACGGGTTCAGCCCATGCTGAAGCCATGAATGAGCACGCGTATGAGTTCATCAAAGAGGATCCGTGGCGCATCTTCCGCATCATGGCGGAATTCGTGGACTCGTTTGAAACGCTGGCGAAGGTCGGCCCCGCGGTGACGGTTTTCGGGTCGGCGCGGGTCAAGCCGGAGGACAAGTATTACCAGTCGGCCGAGACGCTTGCCCGCGAGCTGGGCCGGCACCATCTGGCGCTCATCACCGGCGGCGGGCCGGGGATCATGGAGGCGGCGAACAAGGGCGCGGCGGAAAGCAAGGCGAACTCGGTGGGGCTGAACATCGAGCTGCCGTTCGAGCAAAAGGGCAACCGTTTCGCGAATGTGCCGATCCACTTTCACTACTTTTTCTCGCGCAAGGTGTGCTTCGTGAAATACAGCGTGGCCTTCATTTTCATGCCGGGCGGTTTTGGCACGCTGGACGAATTCTTTGAAGTTGTCACCCTGGTGCAGACACAGCGGATTCCCCGTTATCCGCTGATCCTGTTTGGCAAGGACTACTGGAGCGGCCTGTTGCGGTGGGTCCGGCGCGAACTGGAAGGCCGCGCGTTCATCAGCCCGGAAGACCTGGAGCTGGTCACGGTGGTCGAGGAGCCGGCGGAGGCGGTGCAAATCATCCTGGACTACTTGCGCCGGGTCGGCCCGCCGGCGGCCGTGCCGAACGCGTTCGCTTGAACGGCATGTATCACGTCGAATCGTTAGCCAACGGGCTGACCCTGGCCACGGCGCCCATGCCGCACATGGCCAGCGTGAGCGTGGGCTTGTGGGTGGCGGTGGGCGGACGCCACGAGCCGGAGCCGCTGAACGGCGTTTCGCACTTCATCGAGCACCTGCTGTTCAAGGGCACGCGCCGGCGCTCGGCGGAGGAAATTTCCCAGGCCGTCGAGGGCATGGGCGGTTACCTGAACGCCTTCACCGCGGAGGAAAACACCTGCTTCTATGCGAAGGCGCGGCACGACCACTTTGCCGTGCTGCTCGATGTGCTGACGGACATGTTCCTCAACGCGACCTTTGCGCCGGTGGAGATCGAGAAGGAGCGCGGCGTCATCAAGGAGGAAGTGGCGATGTATCTCGACCAGCCGGCCCAGCACGTGCAGGAGCTGCTCAACGCCACGCAATGGCCGGGCCAGGCGCTCGGTCGGCCGTTGACCGGCACCGAGGCGAGCGTGGACGCGCTGTCGCGCCGGCACCTGCTCGGCTACCGGCGGACACACTACCATGCGGCGAACGCGCTGCTGGCGGTGGCCGGGCAGTTCGATCCCGCGGCCGTGCGTGCCGCCGTCACCCGCGTGGCCCGGCATTTCCGCGCCGGCCGGCGTTCGCCGTTCGCGCCGGTCGCCTGCCAGCAAGCCGCGCCACGCGTCTGCCTGTTCACCAAGGCCACGGAGCAGACGCAACTGGCGCTGGGCATCCGCACCTGCTCGCGCCATGACGAACGGCGGTTCGCGCTGCGGTTGTTGAACGTGGTGCTCGGCGAGAACATGAGTTCGCGCCTGTTCCAGGTCATCCGCGAGGACAGCGGGCTGGCGTATTCGGTTTACAGTTCGTTGAGCTATTTCGACGACGTGGGCGACCTGGTCATCTCCGCGGGCCTGGAAACTGCAAACCTGGACAAGGTGCTCCGGCTGATCGTGCGCGAGCTGCGGCGTCTAACCGAACGTCCGCCCACGGCGGCGGAATTGCGGCGCGCGCGTGACTACGTGATCGGCCAGATTGATTTGAGCCTTGAAGGCACGGAAAACCAGATGATGTGGCTCGGCGAGCAACTGCTCGGCTACGGCCGGGTCATCCCGCCTGCGGAAGTGAAGCAGCGGCTGCTGGCCGTGCGCGCGGCCGAGGTGCGGGCGGCGGCGCGCGATTTCTTCCGGCCGGAGCGGCTGAACCTGGCGCTGGTCAGCCCAATGAAATCGGCCCGCGGGCTGGAGGAAAAATTGCACCGCGTGACCGGGCGGTAAAGAAGGAGGCAGGCTGAAGCCTGCCCCGTGCGACGCCGATGGTGCTTAGAATCGGTAGGCCAGACCGGCGACCAGCATCAAGTCGTTCGACTTTTTCGTGGGCGCCGGGATGCTGCGGTAGGTATCCGTGAAGACAACCCGCAGCGAGATGTGCTTGGTGATGTCGCTCTCGCCGCCAAATTCGGCGTTGACGATGTAATTGCCGAACTCGTCCACCTTGGGCAGGTATTCCACTGATTCCCACAGGCGGGAATGATCGGTGATTTTCCAGGTGAAATTCTCGGCGAGCCGCAGGGTATAGTAGTTGTGCGCGTCGCCGGCGAGTTTCTCGAAGACAACACCCGGACCGGCTTCACCGCTGAGTGTGAATTTCTTGTCCTTGAGAATGTAATAACCGGCACCGGGGCTGAGGCTGACCCGGTAGTCCACGAGGGCGATTTCGTCATGCAGGGCATCGGCGCGGGCATAGCCATAAAACCGGTCGGTAAACAGGCGGTTGTATTGGCCGTAACCGCTCACGACGTTGGCGTTGACGTTGCTGTGATCCTTGCCGTAGGTGAAATCGGCGCCAAAAGCCAGTTCGTTGTTGTCCCACTTCTTGTCGGTTTTGGCGTTGGCGTTGATCATCAACGTGTCGCTGTTGCCCTGGGTGACCGTCGCGCCGAGGAAGGCGCTGCTCTTCCAGCCGGTGGGATTGTCGGCAGCGGGCGCGGCGGCCGGCGCGGCGGCCGGTGCGGCGGCGTCATCGGCATAAACGCTCCCTGCCAGGGCACCAAGTCCCAAGGACAGGCAGTAAACAGTGTGGCGTTTCGAAGGTCGCTTCATACGTTGTTAAGTATTGAGTTGACGGTTTCTGGTTCTGGTTCGCGCCCGGCCAAGCGTCGGCGTGTTTACGCAGCCGGCGACGCGACAGCAGCCATAGTGGCAGCACATAGCACCGCGCGGGCAATCATTCACGCAAAGATCCCGGCAAGGCATGGCCATTGATAGAAGACGCACCGCTCCGTGTCAAGGAACGGCCGTCAGGGCGCGGCCACGGCGGCCGCCGCTTCCAGCGCGAGCCAATACGACGCCGGCCCGAAGCCGCTGATCTGGCCCCGGCACACCGGCGCGATCAGCGACCGATGCCGGAATTCCTCGCGTGCATGGATGTTCGATAAATGAATCTCGATCGTCGGCACGCCGACCGCGGTGATCGCGTCCCGCAACGCCACGCTGGTGTGCGTGTAGGCCGCGGCGTTGAGCACGATCGCGTCAAACCGCCCGGCGGCCTGCTGAATCCAGTCCACCAACTGTCCCTCGGCGTTGCTCTGTCGGAACTCCACCTCCACGCCCAGCTTCGCGGCCCGCGCACGGACCTCGGTCTCGATGTCCGCCAGGGTGGCCCGGCCATAAACGCCCGGCTCGCGCTGGCCAAGCAGATTCAGGTTGGGGCCGTTGAGAAAAAGGACGTTCATCGCGGACGCGGAGCCTAAACCGGCGCGGCGGATTTGTCACTGCCGTTTCGCACCGCCAGCTCCGGCAATCCCCACAACCAACCCAGGAACCAAAATGCCACCCAGCCCACCGCCGGAATGTAGAGGCCGAACTCGACGAAGCTTTGCAGCGCCCAGCCGAGCAGCCCCAGCCACACGGCAAATCGCAGCCAGTCTTCCGCGCACCGCCGGTGGAGTCGCACCAGCGAAACCGCCACAAACGCGGCGAAAAGCACCGCGCCCGGCAAACCGGAATCCGACGCTTGTTCGAGGTAATCGTTGTGCGCCAGCAGCGCCATTTCCGCCTCCGGCGGCTTGATGCGCCGGTAACACACCGAGAACGTGCCCGGCCCGCTCCCCCGCACCGGGTTCTCCAGAAACGTCTGCCAGCCGGCGTGCCAGTAGTCCATCCGCGCGCTCACGCTCGTCGCGCCGCGGGCGAAGTAAGGCGCGAATTTCACGGCGAACGCGGCCACGCCGCCGATCAACACCACCGCAACCAGCGCGCGTTTCAGCTTCCGGCTGAAATCCAGCCGCAGCAGCGCCACCGTCGCCAGCGCCAGCGCGATCAGCCAGCCGGCCTTTGACCCCGACCAATAGAGGCACGCCAGCCCGGCCCACCCCAGCAGCGCGGTCGCCAGCAGCCGGCCCAGCCGCGGCAGCCGCGCCCCGAGTTGCCACGTCGCCAGTGTCAGCGCCGGCAGCAGCAGCAGCAGCACGCCGGCGAGCGTGTTCGGGTAAAGCAGCGTGGCAAAAATGCGGTTGCTGCCGATGCGCTTCAACTGCTCCGGCGGCAGGTGCTGCCAGCCCGGCTGGGAATAAATGTAACGCCGCGTCGCCTCCAGCCCGCCGTAATGCTGCTCCAATCCGCTCCACAAAACGAAAGCAAGGCCCGCGAGCAGCCCCAACCAGAACCACGTCAGCCGCCGCACCGGCGCCAGCGCCAACAGTCCGAGGTAAAATGCCGCCAGCAGCGCCGCGAAATGCGGCAACACGATCCATGTCAGCCGCCCGTCCACCGTGCCGGGAGCCGACACCAGTTGCCAGCCGAACCAGGCCAGCGGCAGCAGCGCCGGCCAGCGCGGTGACGGCAGCCGCCACTGCGCCACGAACAGGCCGAAGACCGCCACCGCGCCCAGCAGGACGTAACTCCACGCCACCGGCCACGGCTCGATGAGCAGTTCCAACGGCGACTTCGGCACCGCCACCAGCGCGCCCAGAATCGGCGGATTGCCGAACTTCATCAGCGTCAGGCCCAGGAAAAGGCCCGCCACGCCGCCGAAGATTTCTGACGGCCCGGTCCGGTCGCGCGGGCCGGCCGCCGCGGTTGCTGGGCGTCGGACCGTCACAGCGTCAACTTGAGCAGGCCGACCTCCAACGCGAGCGCCTCCTGCACGTTCGAGTAAAGCAGCCGCTGCGTTCGTTCCACCACGCGCAGGTTCTCCATCGCCTCGCGCTCGGACACTCGCGCCGCAATGCGGTTGGAAGCCTCCGCCAATTCGGGGAAGCCCAGCAGCGCGCGGTCCGCATCCAGCGTGTGCAGCCATACGTCGCGCAACCACCATTGCACGGCCGCCAGCAGTTCCGCACGCTGCCGCCGGTATTCAGCCTCGATGGCCGCCGCCAGTTCCTCCTCCCATTTTTCGCGCAACTCCGGCGCCGCGTCGTCGTAGCGCTCCAGCGGTGAGCGCCCGGTCAACGTCTTCTCAATTCCCGCACGCACTTCCGCGAGCCGTTCGAGGAGCACGCCCAGAAGCCGGTAACGTGCGAGCAGGCCGCCGGACGGGTCGGCCTGTGCGCTGAACGACCGCAGCCAGGCCAGCAGCTCCGCCGTGTGCGGGCGATCCGGGCCGCCGACACTCAACCGCAGACAGCGGGAAACGATCGTTTCCAGCACGCGCGCCGGTTCGGTGGTGAGCAGGATCAGGATGGAGTTGGCGGGCGGTTCCTCCAGCGTCTTCAGAAACGCGTTCGCCGCCGATTCCTGCAGCCGGTCCGCCGCGACAACCACCGCCACCTTGAAGCGCGCTTCCGTGGCCTTGAGATGCACGGTTTGCAGCAGCTCGCGCATTTGCTCCACGCGGATGACACGGCTCTTGGATTCCGGCCGCAGCCACTGCACGTCGGCATGGAGATCGTCGTTGATCTTGCGGCACGCCAGGCAGGCGTCGCAGCAATCCAGCGCCAGTCCGTTGGCCGCCTGGCGCGGCGGCGACGCGCAGTTCAGCGTCTTGGCCAGCGTCCGCGCCAGGGCTTCGAGGTCTTCGAGCCGGCCGCCGGTGAGCAAATACGCGTGACCGAGCCGGCCGCGCTCCAGACTGCGCTGAAGCAAAGCCACCGTCGCCTGTTGTTCATGGAATTGGGTGAAGCCCATGCCGCGTTGCCACTGTCGCACCGAGGCTGCCGCCCGCCCGCCACGCTGGCGAGCAAAATTGACGCCGAAACCGGCGTCAGCCTGCCGTCCCCGTTCCCGGACTTGACGTCGCGTGCCCGCGCCACCGGGCAGCCGTCCTCAATCGTCGGGCAAGATTCCCAACCGCCGGGGAACGCCTCCGACATGGCCGGTTCGAGGCACGGCGACAAAACGCTTGAACGGTGGGCGCATTGTTTTAGGCTCTGACCACCGTCTCGGAACGAAGCCTGGCAGAGGCCTTTTCGACCGGGGCAAACGAACGTCGGAACAAAATCAAAGCACACGAATCTATGTCACCACGACCTCTGAATGTCGGTTTGGTGGGCGGCGGCAAAGGCGCCTTCATCGTCCACCCGCACCAAAAGGCGATCCATTTTGACGGCACACGGCGCGTCGTCGCCGGCGCGCTGTTTCCCGATCCCAAGATTGCGCTCGAAGAAGCGGCCAAGTGGCCCTACCCCATCAAGGGCTACGGCTCCTATGACGAGATGATCGCGGCCAACGCGACCCTGCCCGAGGATCAGAAGCTCGACTACATCCTCATCGTGACGCCGAATTTCGTCCATTTCGACCCGGCGATGAAGGCGATGAAGGCCGGCATCGCGGTGTTTTGCGAGAAGCCGCTTTGCCTGAACCTGAAGGAGGCGAACGAACTGGTGAAGGCCTCGCGCAAGCTGGGCGTGCCGTTCGGCGTGGCGCACACCTATCTCGGCCACTGGACCAGCCGGTTCAGCCGTTATATCCTGCGCAGCGGCCTGCTCGGCGACATCCGCTGGGTGGACAGTTATTACATCCAGGGCTGGCTCGCGACCAAGCTCGAGGCCAGCGGCCAGCAGCAGGCCTCGTGGCGCGTGGACCCCAAGCGCGCCGGCGGCTCGGGCTGCGGCGGCGACATCGGCACGCACGCGCTCATGCAGCTCCGCTACGTGACGGGCCTGGATGTCAGCGAAGTCTCGGCACAACTGGAAACGTTCGTCGAAGGCCGCGCGCTCGACGACCACTTCACGATCTACTGCAAGCTCAGCAACGGCGGCAAGGCGCTCGTCCGCGCCTCGCAGATTTGCCACGGACACAAGAACGACCTCGGCATTCTCATCGCCGGCACCAAGGGCAGCCTGCGCTGGCGCCAGGAAGAGCCGGAGAGCATCACCATCCTCCTGCCGGGCCAGCCCGACCGCGTTTATTGGCGTGGCGCGGTGGCCGGGGGCGACGGCTTCCTGCCCAAGGACCTGCCCGCCGACCTCATGGCCGAACCGACGATTCCCAGCGGCCATCCCGAAGCGTTCCACGACGCCTTCGCGCGGCTGCACCGGTGTTTCGAGGCTGACGTGCGCAAGTGGAAGGCGGGCGAGAAGTTCACCAGCGACGGCAGCAAATACGCGAACGTCGAGGACGGCTGGATGGGCATCGCCTTCATCGAAACCTGCGTCAAGAGCAGCAAGAAAAAAGGCGCCTGGACCAAGATGCCGGCGAAGATTTGATCAGCCGGAACATTGACACAGCCAGGGACGGCGTTCGCGCCGTCCCTTTTTGCTGCCCGGCCGTGGACCGGCTTAATGGTGCGCAATGGCCCCAAGAACCGCCAGCATCGCAAAGCCAAGGCCGATGACCACGCTGATGAGCAGCAGGACGGTGCCGATGATGCCGCAAATCCGGCCGGCCTTGGTGGTGTCGCGCCCGCTGGGGTCCATGAGACCAGCGTCCATTTCCTTGAGGTCGTTGCTGCCCATGATCCAGGCCGGGATACCCAATGGCGAGCAGACGACGAGCGAGAGAATGCCCAGGACCAAAACAAGAGTTCCTCGATGTGGCTTCATAATGTGGCGGCGTTGTTGGCCATTGTTAAACGAAGCACTGCCGCATTGGCAAGTGGCAATTAGGGATTGTCTCCGACGGGCTTCCCTTCCGACGGCGACTGAACCAACGAGCGGATCGTGGAGTAAACAGACAGTTGCCAAGCCCCGGTCGGTTGAGTGAAGCTCCGCACCGGCGCCACGGCGCGCCGCGATGAAAACACTTAACTTCGCCATCATCGGCTGCGGCGGCGTCACGTTGCAGAACCACCTGCCCGGCCTCGCCCTTTGCCCCGACACAAAACTGATTGCCCTTTGCGACAGCGATCCCATCACGGTCAAAAAAGCCCGCCAAGTGACGGGCGCCGCCGTCAGCTCGACCCGTTACGAAGACATTGTCACGCGCCACGACGTCCATGCGGTCATCGTCGCCACGCCGAATTTCACCCACATGCCCATTGCGCTGGCGGCGATCGCGCACGGCAAACACGTCCTCTGCGAAAAACCGCTCGCCTTGAACGCCGCCGACGCGCGGGCGATGGCGACCGCGGCCGACCAGGCCGGCGTGCGGCACATGACGGCGTTCACCTACCGGTTCGTGCCGGCGATGCGCTACCTGCGGCACTTGGTCGCCCGCGGCGATCTCGGCCAGCCGCGGCACTACCGCTCCTGCCGTCTGCAGGACTGGGGCACGCGCCCGCTCGGCTGGCGCCAGGTAAAGCAACTCGCCGGCACCGGCGAGCTGGGTGACATGCTGAGTCACCGGATTGATTTCGCGCACTTGCTGGTTGGGCCGATGCAGCGGCTGGTCGCCAGCCTGAAAAACCTCACCCCGCTTCGCGGAAACCAGCCCAACGACACCGACGACTGGGTCGGGATTCTTGCCGAATTCCGATGTAGCGCGACGGGGGTGCTTGAAAGCAGCAAGCTCGCCAGCGGTCACAACGAAAGCTGGCGGAGTCTCGACCTCGTGGAAATCAACGGCAGTGACCGCAGCTTCGTATTCACCACCGGCGCTTGGAACGAGCTGCAGACCGGCAAGGCTGGTGGCCCCGGCATGGAACGAATCCCGGTGCCGGCGGAGTTTTGGCGCTGGCCAGGCAGTCCGCGCGATCCGCATGCCGGTGATCCACTGGTCACCTTCCGCTACGATCAAATCTGGGAGTTTGTGGACGCGATCCGCAGCCAGCGTCCTTGCGACTCCACGTTCCACGATGGCGCCCGTGTCCAGACGGTCACGGACGCAGCCGTCCAGTCGGCCGAAAGGCACGCTTGGGTTGACTGCTGAGTTACTGGAGCAGAAGTAGTTCCAGCACACGCCGAACACCGCCTGCTGAAACAGCAGCCGGGCCGTCGCAGGCTGGTGAAGGGGAATGTCTTGGCCATTATCCTGCGCAACAAACCCCAATTTTTACCGCGCGGGTTCAACAGTTACCTTTGAAATGTAACAGTGTGATCAAACGATTATTTGACAGAACGGACAGGCAGTGTAATAAATGTTAACACTTGAACAAGCCAGTCGGTTAAGAATGGCCAAACACCTAACGTCCAATGTCATCCTCATTCGAGACCACGCAGTGGGACCTCGTTCTTGCCGCATCGATCGATGGGGCGCCAGGGCATCGGGAAGCCTTGGAGAGACTGTGCCGGGTCTATTGGATGCCCATCAAATCGTATCTGGCCCGCACGGGGAAGGTCAGCGAGGATGCGAGTGATTTGACGCAGGAGTTCTTTGCGCATCTGCTCTCCCGCGACCTGCTGGCCAAAGCACAGCCTTGCAAGGGCAAGTTCCGCTCGTTTCTGCTTACCGCCGTCAAACACTACGTCGCCGATCTGTGGGACAAGAATTGTGCCCTCAAACGTGGGGGAGGACAAACACCCATCCCGCTGGACCAGGTTGACACCGAGGACATCACGGATGCCAACGCAGCATCATCGGCAAACGGGGGCATCTCCAGCGATATTGATTATATTTTCGACCATGCCTGGGCGGTCACGCTGCTCGAACGGGCGATGAAGTCTTTGGAAGACAGTTACGAGAACGGCAACGCGCCGATGTTTAATGAATTGAAACCGTTTCTCTCGCGGGTGGGGAATACGGAGGCCTACGCGCTGGCGGCACGGAAACTGCACATGAGTGTGGGCGCGGTCATGGTCGCCATTCACCGCTTGCGCCGACGCTATCGCGACGCCGTGCGGCGTGAGGTTGCCTACACCGTGGATTCGCCGGCTGGCATTGACGCCGAAATGCGTTATTTGATCCAAGTCATTCAAGGCGGCAAACAAGTCGAAGAAACAGTGAATGGTCCGGCTTGAAGCGAAGGCGGGGGGGCTAACTGCGGAAGACTCCGCGCAACACGTCGCGGAAGCGTATGAGCACGCCAATTTCAAGAACTTGTGCCTGTTGCGGAGCGATCCTGGAGGACGCGCATGTAGGTGAACACTGCGCCCGTTGTCTGGCCAATGTTTCGCTCGTTTCCGCCGCCGAGTTCATATCGTCTCTACCGTCGGAAAAACGGGTTGCGGCGGCCACCGCCAAGTTTCCCATCAAATTCGGCGACTATGAATTATTGGAGGAACTGGGGCGCGGAGGAATGGGCGTCGTTTACCGGGCATTTCAGCCCAGTTTGAACCGCATCGTCGCCATCAAGGTGCTGCTGGCCGGCCGGTTCACCGACGAGGAGAGCAAACAACGCTTCCTGAAGGAGGCCGAAATCATCTCCCTGCTCCAGCATCCGAATATTGTCACCATTTATGAGGTTGGCACGGCGCAGAATCTGCATTACTTCACAATGGAGTATGTGCAAGGCTCCAATCTGGCGACGCTGATTCGCCAGTGCCCCATCCGGATGGATCGTGTGGTGCGCTACATCCAGACCGTCGCGGCCGCGATCCACTACATCAACAACAAAGGCGTCGTGCATCGCGATTTAAAGCCCTCCAACATCCTGATTGACCAAAGCGATCAACCGCACATTACTGACTTTGGCCTCGCCCGACGTTTCGAAGGCAAGGATACGATAACCCGGACAGGGCAGATTCTGGGTTCGCCGAACTACCTCCCGCCGGAGCGTGTTTCGTCCGCGTTTGGCCGAGGCGGCGTCGGCATGGATGTCTATGGGCTCGGGGCCGTGCTTTATCATTGTCTCACGGGTCGGCCGCCGTTCACGAGCAAATCGGCCCAGGAACTTCTGTGGCAGGTGGCGTATCAAAACCCACCCCGCCCGCGGACCTTCAATCCAAACGTCCCTCCGGAACTGGAGACGATTTGCCTGAAATGTTTGCGCAAAATCCCTCGAACTCGATACGCCAGTGCGGCCGACCTCGCCACCGACCTTCAGCTATGGTGGGAGGGTCGGCCGGTGCTCGCCCGGAATCTGGGTCCGATGGAGCGTATGGAAGCGTGGCTTCGACCGTATATTTCGCGACTCAAGCTGCCCCAATGACCAAGTCACCACGATGCGCATTCGCGTTCCTCGTGGTTTTCCTCCTTTAGCCTGTAATCCTCTTTGCCCGGTCCCGTAGTAATGGGTTGATGCGGGTTTGATTATGTCGTCCCCCCGCAGCCGAGCCGGGTCAGCGGCACGGTGTGAGTGTGAGCCGGTGAAACGGGCGACAAATACAGACCGTGTGAACACGATCCAGCGGACTAGGCAACACAACCAACGACAAACAACTGGGACTCCATATGAGACAAGAACATGTGAATATTTATCGGCTTCTCTGCTCTGGCGGGAGGAGTTCATTCTGCCGACAGCGGTCCTGATGGCATAGGGTCCTTTCGGCTGACGTCGCAGCGCAGGCAAGTGCCTGCGCTGTTCGTTTGTTGACCGCCTTCACGATATCCGCACCACACGTCTGAACTCACTGTCGCGAACAACGCAGAGATTCCGACGATCAATCTTCTTGAAGCCCATGCTGATGGAGACAATTGCTCGGACGGGCTGCACCAACGAGTTCTTGCGACACAAATCCTGACCCGCTAAGAACACGGACAGCGAAGCGGATTATGACCAAAACTTCCGTTGTCACCGGGGCCGGCAGCGGCGTCGGCCGGGCCATCGCATTGGCGCTGGCCAACCAAGGCTGGCGCGTCGCGCTGGTCGGTCGTCGCGCCCAGGCCCTTGATGAAACCGTGAAACTTGCCGGTGCGGATGCCGACCGTCTGTTCCCCTGCCCCTGCGATATCGGCGACGCCGCTGCGGTGGCGCGCCTGGCGGAATACGTTCTCGCCGAATTCGCGGAAATCGAAGTGCTCGTCAACGCCGCCGGCACCAATGCGCCGCGCCGCACGTTGGCGGAGTTGTCGCCGGCGGACTACCACACGATAATGAACACGAACCTGAACGGCGCGTTCTACTGCGTGCAGGCGTTTCTGCCACCGATGCGCGTCCGCGGCTCAGGCACCATCATCAACATCGTTTCCGACGCCGGCAAGCTGGCCAGCCCGAAGGCCGGACCCGCTTACGTCATGAGCAAGTTTGGCCTCGCGGGCCTGACCCAGAGCATTAATGCCGAGGAACGCGGCCACGGCATCCGCGCCTGCGCGATCTTTCCCGGCGACATTGACACGCCGCTGCTCAACCAGCGCCCCGCGCCGCCGGACGCCACGGCCCGCGCGCGCATGTTACAGCCGGAAGACATTGCCGCGTGCGCGTTGCTCTGCGTCAATCTGCCGCCACGAGTCATCGTCGAGGAAATGCTGGTCCGGCCGCGCTGAGACGGCGCTCCCGCGAAGGCGCGCTTGCCAACGGCAGCTCATCTGCGCAGCATTCATCTGCGCGGCTGCTTCGGCAGAGATGAACCGACCAGTCCGCCGCGCCTGCTGTATCGCATGGCCAACACCGCCGGAAAACATCAACCGCCCCCGCGTGGCGCGGCGCGCTTTTTCCGGGTCAAGCCGCTCAACCACCTGCTCGACGAAACCGGCCGGCCGGACCAACAGCTTCGCCGCAGCCTCGGCCCGTTCCAGCTCACGGCGCTGGGCATTGGCGCCATCGTGGGGGCGGGCATTTTCTCCACCGTGGGCACGGCGGCCGCCGGCGGCGACGCGCACGTGGGTGCCGGCCCGGCGCTGGCGGTTTCGTTTGTGCTGGTGGCCATCGCCTGCGGTTTCGCGGCGCTCTGCTACGCGGAGTTCGCCGCGATGGCGCCAGTGTCCGGCTCGGCCTACACCTACGCTTACGCCACGCTGGGTGAGTTGATGGCATGGATCATCGGCTGGGATTTGATCCTCGAATATGCCATCGGCAACGTCGCGGTGGCAATCTCGTGGTCCGCCTACTTTCAGGAATTGCTGCGCGGCTTCCACCTTCAGTTCCCGCTCTGGCTGGGAACGGATTTTCGCTCCGCGCATCAGGCCGCCGCGTCGCTGGCGGAAATCCAGGCCGTGCATGGCGACGTCGCCGCCCTCGGCCTGAGTGTGCTGCGCGACGCGCAGGCGTTGGCGACGGCCCCGCGGTTGCTCGGCCTGCCGCTGATCTTCAACCTGCCCGCCGTGTTGATTGTGGTGGTCATCACCTGGATTCTGGTGCGCGGCATCCGGGAGAGCGCGGCGGTCAACACCACGATGGTCGTGCTCAAGCTGGGCATCATCGTGTTCTTCCTGGCCGTCGGCGCGTTCTACGTAAAGCCGGAGCATTGGACGCCCTTTGCGCCAAACGGTCTGAAAGGCATTTCCAGCGCGGCGGCGATCATTTTCTTCGCTTACATCGGATTCGACGCCGTTTCCACCGCGGCGGAAGAGGCCAGGAATCCGCAACGCGACATGCCCATCGGCATCATCGCCAGCCTGATCGTCTGCACGCTGGTGTATGTGGCCGTGGCCGTGGTGCTCACGGGCCTGGCGCCGTGGAACACGCTGGACACCGCCGAACCGCTGGCCTCGGTGTTTGCCGCTTTGAAGTTGAACTGGACCGCCGGCATCATCGCGGCAGGCGCGCTGTTCGCGAACACCTCGGTGCTCATCGCCTTTCAAGTCGGTCAGCCGCGCATTTTCTTTTCCATGGCGCGCGACGGCCTGCTGCCGCCGTGGGCGGCGAAGGTGCATCCGCGCTACCGGACGCCGCACGTCACGACGATTCTAACGGGCGTGTTTGTGGCCGCATTTTCCGGGGTGACGAACATCAACGAAATGGTGGAACTGACCAACATCGGCACGCTGTTCGCTTTCATCCTCGTCGCCGTGGGCATCATTGTGCTGCGGCGAACCGACCCGCACCGGCCGCGTCCGTTCCGCACGCCGCTGGTGCCGTGGGTTCCGCTGGGCGCCGTGGTCTGCTGCGGCTATCTGATGGTCGAATTGCCGGCCGCAACATGGTGGCGCTTTTTCATCTGGCTGGTCGCCGGCCTGGTCATCTACCTGGCCTACAGTGTCCGCCGGAGCCGGTTGGAACAGCAGTAATCGGGGAAAATAATAAGGGCCGCTGCGATGCAACGGCCCGTGTCGATTTCCAGATGTCTTTCCGGTCTAGTAACGCCGGCCACCGCCGCCGCCGCCACCGCCGTAGCCGCCACCGCCGCGACGACCGCCGCCGCCGCCGTAGCCGCCACCACCACCACCACCGGGCGGACGCTCTTCACGCGGGCGGGCTTCATTGACCTTCAAGGCGCGGCCTTGCAGGTCCTGGCCGTTAAGCGACCGCATGGCCGCTTCGGCGCCTTCCTTGGTCTCCATCGTGACGAAGGCAAACCCACGGGGCTTGCCGGTCATGCGGTCCAGCATCAGGTTGACCTCGGTGACCGGGCCATGCTGGGAGAACAGGTCTTGCAGATCGTTCTCGGTGACACTGTGGGAGAGGTTTCCCACAAACAACTTCATGCTCATGATGACTAATGGGCTTAGACTGACCGCTCTTTTGCAGACTGTTCCCGACTGTCGGGTTTCAAATCATCATTGAACCTGCGTTCACCTGAGATTCACCATGCCTGAAAGGTGCTAGCTAGCTAAAGCGCAGGCACACCATCGCCGATTCCGGACGGAACGCAATAACATTCTTTCCTCTGCCAACTAGCTTTGGAGTCCATCCCGGACGGCGGTTTCCCAGTCCGTCCATGTCACCAAATCGCCCAGACTCGGCCGGCCGTCGTGCCGCCAGGCTGGCGACGGTTGTTGCATCCGGCCCACCGCACAAATCCGCGGGACGCCCCATCGTGCGAACCGCGCGGCCAGGGTCTGTTCCTTTGCGCCCGTCGCCGCCAGGCCGACCGTGGAAATCCGCCCGCGCCACTCGTCCACACCCTGCAAAGCCTGCTCCACGTCCGCCACCGCTTTCACGTAAATGAAGCGGTTCAAGCACGACACGCGAAAACGCGGGTCCACCTCGAACACCACCGTCCACGCGGTCGAATCCGGGCTGCACCAGAGCTGCGTGTCCGGCGAGTGCGCGGCGCGAATCTCGTAGAACGCGCGATGCGCCGCCACGGCGGCGGCGTCCGCGGTCGGCAGCGGCCCGCGCGGCTGGAGCAACTCGCCGGCCGCCAACTCGCCGGCCAGCAGTTCGGCAAAACGCTCCGGCGCGTTGCGCCCGCCCGTTTCGACGTAAATGGCGTGCGGCGAAAGGCAGCCCAGTTGGTTCCAGACCATGACATCGCGCGCGGCGGCGGCGACCACTTTGGGCAGCGCGAAGTTCGACAACATTTCGTGCGCCACGTAACCGAAACTCAGCCGCGTCCCGTACCCGAGAAATCTCACGCCGGCCGGCAGATGATGGCGGATCGCCGTCAGCGTCTCGTCACTTCCCGCGGCCGTCACGCAATCCGCCTCGGCGAACAACGCGGTTTCCAGCGCCCGGTGACCGCCCCGCCACTCGGCGATTTCCAGGCACGCGCCGAGCTTCGGCTCCACCTCGCGCAACGAATGCGCAAAGAGCCGCGGCAGCAGCGCCGTGCCGCTGGCGCATTTCACGAATTGCGCCGACCGCGTCAGCAGCCCCAGCACAATGCTCGTCAAGGCGGGGTTCGGCAGCCGGCCGCCGGTGATGTGAACCAGCATTTCCGGTCCATGCGCCAGCGCCAGGCGGTTCGAAAACGATTCCACCTCGGCCGCCATCAACCGGTCCAGCCGTTGGGCGTGGCCCAGGTCCTGAAACACCAGCGCCTGCAAGTGATCCTGGGTCAGCGAGCCGAAAAACGCGTCAAGGCCGGCGGCCAGCGTCGGCAGGGAAAAACCGAGCGCGGCTGGTCCCTGCTCCAGCGCCCGCCGCCGGAATGGATTCGCCGGATCGAGCCAGTCCTCCGCCAGCGCCGCGATGGCCGCGATGATGCTGGCGGTGTCGCGTTCCGCCAGGAACTGCCGCCGGTTGCTTTTCAGCGCCCGGCACGCCTCGCCCACCATGTCCGGCGTCAGCAACGACGGATTGGCCAGATCGGCAAGGAAGTAGTCCGGCAGGTCCATTGCGTCCATGTTAGCAGATGTCGAATTGCCCCGCAGCGGCCGGGCCGGTGCCTGCGTAGCGGCGGCCGGGGAACCCGCGTTGACGCAAGGCGTGCAGACACGGCAACGCGGCCAGCGACACCAGCACCAGCCCACCGATGCCGGCATACAAGCCGAAGTAGCTTGCCGGCTCAGCCGCCGCCGCGCCCATCCGCCGGACCCACATGCCGGCGCACCAGTGCGCGAGGTTGCCCAGCAGCCCACCGACCGTGATGAACAGCCCGTAAACCCGGCCGCGGACGGCGTCGGGCACGGCCTGCATCAGGGCCGCCTCGATGATCGGATAGCTCGCCATGAAGAAGAATCCATAAGCCAGCAGCGCCGGGATCGTCCACGCCCGCGGCACGCGTGGAAAAACCGCCATGCAACCGGCCGCCACCACCAACACAAACGCCGTCCAGCGCAGCCGTGCGCGGTCGCTCAGGTGGCCGAACAACGGGTTGCTGACGGTGGCGGCGATGAACAGCAGGCTCAACGCCAGCCCCGTGGTGCGCAGGTCGAACCCGCGGGCCTTCTGGAGAAACAGCGAGCCGAGGCTGCCCATCGTGCTGCCGGAAAAATCGCGCAGGCTCAACAAACACGCCGCGGCAAGGAACAGCAGCCAGAGCGCGGGAGTCGGGAAAATCGGCGTCCGTCTCGCGGACTCCGCCAGCCGTCCCGTCGCGTGCGACTGCGGCTGTTCAACGGCCAGCCAAAGAAACACCGCGGCGGCGACCAAGCCGGCAACGCCCAGTTCCAACACCGGCGCCCGCCAGCCCGCGGTGCTGGCGCGCCAGCCGGCGTATAGCGGTCCGGCAAAAAATCCCGCGCCAGCGCCGATGCCCGCCAGCCCCAGCGCGCGGCCGGTGTTCACCGGAAACAAGCGGGCGATCAACGCGGTCGCTGACGGGTGATAAAACGATCCGCCCAGCCCGGCGACCGCCGCGCAGGCCAGCGCGACGCCGTAATTCGGGGCGAGCGCCAGGCCAATGAACCCGACGGCATTCACCGCCAGGCCCCAGCCAAGCAGTTGTTTCCGGCTCAACCGGTCCGCCAGCACGCCCATCGGATAGCTCGGTCCGAAATAGGCCACCATCATCACGGTCTCCAGCAACGTCACCTGCGCCACGCTCGACAGTCCAAGCTGCTTTTGCATCGGCAGGTAAAGCGGAATCAAGGCGACGTTGTAAAGATGGGTGAAGCCATGCAACAGGCCGCACAGCCAGAGTGTGCGCACCTGGTGCGCGTTCGGCGCGGAAGGAAACGAATCGGCCATCGCAGTCCGCCGGTTCACGCCGGCATCAAGGAGCAGCCGCGCGGTGCGGCCTGCGGCACGCGGCCGGCCAGCTCAAAGCCCTCGCCCCGTCGCACTGCCAGATCCTCGGTTTGAATCGCCATCACGGAGCGGACATTCGCCAAATCCACGACGCGAAGCAAACCGGTTTCGCCATCGGCCACGTCGCGGCCCGTTTCCGGCGACACCACCCGCGCCCGCGCCCACGGCGGGAACCGGAACACCCGCCGGCCGCCGGCTGCCGGCGGCACGCCCGCCACGCTGTCGTAAGCCTGCGAACTGAGTTCGCTCATGCCGTATTCGCAAACCAGGTGCGACGCCGGAACGCCGAGCCGCCGCGTGATCGAGGCGTGAAGTTCCGCCTTCGACACCATGCGCGACCGGCCTTTGTAGCCGCCGGTTTCCAGCACCCGTGAACCGGCGGGCAGCGCCAGGTGAACGCCGGCGGCTTCGAGGTGATCGAGCAAATGCACGAAGGAAAACGCGGTGCCGAGCAGACAAACGGGCCGACCGGCGGATGCCGCCTCGCGCAACGCCGCCAGTGCGGCCGCCCAGCGCAGCAGCCACGTGCCATCGGCGCCGACGCCAGCCAGAAACAGCGGTCCCGCCGTTCCGAACACCCGTGCAACGACATCAAACATGTGGACCAGCGACGAGTTTGGCGCGGACTCCGGCGGCGGTGTCAGCACGGCAAAGCGGAGGGGTGTTTCTTCCCGTCCGTGAAACTCCGGCATGAGATGCATCGCAAACCACGGCCGCAGCGAAGCTTCATAAACCGCGAGCGAAGCGGCATGGTGAAAATGCCGGCTGGGCCGCTGTTCGGTCGTGCCGCTGGAGTAAAACACCTGTGTTCTTGCGGCCGGCGGCAGGCTGGTGATTTCGAAATCTTTGAACGCTGCCGTCGGCACCGCCGGAACATCCAGCCAGCCCCGCACGCTGGCCGGCGACACCTGGCGTGCCCGGCAGAGCCGCTGGTAAGCGGGTACGTGATCGAACTGCAGCGTAAACAGCGCCTGCGCGAGCTGTTCGAATTCGTCGTCCGCCGCGGGCGCGGGCAGGGCCGCGGCGCGCGGGATGAATTCCACAATGCGCGCGGAAACCTGGGAGAAAACGTTGTCATTCATGCGGTTTTGCGGGCTGCATCCGCAGCCGATGGCTGGTTTTCCGCCACAGCCAGAGGCGACTGTAATCCGGACCACGCACCGGGAAAAGTGGGAAATTCCGGTGACAATCCTGTTTGGACTGAATTAAATAATCGCTTGCAGCGACCGCGCGCGAAAGGCTAGCTTTCCACCGCTCTGAGGGGCACCCATAGCTCAATTGGATAGAGCATCTGACTACGGATCAGAAGGTTTCAGGTTCAACTCCTGATGGGTGCGCCACTCATTTTCAAGGAGTTACGTCACGGGCTTAAAGTCAGAAGCGTTCCAGTTTGAGATTTGATGCTGCCCGGGTGGCCAAAACCGCCAAATCAAAGTGGAAGGCCAAGCAAGCCAGGCTTTGGACCAAGGCTCTTTCACCTCCGGGATGACCATAGTCAGGCAATGGCGCAGAAGACGTTTTGGCCGGAGTATGATTCGCACGGCCGTCATCATGTGCCAAAGCACCCATAGTCCGGCAAACCTTTCTAGGGGCCCGGTAACGATCGCGGTCTTGTGTCGAATTGAGGGTCACCTTAAGAATTACGCCTATGAAGCCAGACGAACTTCGTTGGGGCATTTTGGGCACGGCTGAAATTGCCCGGAAGAACTGGAAGGCCATTCAACTCACCGGCAACGCCACCGTCACCGCCGTCGCCAGCCGCGACGCCGGACGCAGTCGTCGGTTCATCGCCGAATGCCAGGAACAGGCGCCGATGGAGGCCGTCCCGCAAGCCTTTGGCCGTTACAAGGACCTGCTGGATTGCGACGCGGTGGATGCGGTTTACATTCCGCTGCCCACCGGCTTGCGCAAGGAATGGGTCCTGCGCGCCACGGCGGCGGGCAAACACGTGGTCTGCGAGAAACCCTGCGCCGTGAGTGTTGCCGACCTCGAGGAAATGCTGGCGGCTTGCCGCCAGCATCGGGTCCAATTCATGGACGGCGTCATGTTCATGCACAGCCGGCGGCTGGAAAAACTTCGCGAGGTTCTGGATGACGGTCAAAGCGTCGGCCCGGTCCGGCGTATCGCCTGTGCGTTCACGTTTCGTCAGTCTCCGGAGTTCTTCGTCAACAACATCCGCGCGCACGGCGCGTTGGAACCTTCCGGCTGCCTTGGCGATCTGGGCTGGTACTGCATCCGGTTTGCTCTCTGGGTCATGAAGTGGGAGATGCCGATCCAGGTCAGCGGTTGGCTCCTGGCCGAGCATCAACGTCCGGACAGCCCGGCGGCGGTGCCCACGGCCTTCTCCGGCGAACTGGTGTTCGCGGGCGGGGTTTCGGCCAGCTTCTACTGTTCGTTCCTCACCGAGACCGAACAATGGGTCAAGCTCAGCGGCACGCTCGGCTGCCTGGAGATGTCCGACTTCGTCCTGCCCTGGGCGGGGACGGAGTTGGACTTCGAGATTCAGCACACCAGTTTCCAGGTCCAGGGCTGTGACTTCCGGATGCAGACGCACCCGCATCAGCTTGCCATCGCCGAGCACAGTCACGGCCATGCCAGCGCCCAGGAGGTCAACCTCTTCCGCAACTTCAGCATCCAAGTGCTCTCCGGGCAATTGAACCCGGTCTGGCCGGAGGCAGCGCTCAAGACCCAGAAAGTCATGGCCGCCTGTCTGGCTTCCGCAAGGGCACAGGGACGCCGGACTGAGGTTGACTAAGCCCGCTTCGCGGAGCGTGTCCACATCGGCCCAGGTTGCGTTGTTGTTACCTCCGGCAGACCTCGCATCGCGTCCGGGATGCAGGTGGTGAACGTGGCCAAACGGCAGGCGGAGATGGGGTAACCCAGGCAGTCTTCAAAAGCCAGCCCAACGGTTTCTTTCGCTTGGCGGAGATCAATCCAACAGCTCACCGCGTTGGGATGAACAAAGGCGACGGCGTTGTGTTCACCTTGATCGGAGGCAGAATCTGGTTTGTTGCGCATGGAGACTTCGATAGCCAGCCGATCATGGAACGTCTCCCGATGCACGAACTGTTGGCGTTTTGCCCGTAAAAGGAGCTAGACTTATCCGCGCAATTGGCGTAAAAACTCGTTTGTAACAGTATGAGTCCCCAAACAGCCAGCCTCGGCGCAGAGCTGGTGGAGCGTCTGCGGTTCGACACGATGACCGCCGAGCTTTCGTTGAAATTCAGCAATCTGCCCGCCAGTGAGATGGATCGTGAGATTTGGGACGCGGAGCGCAGCATCTGCAAGTTCCTTGGTTCGGATGTTGCGGGCCGCGCACCTTATTCTCACACCCCGAAGCACAGTGAGTGCGATTCAAACGCCAAAACTATGAGAGCGACCAAATCGAACCTGCTCCCCGCCAAACTCACTCTATGTTGGCTGGGATGGACGACCAGCATGTTGCTGGTCTTTGCCTTCGCCCACGCAGACGTCCTTGAACTCAAGAACGGCCAAGTGCTCACCGGAAAATACGCCGGCGGCACCGCCGGCACCATCCGTTTCGAGACCACGGCCGGCACACAAGTCATCGAAACGAGTCAAGCGCTGGCGCTGACGTTCACCACGGCAGCCGCCCAGCCATCGGCTCCTCTGGCGGCGCCACCCGCCGCGGCCCCCACACCACCGGCCACACCAGCGCCGGCCGCCGCTCCCGGCAGCGTCGCCGTTCCCGCCGGCACCACCTTGCTGGTACGGATGGTGGACGGTGCCTCCTCCAACGACTCCACGGGCAAACGCTTCACGACTACGCTGGAAACGGACCTGGTGGTGAACGGCATGATGGCGGCCAAGGCGGGCACCAAGGTCTATGGCCGCGTCGCCGCCGCGCAAAAGGCAGGACGCTACGCGGGCCAAAGCAAGCTCGACCTGCGGTTGAGCGAAATTGCGGCGGGCCCCAGCCTTGCGCCGCTCGTAACCAGCGGTTACGCCCAGGCCGGTGACAAATCCATCAAGAAAACGGCGCGCGGCGCGGCGGCCGGCGCGGCCATCGGCGCCATTGCTGACGACGGGGAAGGCGCGGCCAAAGGCGCGGCCATCGGGGCCGTGGCCTCGGGAGTGAAACGGGGCCAGCCCATCACCGTGCCTCCGGGCACGCTCCTGGAATTCACATTGCAGCAGCCGCTCACTCTTAAACTGACCCAATAGCCGCCAAAGCCCACTTTGAATGATTCTCTTTAACCATTGATACCTATGAAAAATACTCCCTCCTATCGTCTCGTCGTGTTGGTTACGGCCCTCGTAACTACAGTGCTTCCCTCCCACCGCTTGGCCGCGGCGGATGAAATCCCCGACGCCATCCAAAGCCAGCGCGGCGACTACAAGGTCGAGCGGCAGACTCTGGTGGCGGAGGCCATGCAACTCACGGACAGCGAAAGCGCGGCCTTCTGGCCGCTCTACCACCAGTATCGCGCCGAACAGGAAAAGCTTGGCGACAGCATCGTCAAACTGGTGCTGGAGTACGCGGACGTTTACCCGAACGTGCCTGAGGCTCGCGCGAAGCAGATGCTGAAGAACTACATGGCCCTCGAAAAGCAATTCACAGCCAAGCGCGCCGCCTATCTCAAAAAGTTCGCCAAAATCCTGCCCGCAGCCAAGACCCTCCGCCTGGCACAAGTGGAGAACCGCCTGGACCTCGCGCTGCGACTGCAACTGGCCTCAGCCATCCCGCTGACGCCGATTGAAGGCAAGCTGACCGGGTCCGCCAGGATGACCACCGTGAAAGCTGAAGGTGTGCCGGGAGGCATCGCCGTCCAGACGTTTGAGTTGACCGCCACGGTCACGGCCATTGACGCGGCTGCCCGCAAACTGACGCTTCTCAGCCCCGACGGCATCATGCAGACCTTCAAGGTTGGGCCGGAAGCCGTCAATTTCGACCAAATCCGCGTGGGCGACCGGCTCCGCATCAAGGCGACGCGGCAGCTCGTGGTGTCGGTCGCCGACGAAAGTCAGGCTCCCGGCGACGGTGGGGCCCAACTGGTGGCGCTGGCTCCCGAAGGAGCCAAGCCCGGCGGCATCATGGCGGAAACCGCCCAGGTCACCGCCACCGTCGTGGCGATTGATCCCGACCACCACACGGCCACCCTCCGGTTCGACGACGGGTCCACCAAGACTGTCGCCGTCCGCCCGGACGTGGATTTGAGCAACCGCAAGGCGGGTGACAAGGTTATCATCCGCGTCACCGAAGCTCTGGCACTCTCGATCGAAGAACGCTGATTTCTTCCCAGCCAGCCATACTCGGCGGCACCGGTAGCTTGGGCGCCTTGTTCCCGGACGATGAAGAACTCTTTGAAGTCCTTGTAACCGGCTCCGACCTCGACGAAGCCCCGTCGGACCTCCGGGTTGCCATGTCGGAGGTCCTGGAAACCCGGTTGAAGCTCCGGGAAATGCGGTGGAACCGTCTTGGCATCGTGTCTGACCTCCGGGAGGGCTTGTTGGAGGTCCTAGAAACGTTGTCCGACCTCCTAGAAACGATGTTTTAACTCCTGGTTCATTTGTTTTCAATGGATTGCGAAATTTCAGGTCTTGGCAATTCCCCACCCTGTTTCCAACCGCAGATAGACGCTGATGAACGCCGATTTCCAAACCCGTAGGGTTGGCATCGTTGTAGAACCGAGATTACCGTCGTTGATTTCCTGCAATGCCCCCCATCATCCGCAACGGGAGACGGTGACGAGGTAGAATTCGTGGTTGCTTGAGCCGCTGACAAAGGCGTTTCCTTGGTGGATGACAACAACAATGCGGGATCCTGTGCGCGCCGGGCTTTCATCTGCCAATCCAACCGCAAGCCGGCGGTCGTGGCCGAGGCGGCCGACGGCAGCGCCGCCTGGCAATTCACCTGGGACCACAATCCGGCCGTGGTCCGTCGGACATCCAGCGGATCGCTGGCTTCAGCATGTGCGCGGGCTGGTTGCTGGCGCAGCCTTGATTCTCGCCACGGCCGTTCACGCCGCCGATGCGGATGATCGGGTGAACCTGGCCGCCAAAAATGAGTTGTCCTCCGGCCGCGGAATCGCGGCGGCCTTTCCCGGCGATGCCGGGCTGAAGGAGGATGCCGATGTAATTTTCGCGGACAATTTCGAGTCGGGAAATCTCGGCGACGGCTGGGACGAGACGTCCAACAAACAGGGCAAGGTGCTCACCCTGGTCACGCCGGGGACTGACGCGCGATTCGGCAAACGCTGCCTGCGCGTGGAGGCGCATCTGGGGCAGGACACGGGCGGCGGCCTGACCAAGTGGTTCGCCCCGGCGGACACGGTCTTTATCCGGTTTTACACCCGCTTCGATGCGGCCTGCGATTACGTGCATCACTTTGTCACCCTGCGGGCGAACAAGGGACTGCACGGCGGCGACAAGTGGAGTGGATTCGGCGGGGCCGGGATCAAACCCGAGGGCAGCGAGCGTTTTTCCACCGCCATCGAGCCGTGGGGCAACTGGGGTCGCTGGCCGGCGCCGGGCCGGTGGAATTTCTACAGTTACTGGCACGAAATGGCGTCTTCCAAGGACGGCAAGTTCTGGGGCAACACCTTCAGCGTGCCGACGGCGCCGCTCATCCCGAAGGAGCGTTGGATCTGCGTCGAATTCATGCTCAAGCACAACACACCCGGCCAACCGGACGGCGAACAGGCGTTCTGGATTGACGGCGCCTTGCAGGGGCATTGGAAGGGCATCAACTGGCGGAAGACCGCGCAGCTCCGCGCCAACGCGTTGACCCTGGAAAGCTACGTGACGGACATGTGGACGAAGCATCCGGTAAATGTGGTGTTCTTCGACAACGTGGTCATCGCGCGGCGCTACATTGGGCCCACCACCGAGCCGAACCCTTGAGCCGCGCCGCAGCCAGGCCGCACCGACGGCCGCACACCGACAGCCAGGTGATGCGCTGCCTGCGCCGTTACATGCGCGCCTTCGAGCGCAGCGGCTGTTTACGCAGTTCGGCCGCGATGCGCTCCACTTCCGGCAGCGCGTGTGCAAAGAACGTTTTGAACCCGCGGCAAAGATAGTTCAATCCTGGCTCGCCGTCGGGCGTGCGGAGGAGCCGGTTCTTGGGACATTCGCCCCAGCAGTCCGGGAGAAATGCGCATCTGTGGCAATACTGCGGCAGGCTTTCGCTCTTGGCATAGCCGAATTTCGCCTGTCCGCGGGAAAACACCATCTGGTCCAACTTCCCGGTTTTGAGATGGCCGAGGCGATATTCTGGGTAAACATAGTGATCGCAGGCGTAAACACCGCCGTCGTGTTCCACGGCGACGCCCTTGCCGCAGACTTCGCTGTAAACGCACATCTGCGAAGGCAGGCCGAGATGCTGGGCCACCAGCGTTTCAAAGTGGTTGACCATCACCTTGCCAATGTCCTGGCTCAGCCAACGATCGAAAACCCGACAGAGAAAGTAGCCCCAGTCGTCCGGATCCACCGACCACTCCGTGACGATGGAATTGGGGTGCCCGGGTTTCGCCTCCGGATCACCGTCCTTCGGCAACCCGGCGTTGTTCCAGGTCTGCGGTGCGATCCGCTCAAACTGGCGGTGCTCCACGATGGGGATGAACTGGATGTAGGTGGAATTGATTTCCTGCCGCAAAAAACGATACACATCCACGGGCCGCCGGCCATTGAAGCGGTGGACACAGGTCAGCGTGTTGAAAGGAATGCCGTGCCGCTGGAGCATTTTGGCGGCGGCGAACACCTTGTCGAACGTGGGTTGTTTGCCCTTGGTCACGCGGTAGTGATCGTGAATCTCGCGCGGACCGTCTATGCTCAGGCCCACGAGGAAGCGATGCTCCTTGAGAAACGCGCACCACTCCTCGTTCAGCAGCGTGCCGTTGGTCTGCAAATCGTTTTCGATGCGCTGGCCGGGTTTCGCGTGCTTCTTTTCAAAGGCAACGACCTTGCGGAAGAACTCCAGACCCATCAGTGTTGGCTCCCCGCCCTGCCAGGAAAAAACCACTTCGCCACCGGTCACCCCTTCGATGTATTGCTGGATGAACAGCTCCAGTGTTTCGTCGGACATCCGTCCCGCGCCGGGGCCTTGCGACAAGTGTTCCTTGCTCAGGTAATAGCAATACGTGCAGTCGAGATTGCAGGTGGAACTCGCCGGCTTGGCCATCGCGTGAAAACGCTTGGGTCCGCGGTCACCCAAGAGGGAAGGCGCGTCATACTTGTCAGGAGGTTGCTGCGGGATCAGATTCATTGGTTAAGGATGCCCGGCGGGTGCGGTCGGTTCAACCCGCCGATTCACTGGCGATTCAGACCCGGATGCCCAAGGTCCTGGCATCGAGTGGGAGCGCATCGCCCACCTTCTCCTGCCACTGTTTGAGGTTGAGGAACAGCTCCGACACGGTGGCGGCATGGGCGGAATCATCCGCGAGATTGGTCATTTCCCATGGGTCCCGTTCGAGATCGAAGAGTTGGACCTTCCTGATCTCCGGGTAGAGGATGAGCTTGAACTTCTCGGCGCGCACCATGCGCTGGAACCCGCGGTAGCAGGAGTAAACGGAGTCCAAGATGCGCTGGCGCTCTCCCCGCAGAAGCGGCAGCAGGCTGGGAAACTCGACGGTTGCCGGCGCGGGCAGGGCGGCCAGGTCACACACCGTGGGAAACAGGCAATGCTGATACACCAGCGCGTCAATCTGGCGCCCCGCGGCAACCCCGGGGCCGGCCACGATGAAGGGCATCCGCACCGAGCAGTCGTAGAGGTTTTGTTTGCCCATGAGGCCGTGTTCACCGACCGCCAGCCCGTGGTCGCCGGTGACAATGACGTAGGTGTGGTCCGCCTGCCCGGTCTGCTCCAACGCGTCCAGAATGCGGCCCAATTGGTGGTCCATGTAGGTGAGCAACGCGTAGTATTCCCGGCGATGCACCTGCACGTCGCCCGGCGTGCGCGGAAACGGCGCGAGCAATTCGTCGCGGACGCGGAAATCGCCCTGGTCGAACGGGTGCTGCGGCAGAAAATTCGGCGGCACTTCAATTCTGTCTGCTGAATATTGGTCCACAAATTCCTTCGGCGCCTGTCGCGGATCGTGCGGCGAATTCCAGGCGACATAGAGGAAGAAAGGTCGGTCGGGCTGCAACGCCGTTTGCTTCAGCAATGCCACGGCGCTGTCGGCGTAAAGTTCGCACGAGTGTTGGCGCCGTTCGTAGCGCGGACCGGCCTGCTCGGGACTCGGCCCGTGTTCAGAAGTCCAGAAACCGTTGTGCTTCGGGTGTTGGATGTCCCAAAGCCCGGTCGGTGTCCAGTGACCACGATACTGCGGGTCCCACGGCGTCCACGGGTCACCGGGTCGGGGACGGTTGTAGGCCAGCCCGTTCTCCGGAGTGGATGCATAAAAGCCGGGGCCGATGGTCCGCCCCGTGGTGAAGCTGCGCAACGCCGTCTGATCGCCGTTGTGCCATTTGCCGACAACATAGGTGTCGTAGCCGCCCATCTGCAACGATTCGCCCAACAACGGATGGTAGCCGCAATGGTCGCCGCCACAGCGCCAGACGTAACGGCCCGTGTGCAGCATCGCGCGGCTGGCCACACAGACGGCGCCCGTCCATGAACCTTGGTGAAAACAGTGCGTGAAGGCGGTGCCGCGCGCGACCAGACGATCGAAATTTGGCGTATGAACCTCGTGGTTGTTGAGGGCGCGGATGGTGCGATAGCACTGGTCATCGGCGACGACCACGAGGAAATTAGGCTTCTTGCGGGCCGGGGCCAGCCCGGCGGCGTCCAGCTCGGTCGGGGCCAGCAAGACGGACGCCGACAACCCACCCACAGTTTTCAGAAAAGCCCGCCGGTCAGCGGTCCGATGGGATGCCTCTACAGGTTTCATGGTTTGCGAATTCATGCCATTCTACGAGCCACGTGCGCACACATTTTGAGCACGACTCTATGCCAGATTACAGCATTGTCCAAAAAAGTGCGGACGAATGCGTTTCGCCAAGCCTGTCCCGATTGCCTTCGCCGTCACTGGTCGCGCGGACTCGCCTGCGCGTCGCGACCGGCTGAGCCGTATCGCTCGCGGATCATTTTCAGGATTGTGAACGACTCGCGCTCGCGTTCTTCGAGGGAAGCGGTGATGTAGGTGATCGTTTCCTGGTGCGCCGGGATGAAGATCTTCGAGAGGGCGTTGCAGCGGCGCTGCGTCTTGCGCAATTCGCGCGCCAGCCGGAGGACGGCATTTTCCAACTCGGCCAGCTCCGCGAGCACCGGCAGGACCTCGACGAAGCGTTGCATGGCCAGGTCGGCGTTGGCGGACGTGTCGCTGAAACCGAACTGCGCGCCGGGAGCCTCGACTTTCGCCTGGACATGCGGCACGCGCAGGCCCATGAGCGGTTGCGGCGAGAGCACCACCTGGTGGTCCATCCACACGCCGAGGGCGGCGCGGTCGAGGGCTTCGGAGCCGACGTCCAGCAGCGCCTCGCGCAGCGCGGCGTGGGCGCGGCGCAAGGTTTCCTCCACACGACATTCGGCTTTCTGTGCGCGGTCGAGGCGGCTCATCAGCTCGAAGATGAGAATCTGCCGCTTCTGGTCGAGCAGGTCGTAGCCTTCCTCCGCGAAGGCGAGCTGCCGCTTAAGGGCGAGGAGCTTGGACTTCGTGGGTGGAACGTTCAGCTTGGACATGATGGGGAAAATCCGAGGTCCGAGGCCCGACATCCGAAAGGTCGAAAGGCGCCGCTTTTCTTCGGACTCCGGATTTAGGGTTTCCTTTGGACCTGAGATTTTGGTTTTCGGATTTCATTTCGTCTGGGCGTCTGCAGCCGGCGCGACCGGTGTGCGGTAATGTTGTTCCACCAGCGCGTCGCTCACGCGGTGGAGTTCGTCGCGGGGAAGCATCGAAAGCACGTCCCAACCAAGTTCGAGCGTGGTTTCGATGGAGCGGTTCTCGTATTCGCCCTGGTTCAGGAACCGCCGCTCAAAAGCTTCGCCGAACTGCAGGTATCGCTTGTCGAGGGCGTTGAGTTCCTCCTCGCCAATGACGTCGGCCAGCGCGCGGACCTTCTTCACGTAGGCGTAACCGGCAAACAACTGGCTCGCCAGCGCCGGATGGTCGTCGCGCGTGAAGCCCTTGCCCACGCCGTCCTTCATCAGGCGCGACAAGCTCGGCAGCCCGGCGATGGGCGGATAAATGCCGCGCTGGAACAGCTCCCGGTCCAGCACGATCTGGCCCTCGGTGATGTAACCCGTCAAGTCGGGCACGGGATGGCTGATGTCGTCGGCGGGCATGGTAAGGATGGCCACCTGCGTGATCGAGCCGGACGAACCCTCGATCCGCCCGGCGCGTTCGTAAATGCTCGCGAGGTCGGAGTAGAGGTAGCCCGGATAGCCTTTGCGGCCGGGAATCTCACCGCGCGCAGTGCCGACTTCGCGCAGGCTTTCGCAATAGTTTGTCATGTCCGTCAGCAGCACGAGGACGTGCTGGCCACAGTCAAAAGCAAGGTGTTCGGCCGCCGTGAGCGCGACCCGCGGCGTCAGCAGGCGCTCGACGCTCGGGGCGTCGGCGAGGCAGAGGAACATCATCGTCCGCGCGAGCGCGCCGGAATCCTCGAAGTTGCGGATGAAGAAGTCGGCCACTTCGTGCTTCACCCCCATCGCGGCGAAGACAATCGAGAACTCGGTCTGTTCCTCCAGCAAACACGCTTGGCGGACAATCTGCGCCGAGACACGATCGTGCGGCAGGCCGTTGCCGGAGAACATCGGCAGCTTCTGGCCGCGGACCAAAGCGTTCATGCCGTCAATGGCCGAGAGGCCGGTCTGGATGAACTCGCGCGGATAGCGCCGGGCATTGGGGTTGATCGGGCGGCCGTTGACATCGCGCAAATCCGCCGAGAGCGGCGGCGGACCTCCATCGGCCGGCCGGCCGAGGCCGTCGAACACGCGCCCCAGCATCTGCCGCGAAACCGGCAGGCGAAAACTCTCGCCGAGAAAACGGGCGCGCAGACTTTCGTTGGAAAGCCCGGTCGTGCCTTCAAGCACCTGGATGACGGCTTGTTCCTCCGACACGTCGAGCACGCGGCCGACGCGCGGGCGGCCTTCGGGATCGAGGATTTCCACCACCTCGTCGAAACCCACGTCCCGGACGCGCTCGACCACCACGAGCGGCCCGTCAATGCGCGCCGCGCCGACGTATTGCAGGCCGCGATCCTGAACGCTGAAGTGGAGTTCAGCCATCCTGCCGGCCCTCCCTGGCGGATTGCTTCGCCAGCGCATCGAGTTCGTCGCGGAGGCGCTGGTCGAGTTCCGCGAGTAGCGGCAATTCGTCGTTGCCGAACGTTTCCTTGGCGTGAAGGACCGCGGGAACGCATGGCAGCTCTCGCACGCGTCCCAGCGGGACGCCCGCTTCCACCAGATCGCGCCCTCGGCGGTAAAGCGTCAGGATGAGGCGGAGCAAGGCCACCTGGCGCTCCGGCGCGCAAAACGTGTCCTTCTCGTGGAAGGCGCTCTGCGCCAAAAAACCGTCCTTCAGGATTTCCGCAATGAACAGGATCAGGCGCTGCGAATCCGGCAGCACGTCGGGGCCGACGAGCCGGACCACCTGCTGCAAGCGCTCCTCGCGCTGGAGCAACGTGAGCGCCTCGGTGCGCAGCTCGCTCCAGTCGGGCGCTTGCTTCTCCCACCACGCGGCGACGTTCTCGGCGTATTCGGAGTAGGATTGCAGCCAGTGGATCGCCGGGTAGTGACGGGCGTTGGCCAGTTCCGTGTCGAGCGCCCAGAAGCAGCGGATGAACCGCCGCGTGTGTTGCGTCACCGGTTCGGAGAAGTCGCCGCCCGGCGGACTGACGGCACCCACGATCGTCACCGACGCCGGCTGTCCCGCCAATGTCGTCACGGCGCCGCCGCGTTCGTAAAACTGGGCCAGCCTCGTGGCCAGCGTCGCGGGGAAACCCTCCTCGGCCGGCATTTCCTCCAGGCGCGCCGCCAGTTCGCGCAGCGCCTCGGCCCAGCGGCTGGTGGAGTCGGCGAACACGGCGACGTTCAAACCCTGGTCGCGGTAGTATTCTGCCAGGGTGATGCCGGTGTAGATGGACACCTCGCGCGCCGCCACGGGCATGTTCGAGGTGTTTGCGATGAGGATGGTGCGCTCCATCAGCGGCCGGCCGGAGCGCGGGTCTTTCAACTCCGGAAATTCGCGCAGCACGCTGGTCATCTCGTTGCCGCGCTCGCCGCAGCCGATAAACACGATGATCTCCGCGTCCGACCACTTGGCGAGCTGGTGCTGGGTGATTGTCTTGCCCGTGCCAAAGCCGCCGGGAATCGCGCCGGCGCCGCCTTTGCCCATCGGGAAAAAGGTGTCGATCACGCGCTGGCCGGTGATCAACGGCAGGCTGACGCGCCAGCGTTCGCGAATCGGACGGGATTCGCGGACCGGCCAGCGCTGGAGCATCGTGATTTCGCGATCGCCGCCGGGGGTTTCGATGACCGCGAGCGTGTCGCGCAAGGTGTAATCACCCGGTGCAGCCACAGATTTCACTTTGCCTGCAACTTGCGACGGAATCAGCACGCGGTGCCGGACCAACTCAGTTTCCTGGACTTCACCGAAGACCTGGCCCGCCCGGACTGTGTCACCGCACCGCATCACAGGCGCGAACGTCCAGCGCTTGGTGAGATCGAGCGGGTCCACTTTCTCGCCGCGCTGAATCCAGGCGCCGCTGCGCTTCTGGATGCCCGGCAACGGACGCTGGATGCCGTCGTAGATGTTGCCGATAAGCCCCGGCCCAAGCCACACGGACAGCGGCGCGCCGGTGCAGCGGACCGGGGCGCCAGGCTTGAGCATCGTCGTGTCCTCGTAAACCTGGATGGTGGCGCGGTCGCCAACGATGCGCACCACCTCGCCCACAAGGCCCGCCGCGCCGACATGCACGACTTCATACATCGCGGCCGACCTCATGCCGGCAGCCGTCACAATCGGCCCGCTGATGCGGACGACCGTCGGTCCGGCAGCTTTCGGGGAAGCGTTCATGCGCTGCCTTGGTCCACGATCCCGGTTTGGGCTGCAATCTGCCGGCGCAATTCCGGCCAGCAGCGTTCCAGGCGCGCCTCCAGGCCGAGGTTCCAAACCTGGCGCCCCGCGTCGTCTTCGAGCCGCACATCGCCATCCTTCAACGTGGAGTCCGCGACGAGTTGCATTTGCAGGCTCGTGCGGCCGGAACGCTTTCGAATTTCTTCAACGAAAGCTCCGCCCACGACGCGGTGGTCGGCGGTTGAAATCCGGAGTCGGAACGCATCGCCCGCCATTTGCCGGAGCGCTTCGGCGGACAACCCGGCCATGACCTCCCGAAAGTCAAATCCGCTCCGGGCGCGCAGTCGTTCGCGGACGCGATCATGGACCGCCTGGAGCAGCTCCTCGATGCGCGCCGAACGGAGGCGGCCGGCTTCGACGGGCACCGTCGCGAGAATGGCTTCGATTCGCCGCGTCGCCTCCACTTCGGCGGCGCGCATCCGCTCCCCGCGAAATTCCTGCGCCTCCTTCTCCGCCTTCGCGACGGCGGCCTCCGCCGCCTGCCGGGCGCGCCGCAGAATGTCCTTCTCCTGCCGGCGGGCCTCGTCGAGGATTTCCCGCCGCAGCAACTCGGGCGCGGTGGCGTCAGGCGTTGGCACTCAAGCTCCTTTCCCCGGCTCTACGCGGACGCCGACGGCTGAATGCACGAACTGGCGCAGCGTCTTGCGCCCGGCCAGCGGGCCGTCCGGACCGGGAATCTCCACGAGCAACGGATGGTCGCGCTCCAACCGGAAGGCGTCCACCTGCTCACGCATCCACGCAGCGACGGGTTGCGGGAGGATGACGATGCCGTGCTCGGCGAGCGCCGCGGCGGCGTGCAGGGCTTCGATGGCCTCGGCCGCCGAGGTCACGACGCGGCCCTCGACGCCCGCCAGGCGGAAGCCGCGCACTGTGTCCTCATCCGCAATGCAGTAGAATTTCACGCTCCGTCTCCCGGCTCACATTTTCTGGATGAGCATCATCGCAATGGCGAACCCGAGCACGGCCAGCCCTTCCGCGAGCGCCACGAACAGCAGGCTGCGGATGAGCAGTTCCGGTTTCTCGACCGCCGCCCCGAGCGCGGCGGAGCCGATTTTGCCGACGGCATACCCCGCGCCAATGATGCTCACCGCCACCGCAAACGCCGCTGCCGCGCCAAGGCCGATGCTCCGGTAAACGTCGTCCTTTTCTGCCGCCGTTGCCGCGGCGGCCGGGTCGGCAAGCAACGGTGGCGCCAGCAACAGTGCGCTGGCGAGGAGTGCTGTGAACAACCAATCAGATGACTTTTTCATGCGTTGTCTCCGTTTCACGGTTTGCCGCGGGCGGCCGAAAGGCGCGGACGCGGGTGTTTGGTTCGTTAAGCCGGTTCAGCAGTCAGCGAGAAGGGTTTGAACGGTTTGCCTTCGCCGGAGAAAAATTTTCCGAAGAACTCGTAGTATTCGAGCCGCAGCGCCTGCACGGAGGCCACGATGCCTTCGAGCACCATTGCCACCAGATTGCCGGCGATAACCACCGCGACGCTGAGCGCCGGCCCGCCGGTCGCCACACGCCCAACCTCCGCCGCCAGCGTGAACGTGGCCACAAGCAGGGCCGCGTGGCTCATTGCGTAGGCGGCCAGACGCACAAAGCTGACGGTGTTCGCGAGGTAGAGCAGCACGCCCTCGAACGCGCCCACCAGCGATTCCGTGACGGCGGCGGCCATGCCGTTGTCGCTCTCGGAGGACTGCCCGGCTTGCCGGCGGACCAGCAATTCCAACGGCTCCTTGATCGCCCAACCGAGGACGGGCGTCCCCAGCAACACCACCAGCGCCAACGTCCACCACCCTTGGGTCCGAATCACCGCCGCCTTCGCGATCAATGCAAGCGCGCCCCAGTAGAACACGAGGCCCATGATGCCGAACTTGCCGAGCACACCGTCCAGCCAGTGCCGGCGGCGAAGGCAATTCACGATATTGAGGAGCAACCCAAGGCTCATGAGCACCACGCCGACGCCGATGGCAATCCCCATCAGTGCCATCGGGTCGCCTTCCAGCGGGTCATGCCACAAGGCGTGTTTCTTCCAGCGTGGAATACCAAAGCAGCTCCCGTAAACCGCGCCGAACGCCGCGCTGGAAAGACCGTTGGCAAGGAGCAAGCTTCCGAGGTCGCGAACCTTCGGCGCGCGGCTCAGCAGCAGCGTGACGCATCCGCTGAGCGCTAGCAGCCCCCCATGCCCCACATCGCCGAACATCATGCCGAACATCAGCACATAGCTGATCGCGACAAACAAAGTGGGCGCCAGCTCGCGATACTTTGGCAGGCCGTAGGCCGAGACGAGCAGCTCAAACGGACGCAGCCATCGCGAATGACGTAGCAGCACTGGAATATCTTCTTCCGGAACCTCGCCGGGCGGAGCGGCTTCCACCACACAGCGGCCGCCGGTCCTGGCGAGCAGGCGTCCGCGGACTGCCGGCACAGCGGCTTTCGGAATCCACCCCGCGACCAGCACCGCCGCCTCCGTGCGCGGTGAGCATTGCTCCGCCTCCAGGAGACGCCGCTCGACTCCCGCCCAGGCATCCAGCTCGGCGAGCGGTTTGGCGGCGGCCGCGGCGAGCACCTCCAGCTCCGCCCTCAACCGCTCGCTCTCCGAACGGATTTCCGCCCGCTCGCGTGGCGCCACCGCCAAAAATTCATCGGCCGTGGCGCCCTCCGCGGCGGGCAGTTTCCCGGCCTGGAAACCGGCGCGCTTCAACGCGTCGTCCAGCGCGGTTCGTCGCGATTGGGTCGTCAGGGCCAGAAACGGCTCCCGTCCTCCTTGCGCTGGCAGCGGCAGCAAAGCCGCCCGGTTCCCGACATCGAGACGCGCCAAACCTCCCTCCGGCAGGCTGCCGGTGACAAAGTGCAGGAACTCAAACCGGCCGGTTTCGTGCAGCGGCAGACCCAGCCCGCCCAGGCTCGCGACCTGCATTGCGACGCCGTCCAGCTCGCCGGCGCGTCGCAAACAATCATCGAGGCGCTTCACCAAGGCCTGCGCCTTCGACTCCAACGCGGCCAGTTCAGCCTCCGCTTTTTCAAAAATCATTTCCTGCGGCGGCGAGCCAAGAGCGGCACGCTCCACTCGAAGCGTCCGCCGAAGCTCGGCGGCGCGCGACTGGATTCGCTCGCACCGGGCGATCTCCTTAGTGCGGTCCGGCGGTGACAGCGGCGCGGTGTCCTCGCCGGCCGGCGTTTGCGTCAGTTGAACCGCACCCAGCCGGCCCAGCTCCCGCAGCACGGCGCGCTCGTCGCGTTCGAGCACCAGCACGCTGAGTCGCATCATGGGCGCCGGCTTAAACATGCGGCACCTCCGCCAGCGGACGCGGGACCAGCTGCGCACGAACCCGCTCCGCCGGGAACCGCGCCCGGATGCCCTCGGAGAGCGTGATGAGATTCGCGACTTCCACGCGCCGCATTTCCACGAAAGCCACCACCGCGGCAAAACCCGTGTGACTCCGGCGAAAGGCCCGATTCGCCAGCCGCAGGAAGCGGCTCCAGGCCAGCGCCTCGAACTCGGCTGGGACCATTGCGTCGGCGGCCTTGCCACTTCCTCCCGACACGACCGGCAGCGTGTCCAACGCCCGCCCCAGCGCCCGGCTCGCGGCGGTGCGCAGATCCGCGTCGGCCAGCATGGCTGCGAAGCGTCCGCGGGAAATGCCCGTGCCGGGGACGTGGAACGGCAGCAGCGCCGACACTTCCAACCGATGAATGAATCTGCCGCGCATCACGAGCATGAGATGGAAGGTGTCGCTTTCCTGAAGCACCAGCGGTTTCACCATCTCCTTGTCCTGACCGGCAAGTGCCTCGGTTTGCGTCAAAAGCTCTTCGAAATAGCCTTGGTCCAAAGCCGCCTCGAAGAAGAATGGTCGTTTATCCTCACGGTGATGTTGCACCGCTTGGGTGAATCTCCTTCGCAACGGCCCGCGCGGCACGAGAGGGAGGAATTCGTCCACGGACCTGGCGCCGGTCAGCGACGCCGCGTCCAGTGCGAACTCGCGCGGCAACGGCACCAGATGTGGCGGCAGCAACTCCAAGCGTTCGCCGGTCAGCATGCCGCGGAGCAGGATCTTCAGGTTCTCAACCTGAAACCGCACGGCCAGCCAGCGCAGCAACTCCGCCCCCGTTGACGCGAGTTGCGCCGCGATGCTCGCAACTTCCCGGGCCAGATCCCGGACGAGCTGCCGTTGGATTTCCGTGGCCGCTGCCGTCTCGCTTCCCGGCAAAACTTCCGCTGCGAACCGCGGCATCGTCCGCACCTGGCACAACGCATCAAGCCTTCCTCCCACCGCCATGCGACTGCACCGTCCATGCAGCCGGGCGGCGAGGAAGTCCAGGTTGTCGGTAAATCCTCGCATGACGGTGTCTGCCCTTTCAGGACCTTTACGGCTGACCGCAAACGCAGCGAACAACCGCATCCACCAGACGATCCCGCATCGCGTCCTCCATCCGCACGTCGCGGTCAATTTCGTTCGCCGCCGTTTGCAGCCGTTTCGCTCTTTCCTGCCGCGCCGCCTCGACGGCCGTTTCGATGGCGCTCGCCGCCTCGGCGTGGGTTTCCTGCCGCGTGCGCGCAAGCACGTCCTGGGCGCGTTGCTCCGCGTCGGCGACGAGGTGATCCGCTGCCTCCCGCGCTGAATGCACGAGGCACCTGGCTTCGCCTTCCGCGGCGATCAGCCCTTGGATCACTTCCCGCATGGAGCCGTTTCCAGTTGTAAGTGCAACTTTGCCTGCAATTTCGCCAGCACGATCCCCGCGACAGCTTCGAGGCTGCATTCACCCGTGTGCAGCACGAGGTCGTAATCCTCCGCTGAGTTCACATCCTTCCCAAACGCCTCACGAATGAATTCCGCGCGCTCAGCATCGGTCTGCTCCACGCGCCGCCTTGCCTTTTCCAGGGAGATGTCGTCACGTCGTGCCACGCGGCGGATCCGCACCTCGAGCGGTGCCATCAGGCGCACACTCACGGCGCACTCCGGCGGCAGGATGTAATTGGCCCCCCGCCCAAGGATGATCACGTTGCCAAGGTGGCCCAACGAAAGAATCACCTGCCGGAGATGGGAAAGATACGCTTCGCGGCCAATCCCTTCGCCTTCAATCAATTTGCGACGGAATTCACTCCACCCGTGGCGCACCCGCTCGTCCACACTGTCAATCAACTGGTGGCGCACATGCGCGCTTCGCGCCACCTCCTCCACAATTTCACGATCGAACACCTGCCACCTCAACCGCTCGCTGACCAAGCGCGTCAAACTGGTGCCACCGCTGCCGCATTCGCGCGACACAAGCAGGCTTGGGCCATAGGTCATTCCCCGGCCACATTCCTCCGACGGTTCAAAGACCTTGGGCTCTGTCCGGCGCTTCAACTCCCCCAGCGCGATCTGCCGGCCGACCAACTGTTCAATGCTCGACATACAGCACACCTCACTTTCTACAGCCTGAGGCCAGCAGCTTGAACAGATTATCTTGATTAACTTTGAAGCTGCCTGACCAGGCAGACTCTTGATAGAGTCACTGATCCAAGTCCAAAATACTTCCATTTCATACACTGAACCCGAATACATCTTATCACCTGTAGATCGTCATGCAAGGCGCCAATAAGCAGCAAACCGCGACGACGCGCAGGTGGCGAAAGCGCGCAGGTGTTCGTGAAACGCAAATCCTCCCGCGCCCGGCCAGAACCGGCCAAAGCCATTTGAAGGCGGAGTCCTCCCAGGTCGGCGCCTACCGTCCCGGCGGTCTCCGCGGAGCGATCCCGTGCCGAAAGACGGCGGCCGGAATTTCTTCTTTGGCAATCCCCGGTCCGCTCCACGATAGCTTCAGCAACGGCGTGTCTTTGATTCTCCGCGCGTAATACAAACGGAACGGATGCAACCCTGCCTGAAGCCGGATGCTGCCATTGACTTCCTGGTCGCCGGCGTCGCCGTAGTCTGCGTCAATCACCGTGGCGTCGTGAATGCGCAACACGGCGCCCGTATCGGCCGTCAGGAAAAACGTGTAGTCGCCGTCCTGCGTGATGTTGAGATACCCGGTGAACAACAAGCCAATATCGCCGTCGCGGGTGCGATGGCTCAGATCCGGCCTCGCCGCCGTGCCGTGCGCCACCGATTTGAGCAGCGTCAGATCCGGAACCCACGGATAGGCGCCTTCGTAGGCGTTCCACACGACGCCGTTGGCAACGGGCGTGGCTTGGACAGCAGGAACCAGTTCGTCGTCATATGGTCGCGGGGCATTGGCGTTCGGACGACGCGCCTGCAACGCCGTGGCCTGCATCCGCCGTTCCAGCGCGGGCATCTCGGACGCCAGGTTGTTGGTTTCCTGGGGATCGGCGATCACATGGTAGATTTCAAACGGCTCGGCCGGCAATGTGATGTCATAACGCACGCCCACGTAATCACCCATGCGGATGGCCTGCATTTGACCGCGTTTGCGCCCACGGTGACTCGGCGCGAAATCCTGGTAGTCCGGAGTTTTGCCCGGTTCAAAATACTCCACGTAGATGTAAGGCCGGTCGCGCTGGACACCTTGACGGGTCAACTCCGGCAGCAGCGACACCCCGTCGGCTCGCGCCGGCACGGGCACGCCGGCCGCGTCCGCGAACGTTCGCAGCCAGTCGTAGGAAATGCTCGGCCGCGTGTCCACTCGCCCGGCGGGAATGTGTCCCGGCCAGCGGGCCAGCGTCGGCACACGCACCCCGCCCTCCCAGCAGTCGCGCTTGATGCCGTCAAACGGGCCGAAGCTGTCGAAGAAATCCGCCCGCAGCGGCTCGTGGGGAAGATAGGATTCGATGCTCGGCCCGTTGTCGGAGGAGAAGACGACGAGCGTATCTTCATCAATCTTCAGATCTCGAAGCAGTTTCACGATGTCACCGACCGCGTCGTCCACGCGGCGGACCGCGGTGGCGTAGCGTTTGTCCACATCCGGCCAAGGCACTTCGGCAGTCGCCGGATCGTGGTCGTCGTCGTAGGTGGCGTGGCGGTAATCCGGATGAATCCACGAATCAACCGCGCCCGAGGCTGTGTTGATCATGTGGCCGGGCGTCCCCAACCATTGGACGCCGCCGTGCAATCCGCCACCAGCCGGATAGGCCTGTGTCGGCAACTCCTGCACGGCGTGCGGCGTGTCGTAAGCGAGGTACATGAAGAACGGTTGCGTGGAATTCGTGCGTTCGTGATTTGTGATCCAACGCTTGGCCCATGCCGTCCACAAGTCGGCCGTGTAACACTTGTCCAATTCGGGCGTCACATCCGCGGACCCGTTCCAGACTTGCCTGGATTTCCGGCCTGCACTGTAAGGCGCCTCCTTGGGGTAATGCTCGTGGCCATCCATGTGGCGCGCGTAACCAAAGAAATCGTCAAACCCGCGTTTCGTGGGAAACGCCGGCCAGGTCGCGGGACTGTTCTCGCCCGGACCAACGCCCTGCAAACCCCACTTGCCGACGGCAACCGTCGCGTAACCGGCCTGCCGCAGCACAGTCGCCAGCGTGTGGCTGTTCTCCAGCGCCTTGTCAAACTGGTTGTCACGCACATTGGCATGACCCTGGCTGAGTCCGAGCAGAATGGAGGCACGCGACGGCGCGCAAACCGGCGCGGCACAATAATGGTCCCGCAATTGCACGCCTTCCGCGGCGAACCGGTCCAGGTTGGGCGTCAATTCCCACGGCCTGCTCCGGACATTTGCCGCCTGGCGGCTGTTCTGAAACAACACGCCCAAGTCTCCCCAACCCAGATCATCGGTGAGAATGAAGATGATGTTCGGCTGCGCCGGCGGTGGTGCGCTGTCCAACGGCGCCGCGGAGGCCAGCGCCACGCAGATCAGGGGGAACAACTGTGAAGTCTTGGCACGTTTCATCATCGAGTCGGATGCGACGTTTGAAGCGTCATGAGTTGGCGGCACTTCATCCATGGTTTTCACGATCTCGATCTTCGCCGCCGGACGCCGGCTTGGGAACAGTAATTTGTGCCTCGGCGTCATTTTGGGCGCGAATTTGGATTTACCGACGCTGGCGGGAAAGGAATGCTTCGGAAGAAGTATATCAATGAAACTCAATTTTGACCGGCTTGTCCTGGTGATGTTGGCCGGCGTTGTTCCCGCCTCATCCCGTCTCGGAGCGGAGACGCCAGTGCTTCGCGGCGACGCCGTTCACGCCGGCAACCAGGCTGTTCAATCCGCCGGCGCTCCGACACTCCGGCTGTGGTATCGGCAGCCGGCCAAGCGCTGGCTCGAAGCTTTGCCGGTCGGCAACGGCCGTCTGGGTGCGATGGTGTTCGGCAGGGTGGCGGAAGAAAAGCTGGCGCTCAACGAAACCACCTTCTGGTCCGGCGCGCCAAGCGACCAGCACGAAAACCCCGACGGGCGCGCGGCCTTCGCCCAAATTCGCACCCTGTTCAAGGCGGGAAAATATGCGGAGGCGCAGCCGCTCGTTTCTCAAATGCTCGGCCGCGAACTCAATTACGGCACCTGCCTGCCGGCAGGCGAGCTGTGGCTGGCGCAGCACGGAACGGACGGCGAGATCCGGGACTACCGGCGGGAATTGGACCTGGACCAAGCGGTGGCGTCGGTCACCTTCGTCGCCGACGGCGTGAGGTTTCGCCGCGACGTGATCGCCAGTCACCCGGACGGTGTGCTGGTGGTTCGCTTGAGCGCCGATCGCCCCGGCGCCATCGCGTTCACGTTGCGTTACCAAGGTCAAGGCTTCCCGTGGAAGGCGCAGACTTCCGGCACAAACACGCTCACAGTCAGCGGACACGCGTTTGAAACCAAACACAGCGACGGCCGGAGCGGCGTGGCGTTTCAGGCGCGGTTGCGCGTGTTGACGGAAGGCGGCTCGGTGTCGGCCAAACGGGATTCGCTGAGTGTCACCAACGCGAATTCGGCGACCATCCTTGTCGCACTGAACACGGATTTCCACGGGCGGAATCCGGCCGCATTGTGCGCGGAGCAAATCGCCTCGGCCCGGCGCATGAACTGGCCGGAACTGCTCGCGCGCCATCTCGCCGACTACCAACCGCTGTTCCGCCGCGTGACGCTTGATCTTGGCGGCGCAGGCGCGAAGACGCAGCCGACGGACAGGCGTCTGGAGGCATTGCGACAAGGCGCCAGCGATCCACAACTCGCCGCGCTGTTCTTCCAATACGCCCGATTCCTGATGATTGCCGGTTCGCGGGCCGACTCGCCGTTGCCGATGCACTTGCAGGGCATCTGGAACGACGGACTGGCCGCCACCATGGGCTGGACCTGCGACTATCACCTGGACATCAACACCGAACAGAATTACTGGCCCGCCGAAGTGGCCAACTTGAGCGAGTGCGGCGAACCGCTGTTCCGTCTGGTCGAAGCATTGCAGGCACCTGGCCACCGCACGGCCCGCGAACTCTACGGCATTGACCACGGCTGGGTGTGCCACGTGTTCACGGATGCCTGGGGCTTTACGGCGCCGGGCTGGGGCCTCGGCTGGGGCCTGCATGTCGTCGGCGGGGCGTGGGTTGCCACGCACTTGTGGGAGCATTATCAGTTCACCGGCAATCGGGGCTTTCTTGCCCACCGTGCCTATCCGGTGCTCAAGGGCGCGGCGGAGTTCTTCCTCGATTATTTGTATGTGGATCCAGCCACCGGCTTCTTGGTGACCGGGCCGTCGGTTTCGCCCGAGCGCGGCGGTGAAACTCAGCCGGGTTGCATGCATGACCGGGCAATCCTTTACGAATTGTTCAGCGAATGCATCGCCGCGTCCCGGACGCTGGGCGTGGACACCGCCTTTCGCGCCCGTCTGGAAGCGGCACGCGCCAAACTGCCGCCGTACAAGATCGGCCGCAACGGCCAGTTGCAGGAATGGTTCGACCACGATGACGGCGGCGACACCGGCCATCGCCACACCAGCCACCTGGTCGGGCTGTTTCCGCTGGATCAAATCACGCCGCAAGCCACGCCGGACCTGGCCCGTGCGGCCGAAAAGTCCCTGGAACTCCGTCTCCGGAGTCGAGATTGGGAAGATGTGGAATGGAGCGCCGGCAACACGCTTTGCTATTACGCCCGGCTGGGCCGGGGCGATCTCGCCTATCGGAGCCTGCTTAACCTGCTCAGGTCGGATACAGACGCGGATTTGCTCACGTTTTCCCACAGTGGCATCGCCGGAGCGCCGGAGAACATCTTCGTCATTGACGGCAACCTGTCCGGCGCCACGGGCATCGCGGAGATGCTGCTGCAAAGCCAGGCCGGCACCATCCGCCTGCTGCCGGCCCTGCCCGCCGCGTGGCCGGAAGGCAAGGTCACCGGCTTGCGGGCACGCGGCGGCTTCACCGTGGACATCGAGTGGAAAGATGGAAAGGTCGTCGCTTACCGCGTGAAATCGGTCACGCCACGTCCGGTCAACGTGTCTGTGAACGGCCTCGCGCGAACCGTCACCACGGAGCGCGGAAAGTAGCCGTCGTGGTTAAGCGAGAGACAACCCGGGCACAATTCCGCAAATTGAATAACGCAACCTGCACCCGCCGGAACGATTGCTGCCGCGATTCGGCTTGGCGTCGCCGAGGCCAGCGTGTCCCCGCGCCAAACCCGGCGAGCCGCAATTCGCACTTCGGCGTTTGCGGACGGTGCGCTCTTGCGCGCTTGCCGGCCGGCCGTTAACTTGTGGCCGACTTCGGAAGGGCTGAGACCCGCTCCCGGCGTGAGCCGGGGGAGGAAAGTCCGAACACCGCAGGGTGCGATGCCGCGTAACCGGCGGAAAACCACCGGATAGATGCGGGCGGCGCGGCCGCGAGGCACGCCGACGGAAAGTGCCACAGAAAACAAACCGCCAAGCCGCACGGGCTGCAGTCCCGCGTGGCCGGCAAGGGTGAAAAGGTGGGGTAAAAGCCCACCGCTCCGGGCGCAAGCGCGGAGGCACGGAAAACCCCATCGGGTGCAAGGCCAAATAGGGAACCGACGGCGCGACCCGCGTCAGTCCCCGCTTCGGCGGGGCCGGTTCCGGGTAAGGCTGCTCAGATAAATGGGTCTCTCCGCCCGTTAGGGCGCAGACAGAATTCGGCTTATGGCCCTTCCGAAGTCACTGGCCCGCGCCCGCGGCGGCCACGCCCGATGACCGCTCCGGCGGTCACATGGCACCAATTTGGCCGCGGCAAGTTCACTCCGCTTTGTCCTTTGCCGCCGGCCGCGCTCTGGATTAACCTCGCTTCGTGAACGGATTAAGCGATCGGGTCTTTTTCCTGCTGGCCGTGGTGCTCTACGGCGTCAGCGTGCTTTACTCGGTGTTCCTGTGGCGGCGCGGTTTCCGCCGCGACAACCGGGTGATTTACCTTCTCGTGTTTGCGGCGCTCGGCCTGCACACCGTGGCCATGATGAAGCGCGGGTTCTTGCTGTCGCGCTGTCCCGTGAACAATCTCTACGAGGCCACCATCTTTGCGGCGTGGGGAATTGCCGCGGCCTACGTCGTGATCGGCCTGTGGCGGCGGTTGCGTTTTTTGGGCGTGTTTGCCTCGCCGGTGCTGTTCGCGGTCGGCATTTTCGCGTTGATGCCGGGACTGGACGCCCACGAATTGAGCGCCAAGGAGCTGAACGTGTGGGGCAGTGTTCACGCGGCGCTGGTGTTGCTGGCCTACGGCGCTTTCGGGCTGAGCGCCGTGGCCGCGATGATGTATTTGACCGAGGAGCGCGACTTGAAACGCGACAAGCTCCGCGCGGCCTTTGCGCTGGTGCCGCCGATCCAACGGCTCGAACTGGTCATCGGACGCTCGGTCGTCGCGGGTTTCGCCCTCCTCACCGTGGGACTGGTGGTCGGCGCCATCAGTTTGCACTACACCAAGACCGCCTACTCCGCGCCGGACGCGAAGGTGATCTGGTCGGCGTTCGTGTGGTTCGCCTACCTCGTGTTGCTGGTGCTACGGATGCGGCACGCCCAAACCGGCCGGCGGTTCGCGTGGTCCGCGCTGGGCAGCTTCTGCTTCATTCTGCTCACGTTCTGGAGTTCCAACCTGCTTTCCGGCATCCACCATCCCTGAGCCTATGTCCGTTGTCGTCGTTGGCTTGAACCACCGCACCGCCTCGGTCGCGGTCCGCGAGCGTCTCGCGTTTGCCGAGGCGACCATCACGCCGGCCCTGCAACGGATGCGGCAAGCGGGCCTCGCCACCGAGGCCGTGATCCTGTCCACCTGCAACCGCGTCGAGCTCTACGCCGCCACGGACCGCGAGCCGGCCGCCGCGCTGGCGGCATTGCGCCAGTTCCTTTTTGCCAGCCATGACTTCCAGGAGCCGTTGAACGAGGAGCTGTATGCGCACGCCGAGCCGCAAAGCCTGGAGCACCTCTTCCGCGTCGCCAGCGGGCTCGACTCGATGGTGCTCGGCGAGACGGAAATCCTGGGCCAGATGAAGAAGGCCTACGATCTCGCGCTGCAAGCCGGCCACACCGGCCGTTTCCTGAACAAGGCCTTTCAACGCGCCTTCAACATTGCCAAGTTCATCCGCACCGAAACCAACATTCAGCGCGGCAACGTGTCCGTCGGCTCGGTCGCCGTGGATCTGGCGGAGCGGATTTTTTCCTCGCTCGCGGAACGCACGGTCATGGTGATCGGTGCCGGCGACACCAGCGAAAAGACCGCCCGTTCCCTGCTCTCCCGCGGCGCCAAGGGCCTCGTCGTGACCAACCGCTCCTTCGACCGCGCCGCCGCGCTGGCCGCGGAACTGGGCGGCCGCGCCGTACCCTTCGACAACTGGGCCGGCGAGTTCGCGCACATTGACATCATCATCAGCAGCACCTCGGCGCCGAACTACGTTCTCGACCGCGCCCGCCTGGAGCCGCTCCTGAAACGGCGCAAGCTCCAGCCGCTCCTGCTGATTGACATCGCCGTCCCGCGAGACATTGACCCCGAAATCAACCTGCTCGACGACGTGTTCCTCTATAACATTGACGATCTCCAGGCCATCGCCGCCGACGCCCTCCGCCAGCGCCAGGAGGAAATCGCCCGCTGCGAAACGATCATCCGCGAGAAGGTCAAGGGACTGCTTAACCACGCGCCGCCCAATGCGGTTTCCCGCTCGAAGCTGGCCTACGGCTCGTGAACCGCCAATCGTCGCGTTCCCTTCCCATGCCCGAACCGCACCGTCCCGTCATCCTCGTCACCCGCGGCAGTCCGCTCGCCCTGGCCCAGGCCAATCAAGTCCTCGCCGCCTGCCGCTCCGCCCAGCCCGACACCGCCTTCGAGCTGCGGATCGTCAAAACCACCGGCGACAAGCTGCAACGCGCCTCGATGGCGAACCCCGCCGCGTCACTGCCCAAGGGGCTTTTCACCAAGGAACTTGAGGTCGCCCTGCTCAACGGCGAGGCCGATCTTGCGGTTCACAGCCTGAAAGACCTGCCCACCGAGCTGCCCGACGGCCTGGAACTCCGCGCCGCGTGCGAACGCGCTGACGCCCGCGACGCGCTCGTCTATCGTGGCCCGACCACCACCTCGCTGCGCGGTTTTCCGCCGCACCTCGCGCTCCGGGATTTGCCGGCCGGCGCCACCATCGCCACCAGCAGCACCCGCCGGCGCGAACAGTTGCTCGCCGCGCGGCCGGACCTCCGCACCGTCGAAATCCGCGGCAACGTCGGCACGCGTCTTCAGAAAATCGCCGGCCAGCCGCCGCTTGACGCCACCGTTCTCGCCGCCGCCGGCCTGGCGCGACTCGGCTTCCGCGTCGCTCCGGACGGCCCGCTCTCCGGTCCGGAACCGGACTCCGTGCCGCCCGGCTTGCTCGCCGTTTTTCTGGACGTTGAAACGATGATTCCCTGCGTCGGCCAGGCCGCCATCGGCATCGAGACGCGCGCCGGCGATCCGCGTATTGCCGCGCTTTGCGGGCGATTGAACCACGCCACGACGATGTCCTGCGTCACCGCCGAACGCGCCTTTTTGAACGGCATGGGTGGCGGCTGCCAAAGCCCCGTGGCCGCTTATGCTACGATTGAGGCTGACCAATTGCGGTTGCGCGGCGTGTCGTTCCGCGACGGTCCGGCCCGGCGGGGCGAACTCACCGGTTCGCCGGCGGAAGCCCGTTCACTCGGCGCGGAACTCGCCCGCCGGTTGCGTTGACCCGCTGGTTGAAAATTCGAGTGCGCAATCGCTCCGCGCCTCCTACAGTGAACCGGCATGAAATCGAAGGGCATGGTTTATCTCGTCGGCGCCGGTCCTGGTGACGCGCAACTGCTTACCGTGCGCGGCGCCGAGCTGCTGCACCGGGCCGATGTGCTGGTGCATGACGCGCGGGTAAACCCGGAGCTGCTCCGCCTTGCGCCGGCCTCCGCCCAAATCCTCCCCCATCCCGCCGATACGCCGGCCGCCCACGACAAATTGGGCGAACTCCTGATTCATCTGGCCGCCGGAGGCAAGTGCGTCGTGCATCTCCAGGCGGGCGACCCGTTCGTGTTCGGCAACGGCGGTGAGCTGGCCACCCGCCTGGCTGCCGCCGGCGTCGCCTTCGAGGTCGTGCCCGGCGTGCTGCCGTTCACGACCGTTCCCAATCACGCCGGCATTCCGCTCACGCACCGCGCGCATTGCTCCAGCTTCACCGTCGTCACCGGCCGGCCGGACTCGTCGCCCGCCGGCAGCGACATTGACTGCGCGCAACTGGCCCGCGCACCGGGAACGAAGGTGCTGCTCGCCGACGCGCAGCACATCGCCCCGCTCGCCGAACGGCTCGTCGCGGAGGGCCTGGCACCGACCACGCCCGCGGCAGTGACGTGCCACGGCACGGCGGGTTCGCAACAAACCGTCGCCGGCACGCTGGCGGACCTCGCGGCCCACGCCAGCCGCGCCGGGCTGGCCGGCCCGGCCGTGACGGTCATCGGCAGTGTCGTCGGCCTGCGCGACCGGCTGAATTGGTTCGAGTCCCGCCCCTTGTCCGGCCGGCGCGTCGTCGTCACCCGCGCCCGCGATCAGGCCGCGCCGCTGACGCGCCTGCTCCAGGAACGCGGCGCCGAGGTGCTGGAAGTGCCGTGCATCCGCATCGCGCCGCCCACCGATCACCAGACGCTCGTCGAGGTCATTGCCGGCTTGAATGCCTATGACTGGATCATCTTCACCAGTGCCAACGGCGTGACCTCGTTCTTCAACTTCTTCTTCAAGGCGTTTGACGACCTGCGCGATATCGGCGGCGTGCGCCTCGCTGCGGTCGGCCCGGCCACCGCGGCGAAACTCACCGCGCTGCACCTCCACGTGGACCTGACGCCGAAGGACTATGTGGGCCGGCAGATCGCCCGGGACCTTGCCGCATACGAGAGCCTCGAAAACCGCCGCATCCTGGTGCTGCGCGCCGAGGTGGCGAATCCCGAACTGCCCAAACTGCTCGAAGACGAAGGCGCCATCGTGGACGACGTGGCCTGTTACCGGACGATCGCGGAAACCGACGACACCAACGGCGCGGCGGCGCGGCTGGCGGCGTCCGGCGCGGATTGGGTGACGTTCACCAGCGGGTCCACGGTGGAACACTTTCATCGCCGGTTTGACCTGCCCGCACTGCTCCAGCGCTTTCCCCAACTGCGGCTGGCCACCATCGGCCCGGAAACCACCCAGACGCTCGCGGCGCTGAAGCTGAAACCCGCCGTCGAAGCCAGACCGCACACCGTCGAGGGCCTGGCGGCCGCGCTCGAACGCGCTCAATCCCGGTCGCGCAAGGCTTGAGCCGCGGCGGCGCCCAATCGGGCCGCGGCGGGGCTGATGGCCCAAGGTTGGCGGCCTCCCTGCACTGGTAGTGGACCGGTGGAGCCGGCGAATCGTTGGCGGGGTGATGGTCAATCACCAGCGCCGTGAAAGTTCTCGGCGAGCCGACGTTGAAAATTATCGGACGGGAATTGGTTTCCCAGGTCACGCACAAACGTGACGATTGATTGGACGCCACGGAAAAGTGCGCAGGCTCAAATCCACGTCCAGGACCGTCGCATTGTCTGCAAGACGGCGATGCGCCCGACAGGCAGGAAAAGGCGACACAAACCTTTTTGGAACAGGCCAAGCCCCTCCCGCGTCATGGGCGGACGATGCCCGGAGCCAACACGGATGCTGACGCCGAAGCGGGTGTCGTGCCCTCTGGCGCACGCCCGGCTGGACCGCCGTTTCAACGCGTGCGGATGATGAGCAAGGCGAGATCCGTCGTGTAGGGCGGGGAGGCGATGGCGAGCGCACCGCCGGGGTGGTCAAATTGCCGCTGCCCGATCAACTGTCCCGCCACCGGATCAAACCACTCGGCTCGAAACGCGCCGGCCGGCAGCACCAGTTTGAGCGTCGCGTTGCCACATGCCGCCGGTCCCTTCCAGGGCCGGGCAACCTGCGACAGGTAGATGGCGTAAAGGTGGTCCGGCTTGACCAGCGCGCGGGCGGTCTGCCCGGCGGGCACGCCGCCGAGGATGACGCCGTCATCCGGCCGCATCCGCACGAAGTCGAGGCGGTCGAAAAACTCCTTCAGGAAGCGGAACTGCCGCCGGAGCGCCGGGCTGCCGGCGCCGGGTTGGTTGTTCGGGAAGACAAACGTCCCGTCCTCCCGGCCGGCGACAAACGAATAGTCCAGGTGGTTGAACAGACCGCCGCCGGCGAGGAGAAAGTTCCACGCTTCGATGCGATACGGCGCGTCGTTGGTGGTGTTGAAGCCGGTTTCGTTGTCGCCGATGACCTTGTTCAAACCGTAGTTCATCGCCACCGTGTCCGGCGGCGTGGCGTAATGGAAGTTGAAGACCGAAACCTCGGGGATCGGATTTTCCACCTTTGCCTTGTCGTTGGCGATGTTCTGGGAAATCAAGTGCCGGCAGCCGAGGCCGCTCTCGGTTTCGTTGATCACGCCGGCGATGTGCTGCTGCCACGGGATGGTCACGCCGCCGAAATACGGCTCGTTGCAGATTTCGTAGTAGAGGTTGTCGGCGCCACGCAATTCGGTGACGAGCTTGCGGACGAGAGTTTCCTGCACTTTCAACAAACCGCCGTGGCGATCGAGCGTATAGACGTTCGTCCGGGCGATGGCGCCGACGCCGTTGATGTTGTTGGCCGCGTTCATCGGGCTGAGCCGCCACTGGCTTTCGTCGTAGAATGGGCAAAACAGATTCATCTCCACGACCACGCCGCGTTTGCCCGCCAGCGACACGAAGTCCTTCAACCGCCGGAAATAGGCGTCATCCCAGCGGTTGAGGTCGAATTTGTTGCCCCCATTCGCGTAGCCGGGCTGGTCGCTCCGCGCCCACGGGCAGATGAACCGCCCCGGCGCCGGCGCGAGGGTGTTGCTGGCGATGTTGAACGCGCCGGATGGTTCGACGTAAGCGCCGGAGAACGTGCGTGTCAGATTCAGCCCGTCCGCGGCGAGCGTGCTCAGATACCAGACGTAGTTGAAGTCCTGGTTCAACACCGCGCCGTAATGCTCGGTGGAGCCGATGAGCACCGCCGGTCGCCCGCGGAATTCAAAGTAATGCGGGTTGACCGGGTTGAGCGCCAACGGTGTGCCGCCCAGCGCGAACACGCAGACCGCTGTCAGACTGGTTGCCACGACGGCGAGGCAGGTCGAGAACTTCCGAAACGGGACGCGGTGTTTCATGGCGTGGAGTCTGCCAGAACCGGGGACCGCGGGAAACCCAGAAATGCGCCGGCGACTGACGAGGTTTGCTTTTCTGCCGCGGTCCGGCACAGTCAACCGCCATGCCAACGTCCGAGAGCTCGGCGTCCGCCGGACCGGCCGAGGCCGAAGCCTGGCTGACGCCGCACCGGTTTGGCCTGTTGCTGGCGCTGCTGCTTATCGCGAGTTTTCCGGCGGTTGTTACCGGGACAAAATCGTTTTTCTTCCGCGATTTCGGGACGGTGGCGTATCCGACGGTGTGCTACCAACGCACCGCGTTTTGGCGCGGCGAACTGCCGCTCTGGAATCCACTCAGCCATTGCGGCGTGCCGTTCCTGGCGCAATGGAACACGCTCGTGCTGTATCCCGGCGCGCTGATTTATCTGCTGCTCCCGCTACCGTGGTCGCTGAATCTGTTCTGCCTCGCCCATCTCTGGCTGGCGGGTTTTGGCATGTTCCGGCTGGCCCGTCGCTGGACGGCAAACCACCTTGCCGCGGGCGTCGCCGGCGTCGCGTTTGCGTTCAGCGGCATCGTGCTCGCGAGCCACATCTATCCGAACTACCTCGTCGCGCTGGGCTGGATGCCGTGGGTCGTGCTCACGGCCGAAGCCGCGTGCCGCCTCGGCGGGCGGCACGTGGTGCTGGCCGCGCTCGTGGGGGCGATGCAAATGCTCTCCGGCGCACCGGAACTGATCCTGGAAACGTGGTTGGTCGTGGCCGGCCTGCTGGTTGTCGAACTGGCCCTTCGCCGAACGCAACCGTGGCGGCCACTCGGACGTTTGCTGGCGGTCGCCGGTTTCGTGGCGGGATTGTGCGCGGCGCAACTGCTCCCGTTTTTGGCACTGCTGACGCGGGCGCAGCGCGGCACCGGCTACGCCGACGCGTTCTGGAGTCTGCCGGCGTGGGGTTGGGCGGATTTAATTGTGCCGTTGTTTCGGTGCTTTCGCACGCCGCAGGGAGTCTGGTTTGAGTCCGGCCAGGTTTTTCTTGGCTCCGTATATCCGGGTATCGCCGTGGTCGCACTTGCGCTGCTGGCGCTGGGCCGGCGACAAGGCCGGCGCTTCTGGCTGCTGACGGTTCTGGCGGCGGCCGGATTGCTGCTCGCGTTGGGCGAACACAGTCTTCTCTATCGTGTCGCGCGCAGCATCGCACCGTTTCTGAGCGTGATGCGGTATCCGATCAAATTCATTTTCCTCGTCGCGTTCGCGCTGCCGTTGCTGGCGGCATTCGGCGTGAACAGCCTCGCCGACAAACCACGTTCGCGGGCGGTTCGCTTCTCCATGATTGCCGGCTTGCCGATTCTGGCGGCGATCGGCGCGATCGTGGCCTTCGCGGCGGCGCATCCGTTGCCGACGGACGACCGGCTGGCGCTGTGCCGGAACGCCGCCGCACGCGCCGGGTTTCTCATCGTGATTCTCGCGGCACTGGTCGCGCGTGCCTTCGAATCGTCACCCAGGCTGGCGCGTTTTCTCGGCGCGGCGGTGTTGCTCCTGCTGTGGCTGGACGCGCGGATGGCCATGCCGCTGGTGACGCCGGCAATTGCGAGCGCCGCGCTGGCTCCGGGCATGGCGGAATTGCGCCCGCCGCCGCGGCCGGGCGAGGCGCGGGCCTTCATCGCGCCGCAGGCGGAACGGCTGCTGGCGACGCGTCTGCTGCCGGACTTCACGCAGGATTTCCTCGGCGCGCGGCTGGCATTGTGGGCAAACCTGAATCTCGTCGAAGGCCTTCCGAAGGTGAACGGCGCGATGACGCTGCGGCTGAGTGAAGAAGCCGAGGTGGAAGCGCGGCTTTACACGTCGCCGACGAACCGCTTTCCGCGACTCGAAGCATTCCTCGGCGCGGCGTTCGCGTCCGCGCCGAACAATCCGGTGGAATGGGTGCCGCGTGCCCACCAACTGCCGGTGGTAACGGCGGGACAACGGCCGGTGTTCGCGTCGGGCACGGATGCGCTGGCGGCGTTATTCGCGCCGGATTTTCGTCCGGCCGACGTGGTTTATCTGCCGCCGGCAGCGCGTGGCGGCGTCCGCGCCGGGCCAGCGACGGCGCAGGTGACGAACGTGGAGTTTACCGCGGAGCGTATCGCCGCCGTGGTGGCATCGCCGTCAGCCACAATGCTGGTGCTCGCGCAGACGTTCGACCCAAACTGGCGGGCGCGGGTGGACGGCCAGCCGGTCAGATTATGGCGGGCGGATTTCGCGTTCCAAGCGGTGGCGTTGTCCGCTGGCCGGCACCAGGTGGAACTGGTTTACCGCGACAGCGCTTTTGAAATTGGCACCGCGTTGTCGCTGTTGACACTCGTGGGCGGCGGCTGGTTTTGGCGACGGGAATTGCCGCGGCCGCGCTCGCCGGGCCGGGCTATTTGTCGGTGACTTCCAACTGATACGTCTGCGAGAGCTTGCTGTCCGGGCGCGCGATCGGAATGCTGTCGTAGAGGTAATTGAACTTGAAGTGATAGGTCAGGAACCGCTGTCCGGGCGACAACGGCACGACTCCTTCCCAGCGGTTTTGCGTGAGCGGCGTGCGCTGGAGCGGGTAGAAATCCGTGCCGACAACCACCTGCGCTTTGATGGTGTCCGGGCGAACAGAGCGTTGGTTGCTGTCCCAGCGCGCCTCGACCGGGTAGAGGCCGTCGGCGTTGCGCGGCGCAATCTTGGGCGTCAGGTTGGTGATTTTGTTCGTGGTGCAGCCCGCGAATAGCAGCGGCAGCAGCGCGAGGGCAAACCAGCGGTTCAACATGGCGGAAGCGTTACGCCACGACGGCATCCAAGTAAAGCCGGTTTTGCCGGCCGGCGCACCCGCCGGCAGCTTTCCGCAAGGGCCAACGCGGAAAGCGATTTGCTTTGACCGGGAGCCACGCCGGTTCACACGACGCCGATTCCCAGCAGTGCCTGCGCGTTGCCGCCCAGCACGCGGGCTTCAAACGCTTCGCCGAGGCCAAACGACCGCAGGCTCGCAATCGTCCGCTCCTGGTCCACCCACGGGCTGTCCGACCCGAACAGGAGCCGGTCAGCCGGATGGCTGCGAAGCAGGCGCCCGGCCTGGACGCGATCCATGAAATCGAAGCAGGTCGAGATGTCGAAGTAAACCGGCTGGCCGACGAGGTGGCGCTCGACTTCATCCCAATCGCGCCAGGCGCCCAAATGCGCCGCGATGATGCGCAACCGGGGAAAACGCTCCACGACGCATCGCAGACGAACCGGATCGGCGATGCGGTCGTATGGAAAGGAAATGTCGAACCCGCAGTGCAGCAGCAGGACGAGGCCGCATTCGGCCATCGCGGCGTAAACCGGCTCCAGTCGCGGCTCGTCCACCGTGAATTCCTGGTAATACGGATGCAGTTTGATCCCGCAAAAGCCCGCGGCCGCGATGCGTCGCACCTGCTCGGCGGCGTCCTCGGCCGCCGGATGCACGGAGGGAAACGGCACGATGCGCGGCGAGCGGATCGTCGCCGACCAGCGCAGGATCGGCTCGAACTGCTCCGGCTTGGTGGCAATGGACGCGACCACCGAGGCGTCAACGCCGGCGCGGTCCATCGAGCACAGCAGGTCACTCACCGTCCCGTTGAGCACCGCCTTGACCTCGTCGGTTCCGGACTGGAGCTGCGCCATCGCGCGCCCGGCGAGTTGATCGGGAAACGCGTGCGTGTGGACATCAATGACCATGCGCAGACTGGACTGGAACCGATGTCGCCGCCAGTTTAGCGCAGTTCCTTGACCTTGAGATTGCGGAACTCGATCCGATAGCCCTCGGCCTCCAGCCCGACGTGGCCTTTCGCCAGTCCGCACTCGTCAAACTGGCACGTCACCGCGCCGTTGACCCAGAGCGTGAGTTTCGGGCCGCGGGCGGTAACCTCGAACGTGTTCCACTCGCCGGCCGGCTTCACCCGCATGTCGGTGACCTGCTTTTGCAGGCTGAAGAATTTCTTTTTGCCATCGGCGGTCGGCGTTTCACCGAAGAGGAAGCCGTCCTTCGCGTCGCCAAACTGCGCCTGGTGCCAGATCGCGCCATCCTGGGAATTGCGGACGTAGGCGCCGCTGTTGTAGCCCGTCTTGCCTTCGATCTTCGTGTAGCAAAACTCGAAGTGGAAGATCACGTCGCCGTATTCCTTCTCCGTAAGCAGCATGTCATGACCGCCGTCGCCGTCACAGATCAAGATGTTCCGTGCCGTGTCCACGTGCCACTGCGCCCGGCCGAGATGACCGCCGGGCGGCACGGGGACGCGATACCAACCGCTCAACTCGGCCGGCGGCATGATGTCCGTCCAGCCCGTCGGATCGGCCTGCAATGCGGACGATGTTTCGTCTGCGGCGGTGGCCTGCGGCAGCGGCAACGCGACCGCGAGGAGGAGCAAGCCGGAGATGGCGCCCGTGAAGCGAATCAGTTTCAGCCAGCGCGCACAGCGGAAGGACAATGAATTTGACATGCCGAGAGTTAAACCGGCGGGCCGCGCGTTGGCAAGCGCCGGGGTGCATCTGGCCACGCTCTGTAGTTCAGCCGTTCCGGCGGGAAACCCGTGTAGCGATTCCACCGGACCTGCTGGCCGAAAACCCGTTGCCGCCGCCGCCCCGCCTACGCTACGCTGCGCCATGCCACTTTCGTGGAACGAAATCCGCCACAATGCCATCCGTTTTGCCAAGGAATGGGCCGGCGAAACCCACGACTGGGCCTGACCCGGTTTGATGGCCACCTTGGGGGGGCGGGGCGCTACAACGAAAGCGCACATGAAGCAAAACACGAAGTCCGAGAAGACAACCGCAGGCACGACCAGCGCGGCCCCGCAGACCAAACGCTACGACGAAGCTTTCAAGCAGGCGGCGGCCAAAGCCTGAGGCCGTGCCCACGAAACGGAACAAGCCGGACCCGCAGACACGTTCCGGCCTTTTTTGCGTCGTGGCCAGGTCCGCCGAAGGAGCGCGGCACGAACGGGCGCGTGGCCGGAGAGAATTGGAGGTGACGCGGCGCGGGTCGCTGAATTAGGCTCAAGACGTTCACTGGCATGCTTTCACGAAAGCGTGAAGCGAAACCGTGCAGCTATGCGTTCATTCATTTTATTGACGGGCCTGATGGCACTGACCTGTGTCGGCGGGGCGAACACACTCACCATCGAAAACCGCGGGCTGGTCGTGCGGCTGGATACAACAACCAGCCGGTTCACGCTCACAGCGCGGGCGTCGGGACATCCGTTCGTCACCGACGGCCGGTTGCGGGGCGCAAGCAGCGACGCCCGGATCGTGGCGGTCACCGACCCCGCGCTTGGACGCGGCCAGGCCATCGAAATCAACTACGGCAACGAAGGTCGCGACGTTGTCCAGGTATTTTCCACGGTGCCGTTTGTGCTGTTTCGTTCCACGATCCACAACGCCGTCGGGGCGGTGCTCGACACGAACCGCGTGCAAACCCTTTCCTTCGGCATTGACCTGGGCGCGTCCGCGGCCGGACTGAAAACGCTCGGCACCGGCGGTTTGCTCGCGCCGGACAAGAACCCCGGCAGCTATGTCTGGCTCGCCGTGGCCGAACCGCGCAGCCGGCACGGCGTGGTCAGCGGCTGGCTCACGCAAAACCGCGGCAGCGGCGTGGTGTTCAGCGGCGTGGAAAACGGCCAGGTGCGCGTGAACACGCGGCTGGAGTTTGGCCATTTGCGGTTGGCGCCGGGGCAAAGCGAAACGCTGGAGACGTTCGCCGTCGGTTATTTCAACGACGCGCGCCTCGGCCTCGAAGCGTGGGCCAATACGATTGCCCGAGTGGATCGCATCAGGCTGCACCCGCAGCCGGTGGGCTACTGCACCTGGTATTCGAATCCGCACGGCGGTTCCTCGGACGAACAGCACCTCGCCGAACTGTCCCGGTTCGCGGCGAAGGAACTCGCGCCGTTCGGTTTCTCCGTGGTGCAAATTGACGACGGCTGGCAGGCGGGCATTTCCACCAACGGGCCGAAGCGCAACTTCACCACCAACGCGCCCAACGGGCCGTATCGCAGCGGCATGAAGGCCATCGCGGAGAAGATTGCATCCGATGGACTGATGCCAGGGATCTGGTTCATGCCGTTTGCCGGGACGTTCTACGATCCGTTCTTTGCCAGCCACCAGGACTGGTTCGTGAAACGCGCGGACGGCACGCCTTACGAAACCGACTGGGGCGGCACCTGTCTTGACCTCACGCAACCGGCGTTGCGGGATTATTTGCGCACGAACATCCGGCGCATCGGGCGCGAATGGGGTTTCCGTTACTTCAAAATGGACGGCCTCTGGACCGGCACCGCCACGCGGCAGCAATACGTGAACGAAGGCTATCGCGACGACCACATGGGCGACGCCGTGTTTCACGACCCGAATGTCACCAATCCGGAGTCGTATCGCAGCGGCTTGCGGCTGGTGCGCGAAACCGACCCGGACGCCTTCATTCTTGGCTGCTGCATTCCGCAGAACATGCGCTCGTATGGCGGCGCGTTCGGGCTGGTGGACGCCATGCGCGTCGGGCCGGACAACGGCGCGGACTGGAACGGGCTGAAACGCGGCCCGACCTTCGGCACGCGGCATTATTTTCTCAACGGCCGCGTCTGGTTCAACGACCCGGACCCGGTTTACGTCCGCACCAACCTGCCGTTGAACCACGCGCAACTGATCTGCTCGTGGGTCGCGCTGAGTGGCCAGATGAACCTGAGCAGCGAATGGCTGCCCGGCCTGCCCGCAGAACGGCTCGACATCCTCAAGCGCACCATGCCGCCGCACGGCCTTCGTCCGCGGCCGGTGGACTTGTTCGACGACCCCCTGCCGCGCATCTGGCTGCTCACGGACACGCGCCACGCGCCGCGCCGCGACGTGATCGGCCTGTTCAACTGGAGCGACACCAATGTCACGTTCGACACGTCGCTCGAACGCATCGGTCTGCCGGCGAACCGCACCTACGCGGCGTTTGATTTTTGGGGCAACGCACTCCTCGCGCCGATCAAGGACCACTTGAACGTGACCGTCCCTGCGCAATCCTGCCGCATCCTTGCGGTCCGACCTGAACTCGACCGGCCGCAGTTGCTGAGCACCTCGCGCCACGTCACGCAAGGCATCGTGGACGTGCTGGCCGAGAAATGGAGCGGCAGCGCGAAGACGCTTTCCGGCGACAGCAAGGTCGTCGCCAACGACCCTTACGAACTGCGCGTTGTTCTACCCGCAAGCGATAAGCCTTGGTCCGTGTCGGCGGCTGAAGTTACCGCTGCTGATCGGGAAGCGGGCGTGACCATCGCCGTCAACGCCGGGAGCAGCTCCGACCTGGTTCGCGTGACGATCCGTTCGACGACGAGCCGGGACGTGACGTGGTCGCTGCGATTCCGCCACTGAGGTAAATCGTCAATTCTGGCCCCGACGCGTTTGGTAAAGGTTGGCCGCCACCTCTCGGCTGGCGGCGATCATTTCCACGTAGGGCGTGTCCGCGACATCCACGAAGCCGATCTGATAATTCTCCTCGTCGTAGGTGCGGCCGGTTGTCGGCTCGTCCTGGTATTGGAACCAGTGGCAGCCGACGAATTGCGGATGCCGCAGCGCACCGCGGACGTAATCCGTGTAAGCCCGCGCCCGCGCCGCCTGGTTTGCGGTCGGCACCAAGCCGGTGTGAAACAGGCCGCGGTCCAAGGCGCCAAAGTGGAATTCACCGATGATCAACGGCACGTCCGCCCCGCCGTTGAAATGAAAGTCCGCGACGCTGCGTTGATAGAGATTGTAGCTCACCACATCGCAGAACTTCGCCGCCGCCGCCGCCGCACGGGCGTTCACCCACGCGAACCGGCAGCCGAGGTAAAGCTGGTGCGGCGCGACGGCCTTGATGGCGTCGCGCACGGTTCGGAAATACTGCTCCGCGGCGCGCGTGTAAAACGTCTCCAAGTCGGCTGACGCACGCGCCTTGGCCGGCGCCTCGCGGCTTTCACGCAGCGCGTCCCACGACGCGTGACTCGTGCCCCAGGCGGCGTTGAGCCTGGCAATGTCGCCGTATTTCGCCTGCAAATCCGCGAGGAACGCCGCCTTCGCCGCCTGGTCGGCTGGCGACCGTAACGCCGCCAGGCCGAGCGACGTTTCGTCGCCCCACGACATTTCGTTGTCGGAGAAATAGCCGAGGCACCAGGGATCGCCCGCGCTGCCGCCCGCCTTGCCCGCCATGCTGCGGCGCACGCTCTCGGCAAAGCTGGCGTCGAACACATCCGGAAATTTGCCCCAGTAACCCTCGCTGCCTTCGATCATTCGCGTGCGGCCCGAGCTGACGGTGTCGGTGTAGGGCGTGCGGCGCAGCCGGCTCACGGTGGCGTCGGACCAATTGCCGATGGTGTTGATGCCCCAGCTTCGCAGCCGCTGCTGGATGACGGCCGGGTAAACGCGTTGCCAGTCCGGGCCGTATTTGCGAAGCAAGTTGGCGCCGCCGAAGGAAAACGTCTGCACCGTGCGACCCGCGTAGTGGCCCTTGAGCGCGTAGCCCTGTGAGAGAAAGCCGGCGAATTCCGGCTGTTTGCCGGGAAAATCGGCGAACCAGCTTTCGCGCTCCTCGACCGGCGTGGCGTCGCGCGCGCCGACACAGTCAATCCCCTGGGAAAAGAACAGGCGGCCATCCGGGTCCACCAGCCACCACTTGCCCTCGAGTTTCTGGGTGCGGAAAAAACCGGTGGCGTCGAGCCGGGGTCCGTTCGCCCAGCCGCCGTATTGATCCCAACCAACCGGGGCGGGCAGGCGCGCGAGTTCGTCCGCTTCCTTGGCGCGTTTCTCCGTCAATTCGGCGAGCGAATGCGTCTTGCCCGGCCAGTCCTTGTGCCGGTATTGGCCGAAGGTGTCCATGAACGGAAAGAACGGATCGGCATCGGTGATCCAGGCGGTCGGCGGCGTGTAACCGCCGGTGGCGCGGACGCTCTCGATTTCGAAGCGACGGTCGGCGTCCGGGCAGCTGACGAACACAAGCAGTTGGATGACGTTCTTCGGATCAATCGTGCCCGGCCCGCCGATGGCGACCGGATAGCCTCTCATGCCGAAAAGTTTTTCGCCCAGTGTGCTGCCGGCGGCACGCGTCAACGACACATCGAGCGTGCCGGTTTGGCCGGGGTTGAGCCGCAGCGAGCCGGTCAGACAATTTTTTGTGCCATCGGCGCCTGGATTATCCACGCGGCAATTCACGGTGACCACGTTGGTGCCGGCGTTGTGCAGTTGCAGTGTGACCGCCCCGTTGGGGGACAGATCCCAATGTCCCTCCGGTGCCGGCAGCGTGATGCCGGGCCATTCGGCTTGGTGGCCGGTGCTGACGGTCAGAACGCCGCTTTTGACGGAGACCGTCGCGTCCTGCGTGCGAACCGTCGCCGGATCAAAGCCGGACGTGAAATCGAACAACGTCCGATCCGCGGCGGCCACGGTGAACGCCGCCGCCAGCGCGGCCAGAAACGTGGAGAAGTGAATCGAGAGCAGCGCCTTCATAATTTGAACTTGGGACAACTTGAGTTGAGGCTGCACAAGCGATGTGGCTTTGTAAAGGATGGAGCGGCAACACGCGAAACGTCGGGTGGTCGGAGAGGAAACGCCGCGTCCCAGACAACCGTGGCCGCGCTTGAATTCCTCCCGGCTTTTCCTAATGTCGGCCCGTGGATCTCGCCAGCAATCTGTCCGCCGTCGAACAACGCCTCGCCGCCGCTTGCGCCTGCGCGGGTCGCGAACGGTCATCGGTGACGTTGGTCGCCGTGAGCAAGGGCCAGCCGCCGGAACTCGTGCAGGCGGCTGCGGACCTTGGCCTGACGTTGTTTGGGGAAAACAAAATGCAGGAGGCGAGGGCAAAAATCCCGCTCTGTCCGGGCCGCCTGCGCTGGCACATGATCGGTCATCTCCAGACCAACAAGGTCCGCGACGCGGTGCATTTCTTCGAAATGATTCACAGCGTGGACAGCCTGGCGCTGGCGGAAGAGGTTCAAAAACAGGCGGAGAAGGCGGCCAAGCGGATGCCGGTGCTGCTGGAAGTGAACGTCGCCGGGGAGGCAAGCAAGTTTGGTTACGCGCCGGCGCGGTTGCTACAGGAATTGGGTCAGCTCAACGCGCTGCCGCGGCTGGAAATCCACGGTTTGATGACGATGGCGCCGTGGTCGCCGGATGCCGAACGGGCGCGGCCCGTCTTCCGCCGGCTGCGCGAGCTGAAGCAGGAATGCGAGCAACTCCTGGGCGCGCCGCTGGCCCATCTGAGCATGGGCATGAGCGGCGACTTCGAGGTGGCCGTCGAGGAAGGCGCCACGCTGGTGCGGATCGGCACGGCGTTGTTTGGCGAGCGCCGCCCGGCGAAATAAGGATTGCGCCGCGGCCTGCTTTTCATCCGCCCGTCTTGCGGCGATTCTCCGGCATCGTGGAAAGACGGTGGACGCCACAGCCCAAAGTTGTAAGGTCGTGCCATGCAAACCATCGGGCCGGCTCTCTTCGAGAACAAGGCCGACGGCCAATACGCCTCGCGCATTGGCACACTGTTCCCCCGCCACGAATTGCTCGTCACCGATCCGCCGATGCACGCGCTCCAGCGGGAGGTGTTCAAGGACTGGCTTCATGCCAGACAGATCAAGGCCGGCGTGCCGCCTTCCAGCGAACAACAGTTGGTCTGGGAGGCCGCCGAGAGCGTGGACCTCATCTTCGCCGGCGGCGACGTGGTGCAGATCCGGCCGGAAATCGAGCGGCTGGACCTCGCGTTTGCCGCCGATGATCAACTGCAGGAGGCCTGGGGCGTGCCGCGACAGCGCATCCGCTTCCTGTCGGTGCGGAATCCTTCGGTCCGCCAGGCGTTGCGCGAGCGCGGTGAACTGTGGCGGATGACGGCGCCGCCGTCCGGAGCCGAGGAAATCAGCCGGGCGATTGCGCACTCGCGGGTGGCGATCGGCGAGCGTCCGCTCTACTACTACAATCCACACACCGGCAGCCGTCACGTCACCTTCACCGAGTTTCAGCGGCTGGCGGCGCTGGACGATGCCGCGCTGGCGCGGCAGCTTGACGAAATCGCGCAGCACAGCATCCGGCGCAACCGGCACGGCCATCCGGAAGTGTGTTTTTTTGGCGTGGACAGCCTGAAGTTTGGCGCGCCCAATTTTGTGGGAGTCGCGTTTGCCGAACTGGCCGCCGCGGAGCTGCGTTCGCGCTATGACACCCTGGCGCGTCTGTTTGGCGACGCGACGGAGCCGGACCTGCGGGAGGACAGCCGGCACTCGGCCGCCTGGCGGGAACGCATGTTCGCCGCCATTGCCAGCGAGGACCGCGAGGAGCCGGCCCCGGAATTGCTCCAGGGCCTGAACCTGGACTTTTTCCTGCGGATTCGCTGGCTGCCGGGCGGACGTTTCGAGGTGGGCGAGTTCATGTTTGCCGCCATCTTCCCCAGGGAAAACGGCGTGCCGAAGGACCCGGACTTGCAGCGGCTCTGGGATCCGCTCGCGCGCGGGTTCATCGCCAATTTCATCCGCGAATACGGCACCATCGAATATCTCAATCTGGGCCGGATCGAGCCTGCCGCCGGCACGCCGCCGCCGGCGGGGCGCGGGCGGCGGGGCGTTTACCTGGCGGAGATCAAGGTCCGTGGTGAAACCAGCCCCCGCGTGCTGTTGTTGCGCGTGCAGCGTTGGGGCATTCGCGAACGCCTCGACGAGAAGGACGCCTTCGGCAAGCCGAAGGATTTCATCCGCGCGGTGTTTGAAACCGAGGAATATGTGGACTACACACTGGACCGGCGGCTGGGCTGCCTGCAATTCGGCTTGCACCTGCCGCCGCGCGTCCACATGCGCCGGGTGACCGAGCCTTACCTCGACGGGCGCGAGGAATTCCGCGGCCGCCTGTTTCCGGTCATTTATTTCGAGCGCGACTACCTGCCCGGCGTTCCCACGAACAAATTGCTCGACCGCAAACTGGCGGACCCGCGTTACGCGCTGGCGCTGGCCCGCTTGCTTGGCCGCGCCGCCGCGCCGAACATTGTCGTGGGCCGCACGCTCGATCCGGTGTCGCCGGAGGTTTCCGGAGAAACGTTGTTCGACGACGGCAACGAAATCGTCGTCGAAGGCTCCGACGGGCTGCCGCGCGACCTGGTGCTGGTGGATCACAGCGGCGCGTTCGCCGACTGGCGCACCGGCTCCCTCCTGGCGTTTGCCCGCAGTTACGCGGGGCCGGTGAACCGCCGGGTGGACAAGGTGCCCGATCCCAGACTTTTCGCCGAAACCTACCTCGCGGCCTTTCGCGAGGAATTCACCCGCATCCAGTCGGATTATCGCCGCCGGCGCGGCGCGTTTGACCGGCTGTTCAAGCACCTGCCTTACAGCGAAGGCAATTTCGCGTGCCGCTGGGAGCGCGTTTTGCAGCGCCTGCGGGAAACGGAGCTCGAACCGCTGGTGCGCGAAATCGGCCGGCACATCACCGTGCTCACCCTGCCGGCGGCCCAGGATGTCGCGGCCGGCGGCCGGTGATGACAATTTTCAAAAGGAGGGAAACCCATGTGTAAACGGATTCTTAAACTCGGTCGGCTGGCGGTTGCCATTGCGGGCCTGTCCGCTTCGTTTTGGAGCCGGGCGGAAACTGCGGGAACCGACGTTAGAAATCTCCACTTCGACGGCAGCGACGCGCTCGCCGGCTGGGCAACCACGGGCAACGTGGCCGTTGATTTGACTAAGGATCGTGATGGCCGCGCCGGCGCGCTCAAGATTGCTCCCGGCGGCGCGGCCCGGCTCAAACTGCGCGCCGGGGACGGATCGGGCCGGGCCGACTTCTGGGTTTATGACGACGGCACGCGGCCCGACAATCCGAAGGCCGGCCGTGCCGGTCCGCGTTGGGGCCTGGTGCAAAGCGACGGCCGCGTGTTCGCCGTCGGCATTCTTTACGCCAGCTATTTGGGCGGCAGCGAGGGCTACACGGCCACGGCATCGGACGGGAAGGATTGGTTCGACCAGTTGTTCTGGCTGGGCAGCAATCGCGCCCCCGCCGGCTGGCACCAGTGGACGATTGATTTTGATCCGGAAACCGGCTTGCACCTCCGCCGGGACGGCAAGGAACTCCATATTGACCTCGACAAGGCCGGCTTGCAGGGCTTCAGCGGGATTGCCATTTGGGGCGACAGCGGTCCGGGCGCGGGCCAGACCGTTTGGGTGAGCGATGTCGCCGTCACGTTGGGCGGGCCGGCGAACCTCGTCAAAACCGTCGAGGCCGATCCGTATGACGCGAAGGCGCTCGCCGCCGATCCGAGCCTTCACCGGCCGGTGACGATCTACACCACGAACAACGCCCCGCCGGCGCCAAGACTTGAAGACCTGCCGTGGAAGTCCAGCGTCTCGCAATACGGCATCACATGGACATTCGCGCAGCCGGCGCGCGTCGGGCAATTCGTGAACGGCGACTGGTATGTGGTCGGGCCGGTGACGATCCAGGCGATTAACCCGCGGCCGCTTTACGACGCGGAGATTCCGCGGCGCGAACTCGATCCCATGGACCTGGAGCGGCCGGAAGCCCGGCGTGTCCGCAACGGCTTCATGCTGAATCCGCCGGCCGCAATGAAGGTCGCCTACGACAGCGGTGTGCGGAACTGGTTCGATCCGGCGCTGATCCAGAAACTGCCCGTGGCCATGAAGCCCGGCGACTCGCTCGTCGCCACCATCAGCATGGCCAAAGGCCTGGTGCTGCACGCGCAGTTGCGGAACAAGATCGAGCGCGGCGAGGACGATTCCAGCCCGATCCGGACCGCCGCGGTGTTGACCTGCGCGGCCGTGCCGCCGCCGCCGGACGCGTTCCGGCCGGCGTTTTGCGATCGCACGCAGAAGCTTTACCTCGCCCGCAATCTGCGGCGTGACGCGCTGCCCGCCGCCGCCGCGACGAAGAGTATTCCCAACGTCGAACTTTATGTCCGGTTCACCCAACGACCGTGGGTGGGCACCTGTTTCTTCGGCTTCGAGGAGCCGGTCGAAAACATGCCGCAATACGGCCTCGAATATGGCCGCGTTGCCGGCATCTCGGCGCTGCTGCTCTGCACCGATCTCAAGCCGGAGCAGAAGGAGCCGCTGCTGCTCAACTACGTTCAGGTGGGCATTGACCTCGGCGGCATGATCCGCGCGGGACATCCCGGCTGGACCTGCTGGGGCGGGCACGGCAGCGGACGCAAACTGCCGATCGTGTTCGCAGGGCTGCTGCTGGGCGACGACCAGCTCGCCCACATCAACGAATCCTTCCCGAAGGCGAGTTTCGGCGAGGACGAGCAGACGGCTTACGGCGACGGCTGGACCGGGGCGAAGGTGGTGTTCACGGGACACTCCGGCATTGACGTGGTGACCGGCGCGGGCCGCTCGCGCGGCAGCGGCTGGGGACCTTACGAGCACACGCCGCCCTCCACTTGGAAGGACGGCCAGAACACCAGCGAAAGCTACCGCCGGTGCTGCACCAGCGTCGGTTGGGTCGCGCAGGCTTTGGCGCTCCGCCTCATGCGCGCCGAGAAGGCGTGGCACCACGACGCGTTATTCGATTACGTGGACCGCTGGATGTTCGAGAACGACGCCGGGTTCGTGAAGACCATCAAGACGGCCACCGGTCGCGATCACGACCACGACTGGTCGCGGCAGGGCCAGGCCTGGGACGCGTTCGTCAACGAGATGTGGGCGCGCCATCGGCCCACGCTTGCCGCGCCCACCAACGGTTGGCAACAAGCGCACGACGACAGCTACTACCGCACGGCCGTCGAGACGCTCAAATAATGGGATACCGCGACTTTCGCTGCCGGGCCAGGGCGGATTGGGGAATGTGATGTTGCTGGGGTTCTGGCGGCGCGAGGGGGCAAGGTCGCCACCAGCTCGGCGGACTCAATTCGCTTTGGGTGGGCTGAGGCGGGGGTGGTTGGAGTGGCAGAGGCAGATTCAACTGCGCCGCAGCCACGCCACGTTCCAGTCCGGTTCGGCAAGACGCACCAGGTGCAGTTACCCCACCGACCGCTCGCGCACCAGCAGGAGCTTGTCGTCCCGAAACACCACGCCCCGCACGTCCACCTTGGGCGTGGCGTAGTCGGTTTCCTTTTCGAGCAAGCCAAGTATGGTCGTGATTTTGAGGCCGGAGCCTTCGGCCAGCATCTCGGCGGCGAGCTGGCGGATGGCGCGGTAACGCTCAAGATCATACGGGTCGCGGGCGAAGGTGAGACCGTTTTGGGCAATGGTCTGCAGCCGCGTGCTCCAATCCAGCCAGCGTATGTTCGAGGATTTTACCATGATGTCCGGGATCCAACGTGACGGGCCGGCAACCGAATTACAAGCCGCCGCGCGAGCCGCTCCTCTTCTCGCCAGCCATATAGCGCCGCCGCTTCCGGTTCGCTTCGTCCGGGGTGAATCGTAATCAAAACGGGAAACCCGCCGCGAGCGGTTTCATTCAAGTTCCGCAGTGAACAACGCCGCCTTGACACCCGAGCGACGTGGTTCAGCTTTGGGCGCAACACGAACGCATCATGTTCCGCCGCCTTGCCCAGTTCGCCCGCCGGCCGACCGTTTCACCGGGGCTGGCGCTGCTCGTCCTGCTCGTTTTCTGGGCAGGCTGTTCGCCGCGGCGGCAGATCGCCGACGGCGTGCAACTGGTGCTGAACCCCGACACGCTGGAGCCGACGACAACGTTCGAGCTGCGGTTCGATCAGCCGGTGGTGCGGCCGGATTGCGTGGGCCAGAGTGCGACGCTGTCGCCGCTGGTCATCACGCCGGCGCTGCGCGGGCAGTTCGTGTGGCTGAGCCAGCGCAGCGGTGTGTTCACACCTGCCGAGCCGGCCGCGCTGGACATGGAGTATCGTTTCCAGGTGCGCGCCGGGCTGACGCAGGCCGACGGCCGGCCGCTGGCAGCGCGGTTGGACTGGCGGTTGCGCACGCCGCCCTTGCGCGCGGAGTTGATGTGCTCAACGTCGTCCGGCACAACGGATACAAATCTGCCGGCGGTCCCCGTGCTACGGCTGGATTTCAACGCCGCCGTGCGGGCAGCCGCGGCTGCGGGCGACATCGTGTTTCGCAGTCGCACGGGCGGCACGATGACGGCGCGCGTGGTGCAGGCAAGTCGGCATGAGTGGCAGGCGGCAGGCGTCTGGTGGGCTGATCCCGCGCCGACATGGCAACGGCAGTTTGCCACGCCGCGCGTGAAGGATGCGGTATCGGCGCAGATTTTTTCAATGCCCGCGCCAGCAAACGACGAAACCTTCGCCAACGCGCTGCTCGTCACGCCGGTCAAGCCGCTGCCGGTGGGTGAGGGCTGGGAACTGGTGCTGGCACGCGGGCTGCCGGCGGCGGATGGCCGCCTGCGGTTGCCGGCGGAACTGCGGCTGCCGCTGGGTGGCGTGCAGCCGTTTGTCGTCACCGGCGTGGCGCCGCACAACACGCTGCGCGGCGGCCGGCGCATCGAGGTGGCGTTTTCCAAGCCGCTCTCGCCGGAACTCAACGTGGCGAACCTCACGAACTGGGTTGCAGTCGAACCGGCGCCGGCGAAGGTGGCCATCACCCCGACCTGGAACCGCGTGATCGTGACCGGCCGTTTTGAGCTGACGAACGAGTATCGCGTGACGATCCGGCGCGGGCTGCCGGCGCGGGAGCCGTTTGCGCTGGCGGCGGACGACACGACGGCAGTGCAGTTCGAGCCGATGCCGCCGCGGCTTTACTTCCCGGAATTTTCGACCGAGCAACTGGCCGCCGGCCGGCGCGAGTTTCCGTTGCTGTGCGTCAACGCGCAACGCGTCACGGTGCGCGCCAGGGAACTCAGCCGCGACACGCTGGTCCACGCGCTGCGCGGCTACCGCAGTTATTACCGGTCATGGGACGAGCGGGACGATCCCGACGAGCCGTTCCGCGAAATCGGGTTCAACCTCGTGCCCGGCCGGACGATCTTCGAGCGCAACTACACGTTGACGAACGCGACCGACGCATCGGGACAGCTTCCGTTGCGTTGGGACGACGTGCTCGCCGGCCGGCCGCATGGCGCGGTGTTCCTGGAAGCCGTGGACGAAACCAGCCGCGCGGGGCGAACCTGGCGCGTCGGCACCGAGGCGCTCGTGCAGCTCACCGACCTGGGGTTGGCGTGGAAGCGCAGCCGGGACGCCGGCCTGCTGGTGCAGGTGTTTTCCTACACGACCGGCCGGCCGGTGACGGGCGCGGCGGTGCGGCTGGCGACCGACGAAAACGAAACGCTGGACCGCGCGGTCACGGACGCCGCGGGGCTGGCGCAATTGCGCGCGGCGACAAACGCCGCCTTCGTGCTGGCGGAGACGGCGGACGATTTACACGCGGCCTCGCTCGACGCGGGCAGCATCCCGCTCTACGGATTTGGTCTGCCGGTTGAGTGGGACTGGCAGAGGGACACCGACACGCTGCAGGTGATGTTTTTCAGCGACCGGCCCGTGTATCGACCCGGCGACACGGTGCAACTGAAGGCCATTGCGCGCGACAGCCGCGGCGGCGCATTCATGGTGCCGGCGGGCCGGCCGGTGACGCTGCGCGCCGTCAACGCGGTGGGGCAGACGTTTCTGGAAACGAACCTCGTGTTCGGGCCGCTGGGTTCGCTGGACCGCGCAGTGACGCTGCCATCGGTGGGATCGGGCGGCTATTACGCGGAATTGTGCCGGGGCGACGCTGTTCTGGCGCGACGCGACTTTCGCGTGGCGGAATACAAGCCGAACGCCTTCGAGGTTTCGCTGACGACGAAGCCGGTTTTCGCCGCGGGCGAAGCCCCGGCCATCGGCCTGGACGCGCGTTACCTGCTCGGCCAGCCGTTGACGAGGGCAAACATCGCATGGTCGCTGCGCGGCCAGGACGAGGACTTCGCTCCGGCCGGATTCGACCGGTTTGTGTTTTGCGGCGACATCTGGATGACCGAACTCGACCGCGGTCCCGGCTCGCTCACACTCGAAGGCCAGGCGGCATTCGCGACAAACCTGGTGATCAAGCCGGCGGTGACGATCACGCCGCGCGCGCCGCATCCACGCCGGTGCGAATTGCTCGCGGAGGTGACCGACCTCAACCAGCAGACAGTGTCGCAGCGGACGGCGTTTTTGCAGCACAGCTCGGCGTTTTATCTCGGGCTCGACACGTTGCCGGACTTGTTACGCGCCGGTGAAACGGTGCCGGTCAGCGTCGTGGCCGTGGGCGCGGACGGACAACCGTGGCCGACGCCGGTGCGCGCGCGGGTGACGTTGCAGCGCGTGATGTGGCGCACGGTGCGCGTCGAGGCCGCGGGCGGCGTGGTGAGTTACCAAAACGAGCCGGTGCTGCAGGACGTTGCGCGGGCGACCGTGGACACCGCCGCCGTGGTGCAGGACAACGGCCATTGGGTCACAAAGGGCGAGCCGGCGACCCGGCTGCCCGTGGCAGAGGCGGGCATGTATTTGCTGGACGTGACGGCAAAGGACGACGCCGGCCACGACGTGGTCACGGCGACGATGTTCAACGTTTTTGGCACCGACCGGCTGGCCTGGAATTACGGCAACGAAGTGCGCGTCGAACTCACGCCCGACCGCACGAACTACGCGATTGGCGAAACCGCCATCGTGCTGGTGAAAACGCCGATCAACGGTCCCGCGCTCGTCACCGTGGAGCGCGCGAACGTGCGCCGCGCGTTTGTGACAAACCTCGTCGGCAACGCGCCAGCGGTGGCGGTGCCAATCCTGGCCGGCGACGCGCCGGACGTCTTCGTTTCCGTGCTGGTCCACCGTGGCGCCGCGGACAGCACCCGCGAGGTCAAGATGCCCGAATACCGCCTCGGCTACTGCCAGCTCAACGTCGAGGCGCCGGATGCGCGGTTGCAGGTCACGGTCAAACCCGACGCCCCCGCGCACCGGCCGGGCGAGTTGATCCGCGTTGCGGCGGACATCACGGACGCGCGCGGCCAGCCCGCGCCGGACGCGGAGGTCACGCTGTTCGCGGTGGACGAAGGCGTGTTGAGCCTGACCGGTTTTCCGACGCCGGATCCCTATGCGTTTTTCTTTGCGCCACGGCCGCTGGCCGTCACGAGCGGCATCACGCTGTCGCAACTCATGCCCGAGGACCCGGCGCAACTTGGTTTTCAAAACAAGGGCTTTATCATCGGCGGCGGCGGACTCGCGCGGCGGCGACAGAATTTTGCGGCGCTGGCATTCTGGAACGCGGACCTGCGGACCGACGCCGCCGGGCGCGTCACCGCGGAGTTTCCCGCGCCGGACAACCTCACGCGCTACCGGATCATCGCCGTGGCGCACGACGCGCGCAGCCGGTTCGGCAACGGCGAGGCCTCCGTGGAGATCAACAAGCCGCTGATGATCGAGCCGGCGCTCCCGGCCTTTGCCAATGTTGGTGACAAACTGTTCGCGCGGGCCGTCGTGCTGAATCGCACGGATGCGGCTGGCGAAGTCGAAGTCAGTCTCGCGCTCGATGAGACGGCGAAACTGGACGCCGCGGCGCCGTCGCCGGCTGCCTTGACGAATCGCGTCACCGTGCCGGCGCAAGGTTCGGCGAAACTGGATGTGCCGGTGGAATTCGTCAACGCCGGCGCGGCAAAATGGACGTGGCGCGCGCGGTTCATCGCGGGAGCGGCGGCCACCGACGCAAAGACGAAAGGTTTTGCCGACGCGGTCCAGTCCACGCTGAAGGTCGGTTACGCGACACCGCAACGGCGCGACGTTTACCTGGCGCGCGTGACCGGCCAGACAAATCTGCTCGCCGGCGCGGATCCGCAATTGCTTGAAGGCCAGGGGAGCGTGACCGTCCGCGTCGCCAACACGCGGCTCGGCGACCTCGGCGAAGTGGCGCATTCCCTGCTGACTTATCCCTATGGCTGCGTCGAGCAAACCGCGTCCAAGCTGCTGCCGCTGCTGGTGCTCCGCGAGCATCCGGCGTTTTTGCCCGGCGTGACGAACCCCGCCGCCATCGAGCGGCAGACGCGCGACGGCGTCTATCAACTGCTGGCGATGCAGACGCCCGCCGGCGGTCTGGCCTACTGGCCGCACGGCCGCGAGCCGGTGCTCTGGGGCAGCGCCTACGGCGGCATCGCGCTGGCGCTGGCGCGGCGGCAGGGCGTCCCCGTGGGCGACGCGAGCCTCGACGCACTCGCCGGTTACCTGCGGCAGCAGCTCGAAGGCACGGCGTCACTGCGTGAAAACACGGCCCTCGGCGACCGCTGCCTGGCGCTTTACGCGCTCGCCTTGCTGGGCAAACCGGAACCGGCGTCCGCCGAAACGTTGTTTGCCAAACGGGCCGAGCTTTCCGGCGAGGCCACCGCCTGGCTGGCGCTCGCGATTCTGGAGCAGCACGGTGCTTCCGACATGGTCGGCACCCTGCTCGACCCGCGGGCCGCGGTGCGCGCCACCGGCGGCTGGTTTGGCAACGCGGCCAGCGAACTGGGCGCGCGGCTCCTCGCGTGGGTGCGCTTCCGGCCGCAGGACCCGACCGTGGACGTGCTGGTGCGGGAGCTGTTCGCCGCGAACCGCAACGGCTGCTGGCAGACCACGCAAGGCAACGCCTGGGGTCTGCTGGCGCTGGCGGAATACGCGGCGCGGGTGGAGGCAAAACCCGCCGTCAGCGCCGGCGCGGCGGTTTGGGGCGGCAAGCGGTTTGACTTCGCCTTTGGCGACGAGCCGGCCGCGCGCGAACACACGTTCCTGCTGGCGACCCCGCTCGCCAACGTGCCGCTGATGCTGACGAACGCGGCGGCGCAGCCGGTCTTCACCGAAGTCACGCTGGCGGCCCGGCCACGCCTGGCCCAACTGCCGCGGCAGGACCGTGGCTACCTCATCCAGCGGACTTACGCCAAGCTCGACGGGCAGAACCGGCCGCAGCCGGCGACGGCGTTGCGCGTAGGCGACCGCGTGCTGGTGACGCTGACGCTGGAGGCGCGGCAGACGGCGTATTTCCTGGCCGTGGATGACGCGCTGCCGGCGGTGTTCGAGGCGGTCAACCCGGAATTCAAATCGCGCGCGGCCGCCGGCGCCGATCTGGCCGGGGACTGGGTGAGCGACCACCGCGAACTGCGCGCGGACCGCGTGCTCTTCTTCTGCAACCAGCTTTTACCGGGGCGCTACACGATCCGCTACCTCGCGCGCGTTTGCGCGGCCGGCACCGTCACCGCGCCGCCGGCGAAAGCGGAGGAGATGTATCATCCGGAGCGGTTCGGGTTGACGGCGACAGAAACCGTGGCCGCCGCGCCGCTGAATTGACGCGCCGCGAACATCTGGCCGCTTGCGCGTGCCGGCTCTCAACGCCACACTGGGCGCGTCATGCAGCTCATCCGCGAGATTTACGCTGCCGCCAGCGCCGACGAACGGCCGGTGGTGTCGTTCGAGTTTTTCACCCCAAAAACCGACGAGGGCGACCGCGCGTTTTTTCACAGGACACTGCCGCAGCTTGCGCGGCTGAAGCCCGGTTTTTGCTCGGTGACCTACGGCGCCGGCGGCAGCACACGCGAAAAAACGCTCGGCATGGTCGAGCGAATGCAGCGCGAGTTTCACACGCCCGGCATGGCGCATCTGACGTGCGTCGGCTCCACGCGCCGGCAAATTGTGGAACTGCTGGCCGATGCGCGTGCCCGCGGCATTCAAAACATCCTGGCGCTGCGGGGCGATCCGCCGGCGGGTACCGGGGGGTTTGCGCGGACGGAGGGTGGTTTTGCCTTCGCGCACGAACTGGTCACGCTGACGCGCGAGCTGGGCGGATTCTCGGTCGGCGTGGCGGGTTTTCCGGAAGGCCACCCCGAATGCAAGGAAGGCCGGCATGTGGACTGGCAGCGGCTGTGCGCGAAGATCGAGTGCGGGGCGGATTTCGTTGTGACGCAGCTCTTTTTTGACAACGCCCTGTTCTACGAGATGCGCGACTTCCTGACGAAGAAACTGGGCCTGACCGTGCCGATCGTTCCCGGCATCATTCCGATTCTCAACGCCGGGCAGATCAGGAAATTCGTCGCGTTGTGCGGCGCCACCCTGCCCGGGCCGTTGCTTGAGGGGCTGGAAAAAATCGGCGACGACGAGGCCGCCGCCACGGAATTCGGCATTGATTACGCCACGGATCAATGCGCCGATCTGCTGCGACAGGGCGTGCCGGGACTGCATTTTTACACGCTCAACAAGACGCACTCGACGACGCGTATTCTCCACAACCTGGGCCTGGCACCCCAATAGGCTCCGAGGCAAACCTGCTGACCAAACCGAACAATCATGTTTCTCACCGGCATTGCAGACGAGGCGGGCGCGGACGTTGACACGCAAATCCGCGCCACGCGCGAACTCGGTTGGACCACGCTCGAAGCCCGCGCCGTCGCGGTGCCCGGCTTCGAAAAGGCCAACTTCCACGACATCCCGGACGCCGCGTTCGACGCGGTGGCCGGCCGGTTGCGCGACGCGGGCATCAGCGTTTGTTGCCTCGGCTCCGCCATCATGAACTGGGGCAAGACGGTGGACACGCCGTTTGACGTGACGCTTGCCGAGGTGCGCCGCGCCATCCCGCGGATGCAACGGCTGGGGACAAAATTCGTCCGCGTCATGAGCTTCAAGCCGGCGGACGAGGCCGACACGATCCCGCCGGTGGTTTTCGAGCGCGTCCGCGAAGTGACGCAAAGGTTTCTCGACGCCGGCCTGCAACCGGTCCACGAGAACTGCATGAACCACGGCGGCATGAGCCCGCGGCACGCGTGCCAGTTGCTCGCCGAAGTTCCCGGCCTGAAGTGGGTTTTCGACACGGCCAACCCGATCTTCAACCCCGACCGCTCGCGGCCCCGCCCCTGGCCGCGGCAGGATCCGTGGGAATTCTGGCTCGCGGTGCGCGATGTGACCGCCCACATCCACGCGAAGGACGCCGTGTGGAATCCGGTGAAAAACGACGCCGATTACCACTGGCCAGGCGCGGGCGACGGCCGCGTGCGAGACATCCTGCGGGACGCGCTGAGCCGCAGGTATGACGGCGGCATTTCCATCGAACCGCACATGGCCGTGGTGTTTCACGACGCGCGGGTCACGTCCTCGGCGGAGGCGCAGTTTGCCAACTACGTCGAATACGGCCGGCGCTTGGGCAAGCTGCTGGCCGGACTGGCAGGGCCGGCCGCTGCCTGAAGGCGAGCGGGATTCAGGCGGCCCGTTTCGAAAGCAGGTTGGCGAGTGCGTTGAACAAGACCGGACGATCCGCCAGCTCCTGCGTTGGAGTAATGGCGGTCATCAGGCCAAAGCCCGCGCCGTAGGCCGGGCCATTGATCACGCAGGCATCCGTGTGGCAGTCGCGCATCTGTCGGGCCGCCGCGACGAGCGCCTGCTCACGGCCGCCGTCCACCTCGAACTTCCAGCCGGCCAGAATCGCCCCCGGAAACCAGTCACGCAGCTCGGCGATGATTTTCGGCGTCGGCACGAGTTCCGCGAGCAGGCTGCCGGCGCGCGTGGACAGTTTGCCCGCAGCGAGTGGAGTTAATTCGCCGGCGGCTGATCGTTGCCAGACTTGGCCAAAGGCGAAATCGCTCACGGCGGCGGCGTGGAAGACAGCGTCCACCGGCGTGCCAGCAAGCCGCTGCAGCCGCGTGCGCAAATCCGCCGTCGTGGAAAAACGTTCGACGGTCCGGGCCGACTGTTCGCCGGCCCAGACCGATATTTCGCCAAGGAGCAGCGTGACGCTGTGGCCGCGGGCGGTGAGAAGGTTTGCCAGCTCGGAACCCAGCCGGCCGGTGGAAAAATTTGTCAACCGCCGCACCTGATCGAGCGGCTCGAAGGTCGGGCCGGCGGTGACGACACAGTTCATCCGCTTGGGTTCACGATTGGCTGAAACGGTCTCGTTTCAGAATTTGACCGTTTCGAGATAACGCAGGCTGACGGGCAGTTGCGGCTCCACGCTCGGCGACTCGTCCTCGATGAAATACCATTTCACGCCGACCTTTTTTGCAGCGCGAAGGATGCCCGGCAGGTCCATCTGGCCTTCGCCGCAGGCAACATCATTGGTCACGTCCGTGCCCCCGGCGAGCGAGCCAGTTGTAAGCCCCTTGCGCATGTCTTTCAAATGCATCAGCTCCCAACGATGGCCGTATTTCTTCAGCAGCCTGACGGGGTCCTGACCGGGGAAGACGATCCAGAAGATGTCCATTTCGTAGCCGACATATTTCGGGTTCGTTTCCTGCATCAGCAGGTCAAACAGCGTGCCATTGCCGTGGGGTTGAAACTCATATCCGTGAGTGTGATAGAAAAATTTGATCCCGTGCTTCGCCAGCACTTCGCCGGCATGGTTGAAGACGGTGGCCGCCTCGCGGCAGCGCTGCTCCGTGAACGGCCCGTCGTGCGGAATCCACGCGCAGCCGGCATATTTCAAACCCAAAGCCTCGGCCTGCCGGGCGACGCCTTCGGGGTCGTCACGGAATTGTTCAAAGCCGAAATGATCGGAAATGGGGGTGATGCCGTGCGCGGTGAGCTGGGCCTTGAACTGCGCTGGCTCCATGCCGTAGGTGCCGGCCAGCTCCGCGTATTTGAAACCCAGCTTCTCCACCTTGGCGAGGGTGCCGGGAACGTCATTTTTGAACGAGTCGCGGAGACTGTAGAGTTGGAGGCCCAGCGGTCCCTTGAAACTGGGGCCGATGCCGGCATCGTCGGCGGCAAGATTGAAGGCAGCGAGACCGATGACAAGCGCCGGAATGGTGGTGGCGAAGGAAAACAAAGTCATTTTCATGCGGCTCCTTTACCACAGACCGGCACGTTTGAAAAGGACCCTCTGCACGGCCGGCACCCGTCGGCGCGTGCGTGCGCAACAATTGCGCGTGACGCGTTGACGCGCGCAGGAATTGCCCGAATCTGGCGCCAGGAATCGCTGGAAATGGCCGGATTCCAAAATGGTATGCGGGATGCTTGGCAGGGTGGCAGCAGCCAGTGGCGGCGATGTGCTGCGCGCTGGGGCTGCGAGTTATCAACAAAGCAACCAGAGTAAATCAGGAGACGGTTATGAGAAAATTCAAACGCATGTTGGTGGTGGCCGGGACCGCGTTGGTTTTGGGTCTTGGCGCGGGCAATCTCGCGGCCCAGAACGGGCCGCCGGGCGGAGGCGGGCCGGGTGGACGAGGCAACTTTGATCCTGCCCAGTTCCAGCAACGCATGATGGAGCGCATGAAGGAACAGCTTGAAGTCACGGATGACACGGAGTGGAAAGCCATCGAACCGCTCGTGCAAAAAGTCATGGAAGCCCGGCGTGACACCATGATGGGCATGATGGGTGGCCGGGGCATGTTCGGTCGCGGTCCGCGGCCGGGAGGTCCGGGTGGTGACAACGCGGCCCCGAACAGTGGGAACCAGAACCGCCGCCGCGGCATGTTCGGAGGACCCAGCCCGGAAGCGGAGGCGCTGCAAAAGGCCATTGACGCCAAGGCGTCCAGTGCGGAGCTGAAGGCGGCGCTGGACAAATACGTCGCCTCGCGGAAGGAGAAACAAGCCGCGTTGCTGTCGGCGCAGGAGGAACTCCGCAAGGTGCTCACGCCGCGTCAGGAAGCCATCGCCACGCTGGACAGTCTGCTCTAGGACGGCAATGGAAACCAACAGGCATGAGAAGCTGGTGGTCCGGGCGGCGGCCGAGGTGAAAGCTCCGACGGTGGCGCTGCCGCCCCTGCTCGAACGGATGGTGGCCGCCCGGCAGCTTTCGGCGCTGGACGCTGCCGCCCTCCTCCGCGCCGGTCCCGCCGGCGCGGTTGAGACGGAGGAAGCCGTGCTCCGCTGGCTGGCGAAGGAATACGATCTCGGTTACACGACGTTGGAAGACGTCGAACCCGACCGCCAGCTTCTCTCCCTGTTTCCCGCCCGCATTTTACTGAAGGAGGAATTGCTTCCCCTGCGGCGGATCAACGGGACGGTCGAGGTCGCCACCAGCCGGCTGTTCGCCACGCACGGCCTGGACGCCTTGAAGACGCTGACCGGCTTGAGCCTCAAGCCGGTTTTGGCGTCCACCGAGGCCATTCAGCGCGAGATCAAGCGGCGCCTGGGCGTCGGCGCGGACACGATTGACACCCTGGGCGAGGAAGCGTCGCTCCAGGTCGTGGATGAAAATGCCGAGGATAAAAACGACCTCGACAACGCGGCCGAGGACGCCTCGATCATCCGGTTCGTGAACCAGGTGGTGCGCGACGCCATCGAATTGCGCGCCTCGGACATTCACCTGGAGCCGTTCGAGGACGAGTTTCGCATCCGCTACCGCATTGACGGCGTGCTGCAGGAGGTGCCGGTGCCGGCCCAGATCAAGCGCTTCCAGCCGGCCATCGTGTCGCGTGTCAAAATCCTCAGCCACCTGAACATCGCCGAGAAGCGCCTGCCGCAGGACGGCCGCATCAAGATTCGCATAGACGACGCCGAGGTGGACATCCGCGTGTCCGTGATCCCCATGCTGCACGGCGAGGCGGTGGTGATGCGCCTTTTGCGCCAGAACTCCACGCTCCGCGGCATGGGCGAGCTGGGCATGGACTCGCGCGAATCCGAGTGCTTCGAGCGCGTCCTGCAACTGCCGCACGGGATCATTCTCGTCACCGGGCCGACCGGCAGCGGCAAAACCTCGACGCTCTACACCGCCCTCAACACGATCAATGACGCGGTTCGCAAGATCATCACGATCGAGGATCCGGTGGAATACCAGCTAAAAGGCGTCAACCAGATCCAGGTTTCGGAAAAAGCCGGGCTGACGTTCGCCCGCGGCCTGCGCTCCATCCTGCGCCACGACCCGGACGTGGTGCTGATCGGTGAAATTCGCGACCATGAAACGGCGCAGATTGCCGTGCAGGCCTCGCTGACCGGCCACCTGGTCTTCTCCACGTTGCACACCAACGACGCTCCTGGCGCGCTGACCCGCCTGGTGGACATGGGCGTGGAACCTTATCTTGTGGCCTCTTCGCTCGAGGCCGTGCTGGCCCAGCGTCTCGTGCGTGTCCTCTGCAAGCAGTGCAAGGAAGTGGACAACTCGCCGGCCGCCCTCGCCTTCAAGGAGAAGGTGGACATCCCCGCCAACACGCCGATTTACCGCTCGGTCGGCTGCCGCGAATGCCGCAACACCGGCTTCTACGGCCGCCATGCGATCTTCGAGTGGATGGATTGCGACAACGAGACGCGGGCGCTGATTTTGAAAAACGTTTCGAGCGACATCATCCGTGACGCCGCGCGCCGCGCCGGCATGAAGACGCTGGCCGAGGATGGCTGGCGCCTCGTCCGGATGGGCATCACCACGGTGGAGGAGGTTCTGAGCGTGACCACGGCAAAGGAAGTGGCGCAGACGACCAAGGTGAAAGCCGAACCGGAGGACGGAACCGCCAAACCGGCCGCGCCCGCCGCCCTGGCAGCAAACCGCGCGTGAGGAATTGAACTGTTATGCCCCGCTTTCAATACAAAGCCCTCAAGACCGACGGTGCCGTGGCGGAAGGACAGCTTGAGGCCACGGGCCGCGTGGAAGCGCTGCGGCAGATCGAAAGCCTGGGCCTGCGGCCGGTCAACCTCGCCGAGCAGGCCGGCAAGAACGGCGACAAGGGCGCGAACGGCTCAACGGTTTCATTTTCCCTCGGGTCGCTTTCGCTGGGCGGCCCGTCCGACAAGGTGGCGCCGCGCGAACTGGAGAATTTCACGCGGTTGCTTTCCAGCCTGCTCGCCGCCGGCGTGCCGCTGAGCCGGGCGCTGGTGATTCTGTACAAGGAAGCCTCGTCCCCCGCCGCCGCCGCGAAATGGAAGGAGGTTCACGATCTTGTGGTGGACGGCATGGCGCTGGCCGATGCGATGGCCCAGTCGCCGAAAACGTTTCCGCGTGTGTATGTGGCGATGGTGCAGGCGGGCGAGACGGGCGGCTTTCTGGACGTGGTGCTGAACCAGATCGCGGATTTTCAGTCGCGCGAGAAGGACCTGAAGTCCAAGGTGATGACGGCGATGCTGTATCCGTGCATCCTGCTGGTCCTGGCGCTGGCCGTCGTGGTGTTCCTGCTGACGTTCTTCATTCCGCGCTTCCAGAGCGTGTTTGCCGGCTTTGGCGCGGCGTTGCCGATGGCGACGCAGATCGTCGTGGGCGTCAGCGAAATTGTGCGGCACTACGGGCTGTTTGCCGCGGCCGTGATCGTCGTCGCGGTTTTTCTGGTGCGCAACTGGTTCACTTCGGAAAAAGGAAAGCGAAGCTGGGAGGGCCTGGTCCTGCGCGCGCCGCTGGTGGGACCGCTGGTCGCGCAGTTCGCGATGTCGCGGTTCTGCCGGATGCTCGGCACGTTGCTCGGCGCCGGTGTCCCGTTGGTGCAGGGCCTGAACGTCGCCCGCAAATCCATCGGAAACCAGGTGCTCGTGGACGCGGTCACGAATTCCATCGAACGCGTCCAGCAGGGCGAACAGCTCGCCGCCAGCCTGGCCGACTGCCAGGGACTGTTCACCGGCTCGGTGCTGGAGATGATTTCCGTGGCGGAGGAAAGCGGCCGGCTCGACGCCGAGCTGGTGCGCATCGCCAACGTGACCGAAGGCGACCTGGACCGGCAGTTGAAGACGGCGGTGGCCTTCGCCGAGCCGCTCATGCTGTTCCTCATCGCCGGCTTCATCGGCACGATTTTCATCAGCATGGTGCTGCCCATTTTTACACTGCAAGAACACATCAAATAACTCCAAAGCGAGGTTGAGAACATGAACTGCAAACCCAATCGAACCCATTGGACCGGGCGGCACGCCGCGCGGGGCTTCACCCTCATTGAACTGCTGCTGGTGCTGGTGATTCTGGGCATTTTGGCCGCCATCGTGGTGCCGAAATTTGCCGGCCGCACCGAGCAGGCCAGACAGGCGGCAGCCCTGACGCAAATCTCGTCCTTCAGCACGGCCCTGGACGCCTTCGAGGTGGACAACGGTTACTACCCCAAAGGCCGGAACGGTCTCATGGAACTGGTCCAGCAGTCGCGCGACGCGCAAAGCTGGCACGGACCTTACGTCAAGGAAGTGCCCAAGGACCCGTGGGGCAATGACTACATCTACGAATGCCCCGGCCGGCATAACCCAAGCTCCTACGATCTGAGTTCGATGGGGCCGGATCTGCGTGCAGGGACCGACGACGATATCACCAACTGGCAACAGCAAAAGAAGTAACGCCACGGAGCGACCCGGCCGGCCGCCCCGGAATTGTCCATGACCACACGAAGCCGCCATCACGAAAGCCAGGCGATGCCGCCGACGGCCACGCGCCGGGCCTTCACGCTTGTCGAGCTGCTCGTGGTCATGACCCTGCTCACCGTGGTCCTGGCCATCGCCGCGCCTTCCCTGGGCAAGTTCTTCCACGCCCGCACGCTGGACTCCGAGGCGCGCCGGCTTCTCGCGTTGACGCGATCCGGCGGCAGCCGCGCGGTGGCCGAGGGGTTGCCGATGGTCCTGTGGCTGGACGCCAAGCAGGGCAGTTACGGCCTGGAAGCCGAACCCGGCTACGACGACCGCGACCCCAAGGCCGTGGAGTTCAAGATGGACAAGGATTTGACCATGGCGGTCGCGGATACCAACACCCGCACGAACCTCTTCGCGGGCATCAATCCGATCACCGGCCGCAGCCAAATCCTGCCGGCCGTCACGCTGCCGGACAACCGCGGCAATCTGCCGCAAATTCGTTTTCTGCCGGACGGCAGCATTGACGGGAGCAGCCCGCAGAGCGTGCGGCTGCAGGATCGCGACGGGAACGCGCTGTCGCTCGCGCTGTCAGACAACCGGTTGAATTATGCGATTCAATCCCAGCTCACGAACACGGACGGGCAATAGCCGTGGGCGGGCGCAAGCCGGTTTCACGCTCGCCGAGGTGCTGGCCGCGTTGCTGTTCATGGCCATCGTGATTCCCGTGGCCATGCAGGGGCTGCACATCGCCACCCGCGCCGGCGTGGTGTCGGTGCGGAAGATGGACGCCGCGCGCATCGCCGACCGCCTGCTCACCGAAAGCATCATCATGACCAACTGGGTCCAATCCTTCCAAAGCGGCGTCGTCGAGGAAAACGGCCGGACCTACCCGTGGAGCATTAGCAGCGAGTTGTGGATCCAGATGCAGACGAACCAGCCGGTGGACCTCGCCTCAGGCATGGGCGTCATCGCCGGCAGCCAGCCGTTGGTCAACCAGTCCACCGCCAACCAGATCACGATGAACCTGCTCACCGTGGAGGTGAATTACTTCGTCCAGGAGGAGAAATACACCGTGCGCTTGAGCACGCTGGTGAACCCGGAGACCGCACAATGACCGCGCACCGTCCCACCACCGGGCGCGGCCGCCGCGCCTTCACGCTGATCGAATTGCTGCTGGCCACGGCGATCTTTGCCATCATCCTGGTCGCCATCAACACGGTCTTTTACAGTGCGCTCCGGCTGCGCAACCGCACCAGTGACGCGATCGAGGCAACCCTGCCGGTCAACCAGGCGTTCGCCATCATGCGCCGCGACCTCCTCGGCGCGATGCCGCCGGGAGGCACGCTGGTCGGCGATTTCAAGAGCGGCAGCGGCAACGCCAATGTGGGGACCCGCAGCAACTACGGCGGCAGCAGTGCGGCCGCCAACGCCAACACCGGCGCAGCCATGGCCCAAGGCAGCGGGTTGAGCGCCGCCCAGCTCGGCAGCCTGGACTTCTTCACCACCACGGGCACGCTCAGCGATGCCTCGCCGTTTGCCGACATCCAGGAAGTCAACTACCAACTGGTGCCCGCGGCCGACCAGGCCCATGCGCTGGGCAAGGATCTCGTGCGCACCGTCAACCGCAACCTGCTTGCCACGACGACGCCGGCCAGCCAGGATCAGAAGCTCCTGAGCAACGTCGCCAGTCTGGAATTTCTCTTCTTCGACGGCGTCGAATGGCGGAACACCTGGGATACCAGCATGGGCGACACCAATCTGCCGCTGGCGGTCGAGGTCCGCCTCCTGGTGGCTTCGGACAATTCGCAGGCCAACGATGTCAACCGCCAGCCGATGGAGATGATGGTGCCGCTGGAGATCACCACGAACAGCACCGCCGCCACCAACCAAACCACAGGAGGGCAGCTATGAACGTGCAGCCTTCCCCGCGGGCGTCGCAGCGCAGCTCCGTGCTGGTCATCGTGCTCTGGATCGCGCTCGGCCTGGTGGCGATCACCCTGTATTTCGCCAACTCGATGTCGTTCGAGCTGCGCGCCTCCGACAACCGCGTGGCGGCGATGTCCGCGGACCAGGCCATCGAGGCCGCCGCCCGCTACGTCAGCGTCGTGCTCGCGGCCCAGGCGACCAACGGCACGCTGCCGGACGTCACGACCTACCAATGCGAGGCCGTGCCCGTGGGCGACGCGCATTTCTGGCTGATCGGCCGGGCCGGCGCCACCAACCTCAACGTCCAGCCAGACCAGGTTTTCTTCGGGCTGGTGGATGAAGGCGCCAAACTCAACCTCAACACCGTCACCGCCAACATGCTCAACATGCTCACGAACATGACCCTCGAGCTGGCGGCAAACATCGTGGACTGGCGCGACACAAACGGCGGCGTGTCCACCAATGGCGACGGGCCGACCATCTACAACCAGATGGACCCGCCCTACCTCTGCAAGAATGCGGCTTACGAAACGGTGAACGAAGTCCGGTTGGTCTATGGCATGGACCTGGCGACGCTGTTCGGCGAGGATCTCAACCTCAACGGCGCGCTCGACCCGAACGAAGTGGACACCAACCGCAACAACTATGTGGATCCCGGACTGCTGGAATACTTCACTGTTTACAGCCGCGAGCCGAACACCCAGCCGGACGGCACCGCCCGCGTCAACATATCGAGCCTCAGTGGGACGGCCACCGCGTTGTCTTCCCTGCTGCAAACCAACCTGAGCGCCGCGCGCGCCACGGCGATTTTGAGCCGCCTCGGCCTGGGAGGCCAGTCCGGCGGTGGCGGCGGCCGGCCCGGCGGCGGCGGCGGGGGCACGACCACCGTGACGTTCACCAGTCCGTTGCAATTCTACGCCCGCAGCGGCATGACGGCGGATGAATTCGCCCTCATTGCCAACTGCATCACGGTGAGCAGCAACGACTACATCCAGGGGCGCGTCAACGTGAACACCGCCAGCGCCGCCGTGTTGGACTGCCTGCCCGGCATCACCCCCGACGTGCTGCCGCAACTGTTAAACTACCGCCAGAACAATCCCGACAAGCTTACCTCGATCGCCTGGATGGTGGACGCCCTGGCCTCCAACAGCTCCGCCCTCCAGTTACTCGAAGCGGGGGACTACATCACCACGCAAAGCTACCAATTCACGGCGGACATCGCCGCGCTGGGTCCCTACGGCCGCGGCTACCGGCGGGTGAAATTTGTGTTCGACATGAGCACGGGCACGCCGACCATTCTCTACCGCCAGGATCTCACCCATCTCGGTTGGGCCTTGGGCCGCTACGTGCGGCAAACCTGGTTGATGGCAAAGGATACACGATGATCAGTCTGGAAAAACTCAGTTCATGGCGGTCGCAACGCCTCAACGGGCTGTTGGGCCTCGCGCTCGACGGCAACCGGCTGGAAGGCGTCGTGCTCCGGCGCACGAACGGCTCGGTGCAGGTGCAGCAGACCCTGTCCGTGACCCTATCCCTCGACCCGCTGACGAACGATCCCGAACTCGTCGGCCGGGAAATCCGCAATCATCTCAATGCCGCCGGCGTGCGCGAACGGCTGTGCGCCGTGTGCCTCCCGTTGAAATGGGTGCTCGTCGCCCACACCACGTTGCCGGACCTGCCCGAGAGCGAATTGCCGGGACTGCTGCAAATCGAGGCCGAACGCGGCTTTCCGTGCGACGTGGCGACGCTGATGCTGGGCACCTCCCGCCACGTCATTCCCGGCGGCGGCATGCACGCCACCCTGCTCGGCGTGCCGCGCAACCAAGTCGAACCGCTGGACCACGCCCTGCGGGCCGCGCAGCTCCGGCCGGTCAGTTTTTCGCTGGGAGTCTGCGCGTTGCAGCGGCCCGACGCCGAGGCTTCCAACGGCGTGCTGGCGCTGACCATCGGCGAAAGCCACGTCGGACTCCAGGTCACGGGCGGCGGCGGCGTGGCGGCGCTGCGGGTGTTGGAAGGGGCGGTGGAAACCCAGGGCGGCGCCCGCACGGTGCATGCGGACCTGGTGGCGCGGGAGGTGCGCATCACGCTGGGGCAGATGCCGGCGGAGTTCCGCGCCACGTTGCAGCGCGTGCGCATTTTCGGACCGCGCGACCTCGCGGAAACGCTGGCCGACGAGATGGAACTCCGGCTGGAGCCGCTGGGCTTCAAGGTCGAGGTGGTGACCGCCTACGCGGCGAACGAGTTCAGCGTGGGAATTCCGCCGGCGACCACGGTTTCGGCCGCGTTCAGCCTGGCCGCGGCGCATCTGGCCGGGCGGCCGGCGGCGTTCGAGTTCATGCCGCCGCACGTCACGGCCTGGCAGCGTTTCGCCACGCGGTATTCGTCCGGCGCCCTGCAACGGACAGGCGTGGCGGCCGGCGCGGCGGCGGCGCTGGTGATGGCGTTGTTCCTATATCAACAGATGCAAATCTGGGGGCTGCAATCGCGCTGGGGCAAGATCGAGACGCAGGTGCGCGCCGTGCAGTCCGCCGAGCAGCAAATCCGGCAGTTCCGGCCCTGGGGCAACCACTCGCTGCGCAGCCTGACGATTCTCCGCCAGCTCACGCAGGCCTTTCCGGAGGACGGCTCGGTGACGGCCAAAACGCTGGAGATTCGCGACCAGTCCGCAGTGAGCTGCTCCGGCACGGCCACCGACCATCCGGCGCTGCGCCGGACGCTGGAGAAACTCGGGGCCGCGCCGGCTGTGGCCAATCTCAACGTGGACATGATCCGCGGCAAAACCCCCATGCAGTTCACCTTTGATTTCCGCTGGAGCGAAGGAGGCAAGAGTGAAAATTAAGGACCGACAGCAGCTTCTTCTTGTCCTCGCGGCCGCCGCCGTGGCGTTGTTCATCGCGAACAAGGTGGTCTTCACGCCGCTGACCAACGCGTGGAAGGCCCGCTCGGATCGCATCGCCGATTTGCGCAAACGCGTGACGGACGGCGAACTGCTGCTCCAGCGTGCGTCCATCATCCGCTCCCGCTGGGACCAAATCCGCACGAACACGCTGTCGAACACGCCTTCCGTCGCCGTGCAGCAGCTTCTGAAAGCCGTGGAGGGCTGGTCCCAGGACAGCCGCGCGACGCTGACTTCCGAAGCCCCGCAATGGCGGCGCGACGCGGACGATTACATGACCCTGCAATGCCGCGTGGAAGCCGCCGGCACGCTCGATACGCTGACGCGGTTTCTTTACAACATCGAGCGCGATCCGCTGGCCGTGAGAATCGAGTCGGTGGAACTCAGTTCGCGCGACAATACGGGCCAGCAGCTCAACCTTGGCCTCCAGATTAGCGGGCTGGTGCTCAATCCGCCGCCGCAATGAATCCGATGCGAATCCATCCTTTGCCGAATGACACCGCCGCCGGCGACCTCACGGCGCCGGCCACCCTCGCACTGCGGACCAGGGAAACGCGCGGCCGCCGGCCGGCGGGCTTGGTGGCGGCCCTGGCCGCCGCATTCGCCCCGCTTTCCCTGGTTGACCGGGGCGTGATGATCCGGCGCCGGGGGCTGCGGACAATGTTGTCGGCGGCACTGCTGCCGTGGGCCATCGCGCTGGCGCAGGAACCGCCGGCCGGGCCTGAAACCGCCACGAACGTGCCGCCCGCAGCCGCAACGAATGCAGCGCCGGAGCCGCCCAGCGGCCCGCCGGAGGCGGCTCCGGAGGCCGCTCCCGAAGCGCCGGAGCATCCCCCGGCCGAGGCCGGCGAAGAGCCGGCCGCCAACGCGGCGTCCGACGCGGCGCCCTTTGCGGCGGCCCGCAGGGCGGTCATTCCGGCGCGGCCCGCGCCCGCCACGACCTCGAATCTGCCGTTGGCAACCACCAACGTCCCTGGCGAATTCCCGGCCAATACACCGGCCAGTGCCGCCACGAACGCCTCCGCCGGCGCCGCAGGCGAAACGCCCGCCGGACCGGCCGAAACGGCCGCCACCGCGAACCCCAATCCCCTGAGCTTCGCCGCGTTCAAGCTCATTGTGGATCGCAACATCTTCGATCCCAACCGGCAGCCGCACCGGCCCGGCTACCACCCCGCGCGGAAGAACCCCGTGGTGGATTCCTTTGCGTTGGTGGGCACGATGACTTACGCGAAGGGCCGCTTTGCCTTCTTCGACGGCACCAGCTCCGAGTATCGGAAGCAGGCCCAGGCTGCCGATACGATTGCGGATTACAAAATCGCGGCAATTGCGACCGACCACGTGGAACTCGTCTGCAAAACCAACAAGGTGAACCTGGCCATTGGGATGCAGTTGCGCCGCGAGGACGAGGGCGATTGGACGATGAGCGAGCAATCCGGCGCGTTCGGCGGCGCCGGCACCGGCACCAACGCCGCCAGCGGCAGCGCCGATTCAGGCGCCGCCCCGGGTGGCCTCTCCGCTGGCGCTTCAGACATTCTCAAAAAATTAATGGAACGACGTGCAAAGGCAATGAACCCATGAAAACCATTCCGACCTTCATTCTGTTGGCGACTCTGACCACCGGCTTCTGGTTGCGGGCGGCGGATGCGCCCGGCACCGCACCTGACACGACCAACGCGCCCGCCGCGACAAACGAGGCGGCCGTGGCCAGCCCGCCCGGCCTGGTGCCGCCGCCGGCGGACACCAACGCGCCACCGGCCGCCCCGGCTTTCACCAACACCCCCGCCGGGGCGCCACCGGACAGTGGCGGCACCAACGCGCCGGAAAGCGGCGTCACCAGCGACGGGAAGATCTACTTCAACCTGCGCAACGCGCCGCTGGACCTGGTCCTGAACTACATGAGCGACGCCGCCGGCTTCGTCATCAATCTGCAAACGGAAGTCAAGGGCCGGGTGGACATGTGGAGCAAAGGCCCCGTCACGAAGGACGAGATGGTGGACCTGCTCAACAGCGCGCTGAACCGCAACGGTTACGCGGCCATTCGCAACGGACGCATTCTTACCATCGTGAGCCGGGACGCCGCCAAGACGCAGGACGTGCCGGTCAAGAGCAACCGCAAGCTGGAGGACATTCCCAAGAACGACGAGATCGTGACGGAGATCATCCCGGTGCGCCACGCCACGGCCTCCCAGTTGACCAAGGACCTGGAGCCGTTGCTGCCGACCTCGGCGACCATGACGGCCAACGAAAGCGCCAATTCACTGGTGATCACGGATACCCAGGCGGACATTCATCGGGTGGTGGAAATCGTGAAGGCCCTGGACGGTTCCATTTCCAGTGTGTCGACGATCAAGGTCTTCCCCCTCCAATACGCGGACGCCACGGCCCTGGCCAGTGTCATCAAGGAGATATTTGCCACGCAGAGCACCGCCAACGCGGCCGGGAACAATCCGCGGGCGCAATTCTTCAACATGTTCCGCGGGCGCGGCGGTTTTCCGGGCGCCCAGGGAAGCACCGAAAGCAACGGCGGAGCCAACACCCGCGTGGTGGCCGTGGCGGACGACCGGTCCAATTCGCTCGTGGTCAGCGCGCCGCAGGACATGATGTCCACCATCGCCGACATGGTGAAGGAGATTGACCTGCCCGTCAGCGACATCACCGAATTGCGGGTGTTTCATCTCAAAAATGCCGATCCAACCGAGTTGGCCAACCAGTTCACTCAAATCTTCCCCAGCAGCACGCAATCCACCCAGAATCAGTTCCAGCGTTTTCGTTTTGGCGGACCACCCATGTTTGCCAACAACCAGAACAACTCCAGCGAACGGCAGCAGAAGCAGAGCCAGGTGGTGGCCGTGGCAGACGCCCGCACATCGTCTCTGATCGTCAGCGCCGCCAGCACGCTGATGCCGCAGATCGCGCAGATGATCGCGCAACTGGATGAGAGTCCCGCGAAAAAGGAGCGAGTGCTGGTCTATGATCTCCAGAACGCGGATCCCCAGGACGTGCAGCAGGTCTTGCAGGATTTGTTCAACCGGAACAACACCATGCGGACCAGCACCGCCAACCGGAATTCGCTATTGCAGAATAACCCGCTGACGACGCGGGCGACGCAAAACCAGCAGGGCACCATGACCACCACGACCACCGGTTTTGGCAGCATGGGCGCCCGCACAGGGACCGGTTTTTAGCCGGACGATGGCATATCCATTCTGTTCAGTCTATTCCATTGAGGTCAACATGATGAAACTTAACCACAAGCTAACCGGTCTGTTCATGATCGCGCTCGGACTCTGTTTCGGTCTGGGGCAATCGGTCCAGGCACAGAACCGCGGCGGATTCGGCGGCGGCGCCGGCGGCAGCACCACCACCCGCACTTACCCCAGCAATGGTCAGATCGGCGACGCCTATTTCTCCATTGATCCCGAATCGCGCCGGGTCGTGGTGATCACCGACGAGGCCACCGCCCTCAGCGTGGGGCAGGTGCTGACGAATCTGGACCGGCCCAAGCCCCAGGTGCTCATCAAGGTCGCCTTCGTGCAGGTGGCCCGCAACACCGGCCTGGACCTCGGCGTGGAAGGCGCTTACGCGCACAATGTGGGCGGCGGCCAGACCAACAACTTGGCCCAGGTCTTCGGATTGTCGGGCCTCAACTCCAGTTCCAATGCGCTCAATGCGCTGGGCATGCCGACCCAGAGCTTTCAGCCCATCTCGCCGATGACCGCCCAGGGCGCCGGCCTGTATCAAATCCTGGGACAGGACTACCAGGTGGCGTTGCGCGCCATTGCCCAGTCCGGCAACGCGAAGATTTTGTCCCGGGCTTCCATCATGGCGCGGAACAACCAACCGGCCGTAGTCCAAGTCGGTCAGGAGGTTCCTCTGGTCACCAGCACTTCCTACAACGGCCTGAACGGAACTCCCATCAATGCGTATCAGTATCAGCCCGTCGGTGTCATTTTACAGGTCACACCGTTTATCACCGCCGATGGCCTGGTCGAAATGATTCTGAACCCCCAGGTGTCGTCCATTGATCAAACCACGTCCATCCCGATTGCGGCTGGTATCAGCGCCCCGGTTATTGACATCAGTCAAGCCAACACGGTGGTGGTGACTCCCAGCGGACAGACGGTGGTCATCGGCGGGTTGATCCAGGACCAAAAGACGAAGTCGGTGAGCAAAATTCCGCTGCTGGGTGACATTCCCGGACTGGGCGCGCTCTTCCGCCACACGATCACGACCGACAGCAAGAGCGAATTGATCATCTTCCTGACCCCGAAAGTCGTGGAAGCGCCGCAGCAGTATGCCTCCGTCTCCGACCGGGAGCGGGCAAGGTCGCAGGCGACGCAAGGACTGACCGATCAGGAGCTGGATCGGTTCCTCGACAGCCTCCCGCAAAAGACGCCGGCGAAGGGTTCCAAGACCAAGTAGTCCGCCCTGACAGCACGACCCGCCACCCCGCGTATGATCCGTCCACGATTGCTGGTATATGGACTCTTGCTGGCCGGATGGGGCGTGATCGTCGCCTGGCAGGTGGCGGAACATGCGCGCGTGCGCAGTTCCGCGCGGGCCGCGTTGATCAACCGTGCCAAGGACATTTCCAGCACGCTGGGCATCGTGATCCGTTCGCAGCGGCGTTTTGGAGGACTGGTGTCCAAGGAACGTCTGGAGTCCGCCCTCAAGGATCTGGTCCGACAGGGCGAACTTACCGGTGTGGCGCTGCTGAACGCGGACGACGAAGTCGTCGCCTCCGCCGGTGAAACCCCGGAACTGCAACCGAAGGCGTTGCTCCGCACCGCCGCCGTCTGGGAAAAGCAGAACGTGACGCTGATGAACCTGGTGGACCTGGGCACGAACGTCACCGCCGACCTGGAAGGCACGAACCCGCCCATCGTGCTGGCCATGCGCGACATGTTCCCGCATTTCGACACCAACCATCCGCCCGGCCCGCCGCGCGAATTCCGTCCGCCGCCGCCGGGCGACGGCGACAAGGACCGTCGCAAACCGCCGGAACGCGGGTTCGGCCGGCCACGGTTTGCCCGGCCGTTCTGGATGAGCGAAGAAGAATACCAGACGGTGATCCAGAAACAGGGCGTTCACAGCTTCGTGCTGATGATGTCCACCAAATCCCTCCGGGCCCTGACGAGCCAGGATTTGTGGCTGCGCAGCCTCGTGGTCCTGCTGGCCACGGTGTCCGTGGTGGGCAGCGGCGTGGCCTGGCGCAATCTGGAGCGATTCTCCGACCTCCAGCTCCGGCTGGTGCGCGCCAGCGAGGCCAACACGCACCTGCGCGAGTTGAACCTCGCCGCCGCCGGTCTGGCGCACGAGACGCGCAATCCGCTCAACATCATCCGCGGCTTCGCCCAGATGATCTCGCGGACAGACGGCGCGGTGCCGGAAATCCGCAAGCGCGCCGGCGAGATCATCGAAGAAACGGACCGGATCACGGCCCAGTTGAACGAGTTCATCAACTACTCCCGGCCGCGGGAGGTCCGGCGCCTGCCGTTGTCGCTGGAAACCGTGGCCGGCGAGGTCGCCCGCGCGCTGAGCTGCGATCTGGAGGACAAACACGTGCATCTGGAGGTGAAGGCGGACCGCTTCCTCGTGGAGGCGGACGAAGCGCTGCTGCGGCAGGCCCTCTTCAATCTGTTGCTCAATGCGATTCAAGCGGTGGAACCGGACGGAACCATCCAGATTCTCGCCGCCAAAACCGGCCCCACCGAGGCGCAACTGGAAATTCGCGACAACGGCCACGGCGTCCCGCCCGAGCGGCGCGAGGAAATCTTCAAGCCGTATTTCACCACGCAGAAGAACGGCGCGGGACTGGGGCTGGCGGTCGTCCAGCAGATCGTGCTGGCGCACGGCTGGGAGATCAAATGCCTGGCCAATGAACCCCGCGGCGCGATCTTTCGGCTCACGCACCTCAAGCTCCGGACGCCGGCTTGAGGACCGTCCCGGACGATGGACATGACACCCGACAGCCCCCGCATATTGATCGTGGATGACGACGCCGGCCAACGCAGCCTGCTGCATTCCTTCCTGCGCAGCCAGGGGTTCGACACCGTGCCGGTCGAGTCCGGCGAGCGGGCGCTGGAGGTGTTGCGCGGCGGCGGCGTGGACATGATGATTTCGGACGTGCGCATGCCGGGCATCACCGGCCTGGAAACGCTCCGGCTGGCGCGCAAGGAACAAATCACCCTGCCGGTCCTGCTCGTCACCGCGTATGCCGACATCCGCGACGCGGTCGTCGCCATGCGCGACGGCGCGGTGAACTACCTCACCAAGCCGATTGACCTCGACGAACTGCTCCAGTCCGTGCGGCAGGCCACGGGGCTGGCCAAGGCCGGGCCGCTGCGGTTCAGCGCGGAAAAGCAGTTGCCCGAGCACATCGTGGCCTTCAGCCCGCTGATGCAGGCGGTGTTCCGCGACGCCTCGCTGGTGGCGGACTCGGAAAGCCGCGTGCTGATCACCGGTGAAAGTGGCGTCGGCAAGGAGGTGGTGGCTGACGTGCTCCACACGTGGAGTCCGCGGGCGCGCGGTCCGCTGATGAAGGTGAACTGCGCCGCGATCCCGGAAAACCTGCTGGAGAGCGAGCTGTTCGGCCACGAGCGGGGCGCGTTCACCGGCGCCACGAACCAGCGCATCGGGCGCTTCGAGGAGGCGAACGGCGGCACGATCTTCCTCGACGAAATCGGCGAACTGACGCCCCAGCTTCAAGCCAAGCTGCTGCGCGTCACGCAAAACGGCCGCTTCCACCGCCTCGGCTCCAACCAGGAAGTGCAGACGGACGCGCGGATCCTGGCCGCGACCAACCGCAATCTGGATGAAGAGGTCAAGGCCCGCCGGTTTCGCGAGGACTTGTTTTACCGGCTCAACGTCATTGAACTGAACGTCCCGCCGCTGCGCGAACGGCCGGAGGACATTTTGCCGCTGGCCAGCCGATTCCTGGCCGAGTTTGCGCGTGGCCGGGCGCGACTGTCCACCGCCACCGCCGACCATCTGGCGCGCTACGCCTGGCCGGGCAACGTGCGCGAGCTGCGCAACGCTATGGAGCGCGCCGTGCTCCTGTCCCGCGGCGAACTCATCCTGCCCGAACACCTCCCGGCACGCGTGCGAACCGCCGTCGCCAACGTTGCCGCCGTCGTCGCCGGCGAGGTGGCCGATCCGCAACGGCTGGAGGAGGTCGAGCGCCAGGCGATCCTGCTGGCGCTGCGCAAGCATGACTTCAACCGCACCGAAACCGCCAAGGCGCTCGGCATCAGCCGGCGGGCGCTGACCTACAAATTGCAGCACTTCCGCGAGGCCGGCATCGCCGTGGACGAAGGCTGACCCCGCGGACCAAGGCGGCGGTTCGCGGCCACGCGGGCCGCTTGGGCGCCTCACTGAAACAGCCGCGGCAGCAGTTCGCCCAGATAACCCCGCCAGACCGGCCAGGCGTGCGTGCCCTCGCTCGAATGCCATTCGTAATGGATGTCCTTCGCTTTGAGCAACGCCATGAACTCCAGGTTTCGTTGACGCAGAAAATCGTCCTTGCCGCAGCCGATCCACAAGAGCTTCAGCCCCGCGTTCACGACGTCCGGATGGTTGAGCGCATCCGCCACCGCCTCGGCGGACGGCGGCGCCGCGCTGAAGCCGCCCACCCACGCGAACCGGTCCGGGTGGTTCAAGCCGATCTGCAGCGATTGTTCGCCCCCCATGCTCAGGCCCACGATTGCGCGGTCCGCGGCGTCGGTTTTGACGCGGTAAGCCGCCTCGATGAGCGGCATCACGTCCTCCAGCAAATCGCGTTCGAAGAGCGCCGTGTTGTTCTGGTAGGACGCCGCGCCGTTGCGTGTCAACGCCGCGTGGCCGTCCATCATCACGATGACCATCGGCCTGGCGCGGCCTTGCGCGATCAGGTTGTCGAGCATCCAGTGCGCCTTGCCGTGAACGGTCCAGGTGGCCTGGTTGTCGCCGGAGCCGTGTTGCAGGTAGAGCGTCGGAAATTTCGTCCCCGTTTCGGATTCATAACCCGGCGGCGTGTAAACCACCAGATCGCGCACGCGGCCGAGCGATTTCGAGCGGTAGGTATGCAGATGCACGACGCCATGCGGCACGTCCTGATAATCCGTCAACAGCGGCGGCTGGCCGGGCAGTTGCAGGATGCTCGTCCGCGGCTCGCGCATCGGTTTGATCGCCGGATTCCCCGGATCAATCATCGTCAGGTTGTCCACCTGAAAACTGTATTCCCAGACGCCCGCCGGAATCGGACCGGTGGTGACGCTCCACACGCCGTCGTCGCCTTTCGTCATCGGTGCCCGGCCTTCCGGCCACTGGCCAAGCACGATCACCTCGCTGGCCTTGGGCGCGCGCAGCCGGAAGGTCACCCGGCGATCGTCCAGCACCTCCGGCGAACGCACCGGCTCGCGGTTGGACGCCCGCCTGACCCGCGCGGCATTCGTGGGCTCCTGGGCGACGGCCGGCGGGGCGGCGGCGAAATTTGCGAGCGCGAGGCTGGCGAGGGTGACGAACAAGGCGAGCGGTAGTTTCATGGGCCAGGTTGTAGCGCGTCGCGCGCCGCGCGCAAAGCCGAAACGCGATGGCTTGATGGGGGACACGGTTTGCTTTGGAAGACGCAATTCAGCCACGGATCGAAACCGATGACCACGGATACCAGACACTTGCCGAGAACCACCAGACCATCGTTGGGTGAACCGGGGCGTGGTCCCGATGACGGTTTCTGTTCATCCGCCATCCGTCAATTCCCCATCGGTGGCACTTCTCCAATTGAATGGGTCCGGCCGCGAACCCTCAGGGACCGGCCCTGCCGCCTTCGTGCTTTGTCGCCGGCTGGCGTGATTCCGCCCCTGCGGACGCGATCGCCGTTGCGTTCGTGGAATTTGCCGACGCCTCAGCTATCATCGCCTCGAATACTGCGAGGCTGCGCGATCCGATGAACCGCCGGCGCGCGTTGCCGCGCGCGTCCACGATGACGGTCGTCGGCAATTCACCGCCGTTGTAGCGCCCGCCCGCCTCGTCGCGCTCGTCCAGCAGCACGGGATAGTTGATGCCGCGCACCTTGACCGCGCGGGCAACCTTCTCGCGAATTTGTTGCCGCGCCGCGGCGGTGAGGTTGCGCGCGGCGGGCGTGGCGTCCTCCGCGGGCACCAGATCCAACGACACGCCCAGGATGACCAGGTTGTCCGGGTGCTGCTTCTGCAACGCCACCAGCGCCGGGATTTCCGCGACGCAGGCGGAACACCACGTCGCCCAGAAATTGATCAACACCACCCGTCCGCGATAATCCGCGAGCCGGACCTCCCTGCCCTCCAACGTGCGCAACGTAAAATCCGGCGCCGGCACGATCCGGCGCACGGCAAAGGCCGCGGGCGGAACGTCGAGTTTCACGGGCGGGTACTCCGGCTGATGCGCGCTCCACCAGGAACGCGCTTTCGCCGCGGCGGCCTCGATTCTCGTCACGCCCGCCGCCTGAAACTCGAGCAGACCGTTGGTTTGATTGTCCACCTGCACGGTGTCCGCCAGCTTCACCCCGAAACTCTCCCCGCTCCACCGCTCCAGCAACTTCACACTCATGCCCAGGACGGCGGGATCGGGATCGTTCAGCAACGCCGCAGCGCACGGTGCGCCCACGGCCGGCGCGGCCTGCTTGAGGCAGTTCAACCCCAGCAACCGCACCTGCTGGTCCGCATCCTTGAGCTGCTCCACCGCCAGGGCCGCCAGGGCCGGATCGCGGCGCTCGCGCAAAATCCCCAGCGCCGTCTCGCGCACGCTCAGGTCCGGATCGAGCGCGGCCGAAAGCACGAGCGATTCGATCGGCGCCGGCAGTGGCTGCCGAGTGGGGAACAGTGTGGACACTTCGCAAATCGCCACCTCGCGATCACCAATCTTCCCGGTATTCCAGGCTTCCAGCAAGGCCGCCGGCGGATTGGCGGCGTGTTCGATCAGGTCCGAGATGACCTCCGGCGACGGCGCTGGATTGTCGAGGGCGGCGCGTTCAAAAAGCGCCCGCCGCAGCGGTTCACGAAAGACCAGCACGGCGGCCGTGGCAACGACGACGACCACGACAAGTTTCAGCCGGACGACGCTCACAAAGCAACTACAGTGCTGGCAAATTCGGCGGCGTCAAACGCAGACCGATCATGCCGGCCGGCTTCCCCACTCAATATGATTGAGGCGGGAGCTGACAATTGGTGGTGAATTTATTGCGTTGCGTTTGGTCTGAACCGCATGACCGCGATCCCCAAGCAAGAGAACCGGCTCAAGCTCCCGTTTGTCGCCAACACCGATCGCTCCGTCCACGCGGGCCTGGTGGCGGTTGAGCCAATGGCCGGACGCTTCGATTTATGGAACACGGTGCGGAAGCTTTCCTCCTGGACCCGCATCGTCCACTCTGCCCGGCGCTGCGGGCCAATCAAGTTTACTGCCTGATCGCGGCGCTGGCGTATGATTTGAGGGCGGCAATCAAGCTCCTGGACTTGAATGACGACGTCCAGGGCTGGCGGATCAAGACGCTGATGCAGAAGCTGGTGATGCTGCCGGGCCGGCCCCGATTGGCCGTGGCCACCGGCTGAACCCATCGGCTTCCGCTGCAACTGCACCCGCCGAAACGCTTCGGCGCGGCGGCAGCTTGTCAGGCTCACGCGCGAGGGTGGGAAAACCTCCCGTCCGGCGCCTCCTGACGGCCAGAACCAGCAGCCTTGATCTCCGTCAACACCGGCCGCGATTCCTGCCGGCCTCCGATTCAATCCCTTCCGTAGTCAACCCCAGCTCATCGTAATGATGGGGGAGGATTCCCTGCACGATTTCAAAAGTTGCTTTACACTGCCCCGGTCAGTCGTTACTCTTTGTGTCTTTAGATAGCGGTTAACCAACAGTATGGAAGCCAAGAGCAAGACGATTTCCGATTTTCGGATTCACGAGCGCGACACGGGTTCAGCGGACGTGCAGATCGCGCTGCTGACGCAGCGGATCAACCAGCTCACCGAGCATTTGCAGGCCCATAAGAAGGACCACAGTTCCCGCCGGGGTCTGCTCATGATGGTGGGCCAGCGCCGTCGCCTGCTGGACTATTTGCACACCACCGACAACGCCCGCTACCTGGCGGTGACCAAAAAACTCAAACTGCGTAAATAAGTCCGCACCGAAGCGCGACTCTGCGGCCATTCCTCGGTTGATTTGTGCCGTCAGTCCGCCTGTTTGGGCGGAAGGCTGGAAACGCGTGATCCGGCAACGACGGCTCCAAACACATCACGCACAATGACCATACCCGTTGGCTTAGGGAAATTTCATCGAACCGCTCCGTCGGAGCGGCTCGATGAAGTTCCTCGCGGCCGACGGGCGTGGTGTATTAAGATACCATGCCAGAAAAAATAACGGTTCCCATCGGGACCAACCCCATCCACATCGAAACCGGCCTCCTCGCCAAACAGGCGGACGGCTCGGTCACCGTCCAACTCGGCGAAACCATTGTCATCGTGGCCGCTGTGGCCGCCACCAAAGCCAAAGAGGGGCAGTCCTTCTTCCCGCTTACGGTGGATTATCGCGAGAAGGCCGCGTCGGCGGGCAAGTTCCCCGGCGGTTATTTCAAGCGCGAAGGCCGTCCGACGGAAAAGGAAATCCTGACCTGCCGCATGATTGACCGGCCCATCCGGCCACTCTTCCCCAAGGGCTGGTTCAACGAAGTCCAGGTGCAAAGCATCCTGCTCAGCGCCGACGGCGAGAACGACCCGGACATCCTGGCGATCAACGGCGCTTCCGCAGCGCTGATGGTCAGCGACATCCCCTGGGCCGGCCCGCTCGGCGCCGTCCGCATCGGCCGCATCAAGGGCCAGTTGATTGCGAATCCGACGCACCCCCAGTTGCAGGAGAGCGACCTTGATCTCGTTTACGTCGGCAGTGAAACCGAACTCGTGATGTTCGAAGGTTCCGCCAACGAGATCCCCGAGGCGGATTTCATCGCCGCCTTGAGTTTCGGCCACGCCAGCATCCAGCCGATCATCAGCGCCCAGAAGGAACTGGCGGCCAAGGCGGGCAAGCCCAAGCGCCAGATCAGCCCGCACACGGTGCCGGACGAAATCCTCAGCGAGGCGAAGGCGCTCGCCGGCGACCGCACCATCCCGGCGTTGCTCACGCCCGGCAAACTCGCCCGTGAAGCCGCCTGCCAGGCCATCGCCGACGAGGTGGGCGCCAAGTTGGTGGAGAAATTCGGCGCGGACAAGGTGACGCCATTCGTGGTGGAAAGCGCGTTCGACCACATCCAGGAGGAAGCCGTGCGCAGCTTGATCCTCGATCAAGGGAAGCGGCTCGACGGCCGGAGCTACGACGATCTTCGTCCGATCTCCAGCAGCGTCGGCCTGCTGCCCCGCGCCCACGGCTCGGCCTTGTTCACCCGCGGCGAAACCCAGGCGATCGCACTGGTCACGCTGGGCACCACCGCCGACGCGCAGGAACTCGATTCCTACGCCGGCGGCGACACCGAGAAGCGCTTCATCCTGCACTACAATTTCCCGAACTTCTCCGTCGGAGAAACCGGCCGCATCAGCGGACCGGGCCGACGGGAAATTGGTCACGGCGCGCTGGCCGAGCGTTCCATCGAGCCGATGGTTCCGCTCAAGGAATTTCCTTACGCTGTCCGCGTGACCAGCGAGATCATGGAGTCGAATGGTTCGTCCTCGATGGCCACGGTCTGCGGCGGCACGTTGGCGTTAATGGACGCCGGTGTCCCGCTCATCCGGCCGGTTGCCGGCATCAGCGTCGGTCTATGCACCGAATACGGTGCCAGCGGCGCGATCGCCCGTTACCGTCTCCTTACCGACATCATCGGCTGGGAGGATCATTTCTGCGACATGGATTGCAAGATCGCCGGCACCGAAAAGGGCATCACCGGCTTTCAACTCGACCTCAAGCTCAAGGGACTGCCGCTGCACCTGATGGCCGAGGCAGTCGAAAAGGCGCGCCTGGCCCGTCTGCACATCCTCAAGCTCATGGCCGCCACCATCGCCGAGCCGCGCAAGGAACTGAGCAAATACGCGCCGCGCATCCTGACGATCAAGATCAATCCGGAGAAGATCGGCGCCCTCATCGGCCCCGGCGGCAAGAACATCAAGCGCATCGTGGATGAGTCCGGCTGCGAGATCAACATCGAGGACGACGGCACGGTGCAAGTCTATTCCACCTCCGCCGAAGGCATGGCGGTGGCCCGGCGCGAAATCGAAGGCATGACCGCCGAGATCGAGGTCGGCAAGATTTACCGCGGCCGCGTCGTCACCATCAAGGAATTCGGCTGCTTCGTCGAAGTCTTCCCCGGCCAGGACGGCCTGGTTCACATCAGCGAACTGGCCAACTTCCGCGTCAAGCAGACCGAGGACATCGTCAAGCTCGGCGATGAAATCCTGGTCAAATGCCTCGGCGTGGATGAAAAAGGCCGGGTCCGCCTCTCGCGCAAAGCCGCCATGGAAGAGCGCGACCGGCAGGAAAATCCGGACAGAGCGCCGGCCGCCGAAGGCGAGCCATCGGCCCAGCCAGCCGACGGCGCGCGGCCGGAGTCGGAGCGCCCGCCCGAAGGCGAACGCCGGCCCGAAGGCGAACGCCGACCGGAACGCGAACGCGGAGATCGTGACCGTCCTCGCGGCGGCCGGCACCATCGCGACCGCCGGTAAGAACCATTTCGTTTCACACGGGCGGAGCCGGAAGGCTCCGCCCTTTTTTTTGGCAGAGCAGCAACATTTCGTGATGTTCAAGCCCGCCGTTTGCGCTTGAATCATCGCGTGCCGCCCGCCATCGGTTACCAACTCGTCCAGCTCGTCAACGGCGCCTGGAGCGTCCACGCCCTCGCCGAACGTGAAACCTTCCATCCCGTCATCGGACCAGTGGCCGAGGCCGAGGCGCTTTACGTCCGCCAGCTTGGCCTGATCGAACGACTGCGCGCCCATGCCGGCGAATTTGTCGTCTGGGATGTCGGCCTCGGCGCGGCCGCCAATTCGCTGACCGTCCTGCGCCACACCCGCGCCATTCCGCGGCCGCTGCGGCTGGTCAGCTTCGATCACACGCTCGAACCGCTTCGCTTCGGCCTGGCGCACGCCGCGCAACTCGGTTACTTCGCCGGTTATGAGCCGGCTGTGCAACAACTCCTCGCCGGGAAAGTTGCGCGTTTCACCGACGGCGTCCGCGAAGTGGCCTGGGAAGTGCGGCACGGCGACTTTCCCACCCTCCTCGCGCAGCCGGCGGCAGCCACCCTGCCCCACCCCGACGCGATTTTGTTCGACGCCTACTCGCCCGCCCGCAATCCGGCCATGTGGACGCTGCCGTTGTTCGCGAATCTGTTTCGCCGGCTCGATCCCGCGCGACCGTGTTCGCTCGCCACGTATTCGCGCAGCACGCTGCTGCGCGTGTCGCTGCTGGTGGCTGGATTCTTCGTCGGCGCCGGTCACGCCACCGGTGAAAAGGAGGAAACGACCCTCGCCGCGAACGATCCGGCGCTGATCGCCGACCCCCTCGACCGCCGCTGGCTTCAGCGCGCGCGCCGCTCAACCAGCACCGAGCCATTGGTCGGGCCGGTTTACCGCCAGACACGTTTGTCCGATGAAACGTGGGAACGGCTGCTGGCCCACGCGCAATTCCGCTGAAGCTCAGCGAATCGGTTCGTTTGTCGTGGCAGGTTTGAACGGCGCCACCACCACGTTGGTCACGGCGTTCGTGCCGTAGCGCTGCACCTGACGCTGCTCCACCAGCCGCAGTTCGCGCCGGAGCCGTTGCAGCGCCACGGTGTTCGCCGCGATGAACGATACCATGGCCAGCAGGACCACCAGCACGATCACGGAGGCCGCGAGGCCGCGTTTGCCGCGGCGCGAATTCGAGGACGTTTTCATGGTCTGGCCTCCGCCGGGGCAACCGCTTCAAACGTGAACAACGGCCGCACGCGGGCCGGCCGGCGCGTCGCCAGTTCCACTTCCCATCGCCACGACCCGACCCGCTGGCGCTGGTCACGGATAAAACTGGACGCCTTCAAATCAGCCAGAAACGACACCGGCGTGTTCGTGCCGACGCCACGCGTAAGCGACTTGCCGTCGAAGAAATACACGACCTCGCCAGCCGGTCGCGGGATGTGCAGCGCCTGGAGCGGAGCGGCGGCCTCCAAACGCGGCAGACCGTTCGCGGCGCGCAGGTCCGCCCGCCACCGTTCGCCAGCCGCCAGCGCGCGGCTGATATCCGCCGCCACCCGCCGGCCTTCCCGCGCGTGATCCAACGTCCGGGAAAATGCCCGCGCAGCCAGCACGATCACCACCGCCAGCACGGCAATGTAAACCAGCATTTCGATGAGCATCGTGCCCCGCAACCGGCGGTCCGGCTTGATGCTCCTTTCGCGGTTTCCAAGCGATTTCATGGCGTCACCGTCACTTCCCGGACGACAGGTCCGCCTTGGTCACGGTGATCGGGCCGCCATTCGAGCCGGATGCGGTTCGTGCCGATCGTGAGCGTAAACTTGCCCGGCAGGAGGTTCTTCACCGACGCGGCACGCGGCGTGTAAACCTGCGCTCCGGCCGGAAACGCTTTCCATTCGCCGGCGACCAGCACCTCGGTTTCGCCGTCCACAATTTCCATCGCCACCGTGCGTTGGTAGGCGGCGCGGGCCAGTCGTTGTTCGCCGAGGAACGAGTAGGAAACCGGCAGCACCGCCACCGCGAGGATGCTCAAGGCAACCACCAGCTCGACCGTGACGGTGCCGCGGCGACGAAATGTTGTATGTGCGCCAATCACCATAGCGTGCCTGCCTCGATGAGGTTGGTGAACATTTGGAACAAACCGCCCGCCAGCAGGGCCACCAGCAGCCCGTTGAACAGGACCAGGGCGGAGGTGAGCAATTGCGCCGCCGTTTGCTCCTGCTGAAACGCCTGCGCGGCCAGCGCCTCGTGCCAGCCGGCCAGGGCCATCCGGAAGCCGCGCCCGCTGCGGGCCGCGTTGGCCACGCGCCAGCGAAACTCGCCCGCGGTGTCGAGCCGTCCGAGCGCCTCGGGCAGTTTGACGCCGCGTGCCAGGTCAGCTACCACGGCGCGAGCGCGGGCGGCGAAACATTCATTGTCCGCTGCCTCCGCCGCAAGCGTCACCGCCCGCGCCTCGGACATCCCGGCGTCCAGCAGCACCGCGAGCGTGGCCGAAAAGTCCCGTTGCATGCGTTTCCGCCGCCACGGGATGTGCCAGAGCAGCTCGGCGACGCCCGCCGGCGAGAGCCGGGCAAACCGCGACCGCAACCGCGGTCCACCAATGTAAAGCAACGCCAGAAACCAGAAGCCGAGCACCAGCAAGGCTTCGACCGCGATCAGCCAACCGCCGTGCGCCGCCAGGGTTCCTAACCAGAATGGCCAGACGGCGCCCATGTCATCCGCAATCATGTGCATCCGCGGCATGATAAAAACTATCAACGCACCAAATACCACGGCCCAGGCTGGCGTGACCACGAACACCAGCAACGCCAGATAATGCTGCGCCTTCCAGACTTCCTCGACGCCGTCCCGCGCCGGCTCGTGGCAGGCGGGCAGCACTCTGGCCACGTCGCCGGCCTCGGCCCCGGCCCTGAGCATGGCCACGGTTTCCGCGGGCAAAAACCGCGGCGGCACCGAGATCGCCTGCGCGAAGCCGATGCCCTGCGCCATCCGCCGCGCCAGCATTTGAAATCCGCCGCCGAGCGAACGGTCCCCGCTGGCGGCCACGCCGAGCACGGTTTGCTCGATGGTTTGGCCGTACTTCAGACCGCTCTCGATCAAATCGAGAAACAACCGCGCCCGCTCGCGCCGCCGCATGGGGAGGCTGAACAGGTAGTAAATCACGTAGAACAGGAGGCCCAGCTTCGCCCAGACCAACGGGCTTAACAACAGGACCAGGAGGACGGCCATCCTGTCGTCCGCCAGGACGCCGGTCGGGCCTCCCTCCGCAGTGAGCATGGCGAGCAGGTTCATCGGGCCTCCCTCAATCCATCGCGGTCAGCATGTTCACGAACAACATGATGCTGCGCAGCGCCGGCTGGAGACAAAAGGCAAGCATGGTTCCCAGCACAAGGATGGCCACGGGCAGGGCCGCGAAAAGCATCATTTCAATGCGGTAGCGCGCCCGTTGGAAATAAATCTCCGCCGCACGGCCAAAACCGCTGGCCAGATCCTCGCCGCCTTGCGAGACGAGCCACACAAACAGCGGCGGAAAGGCCCGGCCGGCGGTGGCCACCTCCGACAGCTTGCGATGCCCTGCCGCGAGCCGCGCCTGCCAGTCTGCCAGTTCGCCGCCCATGTCACTGCCTTCCTCCATCGTCTGCATCAGTTCGACCGCCTGCGGCAGCGGGCTGCCGCCGTGGAGCAGCAGCTTCATGCTGGATGCGAACCGGGCGAGATTCGCTTCGCGAAAGCCGGGCAGTTTGCGGCGCAACCAAGCGCGGCCGCCAGGAGCCAACATCGCCGCCATGAACGCGACGCCGAACAGGATCAACCACGCGGCCGGCAACATGGCCAGCCAGGGAGTCAGATTGATCCGGCTGCTCCCGAGAGTGGTAAGCCATGTCTCCGTCCATGTGCGGCTCAGGTTCAGCACGAGCCAGCCCAGAAACAGGAACACCGCCAACATGACGAGATACACCAACGCCGGATACACCATCAAAGCCTTGAGCCGGCCCCAGAGCGAGGCCGCCCGCTGGTAGTGGTCGGCCACCATCGTGAGGACGCCGGGCAGGTCGTTGCTGTGTGTGCCGACCTGGATCATCTCCACGTAAAACTTCGGCAACGTCCGTCGCGGCAACGCCTCGCGCAGCGGCACGCCTCTGGCCAGGTCCGCGCCCAGCGCCTCCAGTTCCGACCGCAGTTCGCCGGCTCGCATTGTCTCGCACAACTGCCGCAGCGCCCCTTCCAAGGGAATGCCGCTTTTCAGCATCCCGGCCAGTTGCTGGTTGAAGAAGGCGAATTCGTCGTAATTCATAGCGTTGTCCTCAAGCCGCCGTGCAACCCGGCCTCGCGAACCAAGGCTCGATTTCAAACGTTTGGACCGGCCTCGTTGAAAACTGTCACGCGTGTTTGCGCGCGAAAATCAACCGCACCCGGCGGATCGCCCGGAGAGGCAACGTCAACGTCCTATTGGGAACCGGCCGCACACTGCCGCCAAAGAGCGGCGATCTGTTGTCTCCGCGCATCCGCACTCGTGCCGTAAGCTTCCAGCACGCGCACCAGACCGTCTGTCAGCTTGCGCGCGGTGTCGAGATACAGGAAATCGGCCGCCATCTCCGACACCGGCTCGGCCAACGGCTTCAATGGCCCGTTTGCCAGCAGGGCCAAACGGCGGTGCGCGACGGCGAGACTGTCGAGCGCGAGCCGCACGTGGGCGGCTTCGTAACTGTCCGCCAATCCGTGTTGGCTGAGCAACTGATGGAAACTCCGCAAACGCCGGGCCGTGGTCAGCAAAGCGGCAACATCAGGCATCGGTGAACCGCTGTGTTGGGCAACCGTCTTTCCATTCAGGTAGAGCGCGAGGCTGCCGTCCGGCGCAACGGTCGCCGCCACGTGCATCCATCGGCCGGGAACCAGTTTCGCCGCATAGCTGAGCGTGCCGGCCTCTGAAATCAAGCGCAGTGAATTGCCGGGGTAGGTGTCGAGCAAATAGCCGTTCGACGTGCCAACCTCGGATTTGTCAATGATCCGGCCGCCGCCGGCCGGCAGATTCGCCGGGCAAATCCACGCCGCGAGGGTGCAGGCGTTGGTGAAATCGAGCGCCGGATTCGGCGCAATTTCCAGGTAACCGGAGCCGTCCAGCCGAAGCGCCGGACCGGCTGAAGCGTTGGCCAAGCCAACCCCGCCAACAATCTTCGCCCGCAAATGCGTGCCGACCGGCGACGAAAACGAACCGTCTTCGTCACGGTCGAAGACCCAGTCGCCAACCAGCGCCGGATCGTTCGTGAGCGACCCGGCTTCGTGCCGGGCCAGCACGGCGATTTCGTCTGCCGACAATGCGCGGCTGAAGACTAGCGCCTGGGCGATGTCGCCGCGGAACCGGTTTCCGCCGTCGCTGTCGGCGCCCATGCGGAGCGGCCGGCTGTTCTTGACGAGGTTGGTTTTCTTGAGCCGCCGCCAGACGGCGTCCGCCGCTGGGATCGGCGGGAGCGGATCGTCGCTCTCCGGCGCTTGGAAGCCGGGCGGCTGGGCGTCACCCAGAACAACCTCGACGACGGCGCGTTCAGGCACCTGCTCGTAGGGGAAAAAAACGGACTGCCGGTCGAACCGCGTCCAGGATTTGCCGTTGAGTGTGACGGCCGTAATGGGACCGGCGCCCACGGTCGCGAGGAAAAGCTGTTTTGTGCCGAAGCGAATCGGAAAACGCTGCTCCAGCCGCGTGATGCCGGGCGGGATGTGCGGCAGCAGCGCGAGTCCGTCGGCGCGGTAGAGATACTCGAAGAGGCCGCGCACAAACGCCGCCGGCGGACCGAACGCGTCGTCGGTGAGGTTGATGGGTTGATTGGGCTGATAGACATCGCTGCCGAACTTCACCAGCGGATTGTCCATCCGAAACCGGTCGGCAAAGGTCATCAACTGGAGCATCGAACGGCGCGCGTCGTCGAACCGACCGAGCCGGTAGTAGCCAAGCATCATCCGCGCCTCGCAGGTGGACCAGTGCCCGCCGTTCACCCAGGTGCCAAACGCCCACAGCCCTTCCGGTTGTTCATACATGTCGTCGTAGGAGGGGTAGTTCGGCAGGATGAAATCGTGCGGGCGCAGGCCGGGAATGGCCGCGATTTTCGTGTAAATCCGGGCCGCCTGGGCGTCATCCACCACGCGAAAGGCGATCGCATCGTGATTCGGTGACGCCTCGAAGTAACCGTGCTGCGCGGCGCCGAACACGCCGTGGCGCGTGCCGTCGGGGTCGAGCGACCGGATGAAGTAGCCTTCCTCGGTGGTGACGTGCGCGAGGCCTTTTCGCGCAACGTCGCGGCGCCGGGTTTGAAGCGTCACCTGCTCCGCGCGGCCGGCGAGTTTCTCCAGTTCAATCAAGCGGTCCAGCGCCGCAATATAAGTGACGGAGAGACCGGTCAGGTAAGCCTGGCCGTAAGTGCCGTCAGGTTTCTTCCAGCCCGCGTAACTCGGCGCCAGCAGGTTCCCCGCGGGTCCGGCGAGAAAAAGGTTGTTCGTCGGGTCGCGCCGCGTTTCGATGAAGTTGGCACAGCGCTCCAGCTTCGGCAGATATCGCGCGATCGCTGACTTGTCCCGGCTGATGAGCAACAATTCCGACTGCATCAGCACGCCCGCCGCCGTGAACTCCATGGCCCAGTCGTGGATTTGCGGACGGCCGTCGCCCTGCCGATAGACGATCCAGCCCGGCCGCGCGCAGTCGCACAGGCAACCGTCCGGCGCAACCCAGTTGAACGGCGGCGCGGCGCCAACGCGCTTGCCGTCGCCCATCTGGTCGAACCACAAATCCTGCGAGTTCTGCAGGAACGTGACGAACGGTTCCTCGAGGAACGGCAGCATGCTGTAGGTCGTGCCGTAGCTGTTTTGAATCCACCACGCGTCCCAGGTCGGCCCCTCCACCAGCCCGTTCCAGCCCGGCATGTAGAGCATGGACAGATTCTCGAACTCCGGGTCGGGCGCGAACATCCGCCGGGCCGTGTCCAGGAGACGCAGATACTCAACGTCGCCGGTGCCGCGGAAGAACGCGCCTTCGAACCGCCCGTTCTCCGCGGCCACCGGCGGCAAGCGGAGCAGTGTGATCAAGACGAGCAATCCGAGCGACCATCCGGAGGCGATGGCCGGCTTTTTCAACGTGTTCACAGGCTGCATGGCTTCACGCCTACACGAGTTTTCGCCGCGCGAACAGCCTGGAGTTCGTTCCCGCGAGCCGGCAAACCACCGGCCAGGCCCGGCCTGTCGCCACGGCGCCTGGCTCCCGGCCATGCTCTTCCCTGCGGCGCAACCAACTTGCAGCTCCGTTTCCAGTTTGCCTGGCTGAACGAGGCGGAGGACGTATTGATTGAACCGGGTGGGAGGCGATGGGTGCCGGGCATCGGCCACCAACAGGACGGGGAGAATTATTCCTGCGCGGTGACGCGTGATGCGCGACGACGATTTGCAGCGCATCCAGCGGAACGTCATCATGACCGAACAAGTCTGACACCACGCCGGGGGCGACAAGCTGGGAAGGGGCCGCCCATTTCACGCTTTACGAAACAGGCGGCGACGGGTTGGATGCGAGGACACTTGGGTATCATGCCCGTCCGAGTCAAAATTTGCGGCATTACGAATCCTGCCGATGCCCGCGCGGCCGTGGCGGCCGGCGCCGACGCGCTGGGATTCATGTTCTTCGCCGGCAGTTCGCGGCGCGTTTCGTTTGCCGCGGCAGCCGACATCCTTTCCCAAATCGCCGCGCCGGTCATGCGCGTGGGCGTGTTCGTGAATCCCGCCGCGGATGAGGTCCGCCGTGCCGTTGAGGAAGCCGGCGTGGACACGCTGCAATTCCACGGCGAGGAAACGCCGGAGTTTATCGCCGGCCTTAAACCCGGCAATCACACGGTCCGCACGATCAAGGCGTTTCGCGTCCGCGACGCGGCGTCACTCGCCGAACTGCCGCGTTTTGCCACGGACTTCTGGCTGCTCGACAGTTACGTTCCGGGCGCACGCGGCGGCACGGGCGCGAGTTTCAACTGGGACCTCGCCATGACCGCGAAGCAGGCCGGGCGCCCGATCTTCCTCGCCGGCGGTTTGACGCCGGAGAACGTGGCCGAAGCGGTCCGCACCGTGCGACCGTTTGCGGTGGACGTTTCCAGCGGCGTGGAATCTGCGCCGGGACGGAAGGACCACGCGAAGCTACGCGCGTTCATCACCGCGGCGAAGGCCGTTTAGAAAGCCGCCATGGACGCCGCCCTGCAACAGGAATCGGAAAAGCTCGCCCGCTCGTGGATGCGGCACGACGAGGCGATGCTGCGCGATTATCTCGTGGCTGACGTGGAGGATCCACGCCTGAACACGCAGAGCATTTTGACGCGGCATTTCCTCGCGTTCTCGCTGTTCGCGGACAAGTTCCAGCCGCTCGCCGACGCAGAGCTGGCCTTCGGCGCAGCGATGAACTGGCTGCTCGCCACGGCAAAAAAGGCCGGGCACGAAGATGCGCTCGCCGGCATTGCTTACGCGCTCCAGCGCGGCGCGGACAACGCCGAGGGCTTCGATTTGCCGCCATTCGTGCGGACGATCTTCCGCGCGCTGCCGCAGAATATCGCCGGACAGACGGTGCCGAATTATCTCGAAATCGTCCTGCGCGAGACGCGGTTCGCCAACGGCGAGCCGATGCTCCCGTCGTCCGCGCTCGCCATGTTCCAGCGCCTGTGGACCTCGGCGCTCGCCGCCGAACCAGCCTCCGGAGCAACTGTGATTGAGCCTGCCTGCGGTTCGGCGAACGACTATCGTTTTCTGGAAAGCTATGGGTTCACGCGGCTGATTGACTACGCCGGTTTTGACCTTTGCGAAAAGAATGTGGCGAATGCGCGCCGGCTGTTTCCGCAGGCGCGCTTCGCGACGGGCAATGTCTTCGCCATCGGCGCAGCAGACAGCGCGTTTGATCTTGGCTTTGTCCACGATTTGTTCGAGCACCTCTCGCCGGCCGGCATGGACACCGCCGTCCGCGAGCTTTGCCGCGTGACGCGCCGCGCGATGTGCGTCCATTTTTTCAACATGGACGAGACCGAGGACGACGCGATCCGGCCGGTCGAGGAATACCACTGGAACACGTTGAGCGTGGAACGAATGCGGGAACGCTTTGCCGAACACGGTTTCACCACGCAGGCGCTGCACATCGGCTCGTTTCTGCGCTGGCGCGTCGGCTGCGACCAGACCCACAACCCGCACGCCTACACCTTCGTGCTGGGGCGGGAGTGATGCGCGGCGCCGGACCCGGACGATCCAGTCAACCCGGCTGGAATTCACCGGCCACGGCAAGGCGGCGGGTTCACCGCGAAGTCGTCGGCTGGATCGTGTAGCGCTCGCCTTTGCGCGTCGGGAATACCACGACATCGGATTCCGGATGCTGGACTTCAAGTTTTTCCCGCCCGGAAACCACGACCGCACCCGGCGCGTGCAGCCGGCAGGGATTGCCGTTGAGTGAAGCGATCGTGGCCGACACGAGTTGGCCGTCGTGCCATGCCATATCCACCGTGAATCCGCCGCGGGCGCGGAGGCCGGTGACGCTACCGTCGCGCCAGGCGTGAGGCAGCGCGGGCAGCAGGTGGACTTCGCCGGCCTGGCTTTGAAGCAGCATCTCCGCGATGCCGGCCGCGCCGCCAAAGTTGCCGTCAATCTGAAACGGTGGGTGCGCGCAGAACAGGTTCGCATACACGCCGCCACCGCCGTCGTAACGGAAGCCTTGCGTCTCGACGACGTGAATCAGGTTGCGGACAAGTTTCAGCGCATGGTCGCCGTCCTGGAGCCGCGCCCAGAAGTTGATCTTCCATGCCATGGACCAGCCGGTGCCGCCGTCGCCACGGACTTCCAGCGATTTCTTCGCGGCGGCGAACAGCGCCGGCGTCTGTGGCGTGATTTGGTGGCCGGGATGCAACGCGAACAGGTGGGAAACGTGGCGGTGGTGCGGGTCGGTTTCGCCAAACTCCTGCGCCCATTCCATCAGCCGGCCGTCGTGAGCGATTTGCGGGCCGAGCAATTTCGCCCGCGCGTCGGCGACCCGCCGGGTGAAATCATCTTGTTCCCCGAGTTCGTGCGCGGCGGCGAGCACGTTGCCGAACAAATCCCAGATGATTTCCTGTTCCATCGCCGGCCCCATGCTGAGCGAAGCACGCTGGCCGTCCGGAGCGATAAAGGTGTTCTCCGGTGAGTTCGCGGGCCCGGACACGAGCTTGCCGGTTTTCGGGTCCGGCACCAGCCAGTCGAGGTAAAATTCCGCCGACTGCTTCATCACCGGATAGGCCCGGCGCAGATACGCGCGGTCGCCGCCGAAGGCGTAGTGCTCCCACAAATCCTGGCAAAGCCACGCGCCAGCCGCCGGGAACAAGCCCCAGCCGGGCGATTCGCCCGGCGAAGTGAAGCCCCACGGATTCGAGATCGTGTGGACGCACCAGCCGTGCGCGCCGTAATGCACCCGCGCCGTTTTGGCGCCGGGAACGGCGAGCGACTCGATGAATTCCAAGAACGGCTCGTGACACTCGGCGAGGTTTGCGACCTCGGAAGGCCAGTAGTTCATCTGGTCGTTGATGTTGTGGTGATAATCGCAATTCCACGGCGTCTGCGTTCCGTCCGCCCACAGGCCCTGTAAATTCGCCGGCAGACTGCCAGGCCGCGAACTGCTGATGAGCAGGTAGCGGCCGAATTGAAAATAGAGTGCGATCAGCGCCGGATCCTCACCGCCGCGGCGAAATGCCTCCAGCCGCTCGTCGGTGGGCAGACTGGCGGCGTCCGTGACACCCAGGTCCAGTTGCACGCGGCGGAACAACCGCTGGTGATCGGCGAGTTGCGCGGCCCGCAGCCGATCGGGCGATTGGCCGAGGGCCGGGTGGAGTTGGGCCGCCGTCACGGCTTCGGGGTCGCCCTTGCGATACGTCGGCGGTTGCGGCCAGTAATCGGTGGCTGCCGCCAGCACCAGCCGGGCGGATGTCGCCGCTTCCACTCGCAGTGAACTGGCGTTCGCGCTGATTTTGCCGCCTGTCGCCACGGCGTGCAAACGCGCGGCGAACTTCAGACCGTTGGCGGCCTGGCCGTCGAACATCTGGCCCGCCAGGAGCAGTTCGTTGTTTGTAACTGCTTTCACCACGCCGGTTTCCGGCCGGGACAGGCTGGCGGTGAAATTGAGTTTGCCGGGCCGGTCGCAGTCAATTTCAACGACCAGCACCTGGTCCGGAAAGCTGGCGAACACACGACGGGTGAAGGCGACGCCACCGGCCTTGAACCGCGTTGTGGCCGTGGCGGTGTCGAGGTCCAGTTCCCGCCGGTAATCGGTGACGTCGTTGGTGGCGATGCCGTCGAACGCCAGGCGCAAGTCGCCCAGCGTCTGATAGCAGCCATAAGGCACTTTGCTGCCGTTGCCTGACCCGGAGCCCGCGCCGCGGCAGATCAGCGTTTTGGCGGCGAGGCGGTCGGCCTCCTCGTATTTGCCGGCCCAAAGCAGGCGGCGAATTTCCGGCAACGCGGCGAACGCGGCGGGATTGTCCGCGTCCTGCGGTCCACCGGACCAGAGCGAGTCCTCGTTCAATTGCAGCCGCTCGGAGGCGATGCCGCCGAAGACCATCGCGCCGAGGCGGCCATTGCCGACCGGCAACGCTTCCGTCCACTTTTGCGCCGGCTGGCGATACCACAGGACGAGCGGCGTGGCGGCACGAACCGGCCGCGCGGCGAGGACCGCCATCACCACCAGCGCGAGCATGAATCGGGAGCAAACGGAGTTCATGCCGCGATTGTGGCTTGCGGACATGGCAAACGGCAAGCGCGGAAAACCCGTCACCAGCGCGGCAATATCCAGCCACGCGCCGCTTTCCGCGGAGAACCGTGAAACGAATGCTCTTTCGCGTCCACTCGGCCTCAAGAATTGCCGGCCGCGGCAGTCGAAGACACAAAAAGGCGCGCAGCCCTTGGACTGCGCGCCAGCCGAAAGCTTGGATTGACCGGGAAACTATGCTTTACGGATCGGGTAACGATAACCGCAAAAAGCGGCCAATCCAAGCCAAAGAACCTAAGAAACCCTAACACTCACTGGTTGCATAATGGTCCTTCGCCCGGCCGGTGCAAAGTCGGCTGTTCAAGCGTCAACTGCTCGTGGGACAGAGTTTGTTTTGAAGTCCAGCCGGCGTTTCGAATGGGCCGGTTCAGGTTGCAGGCGATCAGGTCTGCGGCCCCCGTTTCCGGGCTAGAATCACATCGCGTCCGGTGAGATACAGCAACGAAACCAGCCCCAGAAACGGCAGCAGCGCGAGGACGTTCGACCACGGGCCTTCGGTGAAGGGGTCTTTCGCCGCCAGGGCGTTGACGTGTTCGTTGAACTGGGCCAACCAGCCACGGAAGCCGCCCGCGTGGCCGTCCGCCAGGCCGGTGATGATGGCGATCAGGATGCCGGCAATCGCCCCGCCGGCGATATAGCCGGAGGCGAGCAGCACGCCGGAGCTTTTGTCGCTCTCGGCGACGAGCTGCTTTTCGGTGAGATTCGCCGCGCGGTATTTCTTGCGCAGGTAAAGGTCCACCAGCCAGCGGACCAGGCCGCCAATAAAGACCGGCGTGGACGACGACAGCGGCAGATAAACGCCCACGGCGAAGGCAAGCGACGGGAGAAGCGACATTTCCAGCACGACGACGATCATCATGCCCAGCAGGACAAAGCCCCACGGCAACTGCTGGTTCAAAATGCCTTTGATGATGTAGGACATCAGCGTGGCCTGGGGCGGATGAAATTTCTCCACCTGCGTGCCGTCCGGCCGGGTGCGATAGGCGCCGTTGATGCCGGGGTCCACCAGGTAAACCGGCGTGCCGGCGGCATCCACCAGGTAACGGCCGGGCGGGCCGATCTTCTCGTCGGTGTTGTGCCAGACGAGGTATTCGTGCGCGTCGTCGGAGGCCTGCGGCCCGTGCAGGGTGTCGTGCTGGGTCAGTTTCGTGGGATCAACGCGCATCGCCACCGGGAAATCGGCGTTGCCCTTGACCGCGACATAGACGGTGGCGCCGTCGTTCAACCGCATCAGCACCGGCCCAAGCACCAGCGCCGACCCAAGTGCGCCGATCAGCAACGCGATTTGCTGCGCCCGCGGCGTTGAACCCACCAGGAAACCCGTCTTCAAATCCTGCGACGTCGTGCCGCCGTTCGACGCCGCGATGCAGACAATGCCGCCGACCGACAGCGCGGTGACGTAGTAATTGCTGCTGGTCCAGTGAAGAATCAAAAAAATCAGGCACGTCAACAGCAGCGTGGCGACCGTCATGCCGGAAATCGGGTTCGACGAGGAGCCGATTTCACCTGTCAATCGTGACGAGACCGTGACGAAAATGAAGCCGCACACGACGATCAAGACCGCGCCGAGCAGGTTCATCTGGAGCGGTTTCGCGGAAACAATCGCCACCAGCAACGCCACGATGCCCAGGAGGACGAACGTCATCGGCAGGTCGTTGTCCGTGCGTGCCTTGGCGGCCGCGCCGGTGGCCGCGCCGCGCAGGTCTTTCAACCCTTCCTTGAACCCGTGCCAGATGGTCGGCAACGCGCGCAACACGCTCAACACGCCGGCCGCGGCCACCGCGCCGGCGCCGACATACAGAAGATACGCGCGGCGCACGTCATCCGGTGTCATGTCGGCGATCGGTATCGTGCCCGGCGAAAGTGGTTGCGTGAGGTGCTCGCCAAACAGTTTGATCATCGGCACAAAGACGAGATACGAGAGCGCGCCGCCGGCACACATGATCGAGGCGATGCGCGGGCCGATGATGTAACCCACGCCGAGCAGTTCCGGCGAAATTTCGGCCGAGAGCGAACCGCCCTTCAGCGGCGCGCCGAACACTTTTTCCGGCACGTCCTTCCACAGCCGCAGCGCGGCCATCATCGTCTTGTAAACCAGACCGATGCCGAAGCCGATGAAGATGGTGGCCGGATTGGATTCGGCCAGCACGCCGGCGGCGTTCGCGGCCACCGCTTCCTGACGCGCGGCCGCCGAGGAGTGGGCTTTCGACTCCGCGGAGGCGCCGGCCTTGAGCACCTCGGCGCACGCCGTGCCTTCGGGGTATTTCAACGTGCCGTGCTGCGCGACAATCAACGCCCGCCGCAGTGGAATCATCATCAACACGCCCAGCAGCCCGCCCAGCACGGCCACCAGCATCACCCGCGTCAACTCCAGATCGAAGCCGAGAATCATGATCGCCGGCATCGTCGCGCCGAGGCCGAAGGCGATGGATTCGCCCGCCGAGCCGGCGGTTTGCACGATGTTATTCTCCAGGATCGTGGTTTCCCGCGCGCCGAATTTGCGCGCCAGCTTGAACAGCGTGATCGCGATCACCGCCACGGGAATCGAGGCGCTCACGGTCAGGCCGACCTTCAGCACGAGATAAAGCGATGACGCACCGAACACCATGCCCAACAGCGTGCCGACGATGACTGGCACGATGGACAGCTCCGGCAGCCGGGCTTCGGTGGGAATATAGGGTTGGAAAGGTGCGGACGGCGTGCCGCCGGACGGCGGTTTCGGTTCGGTATGCGCGCTCATGGCCACTTGTTGGCCGCGCAGGCTAAACCGAAGTCGAGGTGCGACGCCAGTTGAATGTCGGCCAGCCGGTTTGGTTTTGACTTCGCCGGCCGCGACGGTTCACTGAAGGCATCATGTTCACCGCACGTTGCTGGTTGCGCGCCGCCGCTCTCGGCGCGTTCACGCTGCTCGCCCCGCCGCCGGCCCGCGCGGCGGCTTTGCCCGCGTTCGACTTCACCCAGGCCGCCGACTGCGCCGTGTGGACACCGGACCACGACATCGCCCGCGCCGCGCCGACCGCCGAGGGATTGCGCGTCGAAATCGCCGGCAACGACCCCTACCTGCACGGCCCGGCGCGCGATTTCCCCGCGAACACGCCGCTCTGGCTGCAGCTCAAGCTCAACTCGGAGCAAGGCGGCATGGCGCAGGTGTTCTATTTCCGCGACCAGGCAACCGAGGAAAAGTCCGTGCGGTTCGACGTGCCCGCCGGGCGCTGGTTCGAGGCGAAGGTGCGCCTGCCGGCGCTCGGTCCCGGCTGGCGTCTGCGGATTGACCCGCCGGGCGATCACGGAACCTGCGTCCTCGCCGCGCTGAGTTTTGCCGAGCGCGTGCAGCCGGCGGCGCCCGCGTGGCTGAAGCCCGATTTGCCGGAACCTGGCGCCGATGCGGCAACGCTGGAGTCCGGCGACTTGAAGTTGATTCACGGCCGGCACGGCGTGGGCGATTTCGAAATCCAGGTCGCTGGCCGGCTCATGGCCTGCGGCAACCGCCGGGCGATGATTGGTTATCTCGTCGGCGACGAAGCGCGCTGGCTGCCGTTCGGCAACGGCGCCGGCAGCCAGGTGCGCGTGGATTACCAGCCGCTCACGCGGGTCGCCGACGCGATGCTCGGCGGGACGATCCGCGTCCACGCCACGACCACCGATCCGGACGGTGCGCACTGGGAAATCGAACAGGTATTCTCGCTCAGCAGCGCCGGCACGCTGGCGGTGTCCACGCGGGTTTCCGCCGATCGCGACCGCGACGTGCTCTATTTGCCAATGTTCACGCTGCTGCCGGGCCTCGGCAGTTACGGCACAAACAAAACGCAGGCGCTGTTCCCCGGCGTGGAATACCTGGAAAATGAACCGAGCAGTTCCACCGCCGACCTGAACCCGCCCGCGTCGAACCGCCAGGTGCCGGACACGCTCAAAATCACATTCCCGCTGATGGCCGTGGCCGCCGAGGACCGTTACGTCGGGTTTCTTTGGAGCCGCGACCAAGATACGAACCTCTGCGCCGTGTTCGATTCGCCGGACCGCTTCTTCCACTCCGGCGCGCACGTCATGGGCTTGATTTTCCCCGGCTCCGACGGGCTGAATCGGGACGAAAGCAGCCTGCTGCCCTACGCGCCCGTGCATGTGCCGGCGGACCATCGCGTGGAGGCAAACGTGTTGATCCTCGGCGGCCGCGGCCAGACCGTGATTCCCGCGGTGCAACAATACGTCCGGCTCAACGGCCTGCCGGCGTTGCCCGATCCCGGCGTGGCGGAGGAAGATTATTTTGCGCTCGCGGCACACGGCTGGCTCGATTCGAAAATCCGCTTCGGCGACCACTACCGCCACGCGTTCTGGCCGGGGGGCTTCCAACCCGCGCCTTCGGCCGACGCGGCGTGGACGATGGACTGGCTGGCGAACAAGGTGAACGACACGAATTTGGTGCCGCGCCTTCGCGCCGCGTCGGCGACCGCGCTGGCCCAGGTGCCTTCTACCAGCCTTGACTTTGCCCAGCTCGGTCATGTCCGCTATCCGTTGCCGGTGCTGGTTTTCGGGCATGTGGCCGAGAATGTTGAAGCCGCACGCGAACACGCCCGCGGTTTGCTGGACGGTTTTGAGCCGGACGGCTCCGTGCTTTATCGGCAATCGCCCGGCTCAAAATTGGATTATGCCCGCACCCATTGGTCGCGCGAAGCGAACGGCCTCACGGCGCAACGCGTCGTTACGCTGCTGGAAGACGCCGTGTTCGTCGGCGACCGCGAGCTGATCCACACCGCCCTGCGCCACTTGCGGGCGCTGGGCAAGTTCCGCGACACCGTGCCGCGCGGCGCGCAAACCTGGGAAGTCCCGTTGCACACGCCGGACATTCTGGCGTCCGCCCATTTGGTGCGCGCCTACACGCTCGGCTACGAGCTGACCGGCGACACGAATTTCCTCGATCAGGCGCGCTACTGGGCGTGGACCGGCGTGCCGTTTGTCTATCTCAGCGCGCCGACGCCGCAACCGGTGGGGCTTTACGCCACCATCCCCGTCCTCGGCGCGACGTCGTGGGTGGCGCCGGTCTGGATCGGGCTGCCCGTGCAATGGTGCGGCTTGGTGTATGCCGACGCGCTCCGCTGGTTCGCGCGCGACGACCCGGCCGGCCCGTGGCAACAAATCGCCGACGGCATCGCCGTGAGCGGCATCCAACAGTCCTGGCCGGCCGGCGACCGCGACCGCCAGGGCCTGCTGCCGGACAGTTTTCAATTGCGCGTGCAGCAGCGCAACGGCCCGGCGATCAACCCCGCCACGGTTCTCCTTCCCGCCGTGCCAATGTTCGGCGAGCCGCGGCTTTATGATTTCCGCGCCTTCCGCCAATGCGGGCTGATGGTTCACGCGCCGGGACCGATCAGTGCGGTGAAGGAAAGCGCCGGCGGTGTCACGTTCACCGTCGCCGGCTGGCCAACGAAGCCGTATTGGATGCTCGTCAACGGCTTCAGTCACACGCCGGGCGTCACGCTCAACGGCCGCCCGGTGAAACTGGAATCGCCTCAGCAATTCCAGCCGGACGCCGGCCGGCTGATCCTCCAGCTCGAAGGCAAGACCACCGTGGAAATCCGTCTCGACGGCGAGACACGCTGACGGCGGAGTCGGCGGTCAAAACTTCGCGACCAGGTCCCGCGGCCGGGATGTGTTCGTGAAGTTCACCCACAGCAGCTTGTTCGTGGCATCGTAACGAAAATCGCTCTGCGGTTCACCCGCGAGTGTAACGGACTGCGGCTTCGCGGGCACTCGCAGGAGCACCACGGCCGGTGTGTTGATCACGCCTTCCACGACGCCACGGAATTCCTGACCGCTGGCCGTGGTGGGCAGGATCTTGCACGCCGAGGCCAGCACCGCCGGCGCGGGAGCGTTCGCCGCGTCGAGGTCCAGCAGCAACCAGCGCGTGCCGGGCGTGAGCGTCACGCTCTCATGCACGGCCAACCCGGCGTCGAACAGGTTGACGAACCGGCCGCGCAGCGTCTTCGGCTCGCCGGGAACCGATTCGTCCAGCCCCGCGGCAACCACGAACTTGCCTCGCCGGAGCAGCAGGTAATTGGTTTCTTTCCAGCGCAGGCCGGCGGCCGCGGCAAACGGTTTCACGGCGGCCACGAGCTGTGCGTCCCCGTCGGCGCTGGCAGCGAGTTTCGCGGGGTTTTCCTTCAGCCAGAGCACACTGCCCCGGCCCACGCGCGCCGGCACGCCGGCGTTGGCGGCCTTTAATCCGAGTTGCTCGAAAAGATGTTCGCGCGGCGTGGCGTAGTGACGGCCGGCTTCGTTCCACCATTCGCGCACGGCGTTGGCCGGGTCCGTGTCATCGTCGCAAACCACCAGCGCGCCGCCGCGTTTCACCCATTCCGCCAGCGCAACGTGAACCTCCGGGCTGAGCGGCTTCATGCCTTGGTAGGTCAGCAGCAGCAGACGGAACGGATCGAGGTAGCCGGGAATCGTTGTGTTCTCGAGTTGCACCGGTGTCACCGGCAGGCCGCGTTTGAGCAACGGCAGCGCCAGGCCGTAAACCTGGCTCAGGTGCGGGTCGCTCGCCGCCGGCCCGCCGCGCTCGAACATCAAGGAATCGCTCACCAGCACGCCGAGGCCGGCGGTGCCGCTGTCCCAGACCACGGGCGTCTGCTTCATGTCGTCGAGCGCATTGAAGGCGACTTGCAATTCGGTGGCGTAGGCCGGCGGAATCGGCTCGCGCTCGGCCGGCTTGTCTTTCTTGGGATAACGGCCGCCGAAGACCCGTTCCGGCCACGGCGCCACCTCGAACTGCCACACCTCCGGCTGAAACAGCGAGGCCGTCAGCGTGGACTCCCAGTTCGCGCGGTAGTCGGTCCAGGTGTGGTCGGGGTTGTCCTCGATCGGGTCGTTCAAATACCAGACCGTGCGGCCGGTGGAGCGGACCAGGTTCTGCATGACGCCGTATTCGAGGAACGCGGTTTCAAACGTGCGCTCCTTGAGCTGGCCGCGATAAAGGTTCGGCGTGCGCGAGGTGCCGGTCCAGACCTGCGCGATGTAGCCGTCGCAGCCGTTCAACCGCGCCAGCGACGACTCCGGGCTGACGATGCGCCAGTGGGCGTAGTTCAACAGACTGTGCGTCGGCACGTAGCAGCGCACATGGCGGCCGGTGCGGTGGTTGTAAGCCTGCACGTAGTCAAACACCTGCTGCAACGCGCGCCGGTAGAGGAAATACTTGAGCTTCGAGGCCCGCCACTGGGCGTCCGCCGAGGCGTCCGGCGCCTGCCAGTCCTCGCCATAGAACTTCCGCCACTCGCGCTTGAAGCCCTCGGAATAGCCGCTGCGCACCCAGAATTCCGGTTCCTCGAGGTGGATCGCCTCCGTGCCGGCGTCGAGCGCGCGCTGGACGCCCACACAAAGAAATTTCCCGTAGTTCTCGCCGGGACACATGTAATACACGTCGCCGCCGTGGCTGACCTTGTGTCCGTTGCGCTCGGTCTGCGCCTCGTCCTCGTGATTGGTGCCGTCGAAGCGGCCGTAGAGGTAGTCCTGATAATTTCCCCAGGAAACGCCGGTCATCACGTGGATGCGATATCCACGGTCGCGCCACGAGGCGATGCGTTTGGGCAGCCCCGGATCAATGCCGTAAACGATGGCCACGTCCGAGCGCAAATCCGCCTTGTCGCTGTAAGCGCCGCCGGTTTGAAAGCAGGTGCGTTCGAGCGACTGGTTGGTATCGAGCGGAAACGGCTGGGCCGACATCGAAACGGCGGCCACCAGCGGAACGAAGAACAACAATGCAGCACGCATGACGCCGCCAGTCTGACGGCAGGGGACGAAACGTTCAACCTTGGCGTGTCGTTGGCTGCAATTTTTCACGCCGGGAGCGTCACAGAACGCCGCGTGGACGCCGTTGAACGGAGCCGGAAATCCACCCGCGTTCTTATCGCGTGGTCATCGCGGAAGCAGCCAGCCAATGAGGATGGCCAGAATCATGAACAGCAGAAACCCGCCGAGGGCGGCACGCCGCACGCGGCTCCCCCTCCCCGGCCGCAGCGCTTTCCGCCAGAAATCGCCCTCGGCGAACACGCTCTCGAACGGCGCCGTCGCCGCGTAAGCCGTCAACGGCGTGCCGCAGCGCCGGCAAAAGTGGGTTCCCGGCGGATTGGGCTGGAGGCACGAAATGCAGAGCTCCTGCTCGCCGGCGGCATCCTCGCGAGGCGATGATGGTGTGCCGAGGGTTTCCATGATGACCAGACTTCCCGTCGCTCCAGACCGACCGCGCCCGCACGCCTGGTGCCGCGGAGGCAGCCTGGAACGGCTTCATTTGCTTGTGATGCAACGCGCTTCCGCGCGGACGTCAAGCGGTTTGTTGTCCGCCGGGCAACGCAAGACACGGCGACCGCCCTTGGCGCCAGCGGCACTGGCGGCGACCGACCGCACCCGGCATTTTGCCAACGATTTTTCTCGACTTTGTACCGGCGCGTGGCAAAGGACTGGGCCGCATTGATCGGAACAGCGGTCAGTAGGCCGAGAACGGGATCATGGGAAAAACACTCATCATCGCGGAGAAGCCGTCGGTCGCCAGCGACATTGCCAGGGCACTCGGCGGCTTCACCAAACACGACGATTACTTCGAGGGCGATCACTACGTGCTCTCGTCGGCAATCGGGCATTTGCTCGAAATTTGTCCGCCGGAAGGCTTCGAGGCTGCGCGCGGCAAGTGGACGTTCACGCACCTACCGGTCATCCCGCCGGAGTTCGCGTTGCGCCCCATCGAGAAGTCCGAGTCGCGGCTCCGCCTCCTGGAAAAACTCATCAAGCGCAAGGACGTGGACGGCCTCATCAACGCCTGCGACGCCGGCCGCGAAGGCGAACTCATTTTCCGCCACATCGTCCGGCACGCGAAGGCCGCCCAGCCCGTCCAACGCCTGTGGCTGCAATCCATGACGCCGGCGGCGATCCGCGAGGGTTTTGCGCGGTTGCGGAGCGACCCGGAAATGCGCCCGCTCGCCGACGCCGCCGTCTGCCGCAGCGAGGCGGACTGGCTCGTGGGCATCAACGGCACGCGGGCGATGACCGCCTTCAACTCGAAGACCGGCGGGTTTCACAAGACCACCGTCGGCCGCGTGCAGACGCCGACGCTGGCGATCGTGGTGGAACGCGAGCAACGCATCCGCAACTTTGTGCCGCGGCATTACTGGGAGGTTCACGGCACGTTTGACGCCGCAGCCGGGCCGTATCCGGGCCGCTGGTTCGACGAACAGTTCACCAAGGACAAGGCGCCCGCCAACGGCGAAAAGGACGAGTTGCGGCCGGAACGGATTTGGGACGCGGCAAAGGCCGAGGCCATTCGCGCCAAGTGCCTCGGCAAGCCGGGCGTCGTCACCGAGGAAAGCAAGCCAACGACCCAGATCGCGCCGATGCTCTATGATCTGACGAGCCTGCAGCGCGAGGCCAACGGCCGGTTCGGCTTCTCGGCGTCCACGACGTTGAAGCTGGCGCAGGCGCTTTACGAGCGGCACAAGGCGCTGACGTATCCGCGCACCGACGCCCGCGCGCTGCCGGAGGATTATCCCGGCACGGTCAAGACGACGCTCGAGGCCCTGGCGCAAACGCCTTACGCCGCCTTTGCCGGACAGATCCTCCAGCAGGACTGGGTGCGCCCGAACAAGCGCATCTTCAACAACGCGAAAATTTCCGACCACTTCGCCATCATCCCGACCCCGCAGCCGCCGAAAAATCTCACCGACGCGGAACAAAAACTCTACGACATGGTGACGAGGCGGTTTCTCGCCGTGTTTTACCCGGCGGCGGAATTTCTCGTCACCACGCGCATCACGCGGGTCGAGAGCGAACCGTTCAAAAGCGAAGGCAAGGTGATGGTCAACGCCGGCTGGCTGGCGGTTTACGGCAAGGAGGCGCAGACCGAGGACGCGCCGGGCCTGGTGCCGGTGGCCGCGGGCGAGCGCGTTCACACCAGCGAGGTGCGCGTGGAAGCCTGCCAGACCAAGCCGCCGCCGCGCTTCACGGAGGCGACGTTGCTCTCCGCGATGGAAGGCGCCGGCAAGCTGGTGAACGACGAGGAACTGCGCGAAGCGATGGCCGAGAAAGGCCTCGGCACGCCGGCCACGCGCGCCGCGATCATTGAGGGGCTGATCTACGAGCAATACATGAACCGGCTCGGCCGCGAGCTGCAACCCACGGCGAAGGCGTTTTCGCTCATCGCCCTGCTGCAGGGGCTGGGCATTCCCGAGTTGAGCAAGCCGGAACTGACCGGCGACTGGGAGTTCAAACTGCGGCAGATTGAGCGCGGCCAGTTGCAGCGCCCGGCCTTCATGGCGGAAATCGCCGAGATGACGCGGCACCTCGTCGGCCGCGCCAAGGACCACGAACACGACACGATCCCCGGCGACTTCGGCGAATTGAAAACGCCCTGTCCCAAATGCGGCGGCGTGATCAAGGAAACCTACAAAAAATTCCAGTGCGCGAGGGAAGGCTGCGATTTCGCGCTCTGGAAGATCGTCGCCGGCCGGCAGTTCGAGCCGGCGGAAATCGAGACGCTGCTGACCCAAAAAATCGTCGGCCCGCTGGCCGGCTTTCGCAGCAAGCTGGGCCGCCCGTTCTCGGCGGTCATCCGGTTCACGCCCGAGTTCAAGGCAGAGTTTGATTTCGGCCAGAACGGCAAGGAGCAGCCCAATGGCGAGGCCGCACCGGCACCGGATTTCTCCGCGCAGGAGCCGCTCGGCAAGTGCCCGAAATGCGGTGGCCGCGTGTTTGAGGACACGGCCATGTATGTCTGCGAACACGCCGTCGGCCCGGCGAAGACATGCGCCTTCCGCTCCGGCAAGCTCATCCTCCAGCAGGCGGTGGACCGCGCGCAGTTCACCAAGCTGCTCGCCACCGGTCGCACCGATTTGTTCACCCATTTCGTGTCACGCAAGGGCCGGCCGTTCAAGGCGTTCCTGGTCGTGGACAAGGACGGCAAGGTCGGTTTCGAGTTTGAAAGGCGCGAAGCCCGCGCCACATCCGCCGGCGAAAAGGAAGCCAAACCCAGGCAGTCCGCGACGCCGGTGGACTTCACCGGCATGGAGCCGATCGGCCCCTGCCCGCTCTGCGGCGGCCGGGTTTTTGAAACGGCCACCAACTACCTGTGCGAGCGGACGCAGGCCGCAAGCCGACGCTGCAAGTTCAAGGCCAGCAAGGTCATCCTCCAGCGGCCGATCACGCCCGCTGAAATTGTGAAATTATTGAGCCAGCGCCGCACGGACCTGCTGACGAAATTCACCTCGAACAAAACCGGCCGCGCGTTCAGCGCCTACCTCGTCCTGGGCGACGACGGCAAGGTGGGCTTCGAGTTCCCGCCGCGCGAGGAACCGGCGGCTTGAGCGGCGGCGCCTTGGTTTTTTGACGGTGCCGGCCTAAGCTCCCACCGTGTCTGCTTCGTCGTTCATGGCACCGGCGCCCGCCGACGCACAGGTCCACGCCTTCCTGACGCACCTCGCGACGGATCGCGGCGCCTCGGTTTACACGCAGCGGAATTATCGCGCGGCGCTCGCCGACTTTGCCCGCTGGCACCAGCAGGACCGCGACCAGCCGCCGGCGTGGGACGCGCTGCAACGCGACGATTTCCGCGCCTACCTTCGTTGCCTCGGCCGCGGCAAACTTGGCCGCGCGGCCGTCCAGCTTCGCTTCAGCGCGCTGCGGTCGTTCTACAAATTCCTGGTCCGGCGCGGCGTCATGGCGGCAATGCCGATTCGCAACCTCGCGCTGCCGAAACTGGGAAAGCGTCTGCCTCAGTTCCTGACCGCCGCGCAAATGACCGCCCTGCTCGCCGCGCCGCGGAAGGAATACGAGTCGCTCCGCGACCACGCCGAAACGCCACCAGACGAAACCGGGTTCCTGCGCGACGCCGCGATGCTGGAAACGCTGTATTCCTGCGGCCTGCGCGTGAGCGAACTTTGCGGCCTGACGGCCGACGATCTCGATTGGGACGAGCAACTCGTCCGCGTTCGCGGCAAGGGCAAGAAGGAACGGCAGTCGCCCATCGGCGCGCCGGCGTTGGAAGCCGTCCGGCTTTACTGGCGCAAACTGGCATCGGCGCCCGTCGGCTCGCAACCGGTTTTCCGCGCGCAGCCGGACCGGCCGGAGCCGGTGTATCCGCGGCTGGTGCAGGCACGGCTGAAACGGTATCTCGCGGCCGCCGGCCTTGATCCGCGCCTCACGCCGCACAAGCTCCGGCACAGCTACGCCACGCATCTGCTCGACGCCGGCGCGGACCTGCGGAGCGTGCAGGAATTGCTCGGCCACGCGCACCTCGCGACGACGCAGGTTTACACCCACCTGACGACGGAGCGGCTGAAGCGCGCCTACGACCAGGCGCATCCGCGGGCGGTGATCCCCGGCCGGGACCGGCGCGGCGGCGACACTGACGCCGGCCAATAAAAAAGGCTGCCGTCGCCGGCAGCCTGGGAGGGTTTCGAGCGCGACTTATTTGCCGTAGTCGCGGACGTAATCAATGCACTTGGTGATCTCCGGCACGCTGTTGTCCCAGTGGTATTCGTATTCGATGGAGATGTTGCCGTCGAAGCCTTGCGCCTTGAGTTCGTCCAGGCAGGCTTTGATCTCGCCGACACCGGTGCCGTAGGGCACGTCGTGCGCGTCCAGCTTGCCGAACTCGTTCAGATCCTTCAGGTGCAGGCTGATGATGCGGCCCTTCAGCACGCGCAACGCGTCCACGGGATTGATGCCCGAACGGGTCCAGTGGCCGGTGTCGGCGCAGGCGCCGATGCGGTGGTCGCGGCCCGTCACCAGGCCGGCGATGTAATAGGGGTTCCAGACCTTGTAATTGGGATTCTTGATGTTGCCCGGATGGTCGTGGTAGCCGACGCAGATGTCGTATTCCTTGACGAGCTTCTCGATCGTGTTGATGGACTCGGTGGATTCCGTGGTCACGGCGCGAAGGCCGAGTTTTTTGGCGAATTCAAACACCTTGCGCGCGCCGGCCTCGTCCTCCGGAATGCCGACCACGCCGTAGTTTACCGGCAGGATGTGATATTCGGCGAGCTTGGCCTTCAGCTTGGCGACCACCACATCCACCTGCGGCGAATTGTGGTCCACAGTCAGGTTCGGGTCTTCCTGGCTCAGTTTCTGGCCGGGAAAAAACTCGATGACCTTGCCGCCGGCCTGCGCGGTTTTCTCGATGGCTTCAAACGCGGTGAACCGGTTGAACGAATACGCCTGGCAGCCGATGGCAAACCCGCCGGTTTTGTAGTCGTCGGGAATCTTCGGTTCGGCCAGCGCGGTGAACGAGGTGAACGTTGCCAGGGCGGCCAGGGCCAGCCCGCAACCTGCGAAATGCTTCCAGTTTTTCATGAGTCAACTTGTGAATTCCCGCAGCCGCGCGGCAACCGGCCGCGTCCCAATTCTGCGGGTTGCGACGCAGTGCATCGCCAAAGCCACGGTGTGTCAAAACAAAACGCGTCGCCGCGGGGCGGGTTCCGGCCGGTTCCGCGTTCCTTCACCGTGATTGCCCCCCTCTCCCGTGTCCGGCGTTCCCCCACCCTTCAGCGGCCCCCCCCGGGCTCCCGAACCGCGCGCCGGCGGGCCAAACTCGGCACACCGCTTTCATCGGACATCCATAATACTAATATTAACAGTAAGAAAAAAAATGCAATTGCATTTATTGAACAGATTTGATCAAATTTGTGTATCAAGTTTTAAGAATGAAAACGTCAATTTTGCTAATCACTGGCGCCGTGGCCACCGCGACGGCCACCTTCACGTCCTTTGCCACCAACGGAGACGACCTCATCGGGGTTGGCCCGATTTCCCGCGCCATGGGTGGCGTGGGCGTGGCCGCGCCGCAGGATGCCATCAGCGCCGTCTTCGCCAATCCGGCCGCCATGTGTTTCACGCCCGGTTGCGCCTACTCGGAGGTCAACTTCGCGGGCACGTTGTTCATGCCGCAGACCTCCGCGCGGGAGACCTTGGGGCCGAACACGTTCGCAGCGGACAGCAAGCAGAACGTGTATGCGATTCCGGCCATCGGCCTTTCCGTGCCGATCGATCCGGTCACCCGCCGCTGGCGCTTTGGCCTGGCGGCCTACGGCGTCACGGGCCTGGGCGTTGACTATCGCGGAACGCCGATCGAGTCGTCCCAGCTTCCCGGCTCGTTCAGCAGTCTGATGATCATGAAGTTCGCGCCGTCGGTTTCCTACCAGGCGCTGCCAAACCTGTCGTTCGGCGCGGCGTTCCACATTGACTACGCGACCCTCGATCTGGGCAACGGCAGTTCGCCCACCTACGGCTTCGGCGGACAACTGGGCGTGCTCTGGCAGCCGGTGCCGAAGCTTTCCGTCGGGCTGACCTACATCACGCCGCAGAGCACCACATTCGATAACGTCATCAAGTATCCCACCGGGGCCACTTCGTATGACTGGCGAAACCTGGAGCTCCAGTCGCCGAACACCGTCGGCCTCGGCATCGCGTATTCGTTCTTCGAGGACCGATTGTTGACCGAAGTGGACGGCAAATATCTGAACTGGGGCGGCGCCACCGGCTACAAGGACTTTGGCTGGCAGGACCAGTGGGTGGTTGGCGTGGGCCTGCAGTTTGCCGCCATTCCGCACAAGCTCTTCGTCCGGGCAGGCTATAACTACGGCAAGAATCCGGTCCGGGTGAACAACGGCTGGAATCCGGATCCCAACGACATGACCACCGGCCACAATGTCCAAGGCAGCTATTTCCCGCCGGTTGCCTACGAATCCTTCCGCCTCATTGGCTTTCCGGCCGTGGTGGAACACCATCTGACCGCCGGCATCGGCTATGCGTTTTCCGAGAAGTTCGAGGTGAACGCCGGCTACATGCATGCCTTCAGCAACGACATCAGCGAAGAAAGCGCCGGCTCCTACGCCACGCTCCAATCCACGTTGAGCGAAGACAGCGCCGAATTTGGCATAACCTGGCGTTTCTGACCTGCTGCTGCGCTCCAAGCGGGATGGCCCGGCCTGGAGCAGTCTGCCAGACAGCCGATGCCCCGCAATGCGTTTGAACCTCCAGTTAACGAGCTTGAGCCTGCTGGCAGCGCTGTGGGCCGGTTGCGCCAGCATGCCCTCCTCGCCGGGCAGCGACCCCTCCCTGCCCGCTCCACAGGACAAGGCGGAACGCGCCTACCTCGGCCTGGCGGCTGACGCGAGCGCGTTCAAACTCGAAGAGGTGCAGTGCGAAATGCTCGTGGTGGACTTCTTCGACATGTATTGCCACGTCTGTCAGAGCGGCGCCAAACACATGGACGCGCTCTACCATCTGGTGCAGGACCGCGGCCTGGGCAACCGGATCAAGTTCGTGGGCATCGGCGTCGGGGACACGCCGCTTGAGGTCGCCATGTTCAAAGACAAGCTGCACGTCCCGTTCCCGGTTTTTCCGGACCGCAAGGCTGTCATCGCCCGACAATACGGCGACATCCGTGTTCCCAGCGTCGTCGCGCTGGTGCATCGTGACGGCAAGTTCGAGGTCATTCACCGGAGCACCGGTTTGCCGGAGCATCCGGAGGAATTTCTCGAACATCTGCAAAACCAGGCGGCGCACCCCGAAGCATCCCGGCAAAGCCGGGCGGACCGGTTCAACTCCGCCACGTGCGCAGGCCCGCCCGGCCACTGCACGCGATCGGATCTTCGTTTATCAGAAGTAACCGCGGTTCGTTGAGCTTGCGGCGCGACAACGCCGCGGGCAAGGTTGCCCCCATGAAATTTCTCGGCGTTTTGCTGCTGATCCTCGGTTGGACGGGCGCCGCCACAGGCCGCGCGGCGGATGACAACGACGTCACGCCGCTCATTTTTTCTCCCGGCCACCTGAAACCGGTGGACAGCGTCCTGAAGGTGAAAGTCGGCGAAAAAGCTCCCACCTTCAGTCTGCCGGCAGTCACGGGCGGCCGCGTCGCGCTGGCCGGCTTCCGCGGCAGGAAGAACGTCCTCATCTCATTTGTGCCCGCCGCGTTTACTCCGGTGTGCTCCGCCCAATGGCCCGGCTATCAACTGGCCCGGGACATGTTTGACCAGCGTGACGTTGTGCTGCTTGGCATCACCACCGACAACATTCCCAGCCTGTATGCCTGGACGCGGGCGATGGGCGGCGTCTGGTTCCCCGTGCTCTCGGACTTCTATCCGCACGGCGAGGTGGCCAGGAAATTTGGCGTCCTGCGCTCGGACGGCATGGCGGAGCGCGCCCTGTTTCTGGTGGACAAACGCGGGGTCATCCGCTGGATTGACGTCCACGACATCAACCAACGCCCGCCGCTTGAGGACCTCGAACAGGCGTTGGAAAAGCTCCCCCGGTAGCACACGACCGCGGTGAACCGCCGGAGCGCGTGAACGGAGCCAGCGCGCGAACATCGCTGCCTTCGCCCGTCGGACCGGGTTCATGATCGGGAGCCGTAATGGACTTTCACCAGGCTTGCCACGACCCGCGCGCTGCTTAAAATCTGGACGTGCAAACCACCTCCTGGCGTCAGGGCGTCACACGCTATCAATGGCTGGTGTTGTTCGTCGCCTGGCTCGGCTGGGTGTTCGACTCGATGGACGCCACCATTTATGCGCTGGTGCTCCAACCCGCCTTGCACGATCTGCTTCACGTGCCCGGCGGCGCTCCCGTCACCGACAAAATGATCGGGCAGACCGGCGGCGTCATTTTCTCCGTGTTCCTGGTTGGCTGGGCGCTGGGCGGCATTCTCTTCGGGATGGTGGCCGATTTTTGCGGGCGCACGAAAACACTCGTCTTCACCATCCTGATATACGCCGTGTTTACGGGCATGGCGGCGCTGTCGCAAACCTGGTGGCAGCTCGGATTGTTCCGGTTCCTCACCGCGCTCGGCATCGGCGGCGAATGGGCCGCCGGCGCCGCGCTCGTGGCGGAAGTCTGGCCCGAAAGCCAGCGGACCCGTGCCGCCGGCCTGCTCCAATCCGCCTGGGCGGCCGGCTTTCTCGCCGCGGCGCTCATCACGCTGGCCCTGCGCGGCTGCGGCTGGCGGGCGGTTTTCCTCGTGGGCGTGGCCCCCGCCGTGGTGGCGCTGTTCCTGCGCCTCTGGGTGAAGGAACCGGAACGCTGGGTTCATGCCCGCGCCGTCCAGGCTGCGCCCGGCCGCCGCCTAACCGGTCAACTGGCGGCGCTGTTTGCGCCGGACTTGATACGCGCCACGCTGGTGGGGTCGGGACTGGCCTTCGTGGCCGTGTTCGGCCTTTGGGGCGCCACGAACTGGGCGCCCACGCTCATCCGCAGCCTGCCCGGCCTGGACGGTTTGGACGCCGCCGCGGTGACCGAACGGGTCAGTTACGCCACGATGCTGCTGAACGTCGGCGCCCTCGCCGGCTATCTGAGCTTTGGGCCGCTGGCGGATCGCTGGGGGCGGCGTGCCGCGTTTGCCCTGATGTGCCTCGGCAGCCTGGTGCTGCTGCCGGTGACTTTTCTGGCGCCACGAAGCTATGCCCATGTCCTGGTCCTGCTGCCGCTCCTGGGTTTTTTCAACAACGGCATTTTCAGCGGCTTTCCCATCTACCTGCCGGAACTGTATCCGACCCGCCTCCGCGCCACGGGGGCAGGCTTCTGTTTCAACGCCGGGCGCGTGCTCGCCGCGGCGGGGCCGCTGGTGACCGGGCAGCTCGTGGCCACGCTGGGCAGTCTCGGCCGCGCGGCCAGCGTCATTGCCGCGATTTACCTGGTCGGCCTGCTGCTGCTCCCGTTCGCGCGCGAAACCCGCGGCCAGCCCCTGCCGGACTGACCGGCACGCCGGAGTTCCGCGCGGCGGCGCGGCCGGGTCCGCGGCCTGGGAAGCGCGTTGGATGAACAATCAGCTTGCTAATTTCGTCTTTCAGCTTGTCGAATCGAAAGAACCAAGTAAACTGGGTTCATTCAAACGATTACCTGATGGCAGCGCACACGGGCATGACCGGATACCGGCCACAGGCGGGGCACAGGTTGCCAGCGCCGGTCGCGGCCCGCTGGCTGTTCGTGCCACTGGTTGCCACGCTGCTGACCGCGTTGGCCGCCGCCCCAGCCCCGCCCGCCGGAGTGACGCCAGGGCCGGACACAATCGGTTTCAACCAGTTCATCCGGCCGATTCTGGCCGACAATTGTTTCACCTGCCACGGCTTTGACGCCAGCCAGCGCAAGGCTGGCCTCCGGCTTGACACCGCCGATGGCGAAACCGGCGTGTTGAAGGACGGCAAACAGGCGATCAAGCCCGGCGATCTCAACGGCAGCGAACTCTGGCGGCGCGTCAACGCCACCGATCCCGCCGTGCGGATGCCCCCGCCGGAGGCGGACAAGCAGCTCAAGCCGGAGGACGTCACCCTGATTGGACGCTGGATCGAGCAAGGCGCGGTTTACGAGAAACACTGGGCTTTCGTGCCGCCGATCCGGCCGGAGCTGCCAGCGGTCAAACAAACCAACTGGCCACGGAACGGCATTGACCGCTTCATTCTGGCCAGGCTGGAATCGCGGCACCTCCAGCCGTCGGCCGCGGCCGCGAAGGAAACCTTGATCCGGCGCGTCACGCTGGACCTCACCGGATTGCCGCCGACACTGGACGAGGTGAACGCCTTTCTCGCCGACACCAACGCCGGCGCCTACGAGCGGGTCGTGGACCGGTTGCTCGCGTCGCCGCATTACGGCGAACAAATGGCGCGCAACTGGCTCGACGTGGCGCGCTACGGCGACACGCACGGGCTGCACCTCGACAACGAGCGTTCGATGTGGCCCTACCGCGACTGGGTCGTGAGGGCGTTCAACGAAAACCTTCCCTATGACCAATTCACGGTCTGGCAGCTCGCGGGCGACCTGCTGCCCAATCCGACGCGCGAGCAGCTCGTCGCCTCCGGCTTCAACCGCTGCAACGTGTCCACCAGCGAGGGCGGCGCCATTGACGAAGAGTTTCAGGTTCGTTACGCCGTGGACCGTGTGACCACGACTTCGACCGCCTGGATGGGCCTGACCCTGGGTTGCGCGGTCTGTCACGACCACAAGCTCGACCCGATCTCGCAAAAGGAATTCTACGAGGTGTTCTCGATCTTCAACAACATCGCCGAAAAGGCGATGGACGGAAACGCCCTGCTGCCGCCGCCATCGTTGAAGCTGCCTTCGCCGGAGCAGGAACAGCAGCTCAAGGATTTCGACGCCCGCCTCGCTGAACTGGAGAAACAGCAGCGCGAAGCGGTGGCGAAAATGAATTACACCGACCCGGCGGCAGTCACGAACGCGCCAAAGCCTGAACCAAAGGAAGTGGTCTGGGTGGACGACGATTTTCCCACCGGCGCCAACGCGCAAGTGAACGCGGGCAATTCGTCGAACCGATGGATCACCGCGGCTGAAGGCCTGGTGTTCAGCGGCCGGCGGGCAATCCAGCGCAAGGACCAGGGGCTGAGCCAGGTTCTGTTCACGGTCACCAACGCGCCGCTGGCAGTGGGCGGCGGCGACCGGCTGTTCGCCTACGTTTATCTGGATCCCAAGAACCCGCCCAAGGCGATCATGCTACAATTCCACGTGGACGGCTGGGACCACCGGGCAAACTGGGGCGACGCCGACGCGATCACTCACGGCCAGAAAGGAACGCCAGAAAAGGTCCTCATGGGGCCGCTGCCGGCGGCCGGCAAATGGGTCCGCCTGGAGGTGGAAGCCGCGCGGCTCGGCCTTCGTCCCGGCACAAAAATAAACGGCATGGCGTTCACGCAATTCGACGGCAACAGCTATTGGGACAAGGCGGGCCTCGTGTCTGTGAACGATCCGGCGCTGGATCCGTCGCAATCGTTCATCGCCTGGGAGAAAGCCGGCCACGAACTCGGCGACCACGCGGACGCGCCCAGCGACATCAAGGACTTGCTCAAGAAAGACCCGGCGAAGCGCTCGGCAGCCGACCAAAAGAAACTCCGCGACCATTATCTTGCGGAAGTTTACGCAGCGCAGCAAACGGATTTGCCTTCCCTCCGCGCCGAGCTGAAGTCCGTCCACGAAAAACGCGACGCCCTGGACAAAGCCATCCCGGCGACCATGATTTCGAAGGAACTCGACAAACCGCGCCCGGCCTGGGTGCTCCTCCGCGGGGAATACGACAAGCACGGCGAGCCGGTCGGCCCCGGCGCGCCGGCGATTCTCCCGCCGCTGCCGCACGGCGACGTGACCAACCGGCTCACGTTCGCGCGCTGGCTCGTGAACCCGAAACACCCGCTTACGGCGCGCGTCACCGTGAACCGTTTCTGGCAGCAGTTCTTCGGCATCGGTATCGTGAAGACCACCGAGGATTTTGGCACGCGCGGCGAATGGCCGTCGCACCCCGAATTGCTGGACTGGCTGGCCACGGACTTCATTTCCAGCGGCTGGGATGTGAAACGGCTGGTTCGCTTGTTGGTCACATCCGCCACGTATCGGCAGGATTCGCGCGTGACGCCGGCACTGGAGCAGCTCGATCCGGAAAACCGCCTGCTCGCCCGCGGGCCGCGCTACCGCCTGGACGCCGAGGAACTGCGCGACAGCGCGCTGTTCGTCAGCGGACTTCTGAACCTGCGCATGGGCGGCCGCGGCGTGCGCTCCTACCAGCCGTCCGGCATTTGGGAGGCGGTCGGCTACACCTCCAGCAACACGGCGAAGTATGAACGGGACCACGGCGACGCCCTCTACCGCCGCAGTCTTTACCTGTTCTGGAAACGCACGGCAGCACCGCCGGAAATGATCACGTTTGACGCGCCTTCCCGCGAGGAATGCCGCGTCCGCCGCGAGCGCACCGACACCCCGTTGCAGGCGCTGTTGACGATGAATGACACCACGTTCTTCGAAGCCGCGCGCCACCTGGGCTACCGGATGCTGCACGAAGGCGGCGCCACCGACGCCGACCGGCTGCGCTACGGATTCCGTCTCGTGACGGCCCGCCCGCCGGCTGCGAGCGAAGGCGCCGTGCTGACCCAAAACCTCGACACCGAGCGCGCCCTGTTTGCCGCCAACGAGGCCGCCGCGCACAAAGCCATCAACGTTGGCGAATCGCCGGTGCCGGGCGACGTGCCACCCGCGGAACTGGCCGCGTTCACAATGGTGGCCAATCTGCTCCTGAACTTGGATGAAGCCGTCACGAAGAACTGAGCCATGGAACCGCTGAATCACTTCCTCCAGCGCCAGACGCGCCGCACATTTTTCAAAAGCACGGGTCTCGCCGCCGGCCGGATTGCGCTGGCGTCGCTCATGTTGCCGGGCCTGTTCGGCGCCGCGGCGGCGCCCCGGTCGCACGCCCACCCTGCGCTGCCCGGCCTGCCGCATTTCGCGCCGAAGGCCCGCCGCCTGATCTACCTGTTCATGAACGGCGCGCCGTCGCAGATTGACCTCTGGGATTACAAGCCGAAGATGCAGGCGCTGTTTAATGCGGACCTGCCGGACTCCATCCGCAACGGCCAGCGGCTGACGACGATGACCAGCGGCCAGAAGCGCTTCCCCGTCGCGCCTTCGATTTACCAGTTCGCCCCGCACGGCGAGTGCGGCACGCTGGTGAGCGAATTGCTCCCGCACACCGCGCAGACCGTGGACGATCTCTGTGTTGTCAAGACCGTCTATACCGAGGCCATCAACCACGACCCCGCCTCGACTTACATCCTCACCGGCAATCAAATTCCTGGCAAGCCGAGCCTCGGCGCGTGGCTGTCCTACGGGCTGGGCAGCGAGGCGGACAACATGCCGGCGTTCGTGGTGATGACACCGCGGTGGTCGGCCAAGCGCGACGCGCAGGCCATTTACCAGCGGTTGTGGGGCGCGGGCTTCCTGCCGTCGCAGCACCAGGGCGTGGCGTTGCGGCCGGCGGGCGACCCGGTGCTGTATCTGGACAATCCGCCCGGCGTGGACGCCGCCGCGCGGCGCGCGATGCTCGACGGTCTGGCGAAACTGAACCAGGCCAATTTCGAGCGCACCGGCGACCCCGAGGTCGAGACGCGGATTTCCCAATACGAGATGGCGTTCCAGATGCAAACCTCGATGCCAGAACTGACGGACATTTCCGGCGAGCCGTCATCGGTGCTCGATCTCTACGGCCCCGACGCGACCAAGCCCGGCACGTTCGCCTCCAGCGCGCTGCTGGCCCGCCGGCTGGCCGAGCGCGGCGTGCGCGTGGTGCAAATCCTCCACCGCGGCTGGGACCACCACGGCGACCTGCCGCGCGACCTGCCACTCCAATGCCACGATGTGGACCAGCCCTGCCGGGCCTTGATCCTCGACCTCAAACAGCGCGGCATGTTGGACGACACGCTGGTCGTGTGGGGCGGCGAATTCGGCCGCACGATTTATTGTCAGAGCGACCTGAGCCACACCAACTACGGACGCGACCACCATCCGCGCTGTTTCACGATGTGGATGGCCGGCGGCGGCGTGAATGCCGGCACCGTCTTGGGCGAGACGGACGATTTCAGTTACAACGTGGTCCGCGACCCGGTTCACATTCGCGATCTGAACGCGACCATTCTCCACCTCATGGGCATTGATCACCGCCTGCTGACCTACCGTTTTCAGGGCCTGGAACAAAAGCTGACCGGGCCGCAGGAAGCTTCCGTGGTCAAGGGCCTCCTCGCGTGAGCGGCCCGCCGGACATCGTGCTGTTTTTCGGGCGGCTGCATCCGCTGCTGGTGCATCTGCCCATTGGTTTCATCATTTTGCTCGCCTTGGTGGAGCTGGCCGCGTGTTTTCCCCGCTTCGCGAAACTGCGCGACAGCTCGGGTTTTATCCTGACGCTGGCCGCGCCGGCGGCGATCGTCACCGCGACGTGCGGCTGGCTGCTCTCGCTCGCGGGCGGCTACCAAGATCATCTGCTCGCCTGGCACAAGTGGATGGGCATCGCCACTGCCGGCGCCTGCACGCTGGCGGCCTTGTTGTATTTGCTCAAGTGGAAGCGGCTTTATCGCGTCTGCCTTGCCATCACGGCCGCCGTTCTGGTGGTCGCCAGCCATTTCGGCGGATCGCTCACGCACGGCAGCGACTATTTGGTGCGTTACGCCCCAGCGCCGCTTCGCGCCTGGCTGGGCGTCGCCCCCGATTTGGCGCCGTCTGGAAACAAATCCTTTTCTCTGGCAGACGCTCCGGTCTTTGCGGGTGTCATTCAACCGATCCTCCAGCAAAATTGTGTCGTCTGCCACGGACCGGAAAAAGCCAAGGCCGGCCTCCGGCTCGACTCGCTCCCAGGGCTGCTCAAAGGCAGCGAGAACGGCGCGGTCGTCGTCGCCGGCAAGACGGCGGACAGCGTCCTGCTCAAACGCGTGCTGCTGCCGCCGGACAGCGACGATCACATGCCGCCGGACGGCAAACCCCAGCCGTCCACCGACGATCTCGCGCTGTTGCAGTGGTGGGTCACCGCCGGCACGCCCGGCAACACGAGAGTCGGCGACCTGAAGCCGCCGGCCGACATCGAGCACATTTTGGAGGCCCGTTTGGGACCGCCCAAGGCGGCCATGAATGCCGCTCCGCCCAAGTCGCTGGCCGAGGTGTTGCCGTTGGCGAACCAGGTGGCGGACGACCTGAACATCTTGATCTCGCCGATCGCGCAAAACGAGCCTTGGCTCCAGGCCAATGCCAGATCGGCCGGCACGAACTTTACGGACGCCACCCTGGCCAAACTCGCGCCGCTTGCCGCGAACCTCCGCTGGCTCGACCTGGCCGGCACGGGGGTCACCGACACCGGTTTGACGACCCTCGCAGCCATGCCGCACCTCACGCGCCTGCATCTGGAACGCACGGCCGCGACCGACGCCGGCCTCACGTCGCTCGCCGGTTTGCGCGAACTGGAATATTTGAACCTCTACGCCACCGCGGTTTCCGACGCCGGACTGAGGGCGCTCAAGGTTCTGCCGAAACTCCGGCAGCTTTACCTCTGGCAAACCAAGGTCACGGTGGACGCGGCCAAGGCGTTCGCCGACGCCCGCGTGGACCAGCGGCAACTGCAGGCATGGCGCGACGAAATCGAGCAGCTCCGCGCGAAGATCAAAGGCGGACAAATGCTGGTGGATCTGGGCACCGCCACAACGAACTCGACACCCGCCACCAACACGGCAACCGCCGCTGCATCTGTCGCCGCGGCGAAGCCGGCAAACACGGTCTGCCCGGTTTCCGGCCAGCCGGTGGATCCCGCCCAAACAGTGGTTTACGAAGGCCGGGTCGTGGCGTTCTGCTGCGGCGACTGCAAGGCGAAGTTTCAGCAGAACCCCAAGGCGTTCCTCGCCAAACTGAACCTCGTCGCCACGCCCGCCGGAACAAACCAAGCCAAATCACCATGAACCGCCGCGATTTCCTGTTCACCGGCGCCTCGTTCGCCGCCGGCACCTTCGCCGGCCACGCGCACCCGCACGAGCACCATTTCCCCGACCCGAACCTCGAACTGGTCGCCGACACACAGACGCCGCCCGCCGGGCCGATCATCAGCGGCGCGGGCGAATTTCGCTACGAGTATGTGCCCGGCAAACTCGTCCTGCCACCGGAAGTCAAAATGAAGAACGGCCACGGCCTGTGCCGCGACACGGCGGGAAACATTTACTTCACGTTTGAACCGGAGGCCGTCGCGCCGGACACGCGCTGCCTCGTGCGGTTTGCGGCTGACGGCACCAATCCCGTGTTGCTCGGCGGCGACAACGCGCTCGCGCACGGCGTGCCGCACGGATTGAACATTCACGTTGATCCGGACGGCAAGCCGGTGCTTTACCACGCCAACAACGACGCCACAGTCCACAAAACCACGCTCGACGGCCGGGTGCTCTGGACACAGAAGTGGTCGGAACAAATGGGGAATTACAAGCCCACGGACGCCGTCGTCGCGCCCGGGGCGGATCGCGTCGTGGTGGCCGATGGTTACGGCAGCAGCATGATTCACGAGTTGAAGACTGCCGACGGCGTGTATGCCGGCAAGTCCTGGGGCGGCCTCGGCACGGCGCACGGGCGGTTCAACTGCCCGCACGGCATCACCTACGACCCGCGGCGCCGATTGCTGCTGACCGCCGATCGCGGGAACAAACGGCTCGAATATTTCACGCCGGACGGGTTTTACCACAGCACGATCGAAGCGAAGGAGATCACCGCGCCGTGCAATGCCGACATTTGGGGCGACTACGTCCTGGTGCCGGATTTGAACGGCCCGCTCGTCGTCCTCGACAAGGACAACCGGGTCGTTTCGGTGATCGAATCCGGCAAATTACTTGGCGCCAATGGTTTCAAGCACCCGCACGACGCCATCTGGCTGGCCAACGGCGACATCGCGGCGTGCTTCTGGAATCCCGGCCGCATTGCCTATTGGCGGCGCCTGCCGGCCACCGCCTGAAGCGCACGTCGTGTCCGCCCCGCCGGGCCATTGCGCGCCGCTGCAAAGCTGGCCGGACCGGGCCTGCCCGGCGAGTGAGTTTTTGCTCGCCGCCCGCCGGCGCAAAACCGTATTAGTCTATCCCCGATGAAGTCGCTGTTGCTCAGCCAGGGGCGGGTTGTGGACCCCAGTCAGAAACTGGACGCCGTCGCCGACGTGCTGCTCGTGGACGGCCGGGTGGCCGCCGTGGGCAAGGATGCCGCCACCCGGGCACCGGCCGACACGGAGCGGCTTGACGTGGCGGGCAAGGTGGTTTGCCCGGGGCTGATTGACCTGCACGTCCACCTGCGCGAACCGGGCCAGAATCTGAAGGAAACCATCGCCACCGGCACGGCGGCGGCGGCGCACGGAGGGTTTACGTCGGTCGTGTGCATGCCGAACACGGCGCCCGCCATTGACAATCCCAGCACGGTGGCGTGGATTCGCGACCGGGCGCTGGAACGGGCCGTCGTCAACGTGTTCGTTGCCGGCGCCATCAGCAAGGGCATCGCCGGGGAGGAACTCGCCACGATCGGTTCGTTGAAAAAAGCGGGCGTGGTCGCCATCACCGACGACGGCCACTGCATCCAGAATCACGAGTTGATGCGCCGCGCGCTGGAATACGCCACGATGCTGGACCTGCCGGTCATGGATCATTGCCAGGATTATTCGCTGGTGACGGACGGCGTGATGCACGAGGGCTTCTACAGCACAATGCTCGGCCTGCGCGGCTGGCCGTCGGAAGGCGAGGAAATGATCGTCGCGCGCAACATCCTGCTGGCCGAGCGGACCGGGGCGCGCGTGCATTGCCAGCATCTCAGCGCCGCGGACAGTGTTCGCCTGATTCGTGAGGCCAAGCGCCGGGGCGTGCCGGTCAGCGCGGAAGCCTGCCCCCACCATTTCACGCTCACCGACGCCGCGGTGGCCGGCAGCGAGGTCTTTTGGCGGGCGGACGGCAAGGGGCTTTTGCCCGGCGTGAAGGCCGGCGCGGCTCTGCCGGCATGGCCGGGCTACGACACAAATTTCAAGATGAACCCGCCGTTGCGCACGGCGCGGGATCGCGAGGCCATTCTGGAAGGCATTGCCGACGGGACAATCGAGATTCTCGCCAGCGATCACGCGCCGCACTGCAATTATGAGAAGGAAGTCGAGTTCGACTACGCGCCGTTCGGCATCACCGGTCTGGAAACCGAACTGGCGCTGGCCTTGATGCAACTCCACCATTGGGGGCGGATGCCGCTGACGGATGTGATCGCGCGCTTCACCACCGGTCCCGCGCGGCTGCTGAAACTGGCCGGCAAAGGCGCGCTCGCCGCGGGCGCGGACGCGGACGTGACGGTGTTCGATCCGGACGCGGAATGGGTGTTCACGCGCGAGGCAACGGCCAGCCGGTCTCAGAACAGCCCGTTCTACGGCTGGCCGTTGCGCGGCCGGCCCCTGGCCACCATCGTCGCCGGCAAAATCGTCTGGCATGACCCGACGCTTGATGCTAAAGGTAATCATCCGTCGAGCTAAACGGCGGAAGACGAAACCATACCAATTAACGAATTGCATGAAGAACATATTGCTGACTTTGGTGGCGGGCCTGGCTGTCTGGAGCCTGAGCGCCGCGGAATTGAACTGGACGACCGACCTGGCCAAGGCCGAGGCGGCTGCCAAGAAGGACAACAAGCTCGTGCTGCTCGACTTCACCGGCTCGGACTGGTGCCCGTGGTGCATCAAGTTTGAGAAGGAGGTGCTGTCCACCGACGAGTTCGCCAAGTATGCCCAGGCCAACCTCGAACTGGTGATGGTGGACTTCCCCCGCAGCAAGGCCCAGACCGACGAGTTGAAGCAGGCGAACAAATCCCTAAAGGACAAATACAAGATCGAAGGCTTTCCGACCTACGTCGTGCTCAACACGGAGGGCAAGGAAATCGGCCGGCAGGTCGGTTACGAAAAGGGCGGCCCGAAGGTGTTCATCAAACAACTGGACGGTTTCAAATCAAAGTAGCGCCTCCGGTTGAATGGCGTGACCAGGCGCGGCGCACCGCCGCGCCCTTTTTTTGCTTAACTCTTGACCGAACCGCCCCCGGCCCTAGCATCCGCCGGTTACGTTGGTGATTCCAATGAAGGCAATTCTGGCTCTGGAAGACGGCACGGTCTTTGAAGGCTCGGCTTTTGGCGCACGCACCACGGCGTGCGGCGAGGTGTGCTTCAACACGTCCATGACCGGCTATCAGGAAATCCTCACCGATCCTTCCTACAAGGGCCAGATCGTGACGATGACGTATCCGCATATCGGCAACTATGGCGTCAACACGCTGGACGTTGAGTCGTGGCAGCCGCACGTCGCCGGGTTTGTGGTGCGGGAGGTTTCCCCGGTGGTCAGCAACTGGCGGGCGGAGGCCTCGCTGCCCGATTACCTGGAGAAGCACGGCATTCCCGGCATTCAAGGCGTGGACACCCGGGCGCTGACCAAGAAACTGCGCGTCCGCGGCGCCATGAACGGGCTGATTTCCACCGAAGGTTTGTCCGCCGGCGAAGCCGTGGCGCGCGCGCGCGCCTGGCCCGGCCTGCTCGGCGTGGACTACGTGAAGGAAGTCACGCATCCCGAGGTCTTTGTGTGGGACGAGCGGGACGAACACAGCGCCAATTTCCGGCTCGTCTCCGGGCCGGACGAAGCGGACGGCAGGAGCGTGCGCGAACCGCTCGCGCCGGCCGAGATTCCCATCGTTGCCTACGATTTTGGCATCAAATACAACATCCTCCGCCGGCTGCGCCAGCATGGCTTTCGCCCCACCGTGGTGCCGGCCAACACGCCGGCAGCGGAGGCCTTGCGCCACCGGCCGGCCGGCGTATTCCTCTCGAACGGCCCCGGCGACCCGGCGGCGCTGGGTTACGCCGTGCAGGCCGTGGCCGACCTCATCCGGCACGGCATCCCGATTTTCGGCATTTGTCTGGGCCACCAGATTCTGGGCCAGGCGCTCGGCGGCCGGACGTTCAAACTGAAATTCGGCCACCGCGGGGCCAACCAGCCGGTCAAAGACCTGGAAACCGACCGCGTGGAAATCACCTCGCAAAACCACGGCTTTGCGGTGGACGCGGCCTCGCTGCCCACGGACGTGGCGGTCAACCGCATCAACCTGAACGACCAGACCGTGGAGGGCTTCCGGCACAAAACAAAGCCGCTTTTTTGCGTGCAATACCATCCGGAGGCTTCGCCGGGACCGCACGATTCCACCCCGCTGTTCGCCGAGTTTCGCGCGTTGGTGGAGCGACACGGCTGAACGCGCCGGCCGTCCGCGAGATTACCCAGAAACCGTTTGACTTGGAATTCTTACCAGCGATAATCGCCCCCAACGAACCGACCTATGGCCAAGCTAGTTGTGCTCACCGAAGGCTTCGCAGGCAAGATCTGCGAATTGACCGTTGAGCGCACCACCATCGGCCGTTTGGAGGATAATGCCTTCCAAATTGCCGAGTCCTCCGTTTCCAGCCACCACTGCGAAGTGTTGTTGCGGGGCAACGACGTTGTCATCAAGGACCTCAACTCGACCAACGGCACGTTTATCAATGGCGAGCCGATCAAGGAAAGCGTGCTCAAGCCGGGCCAGACGCTCCGGTTGGGTCAGGTGGAGTTGAAGCTGGAAAATGGCAAGGTCGCGCCGCTCCCGGCGGCGCCCGGCAAGAAACAGCTCGACCACACCATGCCGATTCCCGGCGGCGTGAAATTGAACGAGCTGGAGCAAGGCGGTCACGCGGTCGGCTCGCCTTTTGCCAAGAAGAGCAACAAGGCGAACAAGGCCTTCCTCTACGGTGGGCTGGTGCTCGGAGCCATCATCATCGCCCTGATCGCCTATTCCCTCCTGCAGATTCAAAACCACTGAGGGGCAGGAGCCGCCGGCACGAGAGCCGGAAGTTGAACCGCAGATCAGCCGTCGCGCAACCAGTTCGCCGCATCCACGGCGGAATAGGTGATGAGGATGTCAGCCCCGGCCCGGCGCAACGCAAGCAAGCCCTCCAGCGTTACGGCCTTTTCGTCAATCCAGCCATTGGCCGCCGCCGCCTTGATCATGGAATACTCGCCGCTCACGGCGTAGGCCGCAGTCGGCAGACCGAATTCCGCCTTCACCCGGTAAAGCACGTCGAGATACGCCAGCGCCGGCTTCACCATGACGATGTCCGCACCCTCCCGGATGTCCAACGCCACTTCGCGCAAGGCTTCCGCCGCATTCGCCGCGTCCATCTGGTAACTGCGCCGGTCGCCGAACTTCGGCGTGGATTCCGCCGCCTCGCGGAACGGCCCGTAAAACGCCGACGCGAATTTCGCCGCGTAGGACATGATCGGCGTTTCGGCAAGGCCCGCCGCGTCCAACGCCGCGCGGATCGCGGCCACGCGACCGTCCATCATGTCGCTCGGCGCCACGATGTCAGCACCGGCTTCGGCGTGGCTCACGGCCGACTGGGCCAGGATTTTAAGCGTCGGATCGTTCAAGACGCGGGCGCCGCGCGGACCGGTTTGCACGACGCCGCAATGCCCGTGGCTCATGTATTCGCACAGACAGACATCGGTGATCACCAGCAACGAAGGCAGTTCCTTTTTCAGCAACCGGAGGGCCTGCTGGACGATGCCGTTCCGGGCAAAGGCGCCCGAGGCCTTCTCGTCCTTGCGCTCCGGAATGCCAAACAGGAGGACCGCCGGCACGCCGGCCGCGTGGGCCGCGGAGGCCTCCCGGAGCAATTCGTCCGGCGAAAGCTGGCACACGCCCGGCATTGCGGCGATCGGCTGGCGCAGTTTGCGTCCGGCGCGCACGAACAGCGGCAGCACGAGCTGCCCGGCGGCAAGACGGGTTTCCGCCACCAGCCGCCGCAGCGCAGGTGACTGGCGCAGCCGCCGCGGGCGCGCCACCGGGAACTGGCTCAACACGGTCGAATTCATGCCGGCCAATCTAGGCGTCGCCATTCCGGTGCCAATCGAAAAATTGCGCCCGCGCGCCCGCCCCGCCCCCGCTTTCGGGTTGGCAAGCAGGCCGGCCAGGCTACGCTGGTGCCATGAACAAGACGCGGTTCGTCCTCGTTGGCGCGGTGTTGTTGCTCATGCTGGCGATCGGACTCTTGTTTGGTTTTGCGGCGGCACGCGTGATGGCGCCCCCGGGCGGCATCCGCAGCCTGAACACCGCCACGCTGCTCACGCAGGTGCAGGGACTTTCCGAACTTGTCACCGTCAAATACGTCCTGGAAAAGGTCGTGGTGATCGAGGACGTGAAGATCTATGGCGAAAGCCGGGTCATTCTCCTGGCCCACGGCGTGGTGAAGGCCGGCGTGGACCTGGCGAAACTCAAACCCGGCGACCTGGAGGTGCATGGCCGCGAAGTCGTGATCAACCTGCCGATGGCGACGATCACGGATGTGTATCTCGACGAGTCCCAAACCCAGGTGTTGGAGCACAGCACCGGCCTCTTCCGGAGTTACGACAAGGAACTCGAACAAAGCGCCCGGCGCGAGGCGCTCGACACGATCCGCCGCGCCGCGCGCTACAGCGGCATTGTGGACGAGGCCAACGCCCGCGCCAAGGAACAGCTCCGTCGTTTCTTCCAACAGCTCGGGTTCGCGACGGTGGTCATAAAATGAGGGACCGTCTCCCCGCGGCAAATCCGCTTGGCATAGGACACTTTATTTGACTAGCCTCACGGCAACATGTGCAACGTGCAACGGCTCATCGGCCTGCTGCTGCTGGCGTGGTTTGGCGCCGGTCTCCTTCATGCCGCCGAGCCGGAGGAGCTGGTGGTGGAATGTTTGTCCACCAACGGCACCCAGAGTTTCTCCGAGGAAAAGGTCGGCCAGGGCGCCACGCAAACCGTGGAACACATTGCCGTGGCCTCCGATCCGGCCGGCGTCCGGGTGACCTACCGGGACGCGGAACTCACGGCCCTGCAGGTCCGGGCCAATGTGGACACGGGCGATGTCGTGGCCGAGGGCAACGTGCGCCTTCAGCGGGGCAAGGAACTTTGGATCAGCCAGAGCCTGAGTTACAACTTCCTCTCAACCCGGATCACGGCGCGGAATTTCCGCACGGGCTTGGGACCGCTCTTTGCGTCGGCCCGGGACCTGGATTCAAACCTCACCAATCACACCTATGCGGCCACCAATGCGGTCATCACGACGGATGACATTGCGAATCCGAGCTACCGGGTCGAGGCGCGGTCCATCCATGTGGTGCCCGGCCAATACATCGAGGCGGACCACGCGACGCTCTACCTCGGCTCGGTGCCGACGATGTATTACCCGCACTACCGCCGCTATTTCAACCGCCACCCGAACAATTTCGTGTTCGTCCCCGGCTACCGCAGCCTGTTCGGGCCTTACTTGCTGGGCATCTACAACTGGACGATTTCCTCCAACGTCACTGCGGCGATCCATTTCGATTACCGTCAAAAACGCGGTTTCGGCGGCGGTCCCGATTTGACCTACAACGCCGGCGCTTACGGCGAAGGCGATATCAAGACTTACGCCACGCACGACGACATGCCCGGCACCGACATCAACGGCCAGCCGATCAGGGGCGAGCGCGAGCGCATCAACTTCGCCCACTCGGCTTTCATCAACACCAACCTCGCCGTCAAGGTTGTCCTGCGCCAGCAAAGCGACATGTATGTGGTGCGGGATTTCTTTGAGAGCGAATACCAGATGGACGTCCAGCCCAAGTCGTTTCTCGAGGCCAGTCACTTCTGGCCCAACTACAGCCTGGACATCCTCGCTGAGCCGCGCGTCAATGACTTTCAGGAGACCGTCGAGCGACTCCCGGACGTGAAGCTCACCGCCCTGCGACAGCAGATCGGTTCGTCGCCGCTTTACTATGAAGGCGAAAACTCCATCGGCTACTTCCGGCGCGAGTTCGCGGATAATTCGCCGACCAACCAGACCAATTACGCCGCGATGCGCACGGACACCTACCACCAGATTCTGCTGCCGCAGACCTTCTTCGGCTGGTTGAACGTCACCCCGCGCGTCGGCGGCCGGTTCACCTACTACGGCGAGGAGCAAGGGGTGGACAACCTCACCAGCAGCCAGAGCCGCTGGGTGTTCAACACCGGTGCGGAAATCTCCACGAAGTTGTCCCGGGTCTGGACCAGCCCGCGCAGCCGGCTGTTCGACGTGACGGAACTCCGGCACATCATGGAGCCATCCATCAACTACGTCTATATTCCCAACCCCAGCGTGGCGCCGACACAGCTTCCGCAGTTCGACTACGATCTCTACACCTTCCGCCCCCCGCCGATTGATTTTCCAGAGGACAACGCGATTGACGCGATTGACAGCCGGAACACGTTCCGCTACGGCCTGCGCAACAAGCTCCAGACCAAACGCAATGGCCAGATTGACAACCTGCTGAACTGGAACCTGATGATGGATTGGAACGTTGATCCGCGTCCGAACCAGTTCACCTATTCGGACGTTTATTCCGACATTGATTTCAAGCCGCGCTCCTGGTTGATCCTCAACTCCGAGGTGCGATACGACATCAATCACACCGAATGGACGCTGGCCAACCACAGCCTCACCATCCAGCCGAACGACATCTGGAACTGGAGCATTGGCCACCGCTACCTGCGCGACATTCCCGGCTACCCCGGCTCCGGCGAGAACGTCATCTTCAGCCGGGTGTATTGGCGCGTGAACGAGAACTGGGCGCTCCGGATTTCCCACCACTTCGACGCGCAGTATGGCAACATGCAGGAGCAATACTACACCGTTTACCGCGACCTGCGCAGTTGGACGGCCGCCCTCACGTTCCGGCTGCGCGACAACTTGAACGGACCGCGGGATTTCACCGTGGCCCTGAGTTTCTCCCTGAAGTCCTTCCCGCGCCAGGTGCTCGGCCGCGACCGCGACGAGCCGTCGCTGCTGCTGGGCAGTTGAACCGGCACGATGCCGGCCGCGCGCTCCGCCGCGCCTTCTCTTCGATTGTGCTGCAGCGCGGCGGCGTCTATGCTGCGCGCCGCATGAGCGATTTGCACGACATCCCGGCTCCGCGGCCGGCGGGCACGAAGACCGTCAGCCAGCCGGTCCGGAAATTTGACCTGCCCAACGGCGTGCGCCTCCTGGTCAAGGAAGACCACCGGCTGCCATTCGTGGAATTTCGCGCCGTCCTGCGCGGCGGTGTGCTGGCCGAAACCGCGACGGACAACGGCATCACCCAACTGCTCTCCCGGATGCTGCTGCAGGGCACGGCCACGCGCAACGCCGCGCAGATTGCCGGCGAGATCGAGAGCGTGGGTGGCGGCGTGGACACCTTTGGCGGCAACAACAGCTTCGGGGTCAGCGCCGAAGTCATGCGCGAAGACTTCGCGCTCGGACTCGACATCGTGCTGGACGTGTTGCGGCAGCCAGCCTTTCCCGCCGGCGCCTTGGAGCGCGAGCGCGCGATCCAAATTGCCGGCATCAAGGACCAACGCGACCAGGTGCTGCCGAGCGCCATCCGGATCATGCGGCGCGCCATGTTCGGCGGCGCCGGTTACGGCCTGGACACCCTGGGCACCGAGGAGAGTGTCGCTTCCCTGACACAAGCCGGCCTGGCCGCGTTCCACCAGCGGCTCGCCGTGGCGGACAACTGCGTGCTCGCCATTTATGGCGACGTGCAGACGGAGGCAACGAAGAGTGCCGTGGCCAGATCGCTGGCCAACTGGAAATCCACTTCGGCCGCCGGCGCGCTGGCGCCGCCCACCCCCCGGCCGACGGCCGCCGTCAACGGTGCCCGGCGCGCGGCGGAAACCCGCGACAAAAAGCAGGCCGTGGTCGTTGTCGGTTTTCCCGGCTCCACGCTCGACGCGCCGGATCGTTTCGCCCTGGAACTCCTGCAGGAGGCGTGCAGCGACCTGGGATCCCGCCTGTTCTTGCGGATTCGCGAGCAGCTTGGCCTGGCCTATTACGTCGGCGCACAAAATTTCCTCGGACTGGTGCCGGGCTATTTCGCATTTTACGCCGGCACGGCCCCCGGGGCGGCTGAACGGGTGGAGCGGGAGCTGGTCGCCGAGGCAAAACTTCTGGGCGACGAGGGCCTGACGCCGGAGGAATTGCAACGCGCGAAGGCCAAAGTCATCGGCCAAAAGAAAATCGCCCGGCAGGACCTTGCCGGCGTCGCCCTGACGAACGCGCTCGACGAACTGTTCGGCCTGGGCTTCGCCAACGCGGACCGCGACGACGCACGGTTCGAGGCGGTCACGTCGGCGCAGGTTCAGGCCGCCGCCCGCAAATATCTGCACCCGGACGCAATGGTGTTGGCGCAGGTTCAAGGCGCCACGCCCGACGAAGCCTGACCGCGACCGGAGCGGCAGACCGCGTGACATTCTCACCCGCGCTCGGACGCGGCCACCGGCTCCACGCAGGCGTGGCTGAGCGCAAAGGTGACCGCCGCGGTCATGTCCAGGTGGCGACCCGCGGCAATCGCCGCCGCCCGATCTCCCGCGGGCAGGCCGGTGCAGACTGCATCCAGCAACTGGTTTTGCTGAACCGTCTCGGCCGGCGACAGCGGCGCGCCGATGGCCTCGCGCAAAGCGGCGGCCGCGCCGACCAACTGCAAGGCGCACACGGCGCGCCCCTGCAAGGCGCCGAGCTTGGCGAAGTATTCGAGGAGAAAGGCGATGGCCCGCCGGTCGCCCAGTTCGAGGTTGACCGCCAGACTGTTTTTCAAACAGTCCAGCGCGGTGGCGAAATCCTCCTGATCCACTGCCACGTCGGCGAGACTGCTGAGCGCGTTGGCCGTGGCCCAGCGATCGCCCACCTGGCGGTTGAGCGCGACGCTTTCCTCCAGCAGCGTGCGGGCCCCCGCGCGATCGCCCAAATCCCGCAACACCAGCGCGAGGTTGTTGAGCGAATTGGCGATGGCCCAGCGATCGGCGAGGTCGCGGCGCAGCCGCAACGCCTCCTCATGCAAGGCCCGCGACTGTGTGAACTCGCCGGCAAACTGCGCGAGAATGCCGAGGTTGCTCAGCAGGCTGGCGATGCGCGGCCGGTCGTCCTGGCGCCGACGGAGGGCGAGGCTTTGCTCGTAGAACCCGCGCGCTTTCGGGTAGTCGCCCTGCTGTGCCGCCAGCGTGCCCGCGCCGTGCAACGCCTGCGCCTCGCCAGCTTCGTCGGCTTGTTCAACAAAGCCGCGCCGCGCTTCCTCAAACCAGCGGCTCGCCTCGGCATACTGGCATTGTTTGCGCAACAGATCGGCGGTTGCGTTCCGGCACCGCGCGCGCCGGAGGCGGTCGCCGACCGCTTCCGCCAACGCGGCGGCCCCGGCGTAAATCTCGCCGGCCTCCTTCCAGCTTCCGACCAGTTCCAGGACCTGACCCAGACGCAGCAAAACGTCCACCTTGTCACCGCCACCGAGCCGCGGCAGCAACTGCCGGTAGTAATCAATGGCCGCGGCATTGGCGTATTGGGCCTGCGCCGCTTCGCCGGCCCGGCGCAGATAGTCGCAGCCTTTGGCGGTGTCGTTGCTGCGCCCAAAGTGGAACGCCAGCAGGTCGAGCTGCTGCGCGAGTTCACCGGCGAACGTGGTTTCAATGAAACGGCCGATCTGCGCGTGCAACCGGGCGCGCGTCGCGAACGACAGGCTTTCGTAGGCGACTTCCTGCGTGACGACGTGTTTGAAGAGATACACCAGCTCCGGTTCCGGGGCGTCCAGCGCCGTCAGTTCGAGGCGCCGGAGTGCGTCCAGATCTCCGCGCACCCGGCCGGGATCGCCCAGTTCGGGATGCGCGCCCCAGAGCATCGCCGCACGGAAAACGCGGCCAATGACGCTGGCCACTTTCAGCGCGGCCTGCTGATTCTCCGTGAGCTGGTCAATGCGCGTGAGGATCAAACTGTGCAGGCTGGAAGGCAGCTCGACCTGTTCCCACGTCGCCGGCTGGTCCAGCCGCAGCCCGCGCTCACCGAGGTAGTCCAACAGCTCCTCGATGTAAAACGGATTGCCCTCGGCCCGCGTCACCAACCGCGCCACCAGCGCCGGTGGCGCCACCGCGTCGTCGCCGAACAGCCGCCGCAGTTTCAAGCCGACCAGTTGCGCCGCCTCGTCCGCGCCCAGCCGCACGAGCGGCACCTCGGTGAAATACGGCAGCGCCGGCAGCGCGTCGGGCCGCGGTTCCGTGGGATTCGGCGGACGGGTGGTGAGCAGGACGAACACGGGCAGGCTGGCGATCGTCCGCGCCACGGCCTCCAGCAGCTCGCGCGAAAGCGCGTCCATCCAGTGCAAATCTTCGAGCAGCAGGAACAGCGGTTCGCGCCGCGCGCGGTGCCGCAGGCAGTCCATCAACAGCGCTTCGAGTGACGCCTTGCGCAACTTCGGATCGAAGGCGCGGGTCAATTCGTTGTCCGGCAGCGGCACCTGGGTCACCGCCGCCAGCAACGGCGCGCGCGCCACGGCCTCTTGATCCATGTCGCGCAGCGCCTCCTCCAGCAGATGCGTCTGCACCGGCAGGGACTGGCCGTCCTGCAGGTGGAACCACGCGCGCCAGACGCTCCGCCACGCGAAGTAGCTCGTGTTGGTGCCGTAAGACTGAAACTGCCCGACCAACACCGTCGCGCCGCGCTGCCGTGCCCGGCGCAGGATTTCCGCGGCCAGGCGCGATTTGCCGGTGCCCGCCTCGGCAACGAGTTGGACCACCCGGCCCTGGCCGGCGAGCGCGCCGGTGAGTTGCTCCTCGATCAACGCCTGCTCCACCGTCCGCCCAACCATCGGCAGGACGTAAGCCGGTTCGTGCAGCCGCCCGGCCGCGGCCTCGCCCGCGCCGACCAGCGCGAAGACCGGCACCGGCCCGGATTTGCCTTTGAGATGAACCGGCGGGAGTTCCTGCCAGGCAAAACCGGCCGGCGCGCGTTGGCGCACGGCGCCGCTGACCAGGAGCTGGCCCGGCGCGGCATGCTGCATCAACCGCGCAGCCAGGTTGACCTCGTCGCCCATGATGCCGTAAGTCCGGCGCGTGGCGCCGCCGTAGCTGCCGGCGCAAACCGTGCCGGCGCTCAAGCCAAGCTGGAGGTCGCGCACGAACGCCAGTTCGGCTGGCACGTTGCGCAGTTCGTTCAGGGCCAGCAGCGCGCGACGGGTGTTGTCTTCGTGCGCAATCGGCACACCGAAGGCACCGTAAAGGTAACTGCCTTTGTCACCGATGGTCAGTCCCAGCAAGTAGCCGTCGTAGTCGGCCAACCGCCGTTGCGTCCAACGGATGTAGGCGTCCAGTTTGGCGCCGGCGGCTTCGTCGCCGTCGTAATCAATCCCCGTGAAACGAATGAAAAACACCACCGCCGGGCGCAACTCGGTGAGGAATTCGCCCTGCTGTGCCACGAGGCGTTGATACACGGGCGGGAGAACCCACGGCCGCAGACGGTCCGCTGCAACGCCGCCCTCGCGCTCGGGGGCGGGCGCGATCAGCGGCACGAGCTGGTCAAGCCGCGCCGCCACGGCAAAGGTGGCACCGGCCTCGGCCCGCCAGTCGCTCACGACCAGAAGTTCCGCCAGGGCCGCGGCCGCCACCGGATCCAGCACCACTTCGTGCTGACGCGCCAGCCCTTGCGCCGTGGTCATCCGGACGAGCGTCTCGCCGGCCATCACATCGAGAAGTTGCACCGCGGGGTCGCCCGCCACAAAGCGCCGCACCGCGCCGGCAGCGACACCCACTTTCATGGCGAGCGTGGCGGCCTGGCCGCCCGGCAAGGGAACGGACGCAAATGGCTGCATGGCCAGTTGCATCGCCAGCGCGCTCGCGGTGGCGTGGCGTCCGTCGTCGCCGTCGAACCAGCAGGTGATGGCATCGCCACTGAAACCGATGACGCTGCCGCCAAAGCGTTGAACCTCGGCGATGACGACATCGTAAACGAGATTCAGTTGGCGGGTCAGTTCCTCCGGGCCGCGCCGCGCGCCGAGTGAGCGGGTCAACGCCTCCGCCAGCGGCGTGAAGCCGGAGATGTCCGCAAACAACGCGGCGCCACACGTCCGGTCCGGCAACGATCCGCCGCCGCCCGTCAAGCTGGCGAGGCGGTCCTGGGGAAGGTAACCACGTAGCCCGAAGATCATATCATTGCAGCCGTGTTTGTGGCCCCGGGTCTTCCTGCGGACGGCGGCCGATGCGGCAGCAGGCGCCCGCCACCGTCCGCTTGCTGCGCGAACTCAAGGGCCGTTCGAACCGGGGCGTTGGCACTCGCGGTCAATTTAGCGGCCGGCACGGTCGGCGCAACTGGCGCCGGCGGCACAAACGCGATTCGTTACTGTCAGACCGGTGCGGAGAAGTCGGGATTCAGCCGGCGGGTGAGCCGCTGCATTTCCGCGATGGAAACCAGTCCTTGTTGCACCTTGCTCCAGCCTTCATCGCGCAGGGAACGCCAGCCCTGGCGCTGGGCTGCCGCGCGAAGCCCGACGGTCTTGACGTCCGCACCGAGCATGTCAGCGATCTCGTCGCTCATGATAAAAAACTCGTAAATCGCCACCCGGCCGCGATTGCCCTTCTGGTTGCACTCGACGCAGCCGCGGCCCTGAAACGCCTTGACGTCAACCGGCTTGATCCGCAGCGCGCCGGCCATCTCCTCGCGCACGGGATCCGGGATGTGCGGTGCAGGTTCGAGGCAGTGCCGGCACACGCGCTGGGCCAGCCGCTGCGCGATGCTGCACACCAGCGAGGAGCCGAGCAGGAAGGCGTCTATCTGCATGTCGAGCAGGCGCGTCAGGGCGCTGATGCTGTCGTTCGTGTGCAGGGTGGAAAACACGAGGTGGCCGGTTTGCGCCGCGCGCACGGCGATTTCCGCGGTCTGTGCGTCGCGGATTTCGCCGATGAGCACCACGTCGGGATCATGCCGGAGCACCGAGCGCAGCCCGCTGGCAAATGTCAGCCCCACTTCCTCGCGCGTCTGGATCTGGAGGATGCCCTCGAGCTGGTATTCGACGGGATCCTCGATCGTGATGATCTTGCGCCGGCCGTCGTTGGCCTGGTGGAGCGCGGCGTAAAGGGTGGTGGTCTTGCCGCTGCCGGTGGGACCGGTCATCAGCACCAGGCCCTGCGGCAGTTGCGTGAGCTGCTGGATCAGGCCAGCCTGGCGCGGCTCCAGGCCGAGGTCCGCCAGGTCGAGCGAAAGGCTCTGCCGGCCGAGGATGCGCAGGCAGATCGCCTCGCCGTGGCGGGTGGGAATGACAGACAGGCGCAGATCGTAATCGTTCGCGCCGGCCTTGGTGGTGATACGGCCGTCGTGCGGCAGGCGCTTCTCGGCGATGTTCAGCCCGGCCATGATTTTCAGGCGCGACACCAGCGCCGCGTAGATTTCGCGCAGGCCTGCCGGCGCCGGCACGGCCTGCATCATGCCGTCAATCCGGTAGCGGAGTTGAATGTTCGAGAAATACGGCTCGATATGAATGTCCGTGGCCTCCAGCCGCAGGGCTTCAAACAAAACCTGCTCCACGAACCGGCCGATCGTCGCCTCCACCGCCGAGTCGCCGCCCTCCTGCGTCGGCACGTCAAACACGAGGTCGTGCGTGGCGTCCGCCAGGGCGCGGTCCTCGCGCAGATGCTGGATCGTCTCCGCGCCCAGGCCGAAATGGTCCTTGATGACCGCGCGGATGCTGCTCGGCGTGGCCAGCACGGATTTGAACTGCCGGTTCAGGAGCAGCCGCAGGTTGCCGAGTTCCACCTGCCGCGGCGGTTCGCAGAAAGCCAGCGTCAGCAGCTCGCCTTCCACGGCGGCGGGAATCACGCGGTGGTTCAGCATCACGTTGACCGGCACTTCCTCGAGCATTCCCGGCGGAAACGCAAAGTGGGCCAGGTCCACGAATTCCATCCCGTGGAGCGACGCCAGCGCGCGGAACGTGTCCTCCTCCGAGGCGATGTTCTGTTCCACGATGATCGTGTGCTGCGCGCGCCGTTGTTTTTCCTGGAGGCGCCGCACGGTTTCGGCCTGGATTTCCGTCAGACGGCCTTGTTCGAGCAGCAGGTCGGCCACTTCACGTTTTGACGGCTCGGCGTCCATGGTCAATTCGCGGGCACTTCGAGGTTGGTTTGCAGGTTGAACGGCAGCAAGTTCGTCACTTTGGCGGCGTTGGTCAAGGACAGGACATCCAGGCCGATGTCCTGGACCAGGTGGTCGGCCACCACCTTGGCGCCGTTGGTGAGCACCAGCAACTGATCGCCGAGGCGCACATAGGCCTTGCGGATGCCGTCGGAGGATTCGAAGCAGCCCTGGTAAAGCAGCTCCACCCGTTTGGTGGGCGGCGGCGGCGGCGGCAGGAAGTAGCGCGTGAAAAAGGGGTTGATCGGGTTGGTGGTGGCCACCAACTGCCGCAATGTGTTCGTCGAAAACCACGGGCCGACCTTCATCTCGGCAAACCACTCATGCTGCGGCTCGACGCCGCGCGGCAGGGATTTCAAATCCGGCTGCCGGCCCCCGAGCCGGGACCAGGTGGCCAGCAGCGTCACCGCCAAGCTCGCCAGCAGCAGCGCCGAAACCCAGAGACTGCGTTCCCACAACGAGCGCATCATAAGCCGCTCTCCGTTGGTCCGGGCGCGCCGGCACCGGTTTCGCTCACCGGCACGAAGCCGCTGACGTTGGCCTCCACCAGCACATCGTTCGGATGGTCCGGCGCGAATTTGCGGATGAGCACTTGATGGAGGAAGAACACCGGCTTGTTCGTCAACGTCGCGCCGAGTCCAACCGTGCCGAGCGCCGGCACCGGCAGCGGCAGCGCGGTGAGGAAACGGTTCACCGCCTCGGTGGGGCCGGAGAGCTCCAGCCGCATGGGCAGCTCTTCCAGGAACGGCGTGCCGTCCACGGCCGACCGGTAGTTCAGGTCCGGAAGCTGGGTCAACGCCCGCAGGCCGGTCACCTTGCATTCGATCGCCGTCAGCAAAAGCTGGTTGGAAAAGTGCAACCGGGCCCAGAGCAGCGCCGGATTGGGCATGTCCACCGAGTAGTCGGCGTCCACGGCCAGCCCTCTGGGGGCGGCGGCCTCCACCGCCACGCCGCGTTGCTTGGCCAGACTCAACATCTGCTCCGTCAACCGCTGCCGCTCGTTCTGCAAATCAATCAAGTAAAACGCCCCGCTCATCGCGGCCTTCACCGGCGGCGGAAGCTGGATGCGGCGGCGCACGAGCTGCTCGGCCGTCGCGAGATTCGTCGCCGCGAGGTGCAACTGTTGCAGCCGGTTTGCGTAGTCATCCACCGGCACGCCGGCGCACGCCAGGCTGGTGCGGTTGGAGGACACGAAACGGTCCCACTCCGCCACCACCGGCTTGTCAGCCAGGCGGGCCCGCCGGGCCAGCGGTTGGAAGACCGTCAGGTAATAGACGCCCAGCAACAACACCGCCACGAGGCTGGCGGACGGCATCCACACATGTTTGCGGGCGGCGCTCATGGGGCTTCGTCAATCCTTTCAGGCAGGGTGGCGCCGGTGTCCGGCTGCGGCCGCGCCATCGGCCCGGAACGCCGGCTGTCGCGCAATGCCGACAACCGCGATGAAAGCCCGATCGGCGGCGGCAAATCCTCGCCGGTCACCTGCAGGGAAACCGCAAAGACATGGTTGGACAGCACGACGCGCGGATCCACGAGGTTGCGTTTGCGTTCGGGCGGGAGCACATCCACGCGGCTGAACAAGCTGGTTTGCTGAAGCTCCGCCACCACCTGGCTGAGAATGCGCCGCGCGGCCTCGCCATCCGCCGGAATGCAGAGTTCGGTGATGAATTCGTGCCGCGCCGGCGCAAGGAGGGAGACCGAGGACGTGGACGTGGTCAGCGGCACCACGGGGCGGTTCGTCGCCGGTTCGGGCTGCGTTGTGCCCGCGGCATAACTGACGGCATCCGCAAAACTGACGAACCAGAAATCATCGTTCGTTCGCGCGCGCTCCACCGCCGCCGCCGCGGTCAGCGCCTCCGCCGTCTGCCGCTGCCGGATCAACACGGGCCGGATTTGCTCATAGTTCAGGTTGAGATGCCGGTAAAGGCCGTCCATTTCCGACGCCAGCGCCAGCGCGTTGTGGGTCCGGCGCAGCGCCAGCTCCTTGGCCGCGAGCAGGCGCGACTGCTGCCAGGTTCCCCAGGCCAGCAACCCGCCCGCGGCCAGCAGCAGGGCCAGCACGCCGGCCTGAACGCCTTCCCACACCCGCCGCCGCTGCCGTGCTTTCGTCAAATCCGGCGGCAGCAAGGACACGCGCAGCGGCACCGCGCCCAAGCCCAGCAACGCCGCGCCGTAGGCCACGACAAATTCCTGGTCGCCATCCTCCGCCGGCGCGCCGGACGGCGGCGGCCACGGGATGAAATGCAGGTTGCCCAACCGGTTCAGCACCGTCACCAACCCCGGCTGCTGCGCGCCGCCACCCGTCAAGTAAACCGGCAGGCTGGCAAGCGACAGGCCCAGCATTGGATGGTCCTCCAGCCATTCCGACAGGACGAGTCTCACGTCGCCAAACCAACGCTCGACGGCTTTCATCAGGTCCGGGTCGGTGCGCTCACCGGCAAGCAGGTCGGTCGAGCGTTTCAGGGCCTCGGCGGCTTCCTTGTCCAGCCCGGCGGATTTGGCCAGCGTGGCCGTGAACTCGCCGCTCCCGCGCGGCAGGCTGGTGGCGAACATGGCCTGGCCGGCGGCGCGGATGGCGATGGTCGTGCCGTTGGCGCCCAGCTCGACGAACACGGCATTCGCCGGCGCCGGATGGATCACGGTGCCGGCGGCTAGAAGCGCCTGCGCCGAGGTGACCACGTCCGTGATCGGCGGCAACGATTTGGCCTCCTCTTCCGTGGCGAAGGCGTGGCCGTAACGCTCGATCAGCGCCTCCACCTCATCCGCTTTGCACAACGTGAGCCAGTGGGGGTTGCGGTATTCGGCGGCCGGCTTCAGCCGCACATAGGCGCGGCGCATCGCGGCGTCGCTGAGGCCGCTGAGTCGCGTGGCCTCGGCTTCGATGGCCACGGGCACGTCCGCGGGACGGGCGCGGGGCAAATCCACAATCTGGGTGATCGCCCGGTGCTGCGGCAGGAGCACCACCAGCGGAACCCCGTGCAATTCCGGCAACGCGGCGTGCAGCAGCTCGCGCAGGGCCTCTGTCGCGCCGTGACCCGGCGCCGGCAGCGGCACCGTCTGGCGGTGCCGCACGCGGACGCGCTGGAAACTGGCCTCGGCAACCAGGATTTTCAGCGTCTGCCGGCCCGCGTCGAGCACGGCCAGCCGCCGGCCGAACAAAGGCAACCAGCGATGAAGCCAGGATTCGGGAAAGCTCGGCATGGATTCACGCGACCTTCACCGGTCAAAGACACTGTTGCTCGTGTCCCGGCCGGAATTCTCGTCCTGGCCGGACTCGCCCACGCGGGGCACGACGAATTCGCCATTTTCCGAGAGGATGGTTGCGGTCACGAAAATGAGCAGATAGCGGGGGTTGTCCAGCTCGGTACGGCGACGGAAAAAACCGCCGATGATCGGCAGGCTGCCCAGCACGGGCACCGATTCGATGTATTTGACCTGTGTCCGTTCCAGGACGCCACCCATGACCACCGTGTCACCCGAGCGGACGGAGACGCGCGTGGCCAACTCGTCCGTGCGGTAAGTGGGCAGCTTGATGTCGAAGGTGCTCGAGACATTGCCGTTGACATCGTGGTCGGTGATGGTGGCAAAAGGCACCATGGTGACCGCGGAGTTGACCCGGGGATTCAGCGCCAGCGTGATGGTTTTGCCGTCGCCGCCAATGCTGGCCAGCACGCCGAGGGCCGAGCCCGCGGTGATCTGGGTGGGCTTGCCGCTCGGAACCAACGTCGAGGAGGAAGCGTATTGGAGAATCTGGGACTGCACCGTGTACTGTTCGTAATAATACTGCACCTGGCCATCGCTGATGGTCGCGGGAAGGTTGTTGATGACGACCAGGCGCGGCGCGCTGAGGGTCTGGCTTTCGCCGCTTTGGCTGAGCGCCGTGAGCGTGGCGTTCAAATTCGGGACCCCAAAGACGTTCGTCCACGTCCAGCCAAATCCTGGCGCCACGCCGGTGGGCGCCAGTCCGGTCTGGTCAACCGGCGTCTGCGAGGGGGTCGCCGGGGTGCCCGTGCCCCAGTTCATGCCCAACTGCAAAAAAGCGGCCTGGCTGACCGTCACGAAGCGGGCCTCGATGAGCACCTGCTGCAAAGGCTGGTCAAAGGCCTGGATGATTTTCTCCATGATTTCCAACTGCTCCGGCGTGCCGCGGGCCACGATGACGTTATGCTCCCGGTCAATTTGATACCGCCCCTGGAAGAAGTTGGTGATCGCGGTTTCGATGGCGGGCATGGTGGGGGCCAGGTCGTTCACGAACTTGGCCATTTTCTGCGTCTCGGTCACCGTGTGAATCTGGCCCTGCGTCGTGTCCGTGCGGACAACTTCCGGCGGGCCGAATTCCGCCGGCAGAATGAAGCCCTTGCGCAGCCGGTAGAAGCGCGTTTCTTCGAGCACCTTCTCCTTGTTCTTGGCGTCCACGATCCAGATCAGGTCGTCGCCGACCTGGAATTGCAGGTCCATGTTGCGGGCAACGTATTTCAAGAAATCGCCCAGTTTCACATGCCCCAGATTGACGCTGAGCTTCTGCTGGAAGGCCGGCAGGGATTTGTCCGCGACGAAATTGATGCCCTCGGTTTCGCCCAGGTTGAAAATGATGGACTCCAGCGTGGCGTTCTCCAGTTTGATGGTGACTTCCTTGTCCAGTATCTTGGCCATGCGGCCCTGGCGCGACTCGAAGTCAAACAGGCGTCCCTCGATATAGTTGGTTTTTCCGTAGCTGGCCGGGATGTAAGGCGTGGATTGAATCTTCTGAATGACATCCCGAACGTCCTTGCGGGGCGGCAGACCGCGATCCTTTTTCTCCGTCAGCAGATCCTTGAGGGTCGGATTGAAGACGGAGTTTTCCGCGTCAATGGCGCGAATCTTGTCCTCCACCGCCTGTTCTCGTTGTCGTTCCCGCTGTTCCTTGATCCATTGCCACAGTCTTTGAGCGGCCGGACTTTGCGGGTCGCGGGCCACCAGACCGCTGGCCTGCGCCTCCGCCTCCTCCCAACGGCGCTCGTCGGCCAGCGTGAAAATCTGTTTGATCTCGTCGTCGTGCGTGGCGCTGTAGGTGATCTTGGGCGGCTCTTTCGGCTTCTCGGTGGCGGGCGCGGGCTGGGGCGGCGGCGTGTTGGCGGCCTGCTTGGGGCTTTGCGGCGGTGGCGCAACGGCGGGTTTGGCCGCCACCGTTTTGGCCGGTTTGGGCGGGGGCGGAGAATCTTCCGGAACCCGCTGGCAGGAGGTGAGGGCCAGCGCCCCGATCAACCACGCGAGCAGGCCGAGGCAGCGCCCTGCGGATGAGGTTTCCATCACGCTGAAAATGGACGGTTTGCTTCTGCGATTCATTCAGGACTGTCCCGCGCTTAGCGATTGTGTCGCAACTGTCTGGCCCTCCGCCGGAGATTTGCAATCCACTGGTTCCATCCCGTCGGAAAGACTCCGCTCGCCGCGTCACGGGCCGGCGGAAGACTCATGTTTCGGGCCGTCAGAATGACCTCCGTGCCGACCGATTGCCAGCGCGAATTCTCGAAATCCGCCGAATGCCAGGAACGGCTAAATCGCGTATCGCGCCACGATCCAGTCCGGAATCGCCACGCTGCGGCCGGTGGTCGCGCGGATCAGCGCGTAATCGAACCACCCGTCGCTGACCAGCTTGTTCGCCGGCAGTTTGAGGATTTGAAATTCCACCCGCACGCCGTCGGCGAAAATCTCCCCGACCCAGGTGCGCACGACAAACCGCTCGCCCAGCCGCAACGGACGTTTGAAATCCACGTGCGCCGTGCGGATCACCCACGCGAAGCCGAGCTTCACGAACTCCTCCATCGCCATGCCGTAGCACCGCGCCATCTGGTCGTAGCGGGCGGCCAGGACGTAATCGAAATACCGGCTGCCGTGGACATGCTGGTTCATGTCAATGTCGTCCGGTCTCACCTGCAACTCCGTGGCAAACACGCTGCGTCCCAACGCAACCGGCCGCGCCGGCTTCCCGGGCGGCGGCGGCGGATTGATCTCGTGACTCATGCGACGCCGGTAGTCTTGAACCGTCCGGCGGAAGGCGTCGAGTGTAAACACATGCGACCCGGCAACTTTCAGCCGCCAACACGCCTGGCATCGCGAAGATTCCGATGGACGCGCCGCCGCCGCAACGATATTAGTAACGCCGTTCAGCGCGATTCAAACCAGCTATGACCAGGCTTGTGATTCTCACTGGCACCGACGCGGGCAACGAAATGCCACTCCGGCCCGGCTCCAATTCGCTGGGCCGCGCCGGAATCAACGATGTCGTCCTGGCCGATCCCAGCGTTTCCGGTCGCCACTGCGAGATTGTGCTCACCGAAACCACGGCCCGCCTGCGTGACCTGGGATCCACCAACGGCACACTGGTCAACGGCCAGCCGGCAATGGAAACCGATCTGGCGGACGGGCAGGTCATCACCGTGGGCAGCGTGGAACTGCGATTGGAAATGCCGCCGGTGGTCATTGCCATCCCCGCATTGACCGCGCCGGAGACGCCACGGCCGCAGTTTCTTCCCGACGGCACGCCCGCCTGCTTCAACCACGAGGGCGTCACGGCAACGACCCGTTGCCTCCAGTGCGGCCGGACGTTTTGCGCCGAGTGCCTGCACCAACTGCGGATTGAAGGCGGCCGGACGACCCGCGTCTTCTGCCCGGTCTGCAGCGGCCCGTGCCAGCCAATCCAGACGGCGCCCGCGCCTCAGCCGGCCCCCAAATTCGTCGAGCGGCTCCGCGCCACCTTGCGGCTGCCGTTCCGGCAGGGTCCGCCCAAACGCTGAAGAACGCTACGGCAAGCAGAATTCCATTGAAACCGCCGCGGCTTTCCGGGCAAAGTCGCCGCCGTTAAAATGAAGATTATGAAATTGCAATTCGGTTTGATTGCCTTGCTGACTGCCACCAGCGGCACACTGCTGGCGGCGGATTCCACGGAGTTGAAAAGCACCACGGACACCAACAGCTATGCCCTTGGCATGAACATGGGCAAGGCGTTGCGGCGAATCGGCGTGAGGTCCGACGAGTTGAACACCGACGTGCTCGTGCGCGGCCTGCGGGACGGCCAGACCACCACCAACACATTGCTGACGGACGAGCAGATGATGCAAACCCTGCGCTCGCTTCAGATCGAGGCCCGCAAGGAACTGGACGTGCGAAACAAGACGGAAGGCGAGGCGTTCCTCGCCGCCAACAAGACCAAGGAGGGCGTCAAGACCCTCACGATCAACCTGTCCAGCAACAAGACCGCCGAACTGCAATACAAGATCATCGCCGAAGGCAGCGGCGAACCGCCCAAGCCGAATGACACCGTGACCGTCAACTACCGCGGCTCGCTGGTGGACGGCACGGAATTCGACAGCTCCTACAAACGCGGCAAGCCGGCCACCTTCGCCGCTAATCGCGTGATTCGCGGCTGGTCGGAAGCGCTCACCATGATGAAGCCCGGCGCGCACTGGGAACTCTTCATCCCCCCGGAACTCGGTTACGGCGAACGCGGCGCGGGTGGCGCCATCGGGCCTGACGCAACGCTGATTTTTGACGTGGAACTGCTGTCTGTGAAGGAGCCGCCGCCGATGCCGCCGGCACCCACGGCCAACCATGCCGGCCAGCCGGTCACCAGCGACATCATCAAGGTGCCTTCCAAGGAGGAAATCCAAAAAGGCGCCAAGATCGAGGTGATCAAGGCCTCCGATCTGGAGAAGCTCAAGGCGCAGGAAAGGACCAACGCCCCGGCGCCGGCGAAGTAAACGCCGCCCGGCTTCCAGAGCCAGTCGTTACGGTTTTCAGGCCGCCTCCGGGCGGCCTTTTTTGTCGCCGTGTCTGGCGCGAACACCGCGCCGCGCGCCGGCTTGACACCGCTGCCGCCGGCGGAAAAGCTCGCCTGAAACGACTCGCTTATGCTCATTCAGGGAATCGTCAATCCGCACGTCCTTTCGCTTGTCAGCCGCGTCCGTCACACCAACGCGCTCGTCGTCGCCGACGTTGCCTTTCCGTTCTGGCCGATGATCGAAACCGTGGACCTGTCCCTGGTTCGCGGCGCACCCACCGTGCTGCAAGTGGTGGACGCGCTCCTGGCGAACTGGAAATGCGGCCAGATTTTCATGGCGGCGGAATTCGAAGCGCACAACGACCCCCGAACCCGGTCCGCCTTCGCCCGCGCCGCCCGTGGCGTGCCGATCACGTTCGAGCCGCACGTCGAGTTCAAGAAACGCGTCCCGTCGGCAACCGGCCTCATCCGCACCGGCGATCCCACCATGTATGCCAACATGATTCTGGTGTCGGCGTAAGTTGCCAGCGTTGACGATCCGGCCCCGCCGCGCCACTCTGTCTTTCCTATGAAGGCCATTTCGCTGCAACAGCCGGGCGAGTTTGTGATGATGGATGTCCCGGAGCCGCCGCCGCCCGGTCCCGGCGAGGCCTGCGTGCGCGTCCGCTGCGTCGGCATCTGCGGCACGGATTACAGCGGTTATCTGGGACGGATGCCGCTCTATTCCTACCCGCGCATCCCCGGCCATGAACTCGGCGTTGAAGTGATTGCCGTCGGCGAGGGGGTCGCGAACGTCCGCGCCGGCGACCGCTGCGCCGTGGAACCGTATTTGAACTGCGGCGGGTGCATCGCCTGCCGGCGCGGCGGCAGCAACTGTTGCGCGAGTCTCCAAATCCTGGGGATTCACACCGACGGCGGCCTGCGCCAGGAATTGATTCTCCCGGCGCGCAAGCTGCATCCCTCGGCCCGCCTCTCGTTTGACCAGCTTGCGCTCGTGGAAACCCTCGGCATCGGGGCGCACGCCGTGGCCCGCGCCAATCCGCAGCCGGGCGACTTCGTGCTCGTCATCGGCGCCGGCCCCATCGGTCTCTCGGCCATGCTGTCGGCCCAACTGGCCGGCGGGCGGGTGATTGCCCTGGACCTCGACGAACAGCGCCTCGCCCGCTGCCGCCGGATGCTGGGCGTGACGGAAACCATCGTGGCCACCGGCATCGCGGCCAACCTGCGCGCGTTGGAGGAGATCACCCAAGGTGAGCTGGTCGCCGTGGTCATTGACGCCACCGGCAACCACAAGAGCATGGCCCATGCGCTCAAGGCGGTGGCGCCCACCGGCAAGCTGGTGTTCCTCGGCATTTCACCCGACGCCGTCGCGCTGGACAGCCTGTTGCTCCACCGGCGCGAGGTCACCGTCCTGCCCTGCCGCAACTCGCTGCCCACCGACTTCACGCGCATCATCCGGCAGATTGAAAACGGCTGCGTGGACACCAAACCGTGGATCACCCACGAAGCCAGCCTGGACAAATTGATCGCCGAATTCCCCAAATGGCTGAAGCCGGAGACCGGTGTCATCAAGGCGATGGTTCACCTCCCATGAAATCGCAACCCTCCTCGTCGGCCGCCCGCCGCGGTTTTACGCTGATTGAACTGCTCGTGGTGATCGCGATCATCGCGATTCTCGCGGGCTTGCTTCTCCCGGCGCTGGCCCGCGCGAAGGCCCACGCGCAGGCGATCGCCTGCCAGAACAACCTTCGCCAGCTCTCGCTCGGCTGGCAGCTTTACGCCAGCGACAACAGCGACGCCCTCGTCAACAACTACGGCATTGACCAGTCCCGCACCACGCAGGCGAGCTGGGTGAACAACATCGAGGACTGGGGCATCAGCGAAGGCAACACCAACCCCGTGCAGATCACCGACGGCAAGCTCGCGTCCTACGTCGGCAACGCGATCGCCACCTACAAATGCCCAGCGGACCACTCCGTCGCCGCCAACGGTCCGCGTCTGCGCAGCATGTCGCTTAACTCGCTGGTCGGCGACCCCGGCGTGCTGACGAACAAGTTCAATCCCGCCTACGTTCAATTCTTCAAATCGGGCGACATCCCCAACCCGGCCGGCATCTTCGTCTTCCTGGACGAGCATCCGGACACGATCAACGACGGTTTCTTCATGAACCGCCTGGACCAGCCGCAGTGGGGCAACGTCCCAGCCTCCTACCACAACGGGGCGGCCAACCTTTCGTTTGCCGACGGCCACATGGAACTGCACCGCTGGCAGGTCACCGGCCCGACCGGCACCACGCGCCCGCCGGTGCAGGATGCCGTCGCCAACGGCTTTGCGGCGCAACCGCCGACCGATTACGACTGGCTCAAGGAACGCTCCAGCGTCCGCAAACCGTGATGGCCGGCCGGCGCCGCATTTCGCTTTGGCCCCGGCGGCGGCCACGCTAAAGTGCGGCGATGTCGGGCGCGCTGGTCGTCAACGAAATTTTCCTGAGCCTGCAAGGTGAAAGCACCTTTGCCGGCCTGCCGTGCGTCTTCGTCCGCCTCACTGCCTGCAACCTCCGCTGCTCGTATTGCGACACCGCCTACGCCTTCACCGAAGGCCGGAAAATGGCGCTCGGCGAGATTATCACGGAAGTTGGGCGGCTTGCCGGGCCGTTCAAAAAATCTCCGCCGCCAGCACCCGGAACCGTCCTGCCGCTGGTCGAGTTGACCGGCGGCGAGCCGTTGCTCCAGACAAACTCCCGGCCGCTGCTGCGCGAGCTGTGCAACGGCGGGTTCACCGTCCTGCTGGAAACCAGCGGCGCCCTCGACATCGCATCCGTCGATCCGCGCGTCCGCCGCATCGTGGATGTGAAATGCCCGGCCAGCGGTGAGAGTGAACGCAATCGCTGGGAAAATCTCCCGCACCTCCGGGCGGCCGACGAGGTCAAATTCGTCATCGCCACGGCCGAGGATTACGCGTGGGCGAAAGACGTTCTCGCGCAACACCGGCTTGCCGCTGTCTGTCCGGTGCTCTTTTCCTGGGCCATGCCGTTGGAATCCGCCCAGCGCGACCCGTCGCTCAAATCCATCCCGCGGGGGCAGACGCCGATTTCCCGCCAGCAACTCGCCGAGCGCATCCTCGCCGATGCCCTGCCGGTCCGCTTCCAGTTGCAGATGCACAAATACATCTGGCCGCCGGACCAGCGCGGCGTATAGCGCCGGACCGCCAGCCATGAACACCCGGCAAACGCTCGCCCGGCTCCGCGCCTACGAATCGCGGAACGTGACGTTCATGGGACCGGACGGCTCGTGGCCCATCGTCTGGGAACGCGCCCGCGGCACGCACGTTTGGGACGCTGACGGCCGCCGGTATCTCGATCTCACGGCCGCCTTCGGCGTCGCTGCCGCCGGTCATGCGAACCCGCGCGTCGTTCGCGCCGGCCAACGCCAAATGGCCCGGTTGCTCCACGCGATGGGTGACGTGCATCCGCACGCGCTCAAGGCCAAGCTTTCCCGCGAGCTCAGCCGGCTGACCTTCGAGCGCTGGCACCGGCTGAATTTCCAATTTCAAATTCCAAATTTCAAATCCACCCGCGGCAAAACCATCTTCGGCAACTCCGGTTTCGAGGCCGTGGAAGCCGCGTTGAAAACCGCCCTGCTCGCCACCGGCCGGCCTGGCGTCATCGCCTTCGACAGCGCGTATCACGGCCTCGGCTACGGCGCGCTCAACGCCACGCATCGTGAATTCTTCCGCTCGCCGTTCCGTCGCCAGCTCCGTGAGTTCGCGGAGTTCGCGCCGTTTCCGCTCACCGAGGCCGGCCTGCCGCGCGTGGAAACGATCGTCCGACGCCTGCTGGCCGCCAAGCGCGTCGGCGCCGTGCTCGTCGAACCCATCCAGGCGCGCGGCGGCATCCGCGTGCCGCCGGCCGGATTTCTACCGCTGCTCCGCCGGCTCTGCGACGAACGTGGCGCGTTGCTGATCGCCGACGAGATTTACACCGGCTTCGGCCGCACGGGAAAATGGTTTGCGTGCGAGCATACGCAAACGGCGCCGGACCTCATCTGCCTCGGCAAGGCGTTGACCGGCGGCTTCCCGCTGTCCGCCTGCGTCGGCCGCGCGGACCTCATGGACGCCGCGTGGCCCGCCTCGGCAGGCGAGGCGCTGCACACGAGCACCTTCCTCGGCCATCCGGTGGGCTGCGCGATGGCGCTGGCGCAAATTGCCGAACTCAAACGGCTGCGGTTGATCCAACGCAGCGCGCGGCTCGGCGAATTTCTGCTGCACAAACTGGTAACAGTTCACGCTGCGCAACCCGCGCTTCGTTGTTCCACGCGCGGCGTCGGACTGATGGCCGGCGTCGAGCTTCGCCGGACGGACGGTTCGCCGGCCACGGCCGAAGCGTTGGCCGCAGTCAAGGAGCTGCTCCGGCGCGGTTTCATCTTTCTGCCGGAAGGCGCGGACGCGAACGTGATCGGCTTCACGCCGCCGTTGACGATCACGGCGGCCCAACTGCGCCGCGCCGTGGCAGCCTTGCGTGAGGTTTTGGCCAAACCGGACGTGTCATGACACTTTCCGAAATCCGGCAAATCCTGAACGAACGCGACATTTTGTTGACCAAGTCGCTCGGCCAGAATTTTCTCCACGACGGCAACCAGGTCCGCCGCATCATCGCCGCGGCGGAATTGCGGCCCGACGACCGCGTGCTCGAAGTCGGCCCTGGTCTCGGTCCGCTGACGGAATTGTTGCTCGACCAGGCCGGCGAGGTGCTGGCGATCGAAAAAGACCGCCGGCTGGTCGAGGTGTTGCGCGAGCGGCTCGGCGCGAATTCAAAACTGTGCCTCGTGCAGGCCGACGCGCTCGAATATCTTCGCACCACGCCGCACGATTGGACCGGCTGGAAGCTGGTCGCCAACCTGCCCTACTCCATCACCTCGCCGCTGCTGGTGGAACTGGCCCTGGCCCGCGGCGCGCCGAGCCGGCTGGTGTTCACCGTGCAGATGGAAGCCGCGCAACGGCTGCTGGCGGAAGCCGGCAGCGGGGATTACGGCGTGTTGACGCTGCTGGTCCGCTTGCGCTACGAACCGCGCGGCTGGTTCAAGATCACGCCGGATTGTTTCTTTCCGCCGCCGGACGTGGCCTCCGCCTGCGTGCGGCTCGACCTTCGGCCGGCGGAGTTACTGTCCGACGCGGAGCGCGGCGTGTTCACGCGGCTGGTGAAAAAGGCGTTCTCCGAGCGCCGCAAAATGATGTTCAAACTGCTCAAGCAGGAATGGCCGGAAGCAAAGCTGGCGGTGGCGTTCACCGAAATTGGACTGTCGCCGCAGGTCCGCGCCGAGGCGGTCTCGCTGGAGCATTTTGTTCAACTAACCAGATTGATCCGCACTTTTTCCAATCCATGACCGAAGAACTCTTTGATGTCGTCAACGACCGTGACGAGGTTGTCGGCCGCGAGCGCCGCTGCGAAGTTCACCGGCACGGTTTGAAACACCGCGCCGTGCATGTCCTGATTTTCAACTGCCGCGGCGAGTTGTTTCTCCAGAAGCGCTCGATGAAGAAGGACAATTTCCCTGGCGTATGGGATTCCTCGGCCTCCGGCCACCTCGCGCCCGGCGAAAGCTACGACGAGGCCGTGATGCGCGAAACGGAGGAAGAACTGGGAGTGAAACTTGCCGAGATGCCCCGACGGCTGTTCAAGATCGCCGCCTGCCCGGAAACCGGCGAGGAATTCGTCTGGGTTTACCGCGCCGACGCCGAGGGACCGTTCACGCTGCACCCGGACGAAATTGAAACCGGGGGCTGGTTCTTGCCCGCGCGAATCACCGCCTGGCTTGCGGAGAGACCGCAAGATTTTGCCGGCTCCGTGCCCTTGATCTGGCGACATTTTCTTGCGCTGCCGGCCGGCACATTTGCCGCCCACGACTGACATGCCCTTGCTCGCGAACCAAACCAAACACCGGCTGCGCGGCCTGGCCGCTGGCGTGCTGTTCGTGGCCGGCGTGGTCATCGCGGTTCAAGGCTTCCGCGCGTTGCCCGATCCCGAACTCGCCGCGGTTTCGCCACCGGTGGCCAGGGCGCAGCGCGACGCGCGCGAACAAGTCGCTGCCGGCGCCGCCGCGAGCCTGGCCGGCTTGGCATTGCTGTGGATGCTCCGTCGGATGCGGCATCACGAAACGGACGCCGCCAGTTCTTGAACCCGCCGCCCGCCTTCGCCAAAACTTCGTCGTGGCCATTGCCTCCGTCCAAGCCGTCACCTCGCTCGATCCGCCGGAACTTGCGCCGTATCGCACGATGCGAATGCAGATGGACCACTGGCGCCAGCGCATCTTTGTGGCCGAGGGCGAAAAGGTCGTCCGCCGCCTGCTGGAAAGCCGGCTGGACGTCGTTTCCGTGCTCCTGCCAGAAAAGTGGTTTCACGAACTGCGGCCGCTGATCGCGACCCACGCCAGCGCCATCCAGGTTTTCACGGCAGAAAAGAAGTTGCTGGAGCCGTTGACCGGTTTCTCGATGTATCAAGGTCTGCTGGCCGTGGGCCGGATTCCACCGGCTGTCAGCGTAACCGAGGCGCTGGCGGCCAGCGCGTCGCCGCGGTTGTTCGCGGCGGTGGACACGCTGTCAAGCGCCGAGAACATCGGCGCGCTCGTGCGGAACGCCGTTGCCTTCGGCGTGCAGGCGCTGCTCGTCGGCGAGACCAGCAGCCACCCGTATTTGCGTCGGGCGGTGCGCAGTTCGATGGGCTCCGTATTTCACCTGCCGGTGGTGGAAACCTCCAGCCTCGTCGCGTCACTCAACGAATTGCGCGCCGCCGGGGTCCGCTGCGTGGCGGCGCATCCGCACACCGACGGCCGGACGCTGACGCAGGCGAACCTCACTGGCGACGTCTGCATCGTCTTCGGCAGCGAGGGCTACGGGATTTCGCCGCCCGTGCTGGCGGTCTGCGATGACGCCGTCGCCGTCCCGATGCCGCCGACGGTGGACTCGCTCAACGTCGCCGCCGCGGCGGCGGTGTTTCTCTACGAGGCAAACCGCCAGCGCGGTGCCGCGTAAGCGGATTGCGGTTTCTTCGGCGCGCGTTTCGTGGTTTGCTCGCGGCATGGAACCGACGCTGCCGCCGTTGACGCCGGGCACGCTCTACCTGGTGGCCACGCCGATCGGCAACCTGGAAGACATCACGCTCCGGGCGCTGCGCGTGTTGCGCGAATGCGACGTGGTGGCCGCCGAGGACACCCGCCGCACCGGGCAGTTGCTCACGCATTTCGGCATCGGCAAACCGATGCTCAGCTATTTCAAATTCAACGAGGCCCGGCGCAGCGAGGAGATTCTCGAACGGCTGCGGCGTGGCGACAAGGTCGCGCTGGCGACCGACGCGGGAAGCCCCGGCATCAGCGATCCGGGCGAGCGCGTGGTGCGCGCGGTCGTCGCCGCCGGTCTGCGGGTCGAAGCCGTGCCCGGCGCGTGCGCGCTGGTGGCCGCGCTCACCGCGAGCGGACTGCCGACGGACGAGTTCCATTTTGCCGGGTTTCTGCCGCACAAGTCCGGTCAGCGACGGAAGAAACTGGAGCAACTTGCCCGTTTCGGAGGCACGCTGGTGTTGTATGAGTCGCCGTTCCGCGTGGAGCGCCTGCTCGACGAGCTGGCGGCGATCATGCCCGCGCGGCGCGTGGTCCTGGCGCGCGAGTTGACCAAAAAATTCGAGGAATTTCTGCACGGCACCGCGGCGGAACTGCGGCAGCAAGCCCGGTCGCGCACGCTGAAAGGCGAGTTCGTTGTGCTGGTCGGTCCGGAGAACACGCCTCCGGCGCTGGCAACCACTGACAACGGCAACGACGATTCAGTTTGCCACGGCAACCGCCACGAAGTATAAGCTCCGCCACAGACTGCTCGTGCATGGAAGGCGGCCGCCCCGCTGGAATGCTGGCAGGCTGCCGATATCAACCACGACTCGTTATGAACCAAACGCCTCCTGCGGTTTCCGGCGACCTTCCGCCTTCACCGGCAATTCCCAAGACCTCGCTCTGGGGGCGGCTGTTCAATGTCATCGCCGCCCCCGGCGACGTGTTCGACGAGGTGAAGGCCAGTCCACCGTCCAACGCAAACTGGCTGGCGCCGGCGTTGCTGTTCATGGTCGTCGCCTGGCTTGGCTCATGGCTGGTGCTGTCGCAGGATTTCACGAAGCAGCAAATCGCGGACATCCAGGAGAAGGCGGTGCAAAAGCAGGTTGAAAAGGGAAAAATCAGCAAGGACCAGGCGGAGGCCATGCGTGCCGGGATGGAGCGATACGGCCGGATCGGCCAGACGATTGGCGCCGCGGTGGCGCCGCCGTTCATGGCCTTTGCCTCGCCGTTCTGGTTCGGGCTGATCGTCTGGCTGCTGGGCGCCAAATTATTCAAGGGCCATTTCGACTACATAAAGGGCGTGGAAGCGGCCGGCCTGGTGGGCATGATCGCCATACTGGAATCCGTTTTGCGCACACTGATGATCATGGTGTTTGGCAATGTATTCGCCGGTCCTCATGCCGGCATGATCTTCGGCAGCGGATACGACGCCACGAATCCCATTCACACGCTGCTGGCGAAGGTGGACCTGATGACGTTTTGGGAACTGGCCGTGCTCTCGCTGGGACTGGCGCGGCTCGCCGGCGTGTCGTTTGGCAAGGCCGTGGCGGCGCTGGGCGGTTTGTGGGTGTTGTGGACTGCGTTCATCAGCAGCATCGGCTGGTTGATCAAGCTCCTCACCGGCACATAAACCGACCGGTGAAGTGCAGCGTCCGCCGGATCGAAGGCGGCCCAGGTCCAGATCCCGTGAAACAAAACGACGGCAGATGTGTCTTAACAGGAAACTGACATGGCAACTCCGAAAGCAAAGCGACGGAAGAAGTTCATCATATTCTCGGTCATCGTACTGGTATTGATCGGCTTGGGCGCGGTGGCGTTTTTCCGCAAGCGCGAGCCGGTCATTACCGTGCAGGTCGAGAAGGTCATCCGGCGCAATCTCACCGAACTGGTGCCCGTGAACGGGCGCATCCAGCCGGTATTCAAAGTGAACATCAGCCCGGAGGTCAGCGGCGAAATCATCGAACTGCCGGTCAAGGAAGGCCAGCAAGTGAAGAAAGGCGACCTGCTGGTGCATATCCGGCCGGAGGATTACATCGCAGCCCGCAATTCCGCCGAGGCCAGCTACAAGGGCGCGCTCGCCGGGAAGGACAGCGCGACCGCCACGCTGCTCAAGAGCGAGGCGGATTTCAAACGCAACGAGACGCTGCACCGGACCGGCCTGGTGTCCGACTCCGATTTCCAGCAGGCGCAAATGGGCTACGACGTCGCCAAGGCCCAGTTGGAAAGCGCCACGCACAACGTCGAGATGGCCGAGGCCGCCCTCCGCCGGGCAGATGAGGATTTGCGCAAGACGACCATCTTCTCCCCGTTGGACGGCACCGTCAGCCAGCTCAATTCGCGTCTGGGCGAACGCGTTGTCGGCACCGCCATGATGGCCGGCACGGTCATCATGACGATCGCGGACCTCAACGAAATGGAAGCGCAGGTGGATGTCGGTGAAAACGACATTGTCCTGATCAAGGTGGGGCAGACCGCGCGCCTGGAAGTGGACGCGTTCAAGGACCGCAAGTTCAACGGCACGGTGACGGAGATTGCCAACACGGCGGAAAACGCCGCGGCCACCGGCTCCTCGCAGGAGGCCACGAAATTTCAAGTGAAGATCCACGTCAACGACAAGGAGTCGTTCCGGCCGGGCATGTCGGTGACGGCGGAAATCGAAACGCGTTACCGCACGAACGTGTTGACCGTGCCCATCGCCAGCGTTACCACCCGCCTGCCCAAGGAAACTGGGAAGAAGCCCGGCGAACAACCGGCGGGCACCAACTCACCCGCGAGCACCAACCACGCCACGGCTGCCGCCAGCACGAATGCGACGGGCACCAACGCCACCACCAACGCCACCACCAACGCCACCACCAACGCCACCACCAACGCCACCACCAACGCCACCACCAACGCCACCACCAACGCCACCACCAACGCCACCACCAACGCCACCACCAACGCCACCACCAAC